>JAGTRS010000043.1 GCA_018262195.1 Pseudomonadota bacterium | reverse complement strand
GGTGCCCAGGAAGGGACTCGAACCCCCACGGAGTTACCCGCTAGTACCTGAAACTAGTGCGTCTACCAATTCCGCCACCTGGGCACAGGTGCGAAGAGCGCGCATTTTACATGATTTTGGATTGCTGTAAACTGTTTTTCCGTCGAGATTGAGTTCAGGCTTTTCATGACGCTGTGAGACAATCCGCGCAGTGGTTCGGTGAATACCCAAAAGAAAAAAGGCCTCGATTTCTCGAAGCCTTTGATCCGAATCTTTGGTGCCCAGAAAGGGACTCGAACCCCCACGGAGTTACCCGCTAGTACCTGAAACTAGTGCGTCTACCAATTCCGCCACCTGGGCACAGGTGTGAAGAGCGCGAATTTTAGAGGAAATATAGTTAATGTCAAGAAAGAAGCTGTCCAAAATCCGTCGAGCCGACCCATTTTTCGAGCGTGAATTAGCCCGCTACGAATTTCCTTTGCCGTCACGCGAATATGTATCGCAGGTGCTGGCTGATGAAGGTCGGCCGCTCGAGTTTGCCGAGCTGACCGAATTGCTTGATATCACCAGCACTGAGCGCGAAATGTTCCAGCGCCGGTTGGGCGCGATGGAGCGCGAGGGGCAATTGATGCGCAACCGCAAGGGAGCGTACATCCTGCCCGAGCGAGCCAGTCTGACGCCTGGGCGGGTGCAGGGGCATCCGGATGGCTACGGTTTCCTTGTTCCGGACGATGGAAGTGCCGATATTTTCCTCGATCAGCACCAGATGGGTAAGGTGCTGCACGGTGACAGGGCGCTGGTCCGGGTGACCGGTATCGACCGGAAGGGGCGTCCCGAAGGCGGCATTGTCGAAGTGACAGAGCGCGTAAATTCCCGGGTGGTCGGTCGTGTGTTCGTCGAGCACGGTGTCGTGTTCGTAGTGCCCGAGAATAAGCGTATTTCGCAGGATATTCTGGTGCCGCCCGAGAAGAAGGCGAAGTTCAAGCCGGAGTCGGGCCAGGTGGTGATGGTTGAGATCATCGAGCAGCCGAGCAAGTACTCCAAGCCAATCGGGCAAATTATCGAGACGCTGGGTAACTATGCCGATCCCGGCATGGAGATCGAGATTGCTTTGCGTAAGCACGATCTGCCGTTCGAGTTTTCGAAGGCTGCGCTGGAGGAGAACAAGGCCCTGCCGGACAAAGTCAAGAAAGCCGATTTTGCTGGCCGGGAGGATTTGCGCGAGTTGCCGTTGGTTACCATTGATGGTGAAACGGCACGCGACTTCGACGATGCAGTGTTTTGCGAGAAAAAAGGGCGCGGCTGGCGGCTGGTGGTGGCGATTGCCGACGTCTCACATTACGTCAAGCCGGGCATGGCACTCGACAAGGAGGCTCTGGAACGGGGCAATTCGGTCTATTTCCCGCGTCGGGTGATTCCGATGCTGCCGGAAAAACTGTCGAACGGTATCTGTTCGCTGAACCCGGATGTCGAGCGGATGGCGATGGTTTGCGACATGGAGATCAGCAGCACCGGAAAGATCGGAAAGTATCGTTTTTACCCGGCGGTTTTCCGCTCGCATGCTCGATTGACCTACAACCTCGTGTGGTCGTGGCTTTCTGGTGAGAAAAAGCCGGAAAGCGATGTGCACCGCAGCGTACTGCCGCACGTGCAGAATCTCTACAAGCTGTTCGGTGCCTTGCATAAGGCCCGGGGGCAGCGAGGGGCGATCGATTTCGAAACGACCGAAACCCAGATGCTGTTCAACGAGCAGGGCAAGATCGAGAACATCGTGCCGGTGGTACGCAACGATGCCCACCGCATCATCGAGGAGTGCATGCTGGCGGCCAATGTCTGCGCTTCGGATTTCCTCGCTGAGAACAAGCAGACTTGCCTCTATCGCATCCACGAGTCACCGTCGGAAGACAAGCTGAAGAATCTCCGCGCCTTCCTTGGCGAGTTCGGACTCGCTCTCGGCGGTGGCGATGAGCCACGGGCAAAGGATTACGGCATCCTGCTCGAAAAGGTCAAGCAGCGTCCGGACTTCCAGTTGTTGCAGACAGTGATGCTTCGCTCGCTCCGGCAGGCGATGTACAGCCCGGATAATGTCGGCCACTTTGGCCTGGCCTATGAGCATTACACTCACTTCACCTCGCCGATCCGCCGTTATCCAGATCTGCTGGTGCATCGCGCCATCAAGGCGGTGCTGGCTGGTGAGAAATATGTGCCGTCGCGCGAGTGGGACGATATTGGCCTGCAATGCTCGTCTACCGAGCGGCGGGCTGACGAGGCGACGCGCGATGTCGAGAACTGGCTGAAGTGCTTCTTCATGAAGGAGCGCATCGGCGAAGAGTTCGACGGGACGATTTCGGCGGTGACGGCATTCGGTATCTTTGTAGCGCTCGACACCATCTATATCGAAGGCCTGGTGCACGTTTCGGAGCTGGGTTCCGACTACTTCCAGTTCGACAACATCAAGCACCAGATGCTTGGCGAGCGGACGGGGCAGCGTTTTCGCCTTGGCGACCGGGTGCGGGTCCGGTTGGTGCGTGCCGATCTTGAGTCAAACAGGATTGATTTCGTGTTGGCTGGTGATGACAAAACATCGCGTGGCGGAAAGACGGCGGGAAAAATGGCTGGCAAGGCCATGGGTCGGCCTGCTGCTGCCAAAGCGTCAGTCAAGCCAGTCCGTCAGCCTGCCTCACCGGTCAAGGCTGTGGTCAAGGCGCCAGTCAAGCCGGCAAAGAGCAAGCCAAAGCCAGTTGCCAAGAAGGCTCCGGCCAAGAGCAAGGGCGGGGCTGCCAAACCACCGCGGAAAGCCGCTAGCAAGCGGCGCTGATTGCCGTGGGACGTCCTCAGTGGTGAGTCGGGTCGAGCAGATCGGCCGCCTTGAGGACGATATTGGCGATTTGTTCTTCGTCGAGGCCGGGGAGCTGCTCGGCCAGCCATTCGAGCGAGGCGCCGGGGATGAGATGCTTGGCTTCTGCGATATCGGAAGGTAGCGCAGGGCTGACCCCTCCCTCGGTCGTTATATGGCGGGCCGTATCAACGCAGAGGCGCGACAGGTTGGAGCGCGTGTTGTCGATGCCGCGGATCAGTTGTGTCAGCAGGGGGGGGAGGTGCCAGATCAGGGAGCACTTCAGCGTCAAGTCCTTGAAACGAAAACCGCAGGTGTCGACCTGAGCCTGAACCGACCTTGGCGAACGCCCTGAGTGCCGGGCGGTCAGGGCAGCCTGGGGCAGATCCTCGGCAAAAGACCAAAGCAGGAGCTCGCCAATTTCCGAAAGCAGCGCAGCCATGGCTATTTCGTCAGGGGATACGTCAGCCCGGGCGCTACCCCAGCGCAGGGCAAGCCGGCTCGCAAGGTGGGCTCGGGCTTCACATTCGGCAAGACCGGGGTTGGTTTCGTCAGTTTCCGGGCAATTCAAAAGCAGCTTGTGGAAGGTGTCGGTGCCGAGTTGCATGACTGCGCCAAGTGGCGTCGTCGTCTCATGGGCCAGGCGCTGGACTCGGTGATTCTCCGCTTCGCGCAGCAGGCGGAGGCAAAGAAATGGGTCTGCAGCAGCGATATCGGCAAGGTCACACGCCGCGAGCCTGTCCCCTTGCTCCGCTTCAAGCTCAAGCAGCCGTGCTTTTGAGCGCGGCATGCAGGGCAACTCCCGGCTGCTCAGGTAGGCTGCCCATTGATCAACACCCCAGCGTTTTTGATTGTCCGACAGCAAGTTCTTTCCCTGAATGGGTCTGATATTTGATTAACGGCAGTATTACTCAGAAATGAATAGGCGTAGTTCGGTTCAATGAAATCATATTAAAATGTAGAAAGTTAATATGTTTGGAGCGGCAATGACGACACAGCGGGCGGTTTCAATCCCGATTCGCAGGGATGAATCCGTTGATTCGCTATCGGACATTACCGCACACTGGCTGGCAACGGGTGACCTGCCCCCGGAATTGATTACCGGCCATAAGCTCATCGATTTCGAGCATCGTTTTCTGGTGTCTGCCATCGCAAATCTGCGCAAGGTCTGCATTGACCATATCAGCTTTGCAGATTGCAGCGGTTGCCGAAATGACTTCCGGGAGCGTTGCGAAAATCAGTTGATCGGCATGCTTGGTGACGTGTTTTCCTTCATTCTCGATCACTTCAAGACGGAAGAAAGCATCATGCGTGACTCGCTGATGCTCATGGTCGATCGGGATGTCTGCCAGGCTCACATGGAAGATCATGCCGAGATCGCTGCCAAGGTTCAGGAAATTGTCTCTTCGCTAGATCAACTGCATGTTGTTTCCAGAATTCGCGAACTTGATCAGTTGCTGACCCGCTGGATCACCAATCACATTGCCTTGCACGATCTCCTGTTGTCGCGCTGGATTTCCCGCGAAGATTCGCTGCTGCAGGGCTTCTAGGTCCTTCCTGAAGGCTGGTCCGAATCAGGCCGGTTTCCGGCGGTACCGGGTGGCGCGGTAGAATCCGCCATCCTGAATTACGAAAGCAGTCATGTCCTCCCGCCTGATTTATGGTTTTCATGCCATTACCGCCAAACTTCGTCACGATCCGGGCTCGGTCAAGGAAATTCTGATTGATGCTACGCGCCAGGATGCGCGAGCCCGTGATTTGCTCAGCCATGCCGAGTTGCAAGGCATCAGCGTGGTTGCCTGCGATGGCAAGCGTCTGGACGGCATGGCCCCCGGCGCCAGGCATCAGGGGGTTGTTGCCCGCATCGAAGGTGGTCGCAAGGTGGCGTATCTTGACGATGTGCTTGATACCCTCGAAGAACCGGCTTTCCTGCTCGTGCTCGATGGCATTACCGACCCACGCAACCTGGGTGCCTGCCTGCGGGTCGCCGATGCGGCCGGGGTGCATGCGGTCATCGCGCCCAAGGACCGGGCTGTCGGCCTGACCGATGTGGCCGCCAAGACTGCGTGCGGCGCCGCTGAAACCGTCCCTTACGTGATGGTGACCAATCTTGCCCGTACCTTGCGCGAACTGCAGGAACGCGAAATCTGGGTGATCGGCACGGCGGGTGAGGCTGAAAGTGACCTCTACGCCGCCGAGTGGCCAAAAGCGACGGCTTGGGTATTGGGCGCCGAAGGCGAGGGCATGCGCCGCCTGACCCGCGAAAATTGCGATCAGCTGGTCAAGATACCAATGCACGGCACCGTTGAAAGCTTGAATGTGTCCGTGGCGGCGGGTGTCTGCCTGTTCGAGGCGCGGCGACGCCTGGGGTAAATCCAGGGTCTGGTTATTGCCGGGAATACGCTGGCGGGCTGATTGTCCGCTTCAGCGTGAGCGTGCAAGATCGAGGTCGGCGCGGTTCTTCTCATCGACGTAGATGCCGCTTGGTGTCGGCTGGCTGCTGGCAAAACAGCTGACTTCGACATTGGCCAGTGCCTTTGCCTTGTGCAGCACATCGACGGCGCAACGACCGAAAACACTCTCGATAGTGGCCAGCAGGTTGCGGGCGTAGGGCGTTTCCAGCTTGCCGTCGAGAATCAGATTGGCCAGCAGTACGCCTTCCGGTTTCAACACGCGGCGGGTGCCGGCCCAGAATTCGCGGGTGACGAGATGGCTGGGGATCGAAGTGTGGGAGCTGTAGACATCGACGACCACGGCATCGAAACGGCGCTCGGTGGTGGCGATGAAGCGCCGGGCATCGTCGGCGATGAATTCGCCACGGGACGGTTCCCTCAGAAAATGCTTTTCAGCGATGTCGCGGATGGCCGGGTCGATATCGACGTAGGTGTAGCGATTCAGCGGTTCGCGGTGGGAGAGCGTGAAGCCGCCAGCGCCGAGGACGAGGATTTCCTTGTCCCTGAAACAGAGATCGTCGAGCAGGATCTGCCGCAGGTGCCTGATGTAGCGCGTGTAGTTGGGCGGCTCGCTGTCGTCGATCAGCGAGGCCAGCGACTTGTTGACCATGAAGGCACGCGGCTCCTGCTGGCCCGCCAGCTCGACCGGGCCGACGATGTATTCGGCGTAGGCCGTATCGGCGGTCACGTCATGCTGGAAATTGAAGCCTGCTGCAGTTGTAACGGTCAGCACTGAAAGAGCCGCCAGTTTCAAATTCCGGCTGGCGAGCAACAGAACACCGATCACCAGCCCGAAGGCGCAGGCAAAGACGGCCGCCGAAACGCCCAGCCACTGCATGACAATGAGCGACAGTGTGAGCGAACCAAGGAAGGAGCCGAGCGTCGACCAGTACAGCGCCAGACCGCTGGCTTCGCCGGTACGCTCGGCCTGCATCAGGTTGGTCAGGATCGGTACGGTCTGGCCGAGCAGCCAGGCCAGCGGGCAGAGTACGCCGCCAATGAAGAAAAGGTAGGCAACCATGACCGGCTGCAGATGGGTAAACATCCAGTCGACGCTGATACCAGCCAGTCCGATGCCGGCCAATGCTGCTGAAATCAGGAAGTTGCGGGCGACTACTAGCTTGTAGTCGGCTGCGACGCGGGCGCCTGAGGCATAGCCGAGGGCCAAGGCGAGCAGGAAGAAGCCGATGGTCGGGGCAGTGACGACGATGGAACTGCCGACATGGGGTACCAGTCGGCGCAGGGCGATGACTTCGGCGCCGAGCGAACAGAAGCCTTCGATGAAGACGATGGCGTAGAGTAGCGTGCGCGACATCAGGCCGGCCTCCGGTATTTCTGCCACATGCTCCAGCTGAAAATGAAGAGACCGATCCAGATCAGGCCAAAGCTGATCAACCGTTCGGTCTGCATCGGTTCGCCGAAAATCCAGATGGCCGTGCCGAACTGCATGGTCGGGTTGATGTACATCAGCATGCCGACGGTCGCCAGGTCGAGGCGTTGGGTGGCGGCGGCAAAGGCCATCAGTGGCAACGCCGTCAGGACCCCGGCGCCGACCAGCAGACTTGCCGTCGTCGTGTCATGGGCGGCAAAGACCATATGTCCGCTCTGCATCTCCCAGAGCGCGTAGAGCCCGCAGATCGGTAGCATGGCCAGGGTTTCCAGCCATAGTCCGGACAGTGCATCGACCGGCACCTGCTTACGGACCAGACCATAGGTGCCAAAAGTGGCGGCAAGAAACAGAGATACCCAGGGCAGACTGCCCAGCGTGGCGACCTCATTGGCAATGGCTGCAACGGCGAAGGCAACCGAAATCCATTCGAGGCGGTTCAGGCGCTCCTTGAGCACAATGAGGCCAAGCAGCACGTTGATCAGCGGTGTCAGGAAATAACCCAGGCTGGAGGCAACCACCTGCTGATGAGCCACCGCCCACAGGAACATCAGCCAGTTGCTGCCCACCAGCAAGGCGGCCAGCGCCAGCATGGCCAACTGGCGTGGGGTCTGAAAAACGGCCAGTACCTTGCTCCAGCGTTGACGCAGTGTCAGCAGGAGACTAACGAAAATGCAGGCCCAGACGGCACGATTGGACAATACGTCCATGGGCGAGACATGGGATAGCTGCCGGAAGAACAGCGGGAAGAAGCCCCAGATCACATAGGCGAGCAGACCATAGCCGATGCCGGCTAGCTGGCTTTTCGGCGTCATCGTGGTTAATCGCGCAGGATTTGCAGGGCCGGCGAGCGGTAGTCTCGGCGGAATAAAACGATCAGCACGACGATCGACAACAGGCCGAGGGCAGCCGTATTGAGCAGCCAGCCCGAAGCGGCCAGTCCGAAATAGTAGGCGCGGATACCGCGGTTGAAGTCGTCGCCGGCCAGATTGTTGGCACTGGCCACGCGCTGAGCGTAGGTGTCGATCCCGGCTTCGCCCGGCTTGCCGAAAGGCGCTGCGCCGACCAGGATGGAGAGCAGGTTGAACTGGCGTAGTGACCAGGTGAACTTGAAATAGGCGTATACGAAGCTGGCCAGCACCAACATCAGCTTGATTTCGAGCAATTCACGGTTGCCGGTATTGCCGAAGGGGAGATCGGCGGTGAAGCTGACCAGCTTGTCGGAGGCGCCGAGGGCAGCGACCAGGCCGGCGATGATGTAGATGGTGGTATTGGCGTAGAACGAAACGCTGGTCACCAGGTTGCCGATCAGCGTCGAGTCGGTGACTCGTACGTCGCGCTCAAGCATGCGGTAGGCCCATTTCAGACGATAGTGCTGGGTCGTGCGGATCAGACCGCTGGCGCCCCACTGGCTGTGTTCCGAATACCATGCGTAGCCGGCCCAGCAGGCGAAGAAAACCGTCAGGGACAACCAGTCGAGTACGGCAAGGTGGGGCAGGGCATGCATCCCTGCATATTGCCATAGAGCCTGAACTTCGGATATTGGGGAAAATATCCTTATCGCCCACCGGGGCTTGCAATTATGCTGTGGCTCATATTCGAGGGGCATTCTTGGAAAGTGCCCCCGTTACCCCCAGAGTGAGGCTCCTCAATGGCGCGTCAAAGATGAACAAGTTGCACTCGCTGACGCTCAGTTTTCATGATCCCGCGACAGAGCGTGCCTTTGTTCGACATCTGGAGCCACGCTTGCGCCTGCAAGGTCGGGCAGCGATTGTGGTTGGCATCATTGTCTATTTTTCGTATGGGGCGCTGGAGCATCTGTTCGTGCCGCCTGAACAGGTGGCACAGGTCTGGTTGATCCGCCTGGCGGCCTTGCTGGTGCCGTTGATCGTTCTGGCACTGACTTTCTCGCCATGGTTTGAAAAAGCCAACCAGCTGCCACTTGCATTGGTCGGATTTACAGCGGCACTTGGCTTGATCGCCATGCTCTGGCATCTGCCATCCGGGAGCAGTACCTACTATTACCCCGGCTTGATGCTCGCGACCTTCTATACCTACAACTTGCTTGGGGCGCGCTTCATCCAGGCACTGGTCGTCAATCTCCTCGTACTGGTCCTCTACAACATTCTGTTCGGCTATCTTCGGCAGTATCCGGAGGGAATGTTGCTCAGCCAGAATTTCTTCATGATTTCGGCCAACCTGATCGGTGGTGCTGCCGGCTACCTGGCCGAGTATCAGCGGCGACTGCTTTTCCTGCGCGAATTGCAACTCGATGATGAGCGGCTGCTTCACTTGGACCGATCCCTGCATGACCGGCTGACCGGACTGCCCAACCGCGAGTTGCTGGATGACCGGATCAATCAGGCACTGGCGCTGGCCCGCCGCGACCTAGCTCGCCATGCCGGCTTTTTTATCGATCTGGACGGGTTCAAGGATGTCAATGACCAGCTTGGGCATGATTGCGGCGACATTGCCCTGCGCGAAGTGGCCAGGCGCTTGGCCTCTTCGATGCGCGAGACCGATACCGTATCCCGGCTTGGTGGTGATGAGTTCTTTCTGCTCATTCAGGAAATCGGATCCTGCGACAGTGCCGCACATCTGGCCGACAAGTTGATCTCACTGATCGAACAGCCGATTCCAGGGCTGCCCAAGGCACAGAGACTCAGCGCGAGCATTGGGATATGCCTGTTCCCTCGTGCCGGTGGGGCGAGCACCCCTGAGACAATCATCCGCTGTGCCGATCTGGCCATGTATCAGGCCAAGTCGGAGGGCAAGCGACGCTATTGCTTCGCCGAGGAGTGAGGCCGCTCACCGTCGCGAGGTGAAAATCCTGTATCCTGCCTGCCTTTGAAAAAACCGAGGGGAGCAAACATGGGACAAGCCAAAAACCGCGGTACGCTGGCGCAACGCGTTGCTCAGGCACAGGAGAAAATCGAGGCGACGCGTCCGGAAAAGCTGGTCTGCAACGGCTGCAACGCCGATGTGACGGCGATTCACCCGGTCAGCACGCGCGGGCTGCGTGGCATCGACGCGATCTGGGTCGGCCAGTGTGAGTGTGGCCAGACCACCTTTGCGGCATCGGGTGAGCCCAAAGCCGTCGAAGCCTTCTTCTTCGCCCTCAGCGAAAACACCGAATTGACCCTCGGCAGCCAGAGCAAGGATGGCGCGGAGCACGAAACGGCCTGATTTCAGGCTTCTGCTGGGCAGGATGGACGGGCCGCGTTTGCGGCCCTTTCCTTTGGTTCCTGGAGTATTTGAGCTTTGTCTGCCGGAACGCCTTGATTCACCGGGGCAGACGGCGCAGACTGCCTGCATTGCCCAGCCCACAGAAGGAGGCGAACCATGACCGATGCACAACTCAAGGATGCCGTCCTGGGGCCTTGGCCATTTTTCGGTGTCAGTTCGCGCGGTGAGGTGTTTGCGCGCTACGTGCCTAGCGGACCCGTGTTCCGCTGGAGCTGGAACCAGATGATTCCGATGCCGGTGCAGGGCAGTGACCTTGTCTGGCTCCTGCATGCGCAGGGAGAGGAAGAAGACTCGCCGAGCGAGACCGAGAACGCCCGGAAGCCGGCCAAGGGTAAATAGCCCGGTGACGGGCTAACGGCTCAGCCAGAGTTTCTTCCAGCCTTCGTGACCGAGGCGCTCCATCGTTTCGATATTGCGCTCAAAAATGTCCGCCGCATCCGGAAAAGCCGCTACAGCACGGTCAATGCTGCTTTCGCGTAGCAGGTGCAGCGTTGGATAAGGCGAGCGGTTGGTGAAGTTGGCGATGTCGTCCGGTTCGCTGCCAGCGAACTCATATTGCGGATGCAGGCTGGCGATCTGGAAGACACCCTCGTAGCCGAGGTTGCGGATCAGCGCGTCGACTTCGCCAAGAAAGAAATGGAAGTCGAGGAAGTCAGTCATGACCTGCGGATGAATCAGCAGCGTGGTGTCCAGTTCCGCTGCTTCGGTTTCGGCAAGCAGGGTGAGTTCATGTTCCAGCTCGGCCAATAGTTCATCGGGCGTGCTGGCACCCGTCAAGGCGTAGCGCACCTGATTCTTGACGAAAACACTCTTCGCAAAGGGGCAGAGATTCAGGCCGATGACCGCACGCTCCAGCCAGAGCTTGGTTTGGGCAATGATTTCCTCGGCGGCGGGCGTATCGGCAAAAGGGGTCAGAACCAGAGGCATGGGGCTAGTCTCGAAATGCGATCGGGGGGGGCGGTACGGATCGGGGCGGCGCAGGGGAATGGGCGTGCCTAGATCAGGTCGCCGGCTTGGCCGACAGTCAGGCGGGTCGATACCGCATTCAGTGCAATCTTGTGCAGGATTTCGCTGACCGTCGTGCAGCAGTCGGCCAGGATACTGACCTTGTACTTTTCGGCGGCCTTTGAGATCGCCGTATGGGTTACGCAGTTCTGGGTCATCATGCCGCAGACCAGCAATTCGTCGACGCCGAGTTGAGCCAGCGTCGCTTCCAGCGTGGTTTTGTGGAAGCTGTCGGCAAACGACTTGATGACGATGGGCGCATCCGGGGCGGCAGCGAGGGCGCGCGGATGGATGTCGACGCCCGGCGTGCCGGTGTTGAAGAACGGGGCGATTCCCTTGCTGCTGTCGGCAACGTGCTGAACCAGAATGACCGGGATGCCCTTGGCGCGTGCCTGGCCGATGGCTTGTTCGACATTGCTCAGCGTGCCTTCGGCATTCCACAGCGGAAACCTGCCGTCCGGGAAATAGTCGTTCTGCAGATCAATGACGATCAGGGCGGGATGGGACATGGTGTTTTCTCCGGAGGATGGGCGATTACTGGCCGCGGGATTCGAGTTTGGCCCAGGCCGCCAGGAAGCTGATGCCCCAGGCAACGCCGAAGCCGGTCTGGTCGGTGGCGATGGCGCCCAGGCCATCTTCGCAGCTGGCGGCCGAGAGATCCATGTGCAGCCAGGGATGTTCGCCGACGAAACGCTTCAGGAAGCGGGCAGCATGAATATGGTCGGGCGCGTCTTCGTCCAGACTGCATTGGCAGATGTCGGCGACCGTGCTGTCGAGGTCGTCTTCGTAGTCGGCATCCATCGGGAAGGTACAAACCCGCTCGCCACTGGCCGATCCGGCGCGCACGGCCAGCGCCCCTAGTTCGTCACTGCTGGCGAAGATGCCGGAGTAGCGGCAGCCCAGGGCGTGGATCATCGTGTAGGTCAGCGTGCCGAAATCGATCATCAGATCGGGCTGGCTGCGCCCGGCGAGGGCCAGTGTGTCGGCCAGGACCATGCGGCCTTCGGCATCGGTGTGCACGATCTCGATGGTCATGCCATTGAGCGCCGTGACGATGTCGCCTTGCCGGCTGGCGCGCGGCGAAATGTCGTTGCTGGCAAGAGCCAGCCAGGCGTCGATGCGCAGCGGCTGGGCCATCTGGCTGGCGGCGTGCAGGATGCCGAGCACGGCGGCCGAACCGGCCATGTCCTCGTGCATGCCGATCATCGAGTCGGCCGATTTCAGGTTATGGCCGCCAGTATCGAAACAGATGCCTTTACCGACTAGCGCTACCCGGGCCTGGGCATTCGGCGGAACCAGCGATACCCGGACGATGGCGGCATCGTTGGCCTCACTGCCCTGCGCGACCGAGGTAAAGGCGCCGGCACCCATGTCGCGCAGCTTTTGCAGGTCGAAGACTTCCATTTCCCAGCCGAGCTGGCTGGCCAGATCGGCGATGCGCGCCCGGTAGGCACTTGGTGTCAGCTCATTGGGTGGCAGTGCGGTCAGGGTGCGGGCCAGCAGGTTGCCCTCGGCCAATGAGCGGGCATGGTCCGCGCTGCCGGTGCTGCCCCATATTTGCAGGGATTCCAGAGCGCGTGGGGCGTCTTCCTGCTTCCGGTTGGGTAGCGGCGTGCCATTGGCCAGCCCGACGTAGGTGGCCAGATCGGCCATCCATCCTGCGTTCGCGGAATCGGTACAGATCAGCACGTCGATCGTGGCAGGTTCTTCGTGAAGCAGGATCGCCATACCTTCGCGCAACAGGGTTTGCTTGTCGAACGTCGATTTGGCGGGGTCGAGCATCAGCCAGACACGCAAACCGCCTTTGGAGGAATTGGCTGAAACCGGGGAATCACTCAGTTCATCGGCATCAAGACGTCGCCGGGCCAGCGTGGCCTTGAGCAAAGGGCTGTCAGGGCAGTCAGCCGGAATCTCCTGCGCTGCCGGCAACACCACCAGCACGTGGCTCATTTCGGCCAGTGCCGTGGTTTCCGGCTGGGCAGGAAAGGTCTTGAGCGTGGCGATCATGGCCGGAGGCGTCAGGGCGCTACCGTGGTCGGAGGCTGCTGGTCGGTTTTCGCGATGACGCGGCGCGGGATCAGGTTTTCATCGAGCAGGCGCTCGATCCGGAAAAAGATCTCGTAGCGCGAGAAAGGCTTTTTCATGAAATCATCTGCCCCGATCCGGGTGCCGAAGAACTGCTCCATGGCCTGTTCGTTGCCGCTCATCATGATCACTGGGATGTCCCGCAACTGCGGGTCGCGGCGGATCGTGCGCAGGGCCGCAAAGCCATTCATGCCGGGTAGCACGATGTCGAGAAAGACCAGCTCGGGGCGCTGTTCCTGCATCAAGGCCAGGCCTGATTCCGCATCAAATGCTTCGATGGTTTCGTAACCGGCCGAGCGCAGGAATTTCTTGAGCGCAACAACGATGGTTTTCGAGTCGTCGATGATCAGAACCTTGGTGCCTTCGCGGGCGTTGACCCGCGCCCGCTTGCGGCGTTCGGCTATCCCCAGCTCCTGAATCGGTAGCGCTTCCTCGGCTTGTGCCGGAGCTTGTTGCGCTTGAGGCTCTTGTCCGAACAGGGCCTTGAGTTTGTCGAGTATTCCCACCTTTTTCCCTTTTGATGTTGCCTGCAACCAGCCTGAGGGATGGCCTCTGGCTTGCTGCGAGTCGGTAGTTCAATTCTGCACGCGCTATTTTCTGATCGCTTTTCTTTGCTTTGAAAGCGTTCTTGCCGTTTGCATACGGCGCCGCAGAATTGTACGGGAATGCAGACCGGCGTTGGTCAGTCTCTCGCTTACCGAGCGCAATTCTTGCCGTTGGGTGGGCACATTATGATCGACGGGGCGGGTGGCTGGGGGGCGGGCTTGGGTGGTGGGGGCTGGTAGTGGTGCGGCCGGTGCGGACCGCCATAGATCGGCACGTAAACCGGTTGTTGGATGGTTTCGGGTGGTCTGATCAGACCGCGGCATTCAGCTTCAAGCTGGGCGCGCTGCGAAGCTTCCAGGGCCTGCTGGCTCAGATCGCGCAGGCAGGCCGCAGGGTCGCCGTAGGTGCGGGATGGGGCGCTGGTGGCGGCCTGACGCTGGCTGGCGCGCTCCTGGCGTTCGGCCGCTTCTTCGGCGCGTTGGGCTGCCTCGCGTTTATCCACATAGTTGCGCATGCGTTCGACGTCGCGTTCAGCCTGCTGGCGAGTGGCTTCCGGGACTGCTTCATCCGGACGTGCCGTGACGGTAGTGCCGCTGGCGCAAGGGGCGTTGGAAATTTCCGTCTTGCCGTTGGGCAGGCGGCATTTGTAGATTTCCGCGATGGCCGGCTGGGCCAGCAGTGCGGCGACGAGGAGGATGAATGGCGTTTTGCGCATGATGTATTTATAGCCTAACGCGACCAAATGCGCTTCCGTTGACTGCTGTCCGCCGGTCAGCTTGCCGGTGCCGTTTCGAGCGGCATTTTTGACTTGTCGGTAAAGCGGTCAAGGTAAAGATAGATGACCGGCGTCAGGTACAAGGTAAGCAGTTGCGACAGCATCAGACCGCCAACCACGGCCAAGCCCAGAGGCTGACGCACTTCGGCCCCGGCACCGATGCCCAGCGCGATGGGCAGGGTGCCGACCAGCGCGGCCATCGTTGTCATCATGATAGGCCGGAAGCGGACCAGGCTGGCCTGGAAGATGGCTTCGCCGGGAGGGACGCCTTCCTTGCGCTGCTTTTCGAGGGCGAAGTCGATCATCATGATGGCGTTCTTCTTGACGATGCCGATCAGCATGATGACGCCGACGAAGGCGTAGAGACTGAGGTCGACCTTGAAGATAAGCAGGGTGATCAGCGCGCCAAGGCCGGCTGAGGGCAGGCCCGACAGAATGGTCAGCGGGTGGATGAAGCTCTCGTACAGTACGCCGAGCACCAGATAGACGACCAGTACGGCGACCAGCAGCAGCACGCCAAGGCCCTGCAGCGAGGACTGAAAGGCTTGCGCCGTACCCTGCAAGCTGGTGCTTAGTGAAACCGGAACGCGGATTTCCTGCTCCAGCGCCTTGATGCGATCGACGGCATCGCCCAGCGAGACGCCGGGCAGCAGGTTGAAGGAGATGGTCACCGATGGTAGTTGGCCCTGGTGATTGACGGTCAGCGCCTGCGTCTTGCGCGTGAAGCGGGCGACGGTGTCGAGCGGGATCAGCTTGCCGTTGCCTCGCACGTAAATGCGGGACAGGGCCTGCGGGTCGGCCTGGAATTCGGGGGCGACTTCGAGTATGACCTGATACTGCGCTGTCGAGCCGTAGATGGTCGACACCTGGCGGGCGCTGAAGGCGCTCTGCAGCGCATCTTCAACCTGGCCGAAGGTGAGGCCGAGCGAGGACAGTTTGTCGCGGTCGATATCAAGGCCGACGACCGGGCTCAGGTTGCTCAGGTTGTTGGTCACATCAACGAAGCCGGGCAACTGGCGGATCTTCTGGGTCAGCGTCGCCGTCCATTCGTACAGCTCGTCGAGATCGGTGTCCTGCAGCGTGTATTGGTACTGCGCGGCGGTGATCTGGCCGCCGATACGGATCACCGGCGGGTTCTGCATGTAGACCTTGATGCCGGGCACAGCCGCCAGTTTCGGGCGCAGACGCTGAATGATCTGGTCAGGCGTCGATTTGCGCTCGCTGAGCGGCTTGAGGATCATGAAGACCGTGCCGGTATTGGCCGTTGGCCGGATGCCGCCAGCGCCGACTGCGGACATGAAGGAGGCGATGTCCGGCTCCTGGGCGACGATTTCCGCCACGGCGCGTTGATGCGCGACCATCGAAGCAAACGAGGCATCCTGCGCGCCTTCGGTAAATGCGATGATCTGCCCGGAGTCGCCGCTGGGGATGAAGTCCTTGGGCACCAGCGTGAACAGGTAGCCGGTGATCAGCAGTGTCGCGAAGAAGCTGGCCAGGATGGTTCTCGGATGGCTCATGGCGAGTTTCAGTGTCTTTTCATAGGCGCCGAGCACGGCCTCGAAAAAATGCTCGAACATCTGGAAGACGCGGCCATGCGAGTCCGGATCGGCGTGCTTGACGTAGCGGCTGCACAGCATCGGCGTCAGGGTCAGCGAGACGAAGCCGGAAACCAGGATGGCGACGCAGATGGTGACGGCAAATTCGTGCAGCAGGCGGCCGACGATGCCCTGCATGAAGAGCACCGGAATGAACACGGCGATCAGCGAGATGGTCATCGAAATGATCGTGAAGCCGATTTCCTTGGCCCCCTTGATCGCCGCCTCAAAGGGCGGCTCGCCGGCCTCAACGTGGCGGACGATATTTTCCAGCATGACGATGGCGTCATCGACGACGAAACCGACTGATAGCGTCAGGGCGAGCAGCGACAGGTTGTCCAGGCTGTAGCCGAGTACCGACATCATGGCGAAGGTGCCGATCACCGAAATCGGTAGCGCCAGGCTCGGGATGATGGTCGCCGAAAGATTGCGCAGGAAAAGCAGGATGACCATGATGACCAGGAAGCCGGACAGGATCAGCGTGAACTGGACGTCATCGATGGCGTGGCGGATCGAGTTGCTGCGGTCGAACAGCACCTTCATCGTCACTGCCGCCGGCAGCTTGGCCTGGAAGGAGGGCAGGATGCGCTTGATGGCATCGACCGTCTCGATGGTGTTGGCGCCGGGCTGGCGCTGGACGGCGAGCACGATGGCGCGTTTGTCCACATTCCAGCTGGCAATGCGGGTGTTTTCGACGCTGTCGATCGGCGTCGCCACATCTTCCAGGCGGACCGGTGCGCCATTGCGCCAGGTGACGATCAACGGGCGGAAGGCGGCAGCATTGCTGAGCTGGCCATTGTCCTTGAGGGCAAAGGTCTGGCGGCTGCCGTCGAGCTGGCCAACCGGCTGGTTGACGTTGCCCTGGGCGATGGCCTGCTGCAGTTCGTCGATACCGATGCCGCGAGCGGCCAGCTGGTCCGGGTTGGCCTGGACGCGGACAGCGAATTTCTGCGAGCCGTAGATCTGCACCTGGGCGACGCCGGGTATGGTTGAAAGCCGTTGTGCCAGCTGGGTTTCGGCGTATTCGTGAACGAGCGATAGCGGCAGGGTCGGCGACGACATCGCAATGTAGAAAATCGGCGAATCGGCCGGGTTAACCTTGCGGAACGACGGCGGCGTCGGCATGTTGGGCGGCAACTTGCGCAGCGCGGCGGCGATGGCGGACTGGACGTCCTGGGCGGCGGCATCGATGTTGCGGTTGAGGGCGAACTGCAGCGTGATGGTGGCCGAGCCCTGGGCGCTGGTCGAGGTCATCGAATCCAGGCCGGCGATGGTCGAGAACTGGCCTTCGAGCGGTGTGGCGACGGCGGCAGCCATGGTTTCCGGCGAGGCACCGGGCAGGTTCGCGGTGACCGAAATGGTCGGGAAATCGACGGCCGGCAGTTCGGAAACCGGCAGGGCGCGATAGCCGATGATGCCGAAGATCAGTAACGCCACCATCATCAGGGTGGTCATCACCGGGCGGCGGATGCAGAGCTCGGGGAGGTTCATCGCCAGACCCTTAGCGTGCCGGAGCAGCTTGTTCGGTGGCCTTGGGCTTGGCGGCCTCGGCATTCGCCGGTTTGCTGCTGATCTTGGCGCCCGGCGTCAGGCGCAGCTGGCCATCGGTAACCACGGTTTCACCGACCGCGACACCTTTGGCGATGGCGGAATTGCCTTGGTGGCTGGCGACGATTTCAATCTTTCTGACCTCGACCGTATCGTCAGGCTTCACCGCGTAAAGAAAATTGCCTTCGGCCCCCTGCTGAATGGCTTCGTTGGGCACGAGGACCGCATCTCCGAGCTTGTCGAGCATCATGCTGACATTGAGAAACTGCCCCGGGGTCAGTCGCGCCTGCTTGTTTTCGAGCAGCGCTTTCATCTGGATCGTCCCGGTGGTCGTATCCACGGCGTTGTCGATAAACTTTGCCGTGCCTTCAAAGGTAGCATCCTTGCTGCCCGGCAGGGCGATCTGAACGCTCATCGGGCCTTTGCTCATGGCGAGCCGCAGGCGCTGCAGGTGGCGTTCCGGAATGGAGAAAGTGACGTAGAGCGGGTTGATTCGATTGACCACGGCCAGGGCCGTGTCGTTGATCTTGACCGAAGAGCCGGGGAAAACCAGCCGGGCGCCGACAACGCCGGCAAAGGGGGCGCGGACCGTGGTGTAGGAAAGTTGCAGGCGGGCGAGTTCGAGGGCTGCCTGATCCGCCTTCAGGGTTGCGGCAGCAGCGGCTTCGTTGGTGCGGACTTCATTGACCTTTTCGTCGGAGACAAAACCGCGGGCCTTGAGCCCCGAGTAGCGTTCGACATCGGCATGTGCCTTGGCCAGTTGCGCCTGATCCCTGGCGACGATGGCTTCGGCCTGCGCCACCTTGGCATTGAAATCGGCTGGATCGAGCCGGACCAGCACATCGCCCTGTTTCACTGCCTGCCCTTCGGTATAGGCCACGGCCTGAATCTGGCCATCCAGCCTTGATTTGACGGTGACGCCTTCGTAGGCTTCAGCCCGCCCGACGACGTTCAGGAAAACCGGCATCTCGCCGCTTTGCGCCTTGGCGACGATGACCGGCACCGGTCCTGCGGTCTTGTTCGGGGCCGTGGGTGCAGTCTTTTGGCCGCCCCACAACCAGTAACCGCCGCCGAGTAGGGCGGAAACAACGAAGGCAATGAGCGGCTTGTTGATTTTCTGCATGGTCGAAAGGCGGTGGGCGTGAAGGTGGGAATGGAAGTGGCTTATGCGGCCGGGACGGGCAGCACCAAGCTGCCTGCGGGGCCAGTAGAAGCGAATCGTAACATTCTACAGGTGCCGTGCCGGTGCCCGCTGCCGGCACCTTCCGTATTAAACCTGTTGGCCGGAGAAGACTAACGGGGATGGTGCCCGGCGCGGCGCCCGATCGTATCCGCCTAAGCCAGCAGGCGACGGATGCCGAGCAGGATCAGCACGCTGGCCGAAGCCCAGACCAGCCAGTGTGACAACCACGGGCGGCCGGCGCGCAGTTCGCGGCCGAGTCGGCCGGCCAGTGGTACGAGTATCAGGATCGGCGTCATCGCAGCACCCAGGCCGAAGGCCAGGCCGTAGCCCGCGCCGGAGACGGCGCTGCCGCTTTGGGCGGCGAGGGCAAGCAACGAGGCGAGTGGCGTGCACGGGGTCAGGGCCAGGGTGGCGCCTAGCGCGAAGGGCGGAGCGGCATCGGCCCGGCCATGGAAACGCAACGGTTGGATGGCAGGCCGTTTCTGTGTGCAACCTTGGGAGCGGGAGCGGAAGAGCAGCCAAAGTCCGGCCGCGATGCTGGCGCCGCCAATCAAGGAATTGCCCCAGGTGCCGCCTAGCACCTTGGCGAGTTGCAGTCCGGCCAGCCCGGCCGAGGCGGCGAGCAGGGTGTACATCAGTACCCGCCCGGCCAGGAAAACCAAAGCATGGCGAAAGGCTTCGGCGGTGCTGCTCGCCCGGCCGAGCGCCCAGGTGCCCATGAAAGGCAGGCAGGTGACAGTACAGGCGGTCAGGCCCATCGACACGCCGAGTAGCCAGACGGTGCCGAGTCCGATCTGACCAGCTGCTAGATCATCGAGCATCGCTTGCCTCGCCGCGTTTCACGAAACGCACCGGCTTGACGCTGCCGTCTGGCAGTTCGCCCCGCACTTTGTTCTTGTAGTACTCGCGGCGCGACGAGAAAAGCGTCACCGGCCCCCACTTGAGCCGGATCGTGCCGTCCTGCGGGCAGTACTCGGCACATCGGCCGCACAGCGTGCAGTCCTCGGTGTAAGCCTTTCGCCCCTCGTGCAGCGAGATTTCCTGGATGTCCATCGGGCAGGCTTCGCTGCAGATGCGGCACTGGCCGCAGTTCTCGTGCCGTGTCTTGGTCAGGCGCAGTGGCGACAGGCGCTGGAACAGCGAATTGAAAGCGAGCAAGGGGCAGATGCGGCAGAAGGGCTGGCGAATGGCCAGGCCGCCGACGATCATGAAGCCGATCAGGAAATCGGATGTGGCGCCGAGCGCAAAGCTCCAGCCATCGCTGACACGCAGCGCCAGCTGGTCGGTGTTGCCGGTAAGTAGCGTGGTTGCCACCCGCGACGGACAGATATCGCAGTACGGGTTGCCGAGCGAATGCGGTGTCACACCCAGACCGGTGAGCAGAGGCAGCAGGAAAACCAGGCCGAGCAACAGCAACCACTTGACCGGGCGTACCCGGCGTGCCGCGACCAGATCGTCGTCCCCCAGGCGGCGCAGGCCGATGCCGAAGCGGCGGCCAATCATGCCGACTGTTTCCTGCAATGTACCGAGCGGGCAGACCCAGCCGCAGAAGGCCTTGCCGAGCACGAAGAAGAAGGCGAAGAAGGTCAGGAAGCTCATCAGCAGCGGCAGGATCATCGTGAAGGTGAGCTGCTGGGCGCGCACCATCGCTTCGCCGATGCGATGGTGCAGGATGTGCTGCGTCGGAATCAGCACGCAGTAGCCGCCGTTCATCTGGTCATAGGCGCAGGACAGTGCCGGCAGCGCGTTGGATATCTTGCCGGCCATGTAGGTGCCGACGATAACGCTGCCGTATACCGTGACGAAGAGCATCACCAATTGCACCGTGAAGCGTAGCCGGGAGAGGGTGGGAAAAAGGGTTTTCAGCATCATTGCTCCTTGCCGTTACGGCGGCGACGCAGCAGCGGCAGGGCGCCGAGCATGCCGGCCAGGCCGAAGGCGGCGCCCCAGCCGAGGCTGCGACCGCGCTCGCTGTCCGGGCCGTAGGTATGGTTGAAGGCCGTGACGAAATGGCGGTCGCCGTCCTGGCGTTCGGTACTCAGCACGAAGCCGGCCTTGGCGCGGTTGTGTCCATCGCCCTCGGCCTCCGGCGGAAAATCGCGGGGAAAGAGCACGGTGGCGACCCCTTCGCTATCCGTCGTGAAGCTGGTACGTGTACCACGCTCGGTTTCCATCCGGACGACCTGGCCGGCCAGCGGCTGCCCGGCGTAACGGACGATGAAGCGCCATTTCTCGCTTTCGCGATAGTTGGCGTGCTCGCGCGGCAGCGGGTCGGGCACGATCTCCAGTTCGCTCTTGGCGCGCTGCAGCAGGCTGACGGGCGCCGGCCCCGGGTTGCTCAAATACCAGACAGTGCTGGCGACGGAGACATGAGCCGGGGTTTCGGCCCGGGCGCTGAGCCAGTGGTAGTTGCCGGATTCGGGCGCCGGGCTGTTCAGGCGGGCCGCCCCGGCCTCGACCGGGAAGGCCTGCTCGCCGCCGCGCGGGCCGAAGACGCGAATCTCGGTCGCCGGCAAACCGACCGGCCGGAACTGCGCTGCGGCGCGTTCTCCGCGGCTACCCGGTACTGCCGCGATCAGCGGTTGGCTGGTCCAGGCCGGTGCTGCCGCGCCTGGCGGGCGGCCGTGCTGGCCATGCTGCTGCGCGAACGCCGAAGCGCTCGCCGCCAGCAGCGCCAGCAGGAATGCTGTGCGATGCATGGCGGTCTCCTAGCGGAAGTCGTAGCGGTAGGTCAGCATCAGCGCGCGCGGGGCGCCGACCGTGTAGGTCACCTTGCCGGTGGTGTCCTTCTTGGCCTCTGCCGCATAGCGCTCGTTGAACAGGTTGTCGGCGTTCAGGGTCAGCGAATGTTGCTGCAACTGATAGCCGATCGAGGCGTTCGCGATCCATTCCCAGCCTTCGTACTTCTGGGTATTGGCGCTGTCCATCCAGTATTCGCCCCAGGTATTGGCCGAGACGCGAGCGCGCCAGCCGCCCTGCTTCCAGCCGGCGAAGACGCCGTACTGGTTGCGCGGCACGAAGGGCAGGGTGTTGCCGGCCCGTTCCTGATTCACCGTCGTTGCGCCAACGCGCACCGGTTCGGAGAATTCCGTGTAGCGATAGTTGGTGTAGCTGTAGTAGCCGCCCAGTTCCCAGTGTTTGTCGAGCGCATAGCGGCCGGCGAATTCGAACCCCTTCTTGTCGGTCTTGCCGGCATTGAGATAGGTCGTCACGCCACCGTTGCTCTGCTGCACGATGTCCTTGCTCACCGGGTTGACGTAGACGCTGGTGTCGAAGGACCAGTCGGCGGCGCGGGCCTTCAGGCCGATTTCGTAATTGCGGGCCACCGGGGCTTCCAGCGCCGGGTTGGTCGACACCTCGCTGAACGACGGAATCTGGCCGGCCTGGGCTGCCATCGCATAGACATTCAGGCCGGGCAGCAGACGATAGCTGGCGGCGATTTTCGGGGCCGGCAGGTAGAAGGTCTTGCTGATCTGCGTCGAGCCGGCGCCAGCCACATACTTGCCGGAGGCGTAGTCGTACTTGCGGAATTGCTGGTTGTTGTCGTCGAAGTCGACGATGTCGTAGCGCATGCCGGCATCGATGATCCAGCGCTCGTTCGGGCGCCAGGACTCTTGGATATAGACGCCGGTCAGCAGGGTCGTCGCGTCGTCGATTTCGGCCAGGCTGCCTTTCGCATCGGAACGCGTGGCGACGATGCGACCACCGCCGCCGGTGGTGACGTCGCGGTATTCGTACTTGCGCGAATCCGGGGCGCGTTCCTGGCGGGCCGTGACGCCGGCGACCAGGGTGCCCTGGGCGTGGCGATAGTTGCCTTCGAGGTCCATGCCGAGGTTGGAAACCCAGGATTCGGTTTCGTTGATGATGCCGGTAACCGGGTGGTAGTGGTACCAGGTGTTGTAGTAGATGCGCGGCTTGAACGTGAAGTCGCCGCGCCGCATTTCCAGACGGCTATTGAGGAACCAGACCTTGGAGTAGCGACCGGAATGCTTCCAGGCTTCCGAGGTACCGTTCTGCTTGCCGCTCTGCTTGAAGGTCTGGAACATGGCGTCGTCGACAGCGCCTGGCAGCTGCATGTCGGATTCGGCATAGGACACTTCGCTTTCTAGGATGTCGCCTTCGCCCAGCTGGATGCCGTGCTTAAGTGAGGCTTGCGTGGTTTCGAAGCGGTTCCAGGTGCGCCAGTCGTTGTCCATCTCGCGGCGGGTCACGGTGAGGGCCAGGGCCTGCCGGTCGTCGATCATGCCGCCGACGCGCAGATGGTAGTTCTGGGTGCCCAGGTTGCCGGCACCGATCTTCAGGTTGTTGGCCTGAGTATCGAAGACCGACTTGGAAATGATCTGGATCGCACCGCCGGCACTGCCTGCGGCAAACAGGTTGCCCGGCCCCTTGGCGATTTCGATGCGCTCGATGTCCTGCGTGTCGACGAAATCGAGACGGGTGAAGCTGTCCGGGTCGGACAGGGGGACGCCGTCGCGCAGTACCTGAATCTCGCGGATACCGTAGGCGGCCTTGAGGCCAGCGCCACGGATGATCAGGCGGGCATCGAAGCCGCCGTTCTTGCTGTCGATCAGCACACCGGGGACTTCCTGCAGCGCTTCCTTGACGTTGAACATCTTCTTGTCGGCCAGCGTTTCCTTGCCGACGACGGCGATCGCTTGCGGCACCTCGCCGGTCGAACGGGTCTCGCGCGTGGCGGTGACCGAGACCTCGTCAAGCATTCTGGATGCATCATTGGCCAAAACACCCGTTGATGCCAGTGAACAGGCACACAACACCCCTAAAGGCGCCATTCCCTTTTTCTTTTTCATGAGCTCCCCTTGTTTGCTTTTTTTGAAAGTGGGGAATATTAGCTATGGCTAACGTGGTAACTCTGTGGCATGTTGCCACATGCGGCAACGTGTCGCAGCGGCCTGATGAGGGGGGAATGTCGGCATCCTGATGCGTTTTTTAACGGCTTTCAGGGAATATTGTCCTTCCAGGATTAACGGCAGCTGATGAGCTGTGCATAATTGGCAACTTTCCGTTTATTCCATGCTTTTCGGCTTACCTGTGGGTGCCCGTCAAGTTTTGCTGTCCGGTTCTTCCGTTGCTTTGTCATGAATCCATTCCTTTTCGTCACGCCTTCAGTTGCCTCGCTTAACGCAAGGGGCTCGCATTGATCGCTCTTCTCAAGCCCGCGCCGTCACGGCACCGTCTGCTATGGTTTGGGGCGATGAGCCTGGCGCTGGCACTTTTTCATCACCCGGCCGGAGCGGCCGCAGCGGAGGATTTGGCAGATCTTCCCTTCAAGCAACTAGTCCAGCGCGAGGTCGTTTCCGGGTCGAAACTGGTTCGCCAGATCAGCGACTCGCCATCCGCTGTCGCCATCGTCACTGCCGAAGATATCCGGGCCTATGGCTACCGGACGATTGCCGACGTGATCAACAGCATGCGTGGCCTGTATACGACCTCGGATCGCCGATACGAGTATCTTGGTGGGCGCGGATTCGGCGCGCCGGGCGACTACACCGGCCGTATCATGGTGCTGATCGACGGCTACGTAACGCAGGACAGCCTGTTCAACCAGGCCTACATCGACGAATCCGGCCTGCTCGACCTGGCGCTGGTGGAACGTGTCGAGTATGTGCCGGGTACCGGTTCCGTGACCTACGGCAACAACGCGATGCTCGGCATCATCAACATCGTCACCCGCAAGGGCAGCGACTTCAACGCCCTGCAACTCTCGGCCGAAGCGGGCAGTCATGACACCTACCGGCAACGCGCCACGTTCGGCAAGCGTTTCGACAATGGTGCCGATTTGCTGCTCTCGGCATCGGCCATGGACTCACAGGGCCAGAACCTGTATTTCCCGGCCTACGATACCCCGGCTAACAACCATGGCTGGGCAAACGGGCTTGATGACGAACGCAACAAGCGCTTCTTCGGCAAGTTTTCCTTCGAAGGGCTCAACGTCGAGGCAGGTTATGTAGATCGGCGGAAGACCGTGCCGACCAAACCGACAGAATTCACGGTTTTCAATACCCCGTTCACGATCGAAGACGAAAACAGCTATCTCAATGCCAGCTACGAGACGGATCTTGGCCTGCAGCTCTACTCCACATCGCGCTTCTATCACGGCACCTACGCCTACCAGAATCGGCGGGTAATCGACGATCCGGACCCCTACGCCCAGCGGCAGCATCACGCGAAGTGGTGGGGCGTGGACCAGAAATTTGTCGGCAAGTGGTTCGCCAATCATTCCATCCTGTTCGGCATGGAGTACCGCAACGATTACCACCAGAACATGCGCTGGACCTACTACACGCCGGCGCAGGCAGTTGCGAGCGATGTTCAGCAGTCCTATTCGCGCAACACGACCAGTGTCTACATGGCTGACGAGTTCCGCTTCCACGACCGTTGGCATCTCAATGTCGGGGCCCGTTACGACAAGGCCGGTGATCTGGAGGGCAACTGGAGCCCGCGCGTAGCGCTGATCTACCAGCCGGATTACCGGACCACGCTGAAAGCCTCGTATAGCGAAGCTTTCCGCATGCCCAATGCGGACAATCGAGCAAGCTATGGAAGCGGGGCGGTGCCCGAGTATGTGGCAGCAAAGGAGCTTGTGTTGCAGCACAATCTGGATCGCAAGATGCGGGTCACCGGCTCCCTCTACGAATATCGTCGCAGCAAACAACAGGTCGATCTCACCGGGTTGGGCGACTACGCAGCCGTGGGAAACAGCCAGGCCAAGGGGGGCGAGCTTGAATTCGAGGCGCGCTGGGACAACGGCATTCGCGCCAGAACCAGCGGTGCATGGCAGCATTCGCACGATACGAGCGGACAGGATGCAATCAATTCACCCAACCTGTTGGGCAAGTTCCAGCTGACTTCGCCCTTGCCGGGGGAGTGGATCCGTGTCGGCCTGGAAGCCCAATACCTCGGTTCACGGCTGACCACCGAACGGCGGCGACTGGGGGGCGTCAGCCTCGCCAACCTGACTTTCTCCAGCGAGCGGAAATGGCACGGGCTCTCCGCTTCATTCAGCATCCGGAACCTGTTTGACCGCGATTACGAAGTCGTGTCGCCGTTCAACTGGGCGCCCGGAACGGGTATCGATGCCCTGCGCATGGACGGCCGGACCTACTGGTTCCAGCTCAACGTCGACCTCTGAGCATCGCCATGCGCGCCCTTGTCCTTCTTCTCTTGTTCTGCTTCAGCCTGGCGGCAAACGCCCAGGTGGTGGCCGAGCACGAAATGAAGGCGGCCTATCTGTACAACTTCGCCTACCTGTTCGATTGGCCGGAATCCAGGCGGGCCAACTTCCACGTCTGTGTGCTCGGCGATGAAGAAGTGGGATTGGCGATGCAGGCTTACTACGACCGCCGGGTCAACGGACAGCGGATGGTGATCGCCCGCTTGACGACGCCAACCCCGATCCGCCTGTGCGACATTCTCTACGTCGGTGCCGGCGACGTGGTCAATCTGCCGAAAATCAGGTCCATCCTCGGCAGCCAGCCGACCCTGACCGTCACCGACAAGGGAAGCCTGCATTCGGTCGGGATCATGTTGGCGCTGGAAGGCAACCGGCTGATGTTCGACGTCAATCTGGAATACTGCGAGCGGGCGAGCCTGAAAGCCAAGCCAACCCTGCTGGAACTGGCGCGCAGCGTGCGCAAATCAGCTGATGGGGACGGGAAAACGTCAGCTGGAAGGTAATGCGCTGACCCATGTACGCCGTCAGCGAATTTTTGTTCTCCATTCCGAGGATGGCTGCCTTGATCAAGCTTGGCCCGATCTGCGCAGGCCGAATCGGCGGCAATTTGAGTTCGGTCGCCAGGCGGGACTGCTGCCTGCGGTGTCACGGCAAGCATCAGCTGCTGTTATTTCACTTTCCGCTTTTTCGTTGAGCCCTCTCATGCCTTTTTGCGGGCATCCTTTTTGAGAGAGAGGATGATCGAAGTGGCGATAATCGCCGCAACCACCCCGAGCGAGACGGCTACCGGGATCTTGAAGAGGTCGATGAGCAGCATCTTGGCACCGATGAACACCAGGACGATGGCCAGGCCGTACTTGAGCAGCGAGAAGCGGTCAGCCATGTCGGCCAGCAGAAAATACATGGCGCGCAGACCGAGGATGGCGAAGATGTTCGAGGTCAGTACGATGAACGGGTCGGTGGTGATGGCAAAGATGGCCGGAATCGAGTCGACCGCAAAGATCAGGTCGGTGATCTCGACGAGGATCAGGACGAGGAACAGTGGCGTCGCGTAGCGCACCAGCTTGCCTGCTTCTTCTTTCATGATGAAGAAGCGTTCACCGTGCAACTCATCAGTTACCTTCATGTGCCGACGTATCCAGTTGATGCTCGGATTTCTGGCGAGGTCGGGGGTTTCGTCGGCGAACCACCACATCTTGATGCCGGTGATCAGAAGGAAGGCGCCGAACACGTAGAGAAGCCAGTGGAATTGAGTGATCAGCCAGACGCCGGCGAAGATCATCACCGTGCGCATGACGATGGCACCGAGTACGCCGAGAATGAGAACACGCTTCTGGAGCTCAAGCGGAATGGCAAAGAAGCTGAACAGCATCAGCCAGACGAAGACATTGTCGATGGCCAGCGATTTCTCGATCAGGTAGCCGGTGATGTATTCCAGTGCTTTCTGGTTGGCCAATTCTCTTCCGGCGGTGCTGTCGAGATACCACCACAGGGCGCAGGCAAAAAGCAAGGATACGCCAACCCAGATACCCGACCAGGTCGCTGCCTCCTTCAGGCTGACACGATGCTGCTTGCTACCGCCGACGACGAAGAGGTCGATCGCCAGCATGGCGAGCACGATGACGAAAAAGCCGGACCACATCCACCAAGTACCGATTGTTTCCATGGGAATTTCCCTGGTAGCAGAATGACGTTAATTATCCGTAAAATTTTTTAGAACTTGTCAGGGCGCAATACCTGAGCGTCGACAATGAAAACGATCATTCCGTAGCCTTCGTAGTAACGTTCTTGCAGGTCTGAAGCGATCTTGCAGGCAAGGGCTTCGTCGCATATGACCTCGATGCGGATGTTGGCGCTTGGTGGCCAAAGGCCATCACGTTCGCCGTGTGCACCGTGCCCCCGAGCATCCGTGATGGTATAGCCCCTGGCCCCAATATTGCCCAGCAAACCGATGAGAAGCCGCTCCAGGTCTGCTTCACAGACGATGGTCAGTAATTTGCGTGCAGTCATTTGTGTATTCATTGCAAAGTGCTACCGGCCAGGTGTTGGGCTAGCCCGTAATAAAGAGGAATACCGATCATCAGGTTGAAGGGAAAGGTGATGCCGAGTGCGGCACCAATTGACAGTGCCGGATTGGCTTCGGGTATGGCGATACGCATCGCAGCGGGGGCGGCGATATAAGAGGCGCTGGCGTAAAGGGTTGCGAGCAGCGCTGCGCCGCCAATTGAAAGGCCAAGCATGTTTGCCGTGATAATCCCCAGCAGTCCCGCCGCGACGGGCATGGCGACGGCAAAACAGATCAGGAAGGCGCCGGCCCGTCTTAGATCGCCAAAGCGGCTGGCAACGACCAGGCCCATCTCCAGCAGGAAGAAAGCAAGTACGCCTTTGAACAGGTCAAGGAAGAGTGTGTCGAGTGGTTTGATGCCCTCGGCGCCGGCTATCCAGCCAATCAGCAAGCCCCCGACCAGCAGAACGATGCTCTTGCCGGCCAGAACTTCGTGCAGCAGATGTGCCCAGCGCGTCTCGCCGCTACCTCTGCGGGCCAGCAGAA
Organism: Pseudomonadota bacterium; assembly: GCA_018262195.1. Taxonomy (GTDB): domain Bacteria; phylum Pseudomonadota; class Gammaproteobacteria; order Burkholderiales; family Rhodocyclaceae; genus Azonexus. The sequence continues at coordinate 4,754 of JAGTRS010000043.1, read as the reverse complement.
CACCAAGTACGAGTGCCGGAAATTCGAGGAGAACCAGAAAGACGACCATGTAGCCCTCGGCGGCTTCTCCCTGGCGGGCGAGAAAGCTGGCAGCGACCGCGAAGGTGACGACGCTGACTGAGCCGTAATGTGCTGCGATTGATGCTGCATCCGGGCGCGGCAGGCGACCCGCCCGGTTGAGCACGAAAAAGGTCGTCAGGGGAATTAGAGCGGCAACCAGCACGATGGCCGTGGCGGGGCCAGCAATACTGGACAAAGGGTATCTGGCCAGTTCGATACCGCCTTTCAGTCCGATGGCGATCAGCAAGAAGATACTGATCGACTCATACAGAACACCTGGAATTTTTAAATCGGAGCGAATGCCGCCGGCGAGTAATCCCAGGATGAAGAACAGAATGACGGGTTCGAATGGCACGTTATTTCTCGGTCAGTTTCATCAAACAAGACCGGTGGCCTGGCCACCGGTCTTGTTCTTAGGCGGGTGCATGTGGCGTAAGAATTCGCCTGCGCCGAGAAGGAACGGAACAATCCGAGACCTCATGGAGGTCTATCCCCCAGAACTTCATTGCCTCGGCAACCAATACTGCCTCTCCGCCGGAGAGCTTGTAGTCGGCATTGACGATATCCAGCATCATGCGCAACACCTGTTTTTGCAGTACCGGATGCTGAACTTCGGCCAGCAGCAGGTCGATGTTTTCCACATCAAGTTCCAGTTGCCCTGAGTGGGTTCGATAAGTGCTGGTCAGCATGTCTTCACACAGTTCGTGGATCAGCTTGTCAAAACTTGCTTCATTTAGTCCGAGTCGGCGAATGGTGTTTTTGTGATCCAGTTGTTTGAGTTCGCTAGCGTCGATCGCCCCGTCAGCCATCAGGGTCAGGGCAACAAGGCGGCCCATGGCTTCTGGGCTGTCGGATGGGTAGTGACGCATGGTGTTCTCCTTGAATATCAGTTGGGTGCTTTGGTTTTGTCCCTTGCTCGCCGGGACGGATCGACTATGAGTGTGTTTCTGTATTTGGTCCAATTAAACAAATTCAAATAATGTATTTGTGCAGACTTATGTATTTAAGAAAATTTGTTCATAACGCGGCAATTGCCAAGTAGGCGCGCAGTTTCAGGTCGGTCGCTCTGCCTTCATCCGTGGGCCCGGCTTTTTGCAGAACGTTCCGATTCCCCTCTGAAGAAGCCGCCAGCGCCGCATCACTGAAACTCACGCGGGATGAATCCTGAATTTCCGGCAAATCTACCCGTTGATCATTCGGTAGCCGGTCCTGGCGCATGACGAATTCCCGGAGCACATTACTGCGCAACGGATTTGGCGTTGTGTTGGTGGGTAATCTATCAAGTAGCAACACGATGTAATGCTCCAGAGGGACTGGCGCCCATCATTCACGGATTGCTCCGCATTTCGTTCGGCAAACCATGATGTGGGAAAGATGGTTCGGGCATCTCGCACACATCGATATCCCAGTGCTTAAGCGTGAGAGCGATCAACGCAGCCTCGCCGGCACTCAGTTGACGGTCGGCATTGACGATATCGAGCATGATCCGCAGGACTTTTTTCTGTAATCCGGGATCGCGGATTTCGCCCAGAATTTTCTGGATCTTGTGTTCAGGCAGTTCAAGCTGTCCTGAGTCATGACGAAAGGCGCTGGTCAGCATGTCTGTGCAATAGTCGTAGTAAATTGAATCGAACTGCTCGTTATCCAGCCCGAGTCGGCTCACAATCTGCTGCCGCTCAAGCAAGAGAATTTCACTGCGATCAATGCAGCCATCAGCCATCAAGGCAAGGGCTACCATGCGAGCGGCTGCTTCCGGGCTATTCGTCGGGTAATTGCGCACTTTAGTTCTCCTGAAAAAAGGCCGAGTTTTTGGGTTCATGCAGCTTCACTATCGTTGGTGATTTGCATAAAATCCAATTAATTAAATTGTTAAATAAGATTTAGTTAGGCTTATATATGCCGCGTCGCCGCATCACCTTTCGCCAGTTGGAAACCTTTGCCGCCGTCGCCCGGTTGAATAGCTTTACCAAAGCCGCCGATTTTCTGCACCTGACTCAACCCGCTGTTTCAATTCAAATCAAGCAAATTTCCGACACCATCGGCCAGCCCCTTTTTGAGCAGACCGGGCGGGATATTGAATTGACACCGGCAGGTGATGAATTGCTCAAAACGGTGCGCGACCTGGATGATGTCTGGAACCGATTCGAGTCGGCTATTGATGAACTGAAAGGCATGAAGCGCGGCAAGTTGCGTATCGCTCTGGTCACCACAGCCAAGTATTTTCTGCCCCGCATGCTGGGTGTTTTCTGCAAACGCTATCCGGAGATCGATATCGAACTTGAGATCGCAAACCGTGAAAAAATCGTCGAGCGTCTGCGCAATAATCAGGACGATCTCTACGTGATGTCGTATCCACCGAATGATCTGGACATTGTCCGGCTACCCTTTCTCGACAACGAGTATGTCGTTGTCGCCCCTGGCGCGCATTGGGCCGTTGGCAAACGGATATCCCTTCAGGGCCTGGCGGATGAGCCGTTTATTCTGCGCGAATTGGGTTCCGGGTCACGTCATGTGATTGAACGGTACCTGCAAGACGAACATATCCAGTTGAAAGTCCGTTTGGCACTGGCCAGCAACGAAGCAATCCGCGACCTGGTCGCCAGCGGCATGGGCTTGTCGGTGCTCTCGCGTCACGCTTTGGGGAATGACCACGAGCGGGATGGTTTGGCTATCCTGAACGTCGATGGATTTCCGCTTACACAGGCCTGGAACGTGGTGCACTTGAGCAGCAAGATTCTTTCACTACCGGCTCAGGCTTTTCGTGACGAATTGCTGAACGAAGGGAAGTCCCAGAGAGAAAGGGGGCGGTTGTCCGGTGTCGCCGGATAACTGAGTTTTCGGCAACAGTGGATTCCGGATGCCCAGAAAAAACGCCCCCATAACGGGGGCGTTTTTATTGGTTTTTGGCGCGTCGCTTAAAGGATCATCCCGGCGCCCACCGTGTTGTTGTTGCTCTCGTCGATGATGATGAAAGCGCCGGTGCCGCGGTTTTCCAGGTAGGGGTCGGCGAACAGCGGCTGGGCCAGTTTGAAGGTGACTTGCGCGATGTCGTTCATCGCCAGCTTTTCGGCCGGGACTTTTTCCAGCGTGTTCACGTCGAGGCGATGGTCGATGGCGGCCAGCTTGGCTTTGGAGTCGCGTGTCGTGTGGCGGATCAGGTAGGTGCGGGCACGGTCCATCGGGGCTTCGGCCATCCAGCAGACCGTGGCTTCGATCTGCTTGACCGCCGCCGGCACTTCGCTCGACTTGACGATCATGTCGCCGCGCGAGGTGTCGATTTCGTCGGCCAGCAACAGGGTGATCGATTGTTCGCAGAAGGCTTCGCCGATATCGACGCCGCCGATTTGCACAGCCTTGACGGTCGACTCGCGGCCGGAAGGCAGCACGGTGACGGCATCGCCGACCTTGATCGAGCCGGCTTCGACGCGGCCCATGAAGCCGCGGTAGTCGTGCAGTTCCGGGTTGGCTGAATCCTGCGGGCGGCAGACGTACTGGACCGGGAAGCGGAACTTCTCGGTGTGTTCGGTGTGGGCGGCTGGGGCGACTTCGAGCATTTCAAGCAGGGTCGGGCCTTCGTACCAGTTCAGCTTGTCGCCACGGTCCACGATCATGTCGCCGTTCAAGGCGGAAAGCGGAATGAAGCGGATGTCTTCGATGCCAACCTTGGCCGCGAATTCAAGGTATTCGCCCTTGATGCGCTCGTAGGTTTCCTGCGAGTAATCGGCGAGGTCCATCTTGTTGATGGCGACGATCAGGTGCGGGATGCCGACCAGCGAGGCCAGCTTGGAATGGCGGCGGGTTTGCGTCAAAACGCCCTTGCGCGCATCAATCAGGATGATGGCGAGGTTGGCGGTCGAGGCGGCGGTGACCATATTGCGAGTGTACTGCTCGTGGCCCGGGGCGTCGGCGATGATGTACTTGCGCGTGCCGGTCGAGAAGTAGCGGTAGGCGACGTCGATGGTGATGCCTTGCTCGCGCTCGGCCTGCAGGCCGTCGGTGAGCAGCGAGAGGTCGACCGCGCCCATGCCACGCTTTTCAGAGGTCTTGGCGATGGCCGATAGCGTGTCGGCGAGGATGGTCTTGGTATCGAACAGCAGGCGGCCGATCAGGGTGCTCTTGCCGTCATCGACGCTGCCGCAGGTCAAAAAGCGGAGCAGGCCGTGGTCTTCAACTTGGGCGGTCATCAGAAGTAACCCTCTTTCTTGCGTTGTTCCATGGAGGCGTCGCTGGTCTGGTCGTCCAGACGGGTAGCGCCGCGCTCGGTGATGGTGGTGGTGGCGGTTTCGAAAACGATCTTGCTGACGTTGTCGGCATCGGATTCAACCGGCGCCGTGCAGGAGATGTCGCCAACGGTACGGAAACGCACCTGAAGGTCGATGATCTCTTCACCCGGCTTGGACGGATTGGCAATGCCGCCACCGACCAGCGGCACGTTGACCGGCACGATGGCGCCCTGGCGCATGGCAACCGGGCGGGTGTGGGCGAAATAAATGCTCGGCAGTTCCAGGCCTTCGCGCTCGATGTACTGCCAGACATCCATTTCCGTCCAGTTGGAGATCGGGAAGGCGCGGATGTTCTCGCCCTTGTGGCTGCGTGCGTTGTACAGGCTCCACAGTTCCGGGCGCTGGTTCTTCGGGTCCCACTGGCCGAACTCGTCGCGGAAGCTGAAGATGCGTTCCTTGGCGCGGGCCTTT
>JAGTRS010000071.1 GCA_018262195.1 Pseudomonadota bacterium | reverse complement strand
ACCCGTCCGCCTTGACGCGAACCTTCACGTTGTAATCAATCACCCGTTTCACGGGTACGAGAATCTTCATGCTTTGCCTCCGTCGTTTAGCCAACCAGGTTCCCCGTGCCGCTCGTGGCGGCACGGGTCCCGGACTACTGCTGGGGTTGGGTAGGGTTACTCGATCGCCAGCGCCGACTTGGCTTGCTGGCGAAGGACGTATTTCTGGATCTTGCCGGTCGAGGTCTTGGGCAGTTCGCCGAACACCACCTGCTTGGGCACCTTGAAACGCGCCAGATGGCCGCGGCAGTGCTCGATGATCTCGGCTTCGGTGGTCTGCACGCCGTCCTTCAGTTCGATGAAGGCCGCCGGCACCTCGCCCCATTTTTCATCGGGCTTGGCGACAACCGCAGCGGCGATGACCGCCGGATGGCGATAGAGCACGTCCTCGACTTCCAGCGACGAGATGTTCTCGCCGCCGGAGATGATGACGTCCTTGGAACGGTCCTTGATCTTGACGTAGCCGTCGCTATGGACGACCGCCAGGTCGCCGGTGTGGAACCAGCCGCCGGCAAAGGCTTCCTCGGTCGCCTTGGGGTTCTTCAGGTAGCCCTTCATGACCAGATTGCCGCGGAACATGATCTCGCCCATCGTCTCGCCATCCCAGGGCACCGACTCGAGGCTGACCGGGTCGCGCACTTCGATCGCTTCCTGCATGTGATAGCGCACGCCCTGACGCCCGTTGCGCGCAGCGCGCAGATCGATCGGCAGCTTGTCCCATTCCGGGTGCTTGGCGCAGACCGAGGCCGGGCCGTAGGTTTCGGTCAACCCGTAAACATGGGTAATATTGAAACCCATCTGCTCGGCGCCCTCGATGATGGCTGCCGGGGGCGCGGCGCCGGCGATCAGGCCGTTGACCTGGTGTTCGATGCCTTCCTTGAGCGCGGCCGGGGCATTGATCATCATGCCGTAGACGATCGGCGCACCGCACATGTGGCTGACCTTGTGCTCCTTGATCAGGCCGAAGATCAGGGCCGGATCGACCTTGCGCAGGCAAACGCTGGTGCCGGCATTGGCCGCCAGCGTCCACGGGAAGCACCAGCCGTTGCAGTGGAACATGGGTAGTGTCCACAGGTAGACCGAATGCGGCGGCATGCCCCAGGAAATGATGTTGGAGGCCGAGTTCAGGTAGGCGCCGCGATGGTGGTAGACGACGCCCTTCGGGTTGCCGGTGGTGCCGGAGGTGTAATTCAGCGCGATGGCGTCCCACTCGTTGTCCGGCAGGCGCCAAGCGAAATCGGGATCGCCTTCGTTGAGGAAGGCTTCGTAATCCTTTTCACCGAGACGCTCGGCACCCGGATAGTCGGCATCGACGATGTCGATGACCAGCGGCTTCGGCCCCTCGAGCAGCGCCAGGGCGGCCTTGATGGTCTTCAGGAACTCCGGATCGGTGATCAGCACCTTGGCTTCGCCGTGCGCCAGCATGAAGGCAATGGCCTCGGCATCGAGGCGGGTGTTCAGCGTATTCAGAACTGCACCGATCATCGGCACGCCGAAATGACACTCGAACATCGGCGCCGAGTTGGGCAGCATGACGGCGACGGTATCGCCCTTGCCGATGCCGCGACTCTTCAGTGCGGAAGCAAGCTGGCGACAACGGTCATAGCTTTCCTTCCACGTATATTGCCGATCCCCCTGAATGACGGAAACACGCTTGGGGTAGATGAATGCCGACCGCTCAATGAAGCTCAGCGGGGAAAGCGGAACATAATTGGCCGGATTCTGATCCAGCCCGATGGTGTACGGGTTTGATGCCACAAATATCTCCTCACGATTCTGACGAAAGTACCGTTCTCTGTTGGGGCTTCTTTTGTTGTTCGCCGTGAGGATGCCAAAACACTCTTTCACAACTATTGGTGGAATGTAACGAATCGTTACATCGAGAATTTCAAGCGAAGGTGTGCACTACAATCGCTCCGATGCTTCCGTTATCTACATTGCCGGACACTACCCAGCGCTACGAAATGTTGCAGGCGGGGCTCGACCTGCTCAACCAGGGGATCACGGTATTCGATGCGAATCTGCGACTCGTCGCCTGGAATCGACCATTCCTCCATTTACTCGATTTCCCGGAAGCGCTTGCCCGCGTGGGCACACCTTTTGAGCATTTCATCCGTTACAACGCGGAGCGCGGCGAGTATGGCCCCGGGGATCCTGAACTCCAGATTGCGGAACGCGTTGCGATTGCCGCGAGTTTTGCGCCGCACGTTACTGAACGCCAGCGACCCAATGGACGCCTGCTGCAGTTGCGTGGCGAGCCTCTGCCGCACAAGGGCTTCGTCACCTTGTACACCGACGTTACCGAACAGCGTTACATCGAGAATCTGACCGAGCATCAGACGGTTGAACTCGAGGAACGCGTCCGTCGACGCACCGCCCAACTGGAAAATGCAAACGCCAACCTGACCCGTGCCAATGACGACAAGACACGGATGGCCCTAGCGCTCAAGCGCAGCGAGGAACGCCTGCGGCTGATCAACGACACCATCCCGATCCTGATCGGCTACGTAGACCGTAACGAGGTCTACCAATACGCCAACAAGGGCTATTCCGACTGGTATGGCCACCCCGAAGGCGCCGTCACCGGACGCGCGGTACTCGACGTGATCGGGAGGCACGTCTATGGACAGGTACGAGACTCGGTCAGGAAGGCCCTCTCAGGCCAGCAGGTCACCTACGAGTACCAGATGGAACGCCAGGGCCATACCGTCTTCGCGCGCAGCACGCTCGTCCCGGAAATCACCGTCGACGGCGAAACGCTCGGCTTCTTCGTTTTTTCTCACGAGATCACCGAGCAGAAGCGTATGCAGGCGGCGCTGGTCCAGGCACAAAAAATGGAGGCCATCGGACAGTTGACCGGGGGACTCGCACACGATTTCAATAATCTGCTCACCGTCATCATCGGCAACCTGGCCGCACTGCAGGATCATCGTTCCGACGATGGCGAAGTTCAGGAATTCGTCGAACCTGCACTGCAGTCCGCCCGGCGCGGCGTGCAACTGATCAAGCGCCTGCTCACCTTCTCGCGCCAGCAGCCGCTGGAACCGGAGGCAGTCAATATCGGCCGGCTGGTTGGCGGTTTGAGCAAACTGGTCCGCCGCTCGCTTCCCGAATCGATTGCCGTTTCGTCAGACCTGTCGGGCGCCTCGATTCATGTCCTGGCCGATCCCGGGCAACTGGAAAGCGCCCTGCTCAATTTCGCCCTGAATGCGCGCGATGCCATGCCAAATGGCGGACGCCTGCACATTGCCGCACGTCCCGTTGAGCTGGCCGGCGAAGCCGCCGCCTTCGACGTTCTGCCCGGCAGCTATGCGCTGCTCGAAGTCGCCGACAATGGCAGCGGCATGGATGCGGCGACGCTGGCGCGTGTCTTCGAACCTTTCTTCACGACCAAGCGTTTGGGACTGGGCAGCGGACTGGGGCTGTCGATGGCCTACGGTTTCGTCAAGCAGTCGGGCGGCGGCATTTCGATTCAGAGCCAGCCCGGGCAAGGAACAACGGTGTTGATGGTGTTGCCGCTGACGACACCGGAAGCCGATGGCGATGCGTCTGCTGACGATGCACAGTTTACCGCTGGCGGCGAACTGGTGCTGCTGGTCGAGGATGACCCCGATGTCCGGCGCGTCGTGCGCCAGCAATTGGTCGATTTCGGACACCCGGTCATCGAGGCGGAGAGCGGCGTGCAGGCCATTGAAATGATCGAGCAAATCACTGACATCGCCATCATCGTCAGCGACGTCATCATGCCCGACGGCATCAATGGCCGCCAACTGGCCAATCTGGTGCTGCGCGACCGTCCACAAATGCGCGTCCTGTTGATGAGCGGCTATACCGATGAAACCGGGGATGATGTCGCCAGCGAACTGCCCGTGCTGGCCAAGCCCTTCACCCGGCAGGATCTGGCCCGCGCCCTTCAGGCGACAAAGCGAGAAAGGTCATGAAAGAAGTCGAATCCCAGAAGCTGATCGTCATCGTCGAGGACGACCCGGACGTGGCACGCATCATCGAGCAGGTGCTCGGCGACTTTTCCTTCCGCACCGTCTGGTGCCGCAGCGCCGGCGACCTGCTGCGTCGTCTGCGGACCCTGCGGCCCGATCTGTGCATCATCGACCTCGGCCTGCCGGACATGGATGGTATCGAGGCCATGCAGCGGGTACGCGGCCTGTCCTCCTGCGGCATACTCATTCTGACCGGCCGCGCCCACGTCAGCGATCGCGTCATGGGTCTCGAACTGGGTGCCGACGACTACATGCTGAAACCGTTCGAGCCACGTGAACTGGTCGCCCGCGTGCGCAGCATTCTGCGCCGGCACGAGGCCACCACCGGTCACCAAGGCAGGCAAGTCGCCGAATTCGCCGGCTGGCATTTTAACCTCGCCAACAACGCGCTGCATTCGCCTGGCGGTGAGGAACACCTGCTCAGCACCTCGGAAGCTGATCTGCTCAAGGTCTTCGTCAGCAATCCGAACCGCATTCTGCAGCGTGAGCAACTCATGGGTACACGCGATCTAGTACCGACTGACCGCAGCATCGACGTCCGCATCTCCAGGCTGCGGCGAAAACTTGAACCTGATCAGAACAGCCAAGCGTTCATCAAGACGGTATATGGCGCCGGTTACCTGTTCCTGGCTTCGGTCACCTGGGGTTCACCCGGAGCCGGCAAATAAAAACGGGGACCGCGGGTCCCCGTTCCACAAACTTTGCTCGCGCAATCAGTTTACTGAAGTTCTTCCAGACGAATGCGCTGCCCTCGATCCTGGCGATCGCGGCATCGGCTGCGCTTTCCTTGCAGACGTGGGTCAGGATGATGATGTCGGTTTCGCCCTCGCCCTCTTCCGGCTCGCGTTGCAGCATGGCGTCGATGGAAATACCTTGGTCGGCCAGGATGCGGGTGATGTCGGCCAGCACACCCGGCTTGTCCTCGACGCGCAGACGCAGGTAATACCCAGTTTCGATCTCGCTCATCGGCAAAATCGGCAGGTTAGACATGGCATCCGGCTGGAACGCCAGGTGAGGCACGCGGTGTGCGGCATCGGCGGTCGCCAGGCGGGTGACGTCGACCAGGTCGGCAATGACGGCGGAGGCGGTTGGCTCGGCGCCGGCGCCCTTGCCGTAGTAAAGCGTAATGCCGACGGCGTCGCCCTTGACCATCACCGC
>JAGTRS010000042.1 GCA_018262195.1 Pseudomonadota bacterium | reverse complement strand
TGATTTCTATTCGTTTAGCGGTCTAAAGCCAGATCTAGAGGGAGGCTATATAAACTTCGTGCTTTCCTGGAATATCCCCGATATCACTATCTGCGTGAATGGTGCAGAACTTATAAAAACAGTTTTGAGAGCAAGAAAATAATATTGACGACTCCCTTTGCCCTTGATTCGCTGTTTTCTAAATTACTCTCTAAGGCTTTAGATTTATTAGATGTGGGATAGTGCGTTTTCGTTGGTGTTGTGAAACGCAATAATTGGTATAACCAACTGACGTTCATGGGTTATTGCCTTTTGTTTAGGGTGCGCATGGTCTTTTCCGTGCATTTGCCTCGGGTGACTCGTTTGGGGGCGGTCGAGTAAAGTGCTGAAAACCCGTCCGGCCAGTTGGCGGGATGCCTTGCCGAAGGAATTGCATGACCGGTCTTCAGACAACGCTTTCCGCTACGTTCAACCAGTTTTTCGAGTCCGAGAAATCGAGTGGCATCGTGCTTATTTTCTGCACGATTCTCTCTTTGCTGGTCGCCAATTCGGCCTTCGGGCCGGCGTATCTGGATTTCTGGCATATTCGCGTGGCCGGGCTGAGTCTTGAGCATTGGGCCAACGATGGGTTGATGGCGGTGTTTTTCCTGTTTGTCGGCCTGGAGCTCGAGCGCGAGCTGTATGTCGGCGAACTGTCGAATTTCAGGAAGGCATTGCTCCCGATCATCGCGGCAATCGGCGGCATTGTTGTTCCGGCCGCCATTCATTTTGCGTTGAATGGCGATACGCCAACTCAGGCCGGGGCCGGGATTCCGATGGCGACCGATATCGCCTTCGCGCTGGGCGTTCTGGCTTTGCTGGGCAGTCGGGTGCCCGCTTCGCTGAAGATTTTCCTGACGGCACTGGCGGTCATGGATGATCTCGGCGCCATCACCGTCATTGCCATTTTTTATACCTCGAATTTTTCGCCGGCCTACCTGCTGGCGGCGCTGGCCGTTTTTGGCGTGCTGATCGTCCTCAATCGCCTGCGGGTGATGTCGTTGTTGCCCTACCTGCTGGGTGGCGCGTTGATGTGGTTCCTGATGCTGAAGTCCGGCGTACACGCCACCATCGCCGGCGTCTTGCTGGCTTTTGCCATACCGTTTTCGGGGCGCGCCGAAGACGAGTCATCGCCGTCTCATCGCTTGGAGCACTGGTTGCACAAGCCGGTGGCATTCCTGATCCTGCCCGTTTTTGCGCTGGCCAATACGGGCATCGTCATTGCCAGCGGCTGGCAGAATGAACTGCTCGGCAGCAACAGCTTGGGAATTCTTGGTGGCTTGGTCGTTGGCAAGCCGCTGGGTATTTTTCTGGCTTGCCTGCTGGCTGTGACGCTCGGTGTTTGCAGCCTGCCGGGCGACCTCAAGTGGCGTCACATTCTCGGAGCGGGTCTGCTCGGGGGTATTGGATTCACGATGTCGATCTTTATTGCCAACCTGGCTTTTACGGATAGTGCGAGCCTCGTCAATGCGTCGAAAATGGCCATCCTGATTGCATCGCTGGTGGCGGGGGGGCTCGGTTTCTTCTGGCTGCGGTTCTTTAGCCAGGCCCGGCCTGGCTGAACGCTGACGTTCGATGTCGTGCCCGAAGCAGACGGTGCTCGTGGTGTCCAGAGGATGCCTTTGCTATGCTTCGCCGCTAGTTCGGCCTCAACAATCCAACTTATGAAGCAGACAACGAATTATTACGACTTGCTGGAAGTGGCACCGCATGCCGATCTGGCAGAGATCAGCTCCGCCTACCTGAGAATTTCGCGGGAGCTGGCTGCGGGGAACAGTCCGTTGCCCGAGGCCGAAACCGAATTCAGGCTGCAGTTGGTCAAGCATGCCTACGATGTACTCTCCAATCCTTCGCGGCGCTCCGATTACGATGCCGGCCTGGTGATGCGCGGTGGTGGTTCGGCAGGGCTGGACCGCCCGCTGCATGTCGAGGTCGCACTGGAGTCCTCGAAGGCCAGTCCGATCCGCAGGTTGTTGACGGTGATCGCCGCTGTGATGGTGATCGGCATGGTCATGCAGATCACCGTGATGTTCATGTCTTACCAGCGGGCCAAGGCGGTGATGGGCGAAGATCCTGCCTCGCCGGCGGCCGAAAAGGTCTATCTCCAGGATTTCTACCAGACCTACGGTATTCGTGCAGCGAGCCGGGCCGAGGCGGAGTTGTTGCTGGCCGACATGCGCCGCAAGGAGCAGGCAGAGCGCGACGAGAAGCAGAAACAGCGGCTGCAGGAAGACGAGGATCGCAAGCAGCGCCGCTTCGAGGAAGAGTCGCGGCGTCTGGGCGAAGAGGTTTCGGCGAATCTCCGACGCGCGGAGCAGGACGCCGAGCGCGCCAAGGCAGAGGAACTCCGCCAGAAGGAAGAGAAGGAGCGTGCCGAGAAAGAGGCCGAACGGGCTCGCCGGGAGCAGGAAATAAACCGGTTTCGTGGTCGCTCGTTCCAGAATGGGGAGTAAGGGCGGGTAACACTCGCCACGATGCGCCCATGGAATTCCTTTCAGAAAATCGTTTCAGGCTTCTCGCGCTGGCGCTTGTCGTCGGGCTGGGCATCCTCTACCTGGCTGGTGGCAAGCGGGTCAGCCAGCAAGACTTCGTCGGCAAATGGCAGTCTGATCGTGCGGTCACCCCCATTTATCTGGCCGGCAACGGCGAATGGGAACTTCGCAAGGACGATGGCACCATCCTGCAGTACGGTGTCTGGCGTTACGAGGGCAAGCAGATCATCTGGAGCATCAAGCAGGGTGGGCGGGTCATCGACGATCCCAACCCGGTCCTTTCCGTCACGCCCGCAGAGTTTCGCCTCAAGGAGCGTGACGGCCAGACGACCGTGTTCAAGCGTTTGAACTGACCGGGATTCGTTGCCTCAGAAGCCGATCTTCCGGCTTCGTCCCATCCGCACCTGTTCGAAATCCCGGCCTTCCAGCCAGTTGCGACCATCCAGCTTGGCGGTGCCGAAAGCGGCCATCAGGCGCTTGCGCATGTCACGCGGCGGCAGCGAGCCGAGCCGTTCGAGCACTGCTTCGTCGGCCTCGGGCGGGAAGCCCCAGTCGTGCTGGCTGACGATCTCGCGGTAGAGCGTGGCGGCGATGGTGATTGCAGCATCGAGGTCGGGGCGCGGTACTTCGTAGACGTTCATCCGGTTGAGGATGGGTTCCGGGATGCTGCGTTCATCGTTGGCCGTCGTCACCCACAGGATGTGCGAGGCATCAATGTCGATGTCGATGAACTCGTCCTTGAAGGCGCGGGCGGTGTCATGCTCCAACAGGCCGTACAGCGAACCCATCGGGTCATAGCGCGAATCGCCGCCGGCCTTGTCGATTTCGTCGAGGACCACGATGGGGTTGGCGAAATCGCCATGCACCAGCGTGTGCGCCACCTTGCCCGGCTTGGCGTTGCTCCACTGCGACGAAGCGCCGGAAAGGACCCAGCCGGCAGTCAGTGAGCTCATCGAGATGAACTCGTGGCCAGTACCCAGGTGCGAAGCCAGTTCGCGGGCGAAATGGGTCTTGCCGATGCCCGGTTCGCCGAGCAGCAGGATGGGTGTAAAGCTCATCGGCTCGTTGCCGGCGACGGAAAGGGCGACGTACTTCTTCAGGTCGTCGATAACGTCGCTGAAATTCGGGCAGCTGTCGTAGAGCTCGTCGATCATGTCGGCCCCGGTCGGGCGAACCAGGAAACGGCCGCCGCCGCGTTGCTTCATCTTGTCGTAGAGGGTGGCCAGCGCTTCGTTGCGATTGCCGGCTGCTTCTTCCATGGCGCGTTCGATAGCAGCCACGTCGTAGATGGTGCGCTCTTCAGCGACCGAGAGTCGGATTTCACTGTGTGCCATGATGACTTCCTCCATGCGCTCTTAAACCGGATAACGGATCAAGCGTGCTACAGCTTGAATCAAGCATATCCCGTTCCCGGTGCAGCATGGCTGGAGGGTAAGGCTTGAAAATGCCCGCCAGCAGGGTATTGGCGGATATTTCAGGCGCTTTTGGTGTGGTCGGGAATCTGCCGGTTTTGCGACGTCGGGTGCCGTAACCCGACAATTTTTGCACTTGAATGGGGCGCTTTCAGGCCTCGGGGTAGAGTAGTCGCTGGGCGGTTTCGAACAACTCCCGCTCCTCGAAACGGACATGGTCGTTCAGCAAGGTGGCGAAGCGGTCCAGGGTTTCACCGTTCGGCTCCGCCAGACGCCGGTAGAGATCTCGCAGCTCGGCGTGTTCGGCCAGCGTGCGCTGCACCAGTCCGGCTGCGCCGGCAGCGGCCAGCGCCGGCAGGAGGTCGGCTTCCTCACTCTGGAAATGCGGTTCCAGTTCGTTCCGGAAGCGTTCGCAGATTGTTTCGGCGGCCTGGGCAATGGCTGCTGTGAGCCCGGCATCGCAGGCAAAGCGGGCCTGTCGGGACATTTTGAGGGCGTGGTGGTGTTCGCGAGAGAGTTGCAGCAGGGCGGCGTGACGTTTCATCGGGCACCTCTTGGTTTGTTGCGGCGAACCAGCGTGACGATCGTTGCGATGAAAACGATCAATACCAGCCCGTTCAGCAGGGCTGCGTTATGGCGCAGGTCGAAATTTCCGGCCAGGCTGCCGAACACGCGCAGCACCAGGGTCAGGTGGAGCAGCGCGAGTGGCAGGTAGAGGGCCGGGTGGTAGGGAATCCTGATCCGGGTGACAGCCGGGAAAATGATCGGTGCGTGGCCGAAAACCATGGAAAAAACGAAGCCGAGGCCGATGGCGTGCAGTGCTGCATCGCGCCATGGATGACCGGGAACGAAGGCGCCGGCCATTCCGAGCAGACCCGCCGCGAGCAGCCACGCGTAGCCGGAAAGCAGGCAGGCGGCAATGAAGCGCGTCAGGCCTTCAGTAGCGATGTTGCGGCGGGCGATGTCGTAACGCAGCAGCCATAGCGCCAGCGCGAGCAAGCCAATCGAAAAGAGCGGGTAAGAGGCAGCGACAGCGCTGACGAGCAGTACGCCGGCAATACAAATGAACAGCTTCTGGGCGAGCGGCGGTGTGGGAAGGAAACGGGTCAGTTCGAGGCGTTCGCCGGCAATGGTCAGGACCAGAAATAGCAGCCACCACGGTACGGCGGCACTGACGTCACCAGTGACCAGCCAGAGCAGATTGCCGACCAGCCAGCAGCCGGCGGCCAGGGTCAGCACGACAGTGAAGGCGGCTACCTGGCGGCGCAGCGCGACAGCGCTGGCGGCAATCAGGCCCAAGGCGCCAAGGCTGCCGAGAATCTGGCCGACAAGCAGCGGGGCGCCAGCAAGCAGGACGATGCCGCTGGCGCCAGCGGCAAGTGGAGCGAGGTAGGCCCAGTTCCGGCCAGCCGCGACGGCGCGTTCGAGGCTGATCACCGTGCCGAAAAAGGCGGCGATCATCAGCGGGCCATGTACACCGGCTGCCTGCATGGCGGAAGCGGGCACCTCCCAGCCGAGGCGCGCCAGGCCGGCCATCACGCCACCGAGCAGCGAAAGCATGCCAAAAAAGAGGAGCGGCAATCGGCCGCCGGGTTTCAGGTCAGCCATTTAAGCGCTGTCAGCCTCATCCCAGCCCAGGCTCAGGCGGCATTTTTCGCTCATCATCGATGGCGCCCAGGGCGGCTCCCAGACGAGGCGGATTTCTGGCTGGCACTCGGCCGGCAGGATGCGGTCGAGTTCGGCGTAGGCGTCATCGACAATCATCTCGCCCATCGGGCAGGCTGGCGAAGTCATCGTCATTTCGATCAGCAGCTTGTTGCCGTCGAGTTCGATACGGTAGATCAGGCCAAGATCGACAATATTGGCGCCGACTTCGGGGTCGACCACCTTGCGCAGAGCGGTGCGGACCTGTTCGGTATCGAGGGGTGCGATCATGGTGGTCAGAAGTTAGAATGTGGTGAAGGCCATCCTAGCACCGCGTCAACAGGCCGTATTTAGCAGGGAGCAAAGAACATGGAACGCTTCACCATTTCTCTGGACGAAGCTTTGGCCAAACAATTCGACCAATTGATCGCGGCCCGTGGTTACAGCAACCGCTCGGAAGCAGTGCGCGACCTGATTCGTGGCGCCATCGAAAGTGATCGCCAGCGTGAAACACCATCCGGTCATTGCGTCGGCAACCTGTCCTACGTCTACAACCACCATGAACGCGAACTGGCCGAACGGCTGACTGGTCTGCAGCACGACCACCACGACCTGACGGTGGCGGCGATGCACAGCCACCTCGACCACGACAACTGTCTGGAATCCGTGATCCTGAAAGGCTCGACGGCCGATGTCCGCCAGTTCGCCGATGCCCTGATGGCCGAGCGCGGTGTCCGCCACGGAAAGTTGAACCTGATTGCGCTGGAGGCGGAACACCACCACGCCCATGATGAGCACGGTGAAGCGCATGTCCACTATCGTCCCGCCCGCTGATCTGTCAGCTGAATCGCCGCTGCCACCGGGCGGCGAACAGGCCTGGATCGAAGTCATCCAGAAGATGGACGAGGTCTACAACGACCTCCTGCAATATGAAGTCGCGCTGGAAGAAAAGAACGCCGCGCTCGAGGAGTCGCACCAATTCATCGAAAGCGTGCTGGCTTCGATGTCGGACATCCTGATCGTTTGCGACCGCAATGGCGGTATCGAGGAAGTGAATACTTCCTTGCAGCATTTCTCCGGCAAAACGGCCGGCGAGCTGGAAAAGACGCCGGTCTTTGACCTCTTTGCCGACGATGTCGAGCGCGCCAAGGCTCGCGACATCTTTGCCCGCTACGGTCGCGAAGGCGTTCATGACTGCGAGTTCTTCCTGCGCGCCGGCGACGGCTCGACCGTGCCGGTGTCGATGAACTGCACGCCCCGACTGTCGCAGACCGGCAAGTTGATGGGCATGGTCGTCACCGGCCGGCCGGTCGGTGAACTGCGCCGCGCCTATTCCGCCTTGCGTCAGGCGCACGACGACCTGAAGCGGACGCAGGGCCAGTTGCTGCACGCCGAGAAGATGGTCTCGCTTGGCCGCCTGGTTGCCGGTGTGGCGCATGAACTGAATAACCCGATCAGCTTTGTGCTCGGCAACGTGCTGTCGCTGAAGCGTTACGCCAGTCGGCTCGAAAGCTATCTTGGTGCCGTGCATGCCAGCGATGCCGCGGATAACGAGGCGCTCAAGGCGATGCGGCAGGAGTTGCGCATCGACCGCATCCTGGCCGACATGCCGCATCTGATCGACGGCATGATCGAAGGGGCAGAGCGCACCCGCGACATCGTCGATGCCCTGAAACGGTTTTCGGCCGTGGACAAGATGACGCCCGAGCGGGTCAATCTCAACGAAGTGGTCGAACGCTCCGTGCGCTGGGTGGTGCAGAGCGCCTCGGCCAAGTTTGCGGTCGATATCGATTTGCCGCCGGATCTGCAATGCTCCGGGTCGTCGGGGCAGTTGCAGCAGGTCGTGATGAATCTGGTCCAGAACGCCAGCGATGCCGTCGCCAATCGGGTCGATGCCTGCCTCCGGGTAACCGGCAGCATCGAAAATGGCATGGCGACCCTGCGCTTCACCGACAACGGGCCGGGAATTTCGGAAGAACATCTGAGCCGGCTGTTCGAACCATTCTTCACCACCAAGCCTGTGGGTCAGGGGACCGGTCTGGGTCTGTCGATCAGCTATGGCATCGTTGAGCGACATGGCGGCAAGCTGAGTGCCCGCAATGTACCGGGTAACGGAGCGGAATTCATCCTTGCACTTCCGGTGGAAAGTCACTGACCAGTTGGTCGTTTTTTCAACTGGCATCCGAATGCTGAAATCAATACGAACAATGACTTATTGATCTGGCACGGACTTTGTATGAAGATGTAAAAATCCTTCATACGGTGCCTCATGGAAACCCTGCCTACTGACTGGCTGTCGTTGCTGATCCTGACCTTCGTGCTCGGCATGAAGCATGGTTTCGATGCCGACCATTTGGCGACCATTGATGGCCTGACACGCTACAACGCCCGTACCCGGCCGGGTCTGGCGCGCTACTGCGGCACCCTCTTCTCACTCGGTCACGGTGCCGTGGTCATGGCCATCGCGCTTGGCGTTTCCGCCCTCGCCGGGCAATGGGATGTACCGGAATGGTTCGGCACATTGGGGGCAGTCATCTCAATCGCCTTCCTCGTTGCCTTGGGCAGTCTCAATCTGGCTGCCGTGCTGGCGGCCGAGCCGCATGAAATGGTTCAGCCGGTTGGCCTCAAGGGGCGCCTGCTCGGCAACCTGCGGCACGTTTCACACCCAGCGCTGATCGCACTGGTTGGTGCACTCTTTGCGCTGTCTTTCGACACCCTGTCGCAGGCCGCCTTCTTCGCGCTGACCGCTACGCAGTTCGGTGGCTGGGAACACGCGCTGGTGCTGGCCTTGCTGTTCATGCTCGGCATGTTGCTGACCGATGGCATCAACGGGTTGTGGATCGCACGCCTGATCGCCCGCGCCGATCAGGTGGCGCTCATCGCCTCGCGGGTCATGGGGCTGGTCGTGTCCGGCGTCAGCCTGTTGGTGGCGGCCTTCGGCGCCGCCAAGATGCTGTCGCCTGCGATTGATGCATGGAGTGAAGGCAAGGAACTGATCTTCGGTTTTTCACTGGTGGCGATCATTGCCCTCAGCTTTATCGCAGCGGTACGACTGACGCGTCGGCCTGCAACGGCTTGAAAACAAGAATACGGGGATGGCCGGGTAAGCGGCCTTTTTAAGCCTTGAAATTAAGACAAAAGTTAATTAGTTCATATCTTGTGGCCGCGATGACAGGCGTTCTGGCGCATGAGTCACCAGAGCTTTCCGCTGTCGAAGTCCGTGCCAGGGCAGAAAACCTGGAAGGCATTGCGGCTTCAGGCAGCGAAGGCGTGGTTTCCAGTCAGCGACTCGCTACGGTGCCCATCCTTCGACCCGGTGAGGCGCTCGAAATGGTGCCCGGCCTGATCGTCACGCAGCATGCCGGCGACGGCAAGGCCAACCAGTATTTTCTGCGCGGTTTCAACCTCGACCATGGCACCGATTTCGCGACCTACGTCGGTGGTGTGCCGGTCAATATGCCGACCCATGCGCACGGGCAGGGCTACACCGATCTCAATTTCCTGATTCCCGAACTGGTCGATCGGATCAGCTTCCGCAAGGGGCCGTATTTCGCCGAGGAGGGTGATTTCTCGTCGGCCGGTGCGGCGCACATCGACTACTTTCGCGGTCTCGATGCCTCGCTGGCGCAACTGACCCTGGGCCAGAACGGCTATGCGCGGAGCCTGCTGGCAGGTTCGCCGGAAGTGGGGGGTGGCCAGCTCCTTTACGGCCTGGAACTGTTCCACAACGACGGCCCGTGGGAAGTCGAGGAGCACTATCGGAAACTCAACGGCGTGCTGCGCTACAGCCGGGGTAGCCGCAACAATGGCTTCTCGCTGACCGGCATGGCCTACCAGGGCCAATGGACGTCCACCGACCAGATCGCTCAGCGCACCATCGACAGCGGCCAGCTTGGCCGTTTCGGCACGCTGGATCCGACGACCGGCGGTGAGACGCATCGCTACAGCCTGTCCGGTGAATGGGCCAAGCGCTGGGCTAGCGCCCAGAGCAAGGCCAATGTCTGGTGGCTCAAGTCAGGTCTCGATCTGTGGTCCAACTTCCAGTATTGCGCCAGCAACGGCTGTCCGCCCGGTGACCAGTTCAAGCAGGCCGAGCGGCGGCAAGCCGGCGGTTTTGCGGCATCGCACGCGATGTTCGAGCGCTGGGGAGGCTTCGAGGTCGAAAACAGCATTGGGCTGCAGGGGCGGATCGATCACTTGAACCCGGTCGGGTTGTACTGGACGAGCGGCCGGCAGACGCAATCGACCGTGCGCGAGGACAAGGTTACCCAACGCAGCCTGTCATTGTGGGCGCAGAACGAAACGCGCTGGACCGATTGGTTTCGCTCCGTGCACGGCCTTCGCGCTGATGCCTACGACTTCAGCGTCGATTCCAGCCTCGCTGCCAACTCCGGCAAGGCCAGCGACCAGATGCTGACGCCCAAGCTGGCACTGATCTTCGGGCCGTGGAAGAGGACTGAGCTCTACCTCAACTACGGCCACGGTTTCCATTCCAACGACGCGCGCGGCACCACCATCAAGGTCGATCCGAGCGATGGCGTGACGCCAGTGCAGTCCGTGAAGCCACTGGTTCGCACCAAGGGCTACGAGTTCGGCGTTCGTTCCGAGATTGTCTCCGGCTGGCAATCAACGCTGTCGTTGTGGCAACTCGATTCCGCCTCGGAGCTGCTCTTTGTCGGCGATGCGGGCACCACCGAGCCTTCTCGCCCGTCGCGTCGCTACGGTGTTGAGTGGACCAACCTCTATGTGCTGGCCGACTGGCTGGCGATCGATGCCGACCTCGCGTGGTCGCATGCCCGTTTCCGTGATCATGACCCGCTCGCCGGCGACTACATCCCGGGGGCGGTGTCGACGACGGCCAATATCGGGCTCACCCTCGATCATCTCGGTCCATGGTTCGGTGCTCTGCGCCTGCGCTATTTCGGCCCCCGGCCCTTGATCGAGGACAACTCGGTGCGTTCTGGGGCGTCGGCGCTGACCAACCTGCGGCTTGGCTACAAGATAGCGCCTCGCACGCAAGTGGCTATTGACGTCTACAACCTGTTCGATCGCAAGGTGAACGACATCGAATACTGGTACGACTCGCAACTGGCGGGTGAAGGGGCGGCCGTTTACGACCGCCACATCCACCCCGCCGAGCCGCGAACCTTCCGCTTGACGCTGTCGCACCGTTTCTGAGCGGAATTCGGCTGATGGCGGCGCGAGTCGGGCCGGGCTGCGCCGTCGGCCTTTCATCCGGCTCGCGGATATCACGTAATTTGCGCCGTAATTCATAATTACGCTTCCAGCGAATAAACCTTTGGAGTAATCTACAGGGTTTTCCCTATACCCGACTGCCAAGGAGAATCCGTGGAAAAGGATTTGCGCGAAGCCGCACTCGAATACCATCGCTGGCCCACCCCGGGCAAGATTTCCGTCCGCCCGACCAAGGGCCTGACCAACCAGCGCGATCTGGCGCTGGCCTACTCTCCGGGTGTTGCCGCTGCCTGCGATGCGATTGTTGAAGACCCGGCGACTGCCGCCTGGTACACCTCGCGCGCCAATCTGGTCGGTGTCGTCACCAACGGTACTGCCGTGCTCGGTCTCGGCAATATCGGCCCGCTGGCTTCCAAGCCGGTCATGGAAGGCAAGGGCTGCCTGTTCAAGAAATTCGCCGGTATTGACGTCTTTGACATCGAACTGGCCGAGAACGACCCGGACAAGCTGATCGACATGATTGCCGCCCTCGAGCCGACGCTCGGCGGCATCAACCTTGAAGACATCAAGGCGCCGGAGTGCTTCTACATTGAAGAGAAGCTCAAGGCGCGGATGAACATCCCCGTCTTCCACGATGACCAGCACGGCACCGCGATCATTTCCGGTGCCGCCATGCTCAATGGCCTGAAGGTCGTCAACAAGAAGATCGACGAGGTCAAGGTGGTGGTTTCCGGTGCCGGTGCCGCCGCCATTTCGTGTGTGAATCTGTGGTGCGATCTTGGCGTCAAGCGCGAGAACATCACCATTTGTGACTCCAAGGGCGTCATCTACGTCGGCCGCCCGGGCGGCATGGACGAAACCAAGGCCCGCTACGCCCAGGATACCGACAAGCGCACCCTGGCCGATGCGATGGTTGGCTGCGATATTTTCCTCGGCCTCTCTGCCGCTGGCGTCGTCAAGCAGGACATGGTCAAGACCATGGCCGACAAGCCGATGGTTTTCGCGCTGGCCAACCCGACCCCGGAAATCATGCCGGAACTGGTCAAGGAAGTCCGCCCGGATGCCATCATCGCGACCGGCCGTTCGGACTACGTGAACCAGGTCAACAACGTGCTGTGCTTCCCCTTCATCTTCCGCGGTGCCCTCGATGTCGGCGCAACGCGGATCACCGAAGAAATGAAGATGGCCAGCGTGCGCGCCATCGCCGAGCTGGCCGAAGCCGAAGTGACCGACGAGGTGGCCATGGCCTATCCGGGCGCCGACTTGTCTTTCGGACCGGAATACCTGATTCCGAAGCCCTTCGATCCGCGCCTGATCGTCAAGATCGCGCCGGCCGTCGCGCAGGCTGCCATGGATTCAGGCGTCGCCACGCGTCCGATTACCGATTGGGCGGCCTACCGCGCCAAGTTGTCCGAATTCGTCTATCACACCGGCGTTGGCATGCGCGCCATCTTCCAGGCTGCGCGCCAGGCCAAGGGCAAGCGCGTGATCTTCTCGGAAGGTGAAGAAGAGCGCGTGTTGCGCGCCGTTCAGGTTGTGATCGAAGAAAAGTTCGCTCGTCCGATCCTGATCGGTCGTCCGGATGTCATCGAGCGTCGTCTGGAAAAGGCCAAGCTGCGTATCAAGCCGGGTGTCGATTTCGACATCGTCAATCCGGAATCCGATGAGCGCTACCGTGAGTGCTGGCAGGCTTACCACAAGCTGATGGTCCGCCGTGGCGTCACGCCGGGCATCGCCAAGGATGCGCTGCGCCGCAAACCGACCGTGATCGGTGCCATGCTGCTCAAGCTCGGCTACGCCGATGGCCTGATCTGCGGCATGACCGGTCAGTACAGCCACCATTTGGGTGTGGTCCAGAACATCATCGGCAAGCGCAGTGGCGTCAATACACTGGCTGCGATGAACTACCTGATGCTGCCGGGCCGCTCGCTGTTCATCTGCGATACGCATGTGAATGAAAACCCGGGCGCTCAGGAAATTGCAGAGATGACCTTGATGGCTGCCGAGCAGGTCAAGCGCTTTGGCATGAATCCGAAGGTTGCGCTGTTGTCGCATTCCAACTTCGGTTCTTCGAGTTCCGAGTCGTCCCGCAAGATGGGCGCTGCGGCCAATCTGATCGATGCGATGTCGGCCGGTGAGCTGGAAGTTGATGGCGAAATGCATGGCGACTCCGCTCTGAACGAAGACATCCGCCGCGAAGCCAACCCGGATTCACCGCTCAAGGGCGAAGCCAATCTGCTGATCATGCCGAATATCGACGCTGCCAACATCAGCTACAACCTGATCAAGATGACCGGTGGTGAAGGCGTCACCATCGGCCCCATCCTGCTGGGTGCCGCCCGGCCAGTCCATGTCATGACCGCGACTGCAACCGTTCGTCGCTTGGTCAACATGACGGCACTGGCTGTTGTCGAGTCGATGGAGCGCTGATCGCCAACCCGCCGCGGCGGGTATGATAAAAAACCGCCGGTCAGTCCGGCGGTTTTTTATTGTCTGGATATCATGAAGTGCCGTTGAATGATCATTCGGCCAGTGCGGCCAGCAATTTGCCGTGAATGCCGCCGAAGCCGCCATTGCTCATCACCAGAATATGGTCGCCCGGCTGTGCAGCGATGACGATCTGGTCGACCAGTCGATCCAGATTTTCCTCGACGATGGCGCGCTCACCCATCGGCGCCAGTGCCTCGCGGGCATCCCAGCCAAGATTGCCGGCATAGCAGAAAGCCGCGTTGACTTCCCGCAGGCTGTCGGGCAGCTGCGACTTCATCGTGCCCAGCTTCATGGTGTTCGAGCGTGGCTCCAGCACGGCGAGGATACGTGCCTTCCCGACCTTGCGGCGCAGGCCGGCTACGGTGGTGGCGATGGCTGTCGGATGGTGGGCGAAATCGTCGTAAACGGTGACACCGCGTACTTCTCCACGCACTTCCATGCGCCGTTTGACATTGACGAAGCGCGACAGTGCATCCAGCCCGTGGGCCAGCGATACGCCGACATGGCGGGCGGCGAGTAGCGCAGCACAGGCATTGGCGCGATTGTGTTCGCCGGAGAGGTTCCAGCGTGTCCGGCCAATCACACCCTCGGGGCCATGCAGCACCAGTTCGCCCCGAGCGTCGTCGCCGGTGACGCGATAGCCGGCGGGATCGTTGAATTTTTCAACGGGAGTCCAGCAGCCACGTTGCAGGACACGGTCGAGGCTGGTTTCGGCAGCGTTGGAAACGATCAGTCCGGATTGTGGCAAGGTGCGCACGAGATGGTGGAATTGTGTTTCGATGGCGGCCAGATCGCTGAAGATATCGGCGTGATCAAACTCAAGATTATTCAGGACAACCGTCCGTGGCCGGTAATGAACAAACTTGGAACGCTTGTCGCAAAAGGCAGTGTCGTATTCATCGGCCTCGATGACAAAGAACGGTGTATCACCCAGGCGTGCCGAAACCCCGAAGTTCAAGGGAACACCACCGATCAGGAAACCGGGTGCCATGTTGGCGTCTTCCAATATCCAGGCCAGCATCGAGGCAGTCGTCGTCTTGCCGTGAGTCCCGGCGACGCCGAGCACCCAGCGACCCTGCAACACATTCTCGGCCAGCCATTGCGGGCCGGAAACATAGGGTAGCCCCTTGTCGAGAATGGCCTCGAGCAGCGGGTTGCCGCGTGAAATGGCGTTGCCGATGACGAACATGTCGGGGGCAAGCGCGAGCTGGGTCGTATCGAAACCTTCAATCAGTTCTATGCCGGCGCCGCGCAGCTGGTCGCTCATCGGTGGGTAGACGTTGGCATCGCAGCCGGTGACTTTGTGGCCGGCGTCGACCGCCAGTTGTGCAACGCCACCCATGAAGGTGCCGCAAATACCGAGAATATGAATGTGCATGTCACATTGAGCCGTTAGAATGGAGGGGATTTTACCTTGATCGAGTCCGCATGACCCGTCATGAAAAGCAACGCCCGAGTACCGGTATTCGGGCCAGCATCGCCAGCGCCGCCGCCCGCCTGATGGCCGAGGATGGCATTACTGACTATCACCACGCCAAGAAGAAGGCTGCCCGGCAGTTGGGGGTGCTTGAGCACGCCTCCTTTCCGGATAACGCCGAGGTTGAGGCCGAATTACGCGCTTACCGGTTGCTTTACCAGGGAGAGGATCACGTCGAGCTGATCGCTGCCTTGCGTCAAACCGCGCTGCAGTTGCTTGATCTGCTGGCCGATTTCCAGCCCTACCTGACCGGCTCCGTGCTGGATGGGACGGCAGGGGAGCATTCGCATATCGACATCCTGCTTTTTGCCGATAGTGCCAAGGAGGTCGAGATCTTCCTGTTGAACCGCGGTATCGACGTTTCTCATGTTGAGGCGCGCAATGAACGGGTCGAGGCGGTGCTGCAAATGGAAACGGATACGGCGGATGCCAATCTGGTGATCTTGCCGCCCCACATGGAGCGGGTCAGCATGAAGCATCGCGATGGTCGTCCGCATGAGCGCATCCGGGCCGATGCGCTGCGTGCCTTGCTAAAGGAATAGACTGGACAAATTGCTGCCATTTGCGGCAAACTTGCAGCTATGACGAAGCGAAAAACTGCTTCCAAGTCGGTCGAAAAGCCCCGCATTCTGGTAGTGCACGGGCCGAATCTGAACCTGCTTGGCACCCGTGAGCCGGAGCATTATGGCCGGGTTACCCTGTCGGATATCAACATGGCGCTGGCTCGCATGGCCGAAGGCGCCGGTGTTGAACTGGAATCTTTCCAGAGCAATCATGAAGGTGCGCTCATCGAGCGCATTCATGCTGCTCGTGAACAGGGCGTCCGCGCCATCATCATCAATCCGGCGGCCTATACGCATACCAGCGTGGCGCTGCGTGATGCGATCGCGGCGGTAGAGATTCCGTTCGTTGAGGTGCATTTGTCGAATGTGCATGCCAGGGAACCTTTCCGGCATCACTCCTATTTTTCGGACCTGGCTGTCGGCGTGATTTGCGGGCTGGGTCATCAGGGTTACGTTCTCGCCCTCGAATACCTGCTTAACAAGCTTAATATTGAATAGTCTGGCTTCGGCCAGCTTCTTGCACCCAACGGGCGCAAAACAGAAGGGAGTCTCCATGGATCTGCGTAAACTCAAGAAACTTATCGACCTCGTTCAGGAATCCGGTATTTCCGAACTGGAAGTGACTGAAGGCGAAGAGAAGGTTCGTATCGCCAAGCATTACGGCGCCGCCGTTGCCGCGCCGCAGCAATACTATGCTGCGCCGCCGCCGATGGCTGCCGGTGCCCCTGCGCCGTCTACGGTCAATCTCGATGACGAGGACGAGCTGCCGGAAGGCCATGTCGTCAAGTCGCCGATGGTCGGTACCTTCTACCGCTCCCCGTCGCCGGGTGCCGAGGCTTTCGTGCAAATCGGCCAGAGCGTCAAACAGGGTGAAACCCTCTGCATTATCGAAGCGATGAAGCTGCTCAACGAAATCGAAGCCGATGCCTCCGGCGTGGTCAAGGCCATCCTTCTCGATAACGGCGAACCTGTCGAATTTGGCGAACCGCTGTTCGTGATCGGCTGAGCGGCCCATCATGTTTGAAAAAATCCTCATTGCCAACCGCGGCGAAATCGCACTGCGCATTCAGCGTGCCTGCCGCGAACTTGGGATCAAGACGGTGGTCGTGCACTCCGAGGCTGATCGCGATGCCAAGTACGTCAAGCTGGCCGACGAGTCGGTCTGTATCGGTCCTGCGTCTTCTGCACTCAGCTATCTGAACGTTCCGGCAATCATTTCGGCGGCGGAAGTCACTGATGCCCAGGCGATTCACCCGGGCTATGGTTTCCTGTCCGAGAACGCCGACTTTGCCGAGCGCGTCGAGACTTCCGGCTTCGTCTTTATCGGCCCCAAGGCTGAAACCATTCGTCTGATGGGCGACAAGGTGTCGGCCAAGGATGCGATGAAAGTTGCAGGTGTCCCCTGTGTTCCCGGTTCTGAGGGCGAGTTGCCGGATGACCCGAAGGAAATCGTCAAGATCGCCCGCGCGGTGGGTTATCCCGTGATCATCAAGGCCGCCGGCGGTGGCGGTGGTCGTGGTATGCGCGTCGTTCACACCGAGGCTGCACTGGTCAATGCCGTGCAGATGACCAAGCAGGAAGCCGGCAGTTTCTTCGGCAATCCAGCGGTCTACATGGAGAAGTATCTGGAAAACCCGCGACACGTGGAAATCCAGGTGCTGGCTGACCAGCATGGCAGCGCCATTTACCTTGGCGAGCGCGATTGCTCGATGCAGCGTCGTCACCAGAAGGTGATCGAAGAGGCGCCGGCACCGCACATTGCACCGCGTCTGATCAACCGTATTGGTGAGCGTTGCGCCGAAGCCTGTCGCAAGATCGGCTACCGGGGTGCGGGTACTTTTGAATTCCTCTACGAGAACAACGAGTTCTATTTCATCGAAATGAATACCCGTGTTCAGGTCGAGCATCCGGTGACCGAAATGATTACCGGCGTCGATATCGTCCAGGAACAGATTCGCGTCGCTTTTGGTGAAAAGCTGCGCTACAAGCAGAAGGACATCGTTTGCCGCGGCCATGCCATCGAATGCCGCATCAATGCTGAAGATCCCTTCACGTTCGTGCCGTCTCCCGGCAACATCACGTTTTATCATCCGCCGGGTGGCCCGGGTATCCGTGTCGATTCTCACATCTACCAGGGTTACAAGGTGCCGTCGCATTACGACTCGATGGTCGCCAAGGTGATCTCCTATGGTGATACCCGCGAACAGGCCATTCGCCGCATGCGTATCGCATTGTCCGAGATGAGCATTCAGGGAATCAAGACCAATATTCCGCTGCACCAGGAACTGATGCAGGATGCCCGTTTTATCGAGGGCGGCACCAGCATCCATTATCTTGAACAGAGACTCGCCGCCAAGGGCGAAGTGAAGCTCTAAGCGATGGGTTGGCAAAACGTCAGTTTCCTGACCGATGTGTCACATGCAGAGCCAATGTGCGACGCGCTTCTCGAGGCTGGCGCACTGTCGGCCAGCATTGAGGATGCCGATGCCGGAACGGCGGACGAGAAGCCTCAATTCGGAGAGCCTGGTTCGGTTAACACGCCAGGCTGGATGCATTCGCGAGTGGTCGTGTTGCTCGAACCGGATGCAGATATTGATGCACTCCTCGCTGAAGCGGGGGCTGCCATCGGGCTGACCGAGATTCCGGCGTATTCAGTCGAGAATGTGGCCGAGCAGAACTGGGTCCAATTGACCCAGTCGCAGTTCGATCCGATCCGGGTCTCGGAACGTCTGTGGATTGTCCCTTCTTGGCATGAAACCCCGGATCCGGCTGCGGTTAACCTGATCCTCGATCCCGGTATGGCTTTCGGGACCGGTTCGCATCCGACTACCCGCCTTTGTCTGGAATGGCTGGAGCGTAACGTCTCCGATGGCTGCTCGGTCCTCGATTACGGCTGTGGTTCCGGCATTCTGGCCATCGCTGCGGCGCGCCTGGGGGCGGGACATGTTGCTGGCGTCGATATTGATCCGCAGGCAGTCGATGCAGCGCGCGCCAATGCCGAGCGCAATGGCGTAACAGCATTGTTTGCCGATTCGGCGACACCGGTTGCTGGCGAGTACGATGTCGTCGTTGCCAATATCCTGTCCAATCCCTTGCGTGTTCTCGCTCCCGCGATTTGTGCGCACGTCCGCTCGGGCGGAAAGTTGGCCTTGTCCGGCATCCTGCGTGAACAGATCGACGAAATCATCGCTATCTATGCGCAGTGGATTCCGTTGCAGGTGGCCGATGTTCGTGAAGATTGGGTATGTCTGGCCGGGGTCAAGCCCTGATGCGGACTCGCTGCCCGGATTGCGGCACGGTTTTCCGCGTTACATCCGAGCAGTTGCGTCGCAAGGCGGGCAAGGTCCGATGCGGGCATTGCCAGTCAGTTTTCAATGCTTTTGATCAATGGCTGTCTGATTCCGATGAGTTGGAAGATCGGTCGCCGCCATCTGAAGTAGTGGGCTCTCCACTAGAGTTGCCGCAGACAGAGCCTGCGTCGGCTGTGGATCTGCCGATCGGTGAAGCTGAAACAGATTTTTCGGATCGGGTTGATACCCCGATCGAAGATCCGGTTGAAGAAATAATCGAAGTACTCCCGCTCGAAAGCATCGAGGATGAAGTATCGGTAGCACCGAGCGAACTCGTGGTGCCTGCGGATGCCGGGCCAGAAAGTGTGCCCGCGACCGAATTTCAAGCGCCTTACGACGAGGTTTCGCTGGAGGATCATGTTGAAACTCCAGAGGAGTCGACCCAGGCAGCGCGCGACGCCGGCTTGGTTGCAGCACGGGAGTTGAACGACACCACAGCCTACAATCGCTGGGCCGCCGGCACGCTGGCCAGTGATGGCTTGGGCGGATTTGGTGGCGAGCCGGCAAAGCGGGCCGTCTGGCCCTTTGTGCTGGTTTCGATTCTATTGATCGTCGCTTTGATCGGGCAATTAATCTTCTATTTCCGTAGCGAGATTGTCTTGCGGATGCCGAGTGCTGCGGCCCTGTTTCAGCTTGTTTCGGTTGAGATACCGCTACCACGCAATCCGGCGCTGATTTCCATCGAGACCTCCGATCTGCAATCAGATAATGCCCGTGGACTGTTTGTGTTGCAGGCGACCCTGAAAAACCGGGCCGATTACCCTCAAGCCTGGCCAGCGCTTGAGCTGAGCCTGACTGATACCAACGATGCCGTCGTTTCTCGACGGGTCATGTACGCCGTCGAATACTTGCCGCCCGGTACGGCTTCCGATGCTTTCCCGGCCAACGGCGAAGTTGCCGTCCGACTCTGGATCGAGGCCAAGGAAATCGGGGCCTCCGGCTATCGTCTTTACATCTTTTATCCCTGACTACCTATGAAAACACTGATCTGTGGTTCTTTGGCTTTTGACAACATCATGGTCTTTCCGGACCGCTTCAAGAACCACATCCTGCCTGAGCAGATCCACATTCTGAACGTGGCTTTCCTGGTGCCGGAAATGCGTCGCGAGTTTGGCGGCTGTGCCGGCAACATTGCCTACAACCTGATGCTGCTTGGTGGCGAGCCGATGATCATGGCCACCGTCGGCGATGATGCGGCTCCCTACCTCGATCGCCTCGACAAGCTCGGTTTGTCGCGTAGCCATGTTCGCCAGATTGGTGGAAGCTTTACCGCACAGGCTTTCATCACGACCGACCTCGACGACAACCAGATCACTGCTTTCCATCCTGGTGCGATGACTTTTTCGCACCTGAACAAGGTCGAAAGTGCCAATGCCAAGCTCGGCATCGTTGCGCCGGATGGCCGCGAAGGCATGATGCAGCACGCCCGTGATTTTGCCGACGCAAATGTTCCGTTCATCTTCGATCCGGGTCAGGGCCTGCCGATGTTCAATGGCGACGAGCTGCTCGATTTCATCCAGTTGGCCGATTACGCCTGCTTCAACGACTATGAGGCCAAGCTCCTCTGCGACCGCACGGGTCGTAGTCTCGAACAGTTGGCTGGCGAAGTGAAGGCACTGATCGTGACGCGTGGTGGCGAGGGCTCCGAAATCTACGCCAACGGTCAGCGTCACGACATTCCCTGTGTCGAAGCCGATGAAATTCTCGATCCGACCGGCTGCGGCGACGCTTACCGGTCCGGTCTGCTCTACGGTATTGCCAATAGCTTCGATTGGCCGACGACTGGCCGCCTGGCGGCAGTGATGGGCGCGATCAAAATCGCCCACCGTGGTGGGCAGAACCACCAGCCGAGCCGCGAAGAGATTGCCGAACGTTACCGCAAGGCCTTTGGTTCGCTGCCCTGGTAAGGCGTATCTTCTGAAACATCGCTGTCATTTCCGGGCAAAGCGCTTGTAACAAGGCTCGTCCAGACTTGTTCTCCACGAATACAAGGAGAACAAAGATGGAAAATGTCCATAAGGCTGCGGGTCGCAGCCGTCCCGAAAAGAAGAGCCTGGCTGTCGGGTTTGCCCACAGCCAGAGCGATATTCTCGACGCACAGCGCCTGCGCCACCGAGTATTTGCCGGTGAAATGGGCGCCAACCTGCCCAGCCGGACGCCGGGTGTCGATCACGATATTTATGATCCGTACTGCCAGCACCTTGTCGTGCGCGATACGCAAAGTGGCGAAATCGTTGGCACCTACCGCATCCTGACGCCCGAAAACGCCCGCCAGGTCGGCTACTACTCAGAAAATGAGTTTGACCTGACCCGTCTTCAGCACTTGCGTTCTCGCCTGGTTGAAATTGGCCGTTCCTGTGTGCATCCGGATTACCGCACAGGTGCCACGATCACTCTGCTTTGGTCGGGTTTGGCCCAGTTCATGGTCGAGCACAACTACGACTACCTGATGGGCTGCGCCTCGATCAGCATGGCCGATGGCGGGCATGCTGCGGCCAGCTTGTATAATCGACTGGCTGCCGATCATCTCGGGCCGCAGGAATACCGTGTTTTCCCGCGTTGTCCGCTGCCACTGGCTGCCCTGCAGCAGGATCGCCCGGCTGAAACGCCGCCGCTGATCAAGGGTTACCTGCGGGCCGGGGCCTGGATCTGCGGTGAGCCGGCTTGGGATCCTGATTTCAATACCGCCGACCTGCCCATCCTGATGCCGATGGCCAAGGTTTCGGGCCGTTACGCCAAGCACTATCTGGGATAAGTAGTCTGAACGAAACCAATATAGCGATTCGCGCCTTCCGAATTTTTCGCATAGCCCTGCTGGTTATCAGTGGGGCGCTTTTTTCGCTTTGCGTTTTTCCGCTGTGCAGCGACCGACAGCGTCTGGCCCTGAAAGCCAGTTGGTCGGCCGCCTTGCTTGATGCCCTGGGTGTCGAGGTTGAGGCTGACTTGACGCATGCCGTTCCCGGCGCGCTGCTGGTCGCCAACCATATCTCGTGGATTGATATCTATGTAATCAATGCTGCACTGCCCGCTGCCTTTGTGTCGAAGGAAGAGGTGCGCCACTGGCCGCTGATCGGCTGGCTGGCCGCCAAGAACGATACGGTCTTTCTGCGCCGCGGCAGCCGTGGGCACGCCAGGATCATCAACCAGCAAGTGGCCGAAATCCTCGACCAGGGCAAGCATGTCGCGGTATTTCCCGAAGGAACGACCACCGATGGCCGGAGCCTGCTGCATTTTCACGCGGCACTTATTCAGCCGGCGCTGGCCGCTGGCCGGCCGGTGCTGCCGGTGGCAATTTCCTATTGGGAGCTTGATGGTCAGCGCAGTCTGGCGCCGCGTTACGATGGCGATATCTCCATGGGCCAATGCACATCGGCAATTCTTAGCCGCAAGCGGCTGATCGCCCGACTGGTAACAACCCCGCTGCGCGGCCTGAATGGCGAGGATCGCAAGCAGGTGGCGGCAGAAGCGCGCGAAGCTATCGCTTTAGCGGCAGGGCTTCCGTTGGTGAGCAATCCACCTGAAATACCAGACGGTCTTCCAGTCGAACCGCAGTCAGATGCCCACCCCACAAACAACCAGAGTCGAGTGCCAACAACTTCGGCGTGATCTTCAGGCCAAGAGCTGACCAGTGGCCGGTGACCAGCACCGATTCGGCACTCTTCCTGTCGGGCAGGTCAAACCAGGGTAGATGGCCAGCGGGGGCGTTGGAGAGCTTACCCTTGACCTTGAACTCCATGACCCCATCCAGCGTGCAGAAGCGCATCCGGGTCATTGCGTTGACGATGACACGCAAGCGAGCCCAGCCGGACAGGTTGTCCGACCAGCCGGCCGGTTCGCTGCCCCAAAGATTCAGGATGAACTCACGAAAATCGGGCCCTTGCAGCGTGGTCTCGACTTCGCGAGCCAGTTCGCGGGCTCGGGCAGCTGTCCATTGCGGGAGCAGTCCGGCATGCACGAGGCAGTACTCGCCTTCGGTGTGACAGATCGGTTGATGGCGCAGCCAGTCGAGGAGTTCATCGCAGTCAGGCGCATCAAGGATTTCCTGCAGTGTGTCGTCCTTGCCGCGAAACTTGGCACCGCCTTCGGCGACCATCAGCAGGTAGAGATCATGGTTGCCGAGAACAGTCAGGGCGGCCGGCCCCAGGGACTTGATCAGGCGCAGCGTCGCCAGCGATTTCGGACCGCGATTGACCAGATCGCCGACCAGCCATAAGCGGTCGGTGGCAGGGTCAAAGGCGCAGCGTTCCAGGAGCCGCTGTAGCGAGTCGTAGCAGCCCTGAATATCGCCGATGGCGTAAGTGGCCATTTCTTACTCGACAGTCACCGACTTTGCGAGATTGCGCGGTTTGTCGACGTCCGTGCCCTTGACCAGGGCAGCGTGGTAGGAGAGCAGTTGCAGCGGAATGACGTGCAGGATCGGCGACAGCTCACCGTAGTGTTCCGGCAGGCGTAGGATATGGACACCGTCCGATTCCGGAATCTCGGAGTCGGCATCGGCAAAAACGTAGAGTTCGCCGCCGCGGGCCTGGACTTCCTTCAGATTGGATTTCAGCTTGTCGAGCAATTGGTCATTGGGGGCGATGGAAATGACCGGCATGTCACTGTCGACCAGCGCCAGCGGACCATGCTTCAATTCGCCAGCTGGGTAGGCTTCGGCGTGGATGTAGGAGATTTCCTTGAGCTTCAGGGCGCCTTCCATGGCGATCGGGTAATGCCGGCCGCGACCAAGGAAGAGGGCGTGATGCTTGTCGGCAAATCGCTGGGCCCAAACCTTGATTTCTTCTTCAAGCTCAAGCACCTTGTTGACGGCCACCGGCAAATGACGCAGCTGGTCGATAAAGGCACTTTCCTGATCCTGGGTCAGACGGCCCTTGACCTTGGCCATGACAAGCGTCAGCAGGAACAGTGCAGCCAGTTGCGTGGTGAAGGCCTTGGTCGAGGCGACGCCGATTTCCGGGCCGGCCCGGGTGATGAAGCGCAGCGCACATTCGCGGACGATGGCGGATTCAGGCACGTTGCAGATGGCCAGGGTCTTGGCCTGGCCGAGCGACTTGGCATGACGCAGAGCGGCCAGCGTGTCGGCGGTTTCGCCGGATTGCGAGATGGCGACGATGAGTTGGCGCGGATTGGCGACTGAGGTGCGGTAGCGGTATTCGCTGGCGATTTCGACATTGCACGGTACGCTGGCAATTGCTTCAAGCCAGTAGCGGGCGGTATAGCCGGAATGGCTGCTGGTGCCGCAGGCAAGAATGAGAATTGAGTCGACATCGGTGAGCAAGTTGCCGGCTTCTGCGCCGAAAATGCCAGGCTGTATGGTTTTGCTGCCGCCCACGATCTCCAACGTGTTGGCCAGGGCTTCCGGCTGCTCGAAGATTTCCTTCTGCATGTAGTGCTGGTAGTTGCCCAGTTCGACTGCTGCGGCCGAAAGCTGGGAAACATGCACCGGGCGTTCGACCGGCGTGCCGTCCAGGCGGGTGATCTTGACGCTGGCAGCAGTCAGCTCGGCAATGTCGCCATTTTCCAGATAGACCATGTTGCGGGTAACTTGCAGCAAGGCAGAGGCGTCGGAGGCGGCGTAGTTGCCGGTTTCGGAGACGCCGAGCAGCAGCGGCGAGCCTTCGCGGGATACGACCACCTTACCGGGCTGGTTGTAGTCGATGACGGCGATGGCATAAGCCCCAATCAGGCGCTTGCATGCAAGTTGCACGGCCTTGAACAGGTCCGGCTCGGTTTTCAGTGTGGCCTGGATCAGGTGGGCGATGCTTTCGGTGTCGGTGTCCGAGGTGAAGACGTAGCCCTGGGCACTCAGCTCGGTGCGCAGGCTTTCGTAGTTCTCGATGATCCCGTTATGGACGACGGCGATGCTGCCTGAGACATGCGGGTGGGCATTACGCTCGCAGGGCACGCCATGGGTCGCCCAGCGGGTGTGAGCGATACCGGTGACGGCGCTGGTGCTGGCCGAGGCAGTTTCCAGTTCGGCAACCCGGCCGACCGAGCGGACGCGTTCGATTTCGCTGCTACCGATGACGGCCAGACCGGCCGAATCATAGCCACGGTATTCGAGCTTCTTCAGCCCTTCGACGAGAACGGGGACGATATTTTTGCCGGCGGCTGCCGCGACGATGCCACACATAAAGAATCCTTAAACCTTGTAGTAGTCGCGATACCACGCGATAAATTTGCTGACACCTTCTTGAACGGAGGTGCCAGGGACAAAGCCGACCCAGTCATTGAGCAGATCGGTGTTGGCGTAGGTTGCTGGAACATCGCCGTCCTGCAGGGGCAGCAGACGTTTTTCGGCCTTCTGGCCGAGGGCGGTTTCGATGGCGCCAATAAAGTCGAGCAACTGCACTGGGTTGTTGTTGCCGATATTGAAAACCCGATAAGGGGCGTTGCTGGTCGCCGGGTCGGCAGAAATCGGGTCGTATTCGGCGTTGGCGGCGGCATTGCGATCCATGACGCGAATGACGCCTTCAACGATGTCGTCAACGTAAGTGAAATCGCGCTTCATGTTGCCGTGATTGAAGACGTCGATCGGGCGACCTTCGAGGATGGCCTTGGTGAACAGGAAGAGCGCCATGTCCGGGCGACCCCACGGGCCATAGACCGTGAAGAAGCGCAGGCCGGTCGTTGGCAGGCCGTAGAGGTGGCTGTACGTATGTGCCATCAACTCGTTGGCCTTCTTGGTCGCGGCGTACAGGCTGACCGGATGGTCGACGCTGTCGTGCTCGGAGAAGGGCATCTTGGTGTTGCCGCCGTAAACGCTGGAGCTGGAGGCGTAAACCAGATGCTGAACCTTGTTGTGGCGGCAGCCTTCAAGAATATTGATGAAACCGACCAGATTGCTGTCGACGTACGCGTGCGGATTCTGGATCGAATAGCGGACGCCGGCCTGGGCGGCGAGATGGATGACCTTGTCGAATTTCTCGTCGGCAAACAGCTTTTCCATGCCGGCCCGGTCGCCTACATCCAGCTTGACGAAGCGGAAGCCAGGGAGTGCGGTCAGGCGCTTCAGGCGGTTTTCCTTGAGCGACACTTCATAGTAGTCGTTCATGTTGTCCAGACCGACGACTTCATCGCCGCGCGCCAGCAGGCGGAGCGAAGTAGTCATGCCGATGAATCCGGCAGCGCCGGTCACGAGAATTTTCACGGAATCACCTTGGGGAGATAGTCATGCGATTTTACCGCAGTGCAGCATTTGAAAGCTGTTTTTCAAGCATCTTGGCATATTTCAAGAAGCTGTTGAAACAGCCGATGACGATGTGAACCAGCCCAGGCAAGCCGTCGCGGAAGCCCTGGCGGATCAGATAGAACTTGATGAAGCGGATGATCGGACTGAAGGCAAGGCGCCCGAGCGAGGCGCGCTTGCCTGCAGCGATGGCCATGTCGGCAGCCAGTGTCGTGTAGCGGTTTTGCTTGGTCAGGTAGGCAGCGAGGGTTTCGGCTGAATCGTGCAGCAGATCGCCTTTCAGGGTGCCAACGGCGACGTTGGCGACGACCTTCTCATGGACTGCGTCGTCGGACCAATGTGCCTGACGTCGGTCAAAAAGACGTAGTGACCAGTCCGGGTAGCCCTCGCCAAACTTCAGATAGCGACCGAGGAAGCGGTTGCAGCGGGCAAAGCGGAAAGCTGCGTTTGAGGGCGACTGAAGGGCGTTTTCAATGGCGGTCTGCAGTTCCGGCGACACCCTTTCGTCGGCATCGAGGCAGAGCACCCAGTCGTGGGCTGCGGCTTCGACGGCAAATTGCTTTTGCGGCCCAAAACCCAGCCATGGCTGCTCGATGACGCGGGCGCCATACTGCTCGGCCAAAGCCCGTGTGCCATCCGTGCTGCCGGAATCGACAACGACAATTTCATCAGCGAAGCCAGCGCTCTTCAGGCAGTCCTCCAGCTGGGAGGCAGCGTTGAGCGTGATGATTGCAACGGAAATCGGCTGGCGCGTGGCGGGCATTTATAATTGCAGCTTCGAAAGTCGTGATTTTATCCGCCGATGCGCATTCTGATCGTGAAAACTTCCTCGCTCGGCGACGTGATCCACAATTTGCCGGTGGTCAGTGATATCCGGCGGCATTTTCCGGATGCTGAGATCGATTGGTGCGTTGAGGAGAGTTTTGCGGCCATTCCGCGCCTGCATCCCGGCGTTGGGTCAATCATTCCCGTCGCTATCCGGCGCTGGCGGAAGAATCTGCTGAAGGCCAAGACCTGGCGGGAGATTGCCGAATTCCGGCGTCTCTTGAAGGCTCGTGCTTACGATGCCGTGGTCGACACGCAAGGGTTGCTGAAAAGTGCACTGATTGCCAGCCAGGCAACCGGGCCGGTGCTCGGTTATGCGGCAGAATCGGCCCGGGAGCCGATTGCGGCGCGCTGCTATGACCGTCGTTTTCACGTTTCGCGGGAGCTGCATGCGGTCGTGCGCAATCTTCGCCTGGCCGGAGCGGCACTTGGCTATGCCGCAGTATATGAACCCGATTACGGTATCGAAGCTGTTGCCACTGGGTTCGACTGGCTGCCGCATCGACCTTATGTTGTATTCCTGACGGCGACCAGTCGCGATGACAAGCTGTGGCCGGAAGCAAACTGGCTGGCCTTGGGGCAGCGCTTGAATTCGCAAGGCTTGAGCGCCGTACTGCCCGGTGGCAGCGCGATTGAGCGGGAGAGAGCCAGCCGTCTGGCTGTTGGGATTCCCGGTGCGGTGGCCGCACCATCGATGAGCATTCCCGATCTGGCATCACTGCTTGCCGGAGCCAGAGCCGCCGTCGGTGTCGATACCGGCCTGACGCATCTGGCGGTGGCCTTGAAGGTGCCGACGGTGGCGCTTTATACCGCTACCGATCCTGGTCTGACCGGGGTTCTTGGGGCAGGGTTCTATCGCAATCTCGGTGGCAAGGACCAGATTCCTTCGCCCGATGCCGTGCTTGGCGAATTGCAAACGGCGCTCGGCTGATGGCGCGTATCGCCTACTCGCTGCTGCTCTACCTGATAACGCCGCTGATCTGGTTGCGTTTGCTGTGGCGTGGCCGCAGGCAGCCCGAGTATCTGGCGAATCTTGGCGAGCGCTATGGATTCTATAGGCAGCCTGTGCCAGCAAAGCTCATCTGGGTGCATGCCGTGTCGGTGGGCGAAACCCGCGCTGCCCAGCCCTTGATCGAGGGGCTGCAGGCTCGCTGGCCCGAACATCGCATTCTGCTGACCGGCATGACGCCAACAGGAAGAGCGGCGGGGCTGGAGGTTTATGGCGACAAGGTCATTCAGGCTTACCTGCCTTATGACTATCCCGGTGCCGTAACCCGCTTTCTGCGACATTTCTCGCCCGCCTTTGGCGTGTTGATGGAAACCGAAATCTGGCCTAACTTGCTGAATGGTGCGAAGCGGCAAGGCGTTCCGGTCGTATTGGCCAATGCGCGTTTGTCGGTTCGTTCGGCCCGTGGCTACGGCCGTTTATCGGGATTGGTCGGTCCGGCATTCGCCGCCTTGAGCGGTGTGGCAGCTCAGACCCGTGGAGATGCCGAGCGGATCGTTGCCTTGGGGGCGAAGACGGTCGAGGTCTGCGGCAACCTGAAGTTTGATGTCACCCCTCCAGCCGACAAGATCGCGCTGGGTCAGGCATGGCGCCAGGAAATTGGCCATCGGCCGGTCTGGCTGGCTGCCAGCACGCGTGAAGGTGAGGAACTGCTGGTGCTCGAGGCATGGCGTCACGTTGCCATTCCGAATGCGCTGCTGGTGCTGGTGCCGCGTCATCCGCAACGCTTTGATGAGGTGGCGGCGCTGTTGCAGCAGCAAGGGATTTCAGTTGTCAGGCGCAGCGATGGTTTGCCGGCGCCAGAAACGCAGGTCTGGCTAGGCGATAGCATGGGGGAGATGGCCGCTTATTTCACGCTGGCCGATTTGTCCTTCATCGGTGGCAGTTTGTTGCCGCTCGGGGGACAGAACCTGATCGAGGCAGCGGCTTGCGGCTGCCCGGTGCTCGTCGGGCCGCATACCTTCAATTTCCTGCAGGCGACCGAGGATGCCATCGCCGCCGGTGCTGCGCAGCGTGTCGAAAACCCGGAAATGCTTGGGGCAGTGGTCGAACGCTTGTTAACCGGGCCGGCAGAATTGGCTGCGATGCGCACAGCCACAGGTGAGTTTGCCCGCGCTCATCAAGGCGCTGCAGGTCGGATGCTGACGCTTATTGAGCGGTGGACGGGTCAAGCAGGGCATTGATCTGGGCAACATCGTCTTCGCCCAGAGAGCCGGTTGCCGCCTTCAGGCGCAGTTGCGACATCAAGGTATCCAGCGTGGCCTTGGCGAGGTCGCGTCGCGTCACATAAACCTGATTTTCGGCATTCAGCACATCAATGTTGATGCGTACGCCGACTTCATAGCCCAGCTTGTTCGACTCCAGTGCCGATTGCGATGAAACCAGTGCAGCCTTAAGGGCTCTGACCTGAGCCAGTCCATTGGTCACGCCGAGATAGTATTGCTGGGCTGAAAGCGCAGCACCGCGACGTGCAGTTTCTAGTGCAGATTGCGCCGCACTGCGGTTGGCGGCTGCTTCTCGTTGGCGCGAGACTGTCAGGCCGCCTTGAAACAACGGAATGTTCACCTGAATGCCAACGTTCTTGAAATCGGTGTCATAGACGCCGAAAGTCGAGGCGTAGTTCTTCGAGTAGCCCTGATTGGCGACCAGGTCTACCGTCGGATAATGTCCCGCACGTTGCCTGTCGACCTCGCGTGAAGCAATTTCGGCATTGGCTTGCTGAACTTGTACGGTGATGCTGTCTTTCTCGGCGGCCGCGACCCACTGTTTCATGTCGTTGGGTTGCGGGGGCGTCAGCTCGGCGTCCTTGCGGGTTGTTGCGAGGGGGCCGGCTTCCTTGCCGATGATGGCCTGCAGCGCACGTTGCCGGATTTCATAATCGCTTTCGGCGGCGATTTCCTGAGCGTTCGCCAGATCGTAACGGGCTTGCGCCTCGTGCGTATCGGTGATGGTCGCGGTGCCTACTTCGAAATTTTTCTTGGCTGACTCAAGCTGCTGGGCAATGGCGGTCTTGTTGGCGCGCACTGCCTTCAAATTTTCGACGGCATAAACCACGTCGAAATAGGCCTGCGAAACCCGCAGTATCAAATCCTGGCGAGCCTGAACGAAATTGGCTTCAGCTTGAGCCACCTGCAGCTTCGACTGGTCGTAGGAAACCCAGTTTTGCCAGCGGAACAGCGGCTGGCTGAGCGTCAACTGGTAGCCGTTCGAGTTGTAATGCGGTTTGGCAATGGTTGGGCCATTGTGGGCGGAGAGTTCGTTCTCGTTCCACACGGTATTGCCGGACAGGGTCAGGCTAGGCAATAACCCGGCGCGGGCCTGTGGGGTCTTTTCGCGACCGGCATCAAGGGTTGAGCGGGCGGTGGCAAAGGTCGGATCGTTATCCTGAGCGTCGCGATAGACCTGCATCAGGTCGGCAGCGAAGAGCGGGGAGGCGAGCAACGGCGAAACGATCAGCCAGGCGAGTTTTTTCATGCCTACCTCAATAACGACGCATGTTCGGGTCGACTTCGCCAGCCCAAGCCTCGACGCCGCCCATCAGGTTGTACACAGCACCAAAACCCTTGCGCTCAAGAAACATGGCTACCTGCATGCTGCGTCCGCCATGATGGCAAATCACGACGACCTCCTGACCGGAGTCGATCTCGTCGCAGCGTGTCGGGACCAGATGCATGGGGATGTGCTGCGAACCTGCCAACTGGCAGAGCTCAAGTTCCCAAGGTTCGCGCACGTCCAGCAGAACGGGGCTTGGCCGGTTTTCGTCGGCCAGCCATTCTGCCAGTTGTTGGGCGCGAAGCTGCTTCATCAGAAGGTGAAGCTTGCCTTGGCTTCGGCGCCGTCAAGTGCAGGGATGACGGTTTCGAACAGGTTGACGGTGTTATAGACGCCTTCGCCCGTACAGGTGATCAGTTGGGCTTCCATAACCGGTGCTTCGCCGACGACCACGGCCAAACGGCCGCCAACGCGCAGTTGCTTGAGCAACGAGGCGGGCACGACGGGCAGGGAGCCGGAGACGACGATGGCATCGTAGGGGCCGCGCTGTGACCAGCCTTCGGCGCCGTTGCCAATTTCGACGGTGACATTGGCAACACCGGCACGCTCGAGGTTTTCCTTGGCGGTAGCAGCCAGCTCAGGGCGGCATTCAACGGTGACGACGTGTTCGGAGCGGGCGGCCAGCAGGGCAGCCATGTAACCGCTGCCGGTACCGATTTCGAGCACCTTGTCGGTGTTCTTGAGCCCCAGTTCCTGCAGCATCTTCGCTTCGATCTTCGGCGCCAGCATGACCTGGCCGCTGCCCAGAGGAATTTCCATGTCGGCAAAAGCGAGGTTGCGATAGGCCGGGGGGGTAAAGTCTTCACGCTTGACGACGAAGAGCAGGTCAAGAACCTGCGGATCCAGAACCTCCCAGGGCCGGATCTGCTGTTCGATCATGTTGAAGCGCGCTTGCTCGATGTTCATTTGGGTCTCCGCAGGCATAATATTAGCACAAGCTAATATATTGGTTCCGACAAATCAAAATTATACCTGACTCTCTTTTTCCAGCCTGCGCAAACCTTGCCGCAGTATGTCCATGTGGATCTGCAGGTAATGCTGCGGATCGGTTTGGCTGCCTTGGCAGCAATTCATTGAAAAACGCCAGATCAGCAGCATCAGAATCGGTGCGATGAGCACATCAATCGTTGTATCAACGTCCATCTGCCGGAATTCGCCGCTGTTCATGCCGCGACGCAATGTTGATCCGACCAGGGCCCGGCTGCGGTTGATGACATTTTCGTAATAGAAAGTAGCCAGCTCGGGAAAGTTACGCGCCTCGGCCACCATCAACTTTGGAATACCGGCGAAAGCAGTCTGGCCGATCTTCGTCCACCAGTTGTCGAGTAGTTTTTCCAGCAGGTCAAAGCTGCTGCTGGTGTGCTTGGCGGCGATTGCCTCGTTTTCAGCAATGATCGGAATGACGCCTTCCTGAATTACAGCCTTGAAAAGCGCTT
This sequence comes from Pseudomonadota bacterium, assembly GCA_018262195.1. GTDB lineage: Bacteria > Pseudomonadota > Gammaproteobacteria > Burkholderiales > Rhodocyclaceae > Azonexus. Next base: position 2,771 of record JAGTRS010000042.1, on the reverse strand, counting down.
CCTTGTTCTCGTAATAGAGATAAAGCGTGCCCTTAGAAACGCCTGCCTTGGCGGCGACATCTTCCAGTCGGGTTGCGGTGAAGCCCTTTTCGACGAACAGCAGAAGAGCGGCACCAAGAAGTTCCGAGGGGCGGTCTTCCTTGCGACGTTTGCGGGGGGCGGGTATTACTGACATGGGTAACTTAATGACTCGTTGGTCATTAAGTTACCACCCTGTCTCGTTTCAGGTCAACGACCTTCCTTGATCAGGCGTCCGCCTGATGGCTGGACAGGCCGGGCATTGTTTTTGTACAAGCGGCTGAAGATGTTGATCTGGTCTTGTGAAACCTGAACCGGCTGTTTCATGACCAGCCACAAAACGCCTTCGGAGCATGGTGGCGTCGTTAGCGAACCCATGTAGGTGTAGTAGTTGCGCGTAGCTGGCAGCAGGGAGTTCAGGTCGACGGTGGCGGTCGGCGGGGCGACAGGCATGTTCTTTTCCAGCGGCATGTTGTTCCACAGCGTCTGGATGAAGGGATTCTCGGTGCCGCGTTCGAGCAGCACGGCGACGACCGCCAGTTGCCCATCATCGGACTTGTGCACCAGATGGACGACCATGTCGAAACGCTGACCATTCACCTTCTCTTCCGACGGGCGGTGGAAGTGGAACTGGACCAGTTCGTAGGTCTTGCCGGTCAGGGAAATGGAGCCTTCCCCGACCTCGACCTGGACGGTATGGCCGTTGTCGATGATCCTGAAGGTGGAAGGCTGGTACTTGAACTTGATCGGTTCCAGATCAACCTTGATGCCGTCCTTGATGTCGATCGGCGATTGACGCTCACCGATGGCGCAGACTTTGTTCTTCGGGTCGAGATTTGACCAGTTTTCCGGTGCGCCGGCACCATCGTAGGCCCAGTGAATGTGAGCGTGCTGGACTGCCGCTTGAGTATGCGTAAGCTCCAGCATATAGCCTTCCGATTTGGCAGGCTTTCTGGTCTTTGGCGTCGGCGCGGGGGTGGAGTGCACGACGACGGTCGCTGCTTTCGCCGGGGCTGCCATTTTTGCGGGTGCCGCTTCCTTGGCCGGGGCTGGCGTTGGAGCAGGGGCTGCTTCCTTGGTGCTTTCCATTGCCGCCTTCAGGTTCGGGCGGATCGAAGGAATGGCGCTGTGTTCGGCCTCCTTGGCTGGTGCGTCGCTGGCCTTGATGGCAGCCGGTTTTTCCGCCTTGGCCATTTCCTTCTTGAGCAGTGCCTCGTTGGCTGCCTTCAGTTCGCCGGCAGCTTCATTGGCCTTCTTGGCCAGCTCAACCGGGCTTTCCTTGGGGGGGCGGCAGACTTCGCGCAATACCTTGTCATCCAGCGTTCCGGTACGTACCGGCAGGTCGGTGCCCTTGATGTCCTCTTCGCGAATAACTTCGGTTTCGTTCTTCTTGAAAATTCGCTTGATCGTGTTGGCGTTGCGTGTATTGCAGTCGTAGCGGGTAATGGCTTCGATGACACGATACCCGGCGCCCGATTTGGCGTCGGTCAGTTCTTTTTCCAGCACGATGCGCCCTTGGGCCTGAACGGTGTTGCCATCGCGCTTCAGACTGGTGCGGTCGATCTCGATGCGCTTGCCCGGCTCGGAAGAAATGGTTTGCCATGTCGGCGCGGCCGACACCGTCCAGGGCAGGGCAGCCAGCAGGCTGGCGATGATCAGGTGGCGCATCTTGGTTCCCTCGTTTTTCTTTAGAATTCCGCGGCTTGTCGATGATATTTCGGCCAATTTCTGAAAATCTTGAGCGCGGTTTGTCATTCCTTGCATTTTGCCTGTATTTCCAGTAACTTGCAGCCCACTCGTTAGGGGTGCCCGCCAGCAGGCGGGCTGAGAAAAACCCTTCGAACCTGACCGGGTCATGCCGTGCTAGGGAAACGAACTCTGTTGTTGGAACCAGATCGCTCCTTGCCCGTCTTACCTGCTGCACACCTGCATGGAGCTTCAATGAACGCCAACGAACAATTCCTCGCCGCCAATGCCCACGTCGACGAGGCTGCAGTCCAACCACTGCCCAATTCCCGCAAGATTTATGTCGAAGGTTCCCGTCCGGACATTCAGGTTCCGATGCGCGAAGTCTCGCAGGCTGATACGCCGACCGCCTTCGGTGGCGAAAAGAACCCGCCGATCTACGTTTATGACTGCTCCGGCCCCTATTCCGACCCCGCCGCCCGGATCGACATCCGTTCCGGCCTGCCGGCCTTGCGCGCCAAATGGATCGCCGAGCGCGGCGATGTCGAGGAATTGCCCGACCTGAGTTCCGAGTTCGGCCGTGCCCGCGCCGCTGACAAGGCGCTCGACGAACTGCGTTTCCCCGGCCTGCACCGCAAGCCGCTACGTGCCAAGGCCGGCGCTAACGTTTCGCAGATGCACTACGCCCGCCAAGGCATCATCACGCCGGAGATGGAATACGTCGCCATTCGCGAAAACCTCAACCGCCGCGCGTACATTGAGTCGCTGAAGGCGACCGGAAAAATGGGCCAGAAGATGGCCGACATCCTCGGTCGTCAGCATAAAGGCCAGGACTTCGGTGCCAGCATCCCGGAAGAAATCACCCCGGAATTCGTCCGTAGTGAAATCGCCCGCGGCCGCGCCATCATCCCGAACAACATCAACCATCCGGAAAGCGAGCCGATGATCATTGGCCGCAATTTCCTGGTCAAGATCAACGCCAACATCGGCAACTCGGCGCTCGGCTCCAGCATTCAGGAAGAAGTCGAGAAAATGACCTGGTCGATCCGCTGGGGCGGCGACACGGT
>JAGTRS010000060.1 GCA_018262195.1 Pseudomonadota bacterium | reverse complement strand
GACGCGCTGATCGAAAAGCGCACGACCGGCCTGATGAATCCGAAGCAGGCCGAGAGCATTGCCAAGAAGACGAAGAAGGAATTCCCGGAAGGCATCGCCTCCTTTGGCACCGACGCCCTCCGCTTCACCTTCGCCAGCCTCGCCTCGCCCGGTCGCGACATCAAGTTCGACCTCAATCGCTGCGACGGCTATCGCAATTTCTGCAACAAGCTGTGGAACGCCACGCGTTTTGTGCTGATGAACGTCGAAGGCCACGACCTGGCCCTCGAACACCAGCAGAACGGTCCGGCCTGTGGCGGTTCTGCCCCGCTCGAATTCAGCTTCGCTGACCGCTGGATCGTCAGCCAGTTGCAGCGCGTCGAGAAGGAAGTCGAGCAGCACTTCACCGACTATCGTTTCGACCTGGTCGCCCAGGCCATCTACAAGTTCATCTGGGACGAGTTCTGCGACTGGTATCTGGAAATCGCCAAGGTCGAGATCCAGACCGGCAATGATGCCCAGCAACGCGGCGCCCGCCGGACGCTGGTGCGCACGCTGGAAGCCATCCTGCGCCTGGCCCATCCGCTCATCCCGTTCATCACCGAAGAGCTGTGGCAGACCGTGGCGCCCATCGCCGGCCGCAAGACGCACGAGTCGATCATGCTCGCCGCCTACCCGCGTGCCGAGGAGTACAAGCTGGACCCCGCCTCCGAAGCCAAGGTCGAGCGCCTCAAGGCCCTGGCCTACGCGACCCGCAACCTGCGCGGCGAGATGAATGTCTCGCCCGCCCTCCGCATGCCCTTGCTGGTTGCCGGTGGTGGCGCCGAGATTTCCGAGTTCTCGGCCATCCTGCAAGCTCTGGGTAAGCTCTCCGAGGTACAAATCGTTTCCGACATGCCGGCCGATGCCATGGCGCCGGTGGCCGTGGTTGGTGAAACCCGCCTGATGCTGAAGGTGGAAATCGACGTTGCTGCCGAGCGTGTGCGCCTCGCCAAGGAAATCGAAAAGCTGGAAAAGCAGATTTCGATTGCCCAAGGCAAGCTCTCGAACGAAGGCTTCGTCGCCCGTGCCCCGGCTGCGGTGATCGATCAGGAAAAACAGCGCGTCGCCGATTTCACGGCAACGCTGGAACAACTTAAACCACAACTGGCCAAACTCGGCCAGGCATAGAGAGACATATGGAAGACAAACGCGGTTTATTAGCCAAGATATTCATTGCACTGATGATCTTTACCGGCCTGGTCTGGGTATGGACGGTTGCGTTCATCATTTCCTGGCCATGGGAAAAGAGCGCCGAATGGAAACCGGAGTTCCGGGTTGTCGCGGTATGTGCCGCCGATAAGGAACCCTGTGGTTTTGCCTACAGCGAACTGGCCGACGCCAAGGCCAAAGGCCTTTACACCACGCTGGAGATGCCTGAGCCAGCTGGCGATGTCGAAGAAAAGCAGAACTGGCTGAAATGGAAAAAGGAAAATGGCATTTATGAGGTGAAGGCCTCATCCTGGCACTTCCAGACCACTATTCGCTACAAGGTGGAAAACGAGGTACCGGTACTGATCGAATATCAGGACGTTGCTGCCAAAGCCTTCTACTACGGTATCGCAGCCGGTCTCTTCTCGTTGCTCGGGCTATATCTGCGCAAGCTGCGCGGCTGATCAGCCCAAGGCACAACACCCCACTGGGGCTGGCACGTCCCACCTGTGGGATGCAGTTCCACCAAAGGCCTGAAAATCCCTGATTTTCAGGCCTTTGTCCTAAGGGACACCCAAACCAACCCGCGCAGGGCATTACCCAGCCAGAACCCATCGTTCAGATCACCCGGCCACAGCACTGCCTCACGGGCTCGCCCATCGGCCAGCATTTCAGCCCGCAACACGCCGGGCAAGGCACCAGTTGCCAGAGGCGGTGTCAGGAAAACTCCGTCGCGCTCGACGAATACGTTGCTGCGCGCGCCCTCGGCTACCTCACCGCGCTCATTCAGAAAGACCACATCAAACAATTGCGGATCGCCCACCAAAACACTTAGCGCTTCATCGTAGAGAGCACGATCGGTTGTCTTGTGGCGGCGCAAGGGATGCGTCGAACAAATCGGCTTAGGGGCCAATAATGCCTGACGCAGAGCATCAGGCTCATCAGCGAGCGGAAACGACTGCACAGCAAGGCGGCCATCTTTGGCCAGCGTGAGACGCACCCGCCAAAGCCCGCTTTCCGGCTGTTCAGCCAGCAATTCCCTGACCCGCTTTTCGTCAAGGCTGAAGCCCAGCCAAGCTGCCGACTGGCGCAATCGAGCCAGATGGCCGGCCAAACGCGGATAAGCACCTTCTTCGCGACGCAGCGTCTCAATCAGTGAGACTCCTGGATCAGAATTGCGCAGAAATCCGGCCTTGAGCTGACACTCCTGCCACTCCGCCAGCGGCTGAGAGTCCGCCACGATGCCACTGCCAATACCCAGCTTGCCGCGCCCTCCAGCTTGCAACTCCAGCGTGCGAATCGCCACATTCAAGCGAAAGTCGCCCCCCGGCGCTATCCAGCCAAGCGCGCCGGTGTAGACGCCACGCGGCGAGCCTTCCAGCTCCGCAGCAATCTGCATGGCGCGAATCTTTGGCGCACCAGTAATCGAACCACAGGGAAAAAGTGCCCGCAGTATTTCACCAAAACTCCTGCCCCCAGCCCGCGCCGAGACTTCGGAGACCATTTGCCAGACCGTCGGGTAATCCTCAATCTCGAACAGATGATCAACCACCACGCTGCCATTGTCAGCCACCCGTCCAAGATCGTTACGCAGCAAGTCCACGATCATCAGATTTTCGGCACGATCCTTCTCGGAATTGCGCAGTTGCTCAGCGGGAGCGCTTCGTGGCGCTGTTCCCTTCATTGGCCGCGTTACCAACCTCTCGCCCTGGCGCTCAATAAAGAGTTCAGGAGAAAGGGAAAGCAGTCCCTGCGAACAATCACCGATAAAGCCGCCATAACGTACCGGCTGACGCTCGCGCAACCGCGCATAGAGCGACAAAGGAGGGCCGAACCAGTCGAATTCGAGTGGAAAGGTAAGATTCACCTGATAGCAGTCGCCAGCGTAGATCAGATGCTTTATCCGCTCTACCGCTGCCACGTAATCTTGCTCGCAAACGCTCGAATGAACGCCACCCACGCCTGCAACCGCCTTGTCTGTCTGCTGACCCAGCCAAGCCTCGACTGCATCCGCCATCAAAGGCTGTCGTTTGGCGAATCGCCAGAAACGGGCGAGTGGCTTCTTGCCCGGTAACCACCCCGGCGGCGCCGATTTCGGTTCCAGCAGGTAGCCCAATTCGTATTCCAGGGCAGCGACCGACCACGCCTGACCGTCTTCCAGACGCCGCAATGCTGCGGTAAGCGACGCTTCATCGCAGACCTCAAGGCACTCAATCAGCCCTTCGAAACGCCACGCGGCGGGTTCGCCTGCCGGCGCCCGCCTGTCCTCGAAAAATGCGATGAGTTCAGTGCTTATTTGCGCTTCAGGTAATACTCGAAGACGCGATTCTCTTCCTTTTGTCCAACCAGTTCATTCCCGGTCTGCTTGGCAAAGGCAGGAAAATCCTTCAGCGAGCCAGGATCGGTCGCCTGCACACGCAACACTTGGCCAGACTCCATTTCGGCCAGCGTCTTCTTGGTACGCAGGATAGGCAACGGGCAGTTCAGCCCTTTAACATCGAGATCGCGATCAAATTCCATGGTCATTCAGCAAATGGATTAGAAAAGCGATTTTACCCTTAAAAATTGCGTTTTTCCTTGAGTTCCTCGATCTGCCGCTGCTTCATCTCACGCAAACGCGCTTCGATCGAGGATGATTCGTAGAAATTTGCATCGCCTGCCTTCTGAGCCAGTTGCAGCTGCTCAATCGCGCCAGCCGTCTGCCCCTGCAGGGCGAATACCTGAGATAGGGAGAGATGCTGCATGGCCTTGCGCCCCAAACCGGCGTAGCTCTCCGCCCGCATCTTGTGGAAACGAATATCCTCAGGGTAATTGCGTAGCTGACTTTCGGCGAAACGCAGGGAATCGTCGAACCTGCGCGCGCCGATCAAAGCCAGGCCATAGCCGTAAGACAAGCCCTGATTCAGAGGATAACGAACCATTGCATCGCGATAGATGCTCAATCCGGACGAAACGTCCCCCTGGGCAATCCGGACATCAGCCCGCAGATGTTCCAGCATCGCGGCCGAAACCTTCAAGCGACGAACGGTGTCGAGTTCCCGCTCGGCACCAACCCAGTCATGCGTCCGATAGAGCGCAAAAGCCAGGCCGTAGCGAATTGCTGCTTCGGAGGCGAATTTCTTTTCCCGTAACAGGCTTTCCAGATCCTTGATCGCGTCTCCCGGTATCCCCTGCATCGCGCGCACCTTGGCGCGAACCAGCTGAAAATCGACGCTATCCGCGACCTGGCGATAAGCAACCGCCTGCTCGCGATTCTGCATGTCGGTCAGACGCTCGCCAGTCAGCGGATGGGTCCTCAGATAGGTAGTCGCGTTATTCTCATACAGACGCACCGATTTTTGCAGACGCTCGAAGAAAACCCCCATCCCGCGAACATCGAAGCCTGCCTTGCGCAGAATATCAAAACCCTGACGGTCCGCTTCACGCTCGAAATCCCGGGAGAAAGCCAGTTGAGCTGAAATCGCCCCGGCCTGCGTCGTCGCAATCGCCGCTCCGGCAACCTGACCACTGGAACGAGCCGCCAGCAGCGCCAGCGCCATGGCAACCATGGATGCCATGCCAATCTGCTTGGACTGAAACACCTGACGGGCAATGTGCCGCTGCGTCACGTGCGAAATTTCATGCCCGAGGACCCCGGCCAGCTCCGACTCCGTCTGGGCCGAAGCGATCAGCCCGGTGTGAACACCGATATAGCCGCCAGGCATGGCAAAAGCATTGATATTTGGATCGTTGATCGGGAAGAAATAGAAACCGAAACCGGGATCATTGCTTACTGCCGCCAACCGCCCACCCAACTGGTTCAGATAGGCCTCGATATCCGCATCATCCAGATAGGACGGCTCGCGCCACCGGATATCGTGCATGATCTGCTGGCCGATTTTCTTCTCGGTACTGATTGAAAAATCATTACTCGCGACATCACCGAGTTCCGGCAATTCATCAGCACGCACGGGCTGCAGGGCCAGCGCGCAAGCCAGGATAGCGGCAATGAATCTCTGGTTCAGGGGCATGGTGCTATGATAACGCAGCCTCGAAAAACGCCATCCGGCGGATCGTAACCATTCGTAACTCCCGTGAATAACCAGACCCTGACTCATTTCGACAGCGCCGGCCAGGCGCACATGGTGGACGTCGGCAGCAAGACAGAAACCGCCCGCATCGCCCGTGCCGCTGGAAGCATTTTCATGAAGCCGGAAACCCTGGCTCTGATTCGATCAGGCTCGTCCAAGAAGGGTGACGTACTGGGCATTGCGCGAATTGCCGCCATTCAGGCCTCGAAACGTACCGGTGATCTGATCCCGCTTTGTCACCCGATCGCGCTGACCCGCGTCGCAGCGGAATTCTCCATTGATGAAAGCCAGAGCGCCGTGCATTGCGAAGTCACGGCGGAATGCTTCGGCCGCACCGGTGTGGAAATGGAAGCGCTGACCGCGACATCGGTTGGCCTGCTGACCATCTACGACATGGCAAAGGCCGTGGACCGTGGCATGCGCATCGAAAATATCCGTCTGCTGGAAAAGAGCGGCGGAAAATCAGGCCACTGGGTCGCCGAATAGAACATTCCTTGTACAACATGATCGAACTACGCAGAACATTTCTCAAAGGCGGCGTCTCTGCCGCCCTGCTCACGCCATTGCTGGGCACGGGACTACTCGTCCCGACCAGCGTTCTCGCCGCAGACTGGAACAAGAGCGCATTCACTGCCCGCAACGTCAGTGACGCCCTGAAAGCCTACGGTAGTTCCAACGCAGCCGAATCACGCGACATCACGATCAATGCCCCGGAAATTGCCGAGAATGGCGCCAAGGTAGAAGTGGAAATCACCAGCAATATCGCCAACACCCGCAGCCTGGCAATTTTTGCTGACAAGAATCCAATGCCGATGTGCTCATCCCTCGACTTTTCCGGCCCGGTGCTGCCCTATGTGCGGGCACAACTCAAGTTATCAGAAACCACGCGCATCCGTGCCGTGGCAAAGACCAGCGATGGAAGATCCTATGTAGCCTTCCGAGAGATCAAGGTCACGCTTGGCGGGTGTGGGGGCTAAAGATGGCAGACCAGATCAAGATTCGCGCCCAAAATCAGGGCGAAATTACCGACATCCGTGTCTTGATGCAGCATCCGATGGAAACCGGGCAGCGCAAGGATGACAAGGGGCAGTCCTTAGCGGTCAACTTCATCCAGACGTTTTCCGTTCTCCTGAACGGCAAGACCATCATCGATGGCCAGTTGAATACATCGATCTCCAAAAATCCGCTGTTCACCTTCAAGGCACGTGGCATCAAAGCCGGCGACAAATTGTCGGTGGCCTGGGTCGATAACACAGGCGAACGGCGTCAGGACGAAATTACCGCCGCCTGAACAGCCTGAACAATACCTAGCACCACAAATGAAAAAAGCCCGCCTGAATTCAGGCGGGCTTTGATATTTTTATCCGGTGCTTAGGCGCTCTGGATGTTGGAAGCCTGCTTGCCCTTGGGGCCTTGCACGACATCGAAGGAAACCTTTTGACCTTCCTTCAGGGTCTTGAAACCATTCATGTTGATGGCGGAGAAATGCGCGAAAAGATCTTCGCTGCCATCATCAGGAGTGATAAAACCGAAACCCTTGGAATCATTGAACCACTTGACAGTACCGATTGCCATGTTTGCAACTTTCATACAAAAAACTAACAAATTTACGGGTCTCCCCGACTCCCTGTTTGAATCTCAACGCCCGGCGCGCATGGCAACCTTTAATGCAGCTTGAATCCAAACACAATGGCTTTCTACGCCCGTTGAATTATGTCGTCAACAAATTTCGATGTCGCACTGCAGCAATAGTCTGGCAACAAAATCTGCCGTGGCACTCTGGATATCCGCCAATTGCCCCCCATATTTTGTATTGCAGATTGAGACGGACTGTATAGAATCGAACGCATGGCTACGAAGTTTCAGGAAGGCGGGCAGCTTGAGGCACAGCGCAGCAGGCTGGGGCCGCCAAAGATGTACAAGGTGGTGTTGCTGAACGACGATTACACACCGATGGATTTCGTCATAATCGTTCTGCAGCGTTTTTTTTCTCTGGACACTGAACAAGCGACGCGAATCATGCTCAAAGTTCATAACGAAGGCCGTGGCGTATGCGGGGTTTTCCCGCGCGATATCGCTGCGACCAAAGTTGAACAAGTATCTGCATTTGCCCGCCAGCACCAACACCCACTTGCCTGCATCATGGAGGAAAACTGATGATTGCCCAGGAACTCGAAGTCAGCCTGCACATGGCCTTCGTCGAGGCGCGCCAGAAACGCCACGAATTCATCACTGTCGAACATCTCCTGCTGGCATTGATCGATAATCCCTCCGCCGCGGACGCACTGCGTGCCTGCGGAGCGAAACCCGATACCCTCCGCAAGGATTTGAGCAACTTCATCGACGAGCACACGCCGACCGTCTCCGGTGAAGACGACATCGATACACAGCCGACACTCGGCTTCCAGCGAGTCATCCAGCGCGCCATCCTGCACGTGCAGTCTTCCGGCAAGAAGGAAGTCAACGGCGCCAATGTCCTGGTCGCCATCTACGGCGAAAAGGATTCCCACGCCGTTTATTTCCTGCAAAAGCAGGGAGTTACCCGGCTGGATGTAGTCAATTTCATTTCGCACGGTATCAGCAAGGTTCCACAGCAACCCAAAGCCACACCGGAAGGCGAAGTTGAGACCGAGGGCGAAAAGGCCGAAGCCGGCCCGCTGGAGCAATACACGATCAACCTCAACGCACTGGCACTGCAGGGCAAGATCGATCCGCTGATCGGCCGTGACAAGGAACTGGAGCGCGTCATCCAGACCCTCTGCCGTCGCCGCAAGAATAACCCGCTGCTGGTTGGCGAAGCTGGTGTGGGCAAAACGGCGATCGCTGAAGGCCTGGCCCGCAAGGTCGTTGAAGGTGATGTGCCGGAAATTCTGGCCAAGGCTAACGTTTACGCGTTGGATATGGGCTCGCTGCTGGCCGGCACCAAGTATCGCGGTGACTTCGAGCAGCGCCTGAAGGGCGTGCTGAAGGCCCTGCAGGACAACCCGCACGCCATACTGTTCATCGATGAAATCCATACGCTGATCGGCGCTGGTTCGGCATCCGGCGGCACACTGGACGCCTCCAATCTGCTCAAGCCGGCCTTGTCGTCCGGCCAGATGAAATGCATCGGTGCGACTACCTATACCGAATTCCGCGGCATTTTCGAGAAGGACAGCGCCCTGTCGCGTCGCTTCCAGAAAATCGACGTCAACGAGCCCTCAGTCGCCGAAACCGTGGAAATCCTCAAGGGCCTGAAAGCCCGCTTCGAGGCCCACCACGGGATCAAGTACTCTGCCACAGCCATTACCTCGGCAGCCGAACTCGCTGCCCGCTACATCACCGACCGTCACCTGCCCGACAAGGCCATCGATGTGATCGACGAAGCCGGCGCGGCGCAGCGCATTCTGCCGAAATCGAAGCAGAAAAAGGTGATCAACAAGACCGACATCGAAGAGATCGTTGCCAAGATCGCTCGCATCCCGTCGCAGCATGTCACGCTTGATGACCGCGGCGCACTGAAAAATCTCGATCGTGACCTGAAGGCGGTCGTCTTCGGCCAGGACAAGGCCATCGACGCACTGGCCAAGGCAATCAAGATGGCCCGTTCCGGTCTCGGCAATCCGGGCAAGCCGATTGGCTCCTTTCTGTTCAGTGGCCCGACGGGCGTCGGCAAGACCGAAGTTGCCAAGCAGCTCGCCTACGCCCTCGGCATCGAATTGCAACGCTTCGACATGTCCGAATACATGGAGCGTCATGCCGTTTCACGGCTCATTGGCGCCCCGCCGGGCTACGTCGGATTTGATCAGGGCGGACTGCTGACCGAAGCGATCACCAAGAAACCCTATACCGTGCTGCTGCTCGATGAAATCGAGAAGGCACACCCGGACATCTTCAACATCCTGCTTCAGGTCATGGACCATGGCACGCTAACCGACAACAACGGTCGCAAGGCGGATTTCCGCAACGTGGTGATCATCATGACTACCAACGCCGGTGCTGCCGACCTTCAGAAGTCGAGCATGGGGTTCACCAATGCCAAGCAGACCGGTGACGAAATGGCCGAGATCAAGCGTCTGTTCACGCCGGAATTCCGTAACCGCCTGGATGCGACCATTTCCTTTGCTCCGCTGGATCACGAAGTCATTCTGCGCGTCGTCGACAAGTTCCTGATGCAGCTAGAAGAACAACTGCATGAGAAGAAGGTGGAGGCGCATTTCAGCGATGCGGTCAAGGCGATGCTGGCCGAGAAAGGCTTCGATCCGTTGATGGGTGCCCGCCCAATGGCTCGCCTGATTCAGGACACCATTCGCTCTGCTCTGGCCGATGAACTGCTGTTCGGCAAACTGGCCAATGGCGGCCGGGTCACCGTCGATCTCGACAAGGACGGCAAGATCAGACTCGATTTCGAGGAAGAAAAAACCGAAGTCGTCGTCTGAACGATTGCCATCCCCCCCAAAAGCCGTGCAAGATTGCACGGCTTTTTTCTTTCGAGGACTCCAGCATGACCTTCAAGACCCCTGACCTTTGCGATGAATTCGAATCCGAACTCGGCAAGACCGTTCGTGTCGTCGCTCCGATGTTCCAGCGTTACGGTGGACGCACCAGCTTTTCCGGCCAGATCGTCACGCTGAAGATTTTTGAGGACAACTCGCTGGTCCGCGAAGTTTTTGGCGAAGATGGCAAGGGCAAGGTTCTGGTCATCGATGGCGGAGGTTCGATGCGCTGCGCGCTGGTCGGCGACCAACTGGCCATTCTGGCCAACAAGAACGGCTGGGAAGGCGTGGTTGTCTATGGCTGTATCCGCGACTCCGGTGATATCAATGGCATCGATATCGGCGTTCGCGCCCTGAATACCCACCCGCAGAAGACGCTCAAGAAGGGCGTTGGGGACAAGAACATCGCTGTCACCTTTGGCGGCGTCACGTTCAATCCGGGTGAATTTCTTTACGCGGACGAAGATGGCGTTCTTGTTTCAGGAAAATCCCTGATCTAAAAAACAAAACCCGGGGAATTCCCCGGGTTTTCGTCTGTGCTCCTGCAGTTATCCCTGCAGCAGTACCGCACTCTCGCAGCCCACCCGGACAGCCCCCCAATGGCGGCCACCGACCATGATCGGCATGTTGATTTCAGACAGGATTTCGCCCGTATCGCGCGCGTAAGTCTGGACCAGAAGCGGCAAGGTGTTCTTTGCACCGCGCTGACCAGTCACATCTTCCCAGATACGCCGCGTCCGGTTGCCCACCAGATCGGCATCGTAGTTACCCGTCAGTGGCCGCGAATATTTCTGGTTGTGGATGGCACCATAGCCGCGCGTATCGATGATGAGCGCGTAGACACCGCCTTGCAGTCCGGCCAGTGCATTCTCCAGAATCGGCTGGATTTGCTGCTCGAAAGCCCGGCAATAGCTGACCTCGTATTTCTGGGGATTGGTTCTAGGCTGCGGCTGGTAATTCTGATCCCAGATATTGACGCCTTCATTGGCCAATTGCTCAAGTCGCTGCTGGATCGCATCGCGGAAATTCCGAGCCTGATCGACATTGAAGTCGAAGGCGCCGCGGCCAATCTTGAAGCGCGAAACCAGTTCCTGAACGCTTTCGGTCGCCCGGCTAAGCGTTTGCGTTGATTGTTCGGAAGCATGCATGCTTCCCGAAACCTCAACCGACAACTCATGCACCTGGGAAACAGCCTCATGCACCTGACCATTGGTTGCCGTCAGTTGTTCCATCGCCGCCGCAATCTGGTTCAACTGGTCGCCAGTCCGCTCGAAATCACCGACCATACGCTGGAATTCGGTCGATGAGCGCTCAACTACCTGGCGGGTCTGCTTGATATCGTGATTGATGCTCTCGTTTTCGCTCTGCGTTTCGCGAACCAGCGCAATCATGCTGCCAATGTTGTCACTGATCTCCTGCGTTGCGACATTCACCCGCTCGGCTAGTTTGCGCACCTCGTCAGCCACCACCGCAAAACCGCGGCCCATTTCCCCTGCCCGCGCCGCCTCGATTGCTGCATTCAGAGCCAGCAGGTTGGTCTGGTCGGCAATATCCTTGATCAGCCCGGCAATCTGCCGAATGCTGTCCGAGCGCTGTGCCAGATGATCGACCGTGGCGTTGAACGTCGATAGCTTGTCGCTGACCAGATGTACCTTGCTGACGATTTCATGCATTTCGTTCAGGGACAGACGAGCGGTTGCCAGATTGGCATCGGTGGAATGGGAAATCAGCTCGGTCGAACTCGACACCTCATGGATCGCCTGCATCGCCTCGGTGCTTGCCCCAAAAACAGCACTGGCGATCTCGCCCTGCCGACCGGCACGCTCCGCCGTAGACGACACGGTTTTCTTCACAACCACGGCCTCACGGGCGATGTTGACGCTCATCTTGCGGACTTCACTGATGATTTCCCGCATCTTGTCTGCGAAGCGGTTATAGGCTTCAGCCAATGTCCGCAACTCATCGTGGGAAATAGTCGGCAGATTCCGGGAAAAATCCCCTTCCCCACGGCCGATCTCGTCGAAAATCGTCGAAATCATGCGGACGGGTCGCAGGATCAAGTGGCGGATATAAACGATCTGCAGCACATTCCAGCACAGGGCGATAGCCGTCAAGGCAATCATCAGCAGCAAGCCATGATCCAAACTTTCCGAAATCCGTTGTAAAACCTCTTGCCCAACACCAGCTTTGCCGATTTCGGCTGCAATCACACCTTTCTGGTGGATATAGATCCCAAGATAGCCAACGTCAATGAAGAAGAGCAGCAGAAAGCTCATCAGCTTCTTGGTCAGAGAATTCCAGAAGGTCCGCTCGTTCCAGTCGTAAAGCTTTCGAATAATTTCCATTTTTTGAGCCAGAAAATACAAAATTCGTCGAATTCAATACCTCTTCTTCGTTTCCGTCAATACAAGGAAATTCTTGAGCCGCCAGGCGAGTCTGAAATTCAAGCCAGAAAAAATGGTGCGTTGCATTTCACAAACACGAATGTCTTTTCATATCGTGAAATCTTAAATTCAACCACTTGTTTTACATGAGAAAAATATTGTCTTATGTCTTATATAAGACTATTGCTGCCCTGCAAAAAAATAACTATACTTTCTCCCATCGACGCTGCACCATAAGCACCCGGTTCAACGCCGTACCCCTAACCAAATCTCCTGAGGAATTCACATGAGCACTCGCGAACAGCAAATCGCCGCCCTCGAAAAAGACTGGGCTGAAAACCCCCGCTGGAAAGGCATCAAGCGCGGTTACTCCGCTGCTGACGTCGTCCGTCTGCGCGGTTCTTTCCAGGTCGAGCACACCCTGGCCCGCCGTGGTGCCGAGAAGTTGTGGGATCTGGTCAACAACACCCCCTACGTCAACTGCCTGGGCGCCCTGACCGGCGGCCAAGCGGTTCAGCAAGCCAAGGCTGGCATCAAGGCCATCTACCTGTCTGGCTGGCAAGTTGCTGCTGACAACAACGAATACGCCGCCATGTACCCGGACCAGTCCCTGTACCCGGTTGACTCCGTGCCGAAGGTTGTCGAGCGCATCAACAATGCCTTCAACCGTGCTGACGAAATCCAGTGGTCGAAGAACATCAATGCTGGCGATGCCGGTCACGTCGAATACCACCTGCCGATCGTCGCTGACGCTGAAGCCGGTTTCGGCGGCGTGCTCAACGCCTACGAACTGATGAAGGCCATGATCCGCGCTGGCGCTGCCGGCGTGCATTGGGAAGACCAGCTGGCTTCCGTCAAGAAGTGCGGCCACATGGGC
>JAGTRS010000041.1 GCA_018262195.1 Pseudomonadota bacterium | reverse complement strand
GTATGCGGTCATAAAAACCGGTGGCAAGCAGTATCGCGTTTGCGCCGGCCAAAAACTCAAAGTAGAACAGATACCGGCAGAAGTTGGCGCAGAAATCACCCTTGACCAGGTCCTGATGGTAGGCGAAGGCGAGTCGGTGAAGGTCGGCGCCCCCCTCGTTGCTGGCGCCAGCGTCAAGTGCACCGTGGTTTCCCACGGCCGCCACGACAAGGTCAAGATCTTCAAGATGCGCCGTCGCAATCAGGGCCATCGTCAGAACTACACCGAACTGCGCATCGACACGATCGCTGCCTAAGTTCAGACAAGGAGCTAACAAATGGCACACAAGAAAGCAGGCGGTAGTTCACGTAACGGCCGCGACTCACAAGCCCAACGACTGGGCGTCAAGCGCTACGGCGGTCAATTCGTCCTGGCTGGCAACATCATCGTTCGCCAGCGCGGTACCGAATTCCACCCGGGCGACAACGTCGGCTGCGGCAAGGATCACACCCTGTTCGCACTGAAGGACGGCGTTATCCAGTTCTCCATCAAGGGCTTGAAAAAGCGCCGCGTGGTGACCATCGTTCCGGCTGCCGAATAATTCGGCCAAGCGGAAGCAAAAGCCCCGTCCGCTGGATGGGGCTTTTTAGTTTATGCCGCCAGATTTTCTGGCGGCGATATCCCAGGATATAGAGGCGGAAAAAATGAAGTTCATCGATGAAGCCAAGATTTATATAAAGGCCGGTGACGGCGGCAATGGCGCCGCGACTTTCCGCCGCGAAAAATATATACCCATGGGCGGACCTAACGGCGGCGATGGCGGCCGTGGTGGCAGCATCTACGCCGTTGCCGATCGCAACATCAACACACTGGTCGACTATCGCTACACCCGGAAATTCATCGGCAAGCGTGGCGAAAACGGTGGCGGCGCCGATCAATATGGCGCTGGTGGCGACGACATCATTTTGCGCATGCCGGTCGGCACGGTCATCTACAACCTGAATACCGAAGAGATCATCGCCGACCTTTCCGAACACGACCAAAAAGTCATGATCGCCAAAGGCGGCAAAGGCGGCCTCGGCAACATTCATTTCAAATCCTCGACCAACCGCGCACCACGCCAGAAAACCAACGGCGAACAAGGTGAAGAGCTCGAACTGCGTCTCGAACTGCGCGTGCTGGCCGACGTTGGCCTGCTTGGCCTGCCCAACGCTGGCAAGAGCACTTTGATCCGCGCCATTTCCTCGGCTCGGCCAAAAGTCGCCGACTATCCCTTCACCACCCTGCACCCGAATCTGGGTGTCGTCCGCGTTGATGACGAAAAGAGCTTCGTCATGGCTGATGTCCCCGGACTGATCGAAGGCGCCGCCGATGGTGCCGGCCTCGGCATTCGCTTCCTGAAGCATCTGCAGCGGACACGCATTCTATTGCACCTCGTAGACATTGCCCCTATTGACCCGGACTCCGACCCTGTGCGCGACGCCAAGGCCATCGTCGGCGAATTGATCAAGCATGACCCGGATCTGGCCAACAAGCCCCGCTGGCTGGTCCTCAACAAACTCGACCTGATTCCCGAGGAAGACCGCGAAGCGGCGGTCAAGAATTTCATCAAGGCTTACAAGAAAGCCACCAAATATGACGGCCCGGTCTTTCCGATTGCCGCCATCAACGGCGAAGGCACCAAGCCGCTGATTTACGCGATCAGCGAAGCGCTCGAACAGATGGCCCGTCCCGAAATCGGCGACCTGGACGACAACGACGAAGACAGCGACGAAATCATCCGCGACACCGAATAACCATGAATCCCACCCGTCTCGCCATAGCCAGGCGCCTGGTCGTCAAAGTCGGCTCGGCGCTGGTCACCAACAACGGCACCGGCCTCGATCTCTCCGCCATCAACGATTGGGCGCGCCAGATCAGTGTGCTGCGTGAGCAGGGCAAGGAGGTCGTGCTTGTCTCCTCAGGCGCCATTGCCTGTGGCATGCAGCGCCTGGGCTGGGCCAAACGACCAAAGAGCGTGCATGAACTCCAGGCCGCCGCCGCAGTGGGCCAGATGGGTCTCGTTCAAGTCTATGAAGGCGCATTCGCCAAGCACGGTCTGCACACGGCGCAAATTCTGCTGACCCACGACGACCTTGCCGACCGAAAGCGCTACCTGAATGCCCGCTCGACCCTGAATACCCTGCTCGAGCTCGGCGTCGTGCCAATCATCAACGAGAATGATACGGTCGTCACCGACGAAATCAAGTTCGGCGACAACGACACGCTAGGCGCGCTGGTCGCCAATCTGATCGAAGCCGACGCGCTGATCATCCTGACCGACCAGCAAGGCCTTTACACCGCCGACCCGCGCAAGGACCCCAGCGCCACGCTGATCAGCGAAGCCACCGCCGGGGATGAAAACCTGGAAAGCATGGCTGGCGGCGCAGGCACCCGCATCGGAACCGGCGGCATGATCACCAAGGTCATCGCCGCCAAACGCGCCGCCCGCAGCGGCGCCCACACGGCCATCGCCAGCGGCCGCGAAATCGATCCAATCATCCGCTTGGCCAATGGCGAAGCAGTAGGCACCCTGCTCGTCTCGCAAACCCAACCGCTGGCCGCCCGCAAGCAATGGCTGGCCGATCACCTGCAACTGGCCGGCCGCCTGATTCTCGACGCCGGCGCCGTGGATGCGCTGCATGCCGGCAAGAGCCTGCTCCCCATTGGCGTTATCGCCGCCGAGGGAGAATTCGAACGCGGCTCCGCCGTCGCCTGCATCAGCCCGGAAGGGCGAGAGATTGCCCGCGGCCTGAGCAACTACGGCAGCGGCGAAGCCCGTCTGATCGCCCGAAAGACCACTCAGGAAATCGAAAATACGTTGGGCTACGTGGACGAACCAGAAATTATCCATCGGGATAATCTGATCCTGTCCTGAGCTTCGGGTCACAACCAATAGAAAAGCCTCGGCAACCCCGAGGCTTTTTTATTGGCGCTTGTTTTTCACAATAACACCAAAGAAAAACGGGAGCCGAAGCTCCCGTTTCAATTTCACATCTGGTTTAAGCCAGATTAGAAAGCGTGACGCAGACCAACCAGATAACCGGTGTAGTCGGTACCAGCACCATTGGTCAGGCCATTGGCAACCGCGTTATTGTAGAAATTAGTGTTGATGCCGTCTTGGTTATTCAGACGGGAAACACGAGCGTGAATCATGGTGCGCTTGCTCAGGTCGTAGCTATACAGCAAAGACAAAACGGAAGATGCAGAGCTATCAACCTTCGAGTCAGCAACAGTGACCTTACCGGCACGGCCATATTCCAGACCGATGGTGTTCTTGCCGAAGCCTTGAGAAACACCCAGGGAGAAGGCAGTGCGGTGAGCATCAGCAGCGTTGGTGATGGCGTTCATTTGAGCACGGGTCTTGTCGACCAAGACGGTGAACTTGGTTGCGCTCGGCAGGGTGTAAGCAGCAGCCAGACGCATTACAGTAGCGTTGGCTTGGTTACCAGCACCCAGGGTGGTGCCGTTGGTACCCACATCCAGAGCATGGTGGTAGCCAGCACCAACGAACAACGGGCCGTTGTCATACTGAGCAGCGATCTGGTAAGCGCGCTGATCGGTCAGACCATTGGCGGCGCTGTAAGCACGGGATTCACCGTTGATGTAAGCACCGGTAACGGTCACACCGCCGAAGCTCGGTGAAACGTAGGCAACAGCGTTGGCAGCACGGTCGTCAGCACCGGTCTTGATACCCAGGATCGTGCCAGTAACGGAAGCCATGGTACCAATACCAGCTGCGCCCGGAGACAATTCAACCTTGGCACCGAAAGCACGCAGCGGATGAGTCAGGTTACCGCCAACCAGGGTACCGAAACCACCAGCCAGGCCAACGAAAGAGTCACGAATGCCGTTCAGGCCACCGTTGGTATCAGCAGTAACGTTGTTTTCAAACTGGAACACAGCCTTCAGGCCGTTGCCCAGATCTTCAACACCCTTGAAACCGATGTAGGAAGAATTGGAATCCAGACGGGTCACACCAGCGTGGGCGCTGTTGGTGCCAGTAGCACGAACAGAACCTTGGGACAGGTCAGCGATACCATAGACGGTGACGTTGGTTTGGGCGAAAGCAGCGGTAGAAGCCAGACCAGCGATGGCCAGAGCAATAATCTTCTTTTGCATCAGAAAAATCTCCTTAGTGGTTAGTTTTTAATCTAGCGGTGAAGCCGGACTAAGCTTTACCTCTCGGATCGAGAAGTTGACGCCGATTGTCGCAAAGAGCAAAACGCCCTAGCAACCTGTGTTTGCGTTGTTGCGACCGTTCTTTGAGGTTTTGTTGTTTCGGCGCAACACAAATCAGGCAAACAGACGGGCGAGTTCGACGCCCGGCTCTGGCGCACGCATGAAGGCTTCGCCAACCAGAAAGGCATTGACCTTGCTGGCACGCATTAGCGCAACGTCTTCCGGTTTCAGGATACCGCTTTCGGTAACGACGATGCGATCAGCCGGAATGCGTGACAACAGGCCAAGCGTCGTATCGAGGGTGACATCGAAGGTGCGCAGGTTGCGGTTGTTGATACCGAGCAGCGGGGTTTTCAGCTGCAGCGCTGCATCAAGCTCTTCTCCGTTGTGCACTTCGACCAGCACGGCCATGCCGTAGCTGCTTGCTTGCGCTTCGAGCGCCTGCATCTCATTGAGCGTCAGCGCGGCAGCGATGAGCAGAATGGCGTCGGCGCCCATGGCGCGCGCTTCAGCCACCTGGTAGCAGTCCACCATAAAGTCCTTGCGCAGCACCGGCAGGGCGCAGGCAGCGCGGGCGGCCTGAAGGTATTCGGGACAACCGTGGAAATATTGGCGATCAGTCAGCACCGACAAGCAGGCCGCACCATATTGCTCGTAGCTACGGGCAATTTCGGAAGGCTGAAAATCGGGGCGAATGATGCCTTTCGAGGGGCTGGCCTTCTTGATCTCGGCGATCACCGCTGCTTGACCATGGGCGATCTTGCTACGGATGGCGCCAACAAAATCCCGCGGCGCGGCTTGCTCAGCGGCCTCGGCTTCAACGGCAGCCAGCGGTTTGACGGCGAGGGCAGCGGCGACCTCTTCGCGCTTGGTGGCAATGATCTTGTTGAGGATGTCACTCATTATTTGGCAGCCAGGCGTTGCGTGGTTTCGACAAACTGCGCGAGCTTGGCGCGGGCAGCGCCGCTGGCGATGGCTTCGCGCGCCTTGAGAATGCCGTCGCCGATGCTGTCAGCGACGTTGGCAACGTAAAGCGCGGCACCGGCGTTGAGGCAAACGATTTCGCGGGCAGCGCCCGGCTTGTTGTCGAGCGCACCGAGCATCACGGCTTTGGACTCTTCGGCTCCATCGACGCGCAGGTTGCGCAGGGACATCATCTGCAGACCGAAATCTTCGGGGTGCACTTCATATTCGGTGACTTCGCCATTTCTCAGTTCGCCAATCAGCGTCGCGGCGCCAAGCGAAATTTCGTCGAGATTGTCGCGGCCGTGCACGACGAGCACACGCTCGGCGCCCAGGCGCTGCATGACGCGCACCTGGATACCGACGAGGTCAGGGTGGAAGACACCCATCAGGGTATTCGGGGCGCTCGCCGGATTGGTCAGCGGGCCGAGGATATTGAACAGCGTGCGTACGCCCATTTCCCGGCGCACCGGCGCGACGTGCTTCATGGCGCTGTGGTGATTGGGGGCGAACATGAAGCCGATGCCGCAGGCTTCGATGCATGCAGCGACCTGCTCGGGTGACAACATGATGTTGACGCCGAGGGCTTCGAGGACGTCGGCGCTGCCGGAACTGGAAGACACACTGCGCCCGCCGTGCTTGGCAACCTTGGCCCCGGCGGCGGCGGCGACAAATATGGAGGTGGTGGAGATATTGAAGCTGTGGGCCGAATCGCCGCCGGTACCGACGATATCGACGAAGCGGTTATCGTAGGGCACCTTGACCGGCGTCGCCAGCTCGCGCATGACACTGGCGGCGGCGGCGATTTCACCGACGGTTTCCTTCTTGACGCGGAGGCCGGTGATGATGGCGGCAATCATGACTGGCGTGACTTCGCCGCTCATGATCTGACGCATCAGGGAGACCATTTCGTCATGGAAGATTTCGCGGTGTTCGATGACACGCTGGAGGGCGGCTTGCGGGGTCATTTCTTGAATTCGTCCAGGAAGTTCTTGAGCAGGTCGTGACCGCGTTCGGTCAGGATGGATTCGGGGTGGAACTGCACGCCCTCGACAGCCAGCGTCTTGTGGCGGACGCCCATGATCTCGCCGTCGTCGGTCCACGCGGTGATGTCGAGACAATTGGGCAGCGAGGCACGCTCGATGGCCAACGAGTGATAGCGGGTACAGGTCAGCGGGTTGGGCAGGCCTTTGAAAACGCCGACATCCTTGTGATGGACCGGCGAGACCTTGCCATGCATCAGTTGTTTGGCATGCACAATCTTGCCGCCAAAAGCTTCGCCAATTGACTGGTGACCGAGGCAAACGCCGAGCAAGGGAATCTTGCCGGAAAACTCCTTGATCGCCGCCAGCGATATACCGGCCTGAGCCGGAGCGCACGGACCGGGGGAGATGACCAGATAATCGGGCTTCATCTGCGTGATTTCAGCCAGCGAGATCGCGTCGTTGCGGAAGACCTTGACGTCCTGACCCAGCTCACCGAAGTACTGGACGAGGTTGTAGGTAAAGCTGTCGTAATTGTCGATCATCAGCAGCATGCTGTTGATTCCTTGCCTGTTTCGTAAGCCCTCAATTCTACATTAAAGGCCCCTTGCACAGCCCGGCCGGGCTTTTCGATTAAAATGCACCCTTTCCCGCCGGATTGACTCATGACCGCCGCCATCTCGATTCCCCCGCACAGCCTTTCCATCGTCGTTCCGTTCTACAACGAGGAAGACAACATCGCGCCGCTGGTCAAGCGTGTGCATGAAGCACTGGTGGGCTACGAACATCCGTGGGAACTGGTGCTGGTCGATGATGGCAGCAGTGATGCAACGGTCGACCGCGCCATGCAATGCTCCCGCGAATACGGCGCACATGTCCGAGTCGTCGAGCTGACCCGCAATTTCAAGCAGACAGCGGCCATGCAGGCCGGTATCGATGCTGCCCGCGGCGATGTCATCGTGACCATGGATGGCGATTTGCAGAACGACCCGATCGACATCCCGCGCATGGTCGCCCGGCTGTTGAACGAAGACCTCGATCTGGTGGCCGGCTGGCGCCAGAACCGGCAGGACGGACTGTTCCTGCGCAAGATCCCGTCCAAGATTGCTAACCGCCTGATTGCCCGGATGACCGGCGTCCATTTGCGCGACTACGGCTGCAGCCTGAAAGCCTTCCGTGGCAGCGTGATCAAGAGCGTACGCCTGTATGGCGAAATGCACCGTTTCATCCCGGCCTGGCTGGCCACCGTGACGACACCGCGCCGGATCGCCCAGGAGCCGACCACGCACCACGCCCGGACAGCAGGCGTATCGAAATACGGCATTTCGCGCACCTTCCGCGTTATTCTCGATCTGATTGCCGTCTATTTCTTCATGCGCTTCCGCGCCCGCCCCGGCCACTTCTTCGGCGGCATCGGACTCGGCCTCACCGCCCTGTCCGGCCTGATCATGACCTGGCTGGCCTGGGTCAAGTTCGGCCTCGGCGAGAACATCGGCGGCCGTCCGCTGCTGATCGTCGGCATCGGCACACTGATCGCCGGCATTCATTTCATCACGACCGGCGTACTCTCCGAATTGCTGGCCCGCATCTATTTCGAATCGGGTACCGTGCGCTCCTATTCGGCCCGCCTGGCGACGCCGCTGGCAGCCGATGAGGCCTGGCACAAGCCGAACTGATCTTGCATTAGCCACAAAAAAGCCGCTCGACATGAGCGGCTTTTTCGTTTGTGCAAGGCGCGGCGATCAGTCGATTCGCGTATCCAGCCCCTGCTCGGCCAATTCGGCGGCACGCAACACGGCGCGCGCCTTGTTCAGGGTTTCAGTCCATTCCGAATTTGGATCAGAATCGGCAACGATGCCTGCACCGGCCTGAACGTACAGCTTCTTGTCTTTGAGGACTGCCGTGCGGATGGCAATGGCCACGTCCATGTCGCCATTGAAGCCGAGATAGCCGACCGAGCCGGCGTAGATGCCGCGCTTGACCGGTTCCAGTTCGTCGATGATTTCCATTGCCCTAACCTTGGGCGCGCCGGAGACGGTACCGGCCGGGAAGGTGGCGCGCAGCACGTCGAGTGCATCCAGCCCCGGCTGCAGCTTGCCTTCGACGTTCGAAACGATATGCATCACGTGCGAGTAGCGCTCGACAATCATGTTCTCGGTCAGCTTGACCGAACCGATGCGCGCCACACGACCGCAGTCGTTGCGGCCAAGATCGAGCAACTGGGTGTGTTCGGCCCGCTCTTTTTCGTCGGCCAGCAACTCGACGGCCAATGCGGCATCCTCTTCCGGCGAGGCCCCGCGCTTGCGGGTGCCGGCGATTGGCCGAACGGTGACCCGCTCGCCTTCGAGGCGAACGAGGATCTCCGGCGAAGCGCCGACGACGTGGAAATCCTCGAAATCAAAATAGAACATGTACGGCGATGGATTCAGGCTGCGCAGGGTACGGTAAAGCGCCAGCGGACTCGCCAGGAAGGGCTTGGTCATGCGCTGCGAGAGCACGACCTGCATGATGTCGCCCTCGGTGATGTAGGACTTGGCCTTGAGCACGGCCTGCTTGAAAGCTGCTTCGCCAAAGACTGAAACGGCTGCCTCCGAATGCACCGGCTGTTCGCTCGGCAGAGTCACCGGCGTACGCAGCTTCTGCAGCAATTCCTTGAGACGGGCACGAGCCTTCTGATAGGCGCCGGGGAAGCCGGGTTCGGCGTAGACGATCAGCGTCAGCTTGCCGGAAAGGTTGTCGACCACCGCGATTTCTTCGGAAAGCAGCAGGCCGATATCCGGCGTACCGATTTCATCCGGCTTGTTGGTACGGGTCAGACGGGTTTCGACATAGCGCACGGTGTCGTAACCGAAGCAGCCGACCAGGCCGCCGCAGAAGCGTGGCAGGCCGTTCGCCGGCGGCACCCGAAAGCGCTGCATGAACTTGCCGATAAATTCCAACGGATTGGTGTCGCTTTCACGCTCGGCGATGCGGTTACCGGTCAGCACCAGCACCTGGTGGCCATTGACGACGATACGCGTCTGGGCCGCCAGGCCGATGATCGAGTAGCGGCCAAATCGTTCGCCACCCTGCACGGATTCGAGCAGGTAGGTGTAGGGCGTGTTGGCAAGCTTCAGGTAGATCGAGAGCGGCGTGTCGAGATCGGCGAACGTTTCCAGTGTGACGGGAATACGGTTGTAGCCTTGCGCGGCAAGCGAATTGAATTCAGTTTCAGTCATGGGGAAGCCTCGAAAATGACAGGTCTTTAGCGTTCTGGGCGCGCCTGATAGGCGCAAAAGCGAAAAGGGTTATGGACGCCAGGGGCGCCAACCTTGCCATTCGTTCCAGAGTCGCTGAGTCGTCATTTGTGTTTGAGGTCTTTGAAAGTTAGGGCTTGCTGGTAGGCAGCAAGCAAATCCGATACTAGCGCATCGCAATCTGCACTGTCCACCGGCTTGCCTTCGTTGTAGCCGTAGGGAACGCAGAAGGCCGGAGAACCGGCAGCGTGGGCAGCATGGATGTCATTTTCGGAATCGCCGATGTGCAGATTACGGTCCGGCCGCACATTGAACAGACGGCAAGCGTGGAGGATGGGCTCCGGATGCGGCTTCTTGTTCGGCGTCGTATCGCCGGAGACGATCACGTCAAAGAAATCGGTCATACCCATGCGATCAAGCAAGGCTTCGGTAAACATGCCCGGCTTGTTGGTAACGACGCCCATTTTGAGGCCGCTGGCTTTCCAGGCCCTGAGGCCTTCGATCACGCCCGGATAAATTTGGGTAAATTTTCCGTTAACCACTGCATAGTGACGCTTGAAGGATTCGATGGCCGCGTGCAGTTGCTCCGCACTTGGCGGATGCTCGTGGGTCAGGCAGCGCTCGACCAGCACGGCCATACCCTTGCCGACAAAACTGTGCACCTCGGCCTGCGTGCGCGGCGGGGCACCGATTTCGTCGAGCATCAGCCGGCAGGCCTCGGCCAGATCGGCAATGGTGTCGAGCAGAGTGCCGTCGAGATCGAAGGTAACGGATTGGAAATGCATCAGACTTTCGCCAGTTCGCTGCGCAGGGCACCGATGATCGAATCGTAGCGATGCGGATCGCTGTCCTTGCCAGCACCGTAGACAGCCGAACCGGCGACAAAGGCATCGACACCGGCACGGGCGATTTCGGCGATATTGGCCGTGTTCACGCCACCGTCGATTTCCAGACGGATACGGCGGCCGGTTTCCTTTTCATACGCATCGAGTTTGGCCCGGGCCTGTTTTGCCTTGGCCAGTGTACCGGGAATGAATTTCTGGCCACCGAAACCGGGATTGACGCTCATCAGCAGGATGACATCGATCTTGTCGAGGACGTAATCCATGTAATCCAGCGGCGTCGCCGGGTTGAAGACCAGACCGCCCTGGCAACCGGCATCCCGGATCAGTGACAGGCTGCGATCGACGTGCTCCGAGGCTTCGGGGTGAAAAGTGATGATATTCGCCCCGGCTTTGGCAAAATCGGGGATGATGCGATCGACCGGCTTGACCATCAGGTGCACGTCGATCGGCGCCGTGGTGCACGGGCGGATTGCCTCACAAACCAGCGGCCCGATGGTCAGGTTGGGAACATAATGGTTGTCCATCACGTCAAAGTGAATCCAGTCAGCCCCCGAGGCGATGACGTTGGCCACTTCTTCGCCCAGCTTGGCGAAATTGGCTGAAAGAATACTCGGTGCGATAACGAAATCTTTGGCTGACATGATGCTTCCCTGAACAATAACAGACGAAATTATCCCATGCCCGACACCAACAAGTACCGAATCGAAGTGCAACCCATGCCGCAGTTCATTCCGGAGCAATCTGATCCGGAAAACGACCGCTACATCTTTGCTTACACCATCACCATCAAGAATGTCGGCGAAGTGCCGGCTCAACTGGTTTCCCGGCACTGGATCATTACCGATGGCAACAACGAGATACAAGAAGTGCGGGGCCTCGGCGTGGTCGGCAAACAGCCGCTGCTCCAACCCGGCGAAAGCTTTCAGTACACCAGCGGTTCATCGCTGACGACGGCAATCGGCACGATGAAAGGCACCTACCAGATGGTGGCCGAAGACGGCACGCATTTCGAAGCCGAAATTCCGGAATTTGTCCTGGCCAGCCCACGCGCCCTGCACTGAGAACCGCTTGAGCCTGAAGCACAGCTACACGCTGATCGCACCGTTTTACGATGCGGCAATCGATCGGGCAACGCGGGCAGCGCGCAAACGCAGCCTGGCGGCCTTGCCGGACACTCCTGGATGCGTGCTGCTGGCCGGCGTCGGCACCGGACTGGATCTGCCTCACCTGCCGGCGCAGCATCATTACGTCGGCCTCGAACTGAATCAGGCCATGCTACACCGTGCCCTGCCGCGGGTCGGTAGTGTCGAGTTCGCGCCGGTTCAGGGCGATGCCCAGCGCCTGCCTTTTGCCGACGCCTCATTCGACAACGCGGTGCTGCATCTGATTCTTGCCGTTGTCCCGGAGCCGGCTCACTGCTTTGCCGAAATCGCTCGCGTACTCAAGCCGGGTGGGCAAGTGCTGGTTTTCGACAAATTCCTGCGTCGCGGTCAGCCGGCGCTGCTGCGACGAATGGCCAATCCGCTGATGCGTCGCATCGCGACCCGGCTCGATGTGGTTTTTGAGGATTTGCTCGCCGAAGCCCAAAGCTTGACTCTGGAGCACGACCAGCCGGCCCTAGCTGGCGGTTGGTTCCGGATGATCCGGCTCAGGAAGCTCTGACGGCAGCGGCTCGGGCGGCAGTACCGGCTCAGGCTCAGGTTCAGGCTCGTCCTTCCCCAGCGCATCCTCAATCCAGGCCAGGGTCAGCGTGTAGGTCACGGCCAGCACGACCGGGCCAACGAAGATGCCGATCAGGCCGAAGCTCAGCATACCGCCGATCACACCAGCGAAAATCAGCAGCAGCGGCAAATCGGCGCCGCGCCGGATGAGCATTGGACGCAGGAAATTGTCGAGGTTGCCAATGATCAGGCTCCAGATCAGCAAGCCCGTCGCCCAGCCCGTATCGCCAGTCCAGTACATCCAGCCGACCGCCGGCAGCAAAACCAGCAAGGGCCCAACCTGGGCAATGCAGAGCATGAGCATGACGGCCGACAGCAGCGAGGCGAAGGGCACGCCGGCAACGGCCAGCCCGATACCGCCGAGGACAGTCTGCACGATGGCGGTCACCCCAACCCCCAGCGCCACCCCGCGAATTGCCTGCCCGGCCAGGATAATCGAGTTTTCGCCACGCTCGCCGGCCAGCCGACGGCCGAAACGACGGGCCATGCGCGCCGCTGTTTCACCCCTGGAGTACAGGATGGCCGCAATGGTCACGACCAGCAGGAACTGGATCAGCATGCCACCAACGCTTCCGACCTGAGCAAGCACCCACTTACCCGTATCGGCGGCATAAGGCGTTACTTTGGCAACGATCCCGGTTGTCCCGGCCGCATCCAGCTGCGCCCAGGCAACGGCCACGCGCTCGCCAACCAGGGGCAGGGATTTGACCCAGGCCGGCGGCGGCGGAAGGCCATTTGCTGCAAAGGACTTGCCCGCTGCAGTCAACTGAACGGAATGCTCAAGAATGGTATCGACGGCCATCCACAAAGGCAGCACCAGCAGCAGCAACATCGCAAAAGACATGATCGCCACCGCTGGCGCACGTCGGCCGCCCAGTCGCGACTCCAGCGACTTGAACAACGGCCAGGTTGCCACAACAATCATCACCGCCCACACCGTCGCCGCCAGAAATGGCAGCAACACCCAGACCGACAGGCCAATCAGCCCGAGGATGCAGATGATGGCCAGCGTGTTGCGGGCCAGGTCGCGGCGGATTTCAGTCATCAAGACCGGTAGTCGGCGTTTATCTTGACGTAATCGTAGGAAAAATCGCAGGTATAGACGCTGGCTTTGGCCGCACCACGCCCAAGATCTACACGGACCGTGATTTCGGCTTGCGCCATCACACGGGCGCCGTCCTCTTCCTTGTAGGCAGCTGCACGGCCACCATTTTCGGCAACCAGCACATCATCGA
Source organism: Pseudomonadota bacterium (assembly GCA_018262195.1). Classification (GTDB taxonomy): domain Bacteria; phylum Pseudomonadota; class Gammaproteobacteria; order Burkholderiales; family Rhodocyclaceae; genus Azonexus. The sequence goes on along the minus strand of JAGTRS010000041.1, from coordinate 22,152 downwards.
GCCAGACTCTGACGCCATCGACATCCAGATCGCCGATACCGGCGTAGCCGACTGCTGCCAGAATTCTGCCGAGGTTGGGGTCGGAGGCAAAGAAGGCCGTCTTGACCAGCGGCGAATGGCCGATGGCATAACCGACCTTGCGGCACTCTTCGATGTCCTTGCCCCCTTCGACGGCAACCGTGATGAACTTGGTCGCGCCTTCGCCGTCACGGACGATAGCCTGCGCCAGTTCGACCGATACGGCGATGATCGCTGCCTTGACTTCGGCCCAGCCAGCATCGGTTTCAGCGGCAAAGCTGGCGCCCGACTGGCCGGTTGCGATCATCACGAAGGAATCGTTGGTCGAAGTATCGCCATCGACAGTGATGCAGTTGAACGATGCATCGGCCGCTTCCTTGACCAGCTTGTCGAGCATGCCTTGAGCAATACCGGCATCGGTGGCCAGAAAGCCGAGCATGGTCGCCATATTCGGCTTGATCATGCCGGCGCCTTTGGAGACACCGGAAATACTGATCTTCTTGCCATTGACCGTGAGCACGCGCGAAGCCGCCTTGGCAACGGTATCGGTGGTCATGATGGCATGAGCTGCAGCGTGCCAGTTGTCCGCCTTAAGGTCGGCCTTGGCGGCCGGCAGGCCGGCTTTCAGACGCTCGACCGGCAGGGGTTCGAGGATGACGCCCGTCGAGAATGGCAGCACCTGCTCGGCGTTGATGCCAAGCAGTTCAGCAACCGCGTCGCAACTGGCTTGCGCCGTCTGACGGCCCGGTTCGCCGGTGCCGGCATTGGCGATGCCAGTATTGATTACCAGCGCGCGGATTTCATGGCCACCGGCCAGGTGGTTGCGGCAAAGCTGCACCGGCGCGGCGCAGAAGCGGTTCTGCGTGAACACACCTGCCACAGTACAGCCGGCATCCAGTGCGACAAGCGTCAGGTCGCGACGGTTCTTCTTGCGGATTTCAGCTTCGGCGACACCGAGGCGGACACCGGCCACCGGAAACAGTTGATCGGCAGCAGGGGTAGCGTAATTGACAGGCATTCTCTTGGCTCCAAAAGCATCAAGGCACCTCGTGGGTGCCTTGGGGGTCAGGAAAGTTTTCCGTGGCAGTGTTTGTATTTCTTGCCCGATCCGCAGGGGCAAGGATCGTTGCGACCGATCTTCGGTCCGGCGTCCGCAGGTTGTTGGCCAGCAACGGCCGCGGCGGCTTCGCCATCACCCAGCACCTCGTCGTAAGCGCCGTGCTGATACTGCACATTCTGCACTTCAGCGTGCGGCGCTGTTTCCTCGACATCTTCCGGCGTACGAATCTGCACGGTGAAAACGATACGGGTGACTTCGCGACGGACCAGGTCCAGCAGACCTTCGAAGAGTTCAAAAGCTTCGCGCTTGTATTCCTGCTTCGGATTCTTCTGGGCGTAGCCACGCAGGTGGATGCCCTGACGCAAATGATCCAGTGCCGCCAGATGCTCACGCCAGTGCGAGTCGAGGCTTTGCAGCATCACGTTGCGCTCGAACTGGTGGAAGGTGCCGTCACCAACCAGATCAACCTTGGCCTGATAGGCCTCGTCGGCTTCCTTGGTGATACGGGCCAGGATCTCCTCATCGGACAAGGTCGGTTCGGTCTTGAACCACTGGGCAACCGGCGCACTTATCTGCAGGTCAGAAGCCAGCGCACGCTCGAGGCCTTCCATGTCCCACTGTTCTTCGACCGACTCTTCCGGCACGTAGAGGCGGAAGGTTTCGGCGATGACGCTATGGCGCATGGCGGTGATGGTTTCGGAAATATCGTCCGTTTCCAGCAGTTCATTGCGCTGCTGGTAAATCACCTTGCGCTGGTCGTTCGACACGTCGTCGTATTCGAGCAGTTGCTTGCGAATATCAAAGTTGCGGGCTTCAACCTTGCGCTGCGCGGATTCCAGCGAGCGGGTAACAAGCGGATGCTCGATCGCTTCACCTTCCGGCATTTTCAACTTGTCCATGATGGCGCGCAGGCGCTCACCGGCGAAGATGCGGAGAAGCGGGTCATCCAGCGACAGATAGAAGCGAGAGGAACCGGCATCGCCCTGACGACCGGCGCGACCGCGCAACTGGTTGTCGATGCGGCGGGATTCGTGACGCTCGGAACCGATGATGTGCAGGCCACCGGAAGCCAGCACGGCATTGTGCACTTCCTGCCACTCGGCCTTCATTGCAGCCGCCTTCTGATCACGCTCGGCGACAGGCAGCGATTCGTCGTCACGAATGGCGGCTAGCTGCTTCTCGATATTGCCACCGAGCACGATGTCGGTACCGCGGCCGGCCATGTTGGTGGCAATGGTCACCATGCCGGGACGACCGGCCTGGACGACGATCTCGGCTTCACGGGCATGCTGCTTGGCGTTAAGGACCTGATGCGGCAGCTTTTCCTTGTCGAGCAGATCAGACAACAGCTCCGAAGCTTCAATGGAAGTCGTACCAACCAGTACCGGCTGGCCACGCTTCGAACAATCCTTGATATCGGCAATGATCGCCGCGTGCTTTTCATCGGCAGTCTTGTAGACCAGGTCGTTCATGTCCTTGCGGACCATCGGCCGATGGGTCGGGATGACGACCGTTTCCAGACCGTAGATCTGGTGGAATTCGTAGGCTTCGGTATCGGCCGTGCCAGTCATGCCGGACAGCTTGTTGTACATCCGGAAGTAGTTCTGGAAGGTGATCGAGGCCAGCGTCTGGTTCTCGGCCTGGATCTGCACGCCTTCCTTGGCTTCGACAGCCTGATGCAAGCCATCTGACCAGCGACGACCAGCCATCAGACGACCGGTGAATTCGTCGACGATGACTACTTCGCCGTTCTGCACGACGTAATGCTGATCCTTGTGGAACAGCGTCATGCCGCGCAACGCGGCATTCAGGTGGTGCATCAGCGTGATGTTGGACGCGTCGTAAAGGCTGGTGCCTTCCTTGAGCAGGCCATACTCGGCCAGCAGTTGCTCGGCATGTTCGTAACCGGCCTCGGAGAGATGGACCTGATGCCCCTTCTCGTCGACCCAGTAATCGCCCTCTTCCTTCTCTTCCATTGCACGCGTCAGGTTGGGGACGACGTCCTTCATGCGCAGGTAGAGGTCGGTATGGTCTTCGGCCTGGCCGGAAATGATCAGCGGGGTGCGCGCTTCGTCGATCAGGATCGAGTCCACTTCGTCGACAATGGCAAAATTCAGTGTGCGTTGAACCCGTTCGCCGGCCGTATAGACCATGTTGTCGCGCAGGTAGTCGAAACCGAACTCGTTGTTGGTGCCGTAGGTGATGTCGGCCGCATAGGCAACCTGCTTGGCCTCGTGGTCCATCTGCGACAGATTGACGCCAACAGTCAGACCGAGGAAACGGTGCAGACGGCCCATCCAGTCCGAGTCACGCGTTGCCAGGTAGTCATTGACCGTGATGACATGGACGCCCTTGCCGGAAATGGCATTGAGGTAGGCCGGCAGCGTGCCGACCAGCGTCTTGCCTTCGCCGGTACGCATTTCGGCGATCTTTCCGTCGTGCAGCACCATGCCGCCGATCATCTGGACGTCGAAGTGACGCATGCCGAGGGCGCGCACGCCGGCTTCGCGGACCACCGCAAAAGCCTCGGGGAGCAGATCGTCCAGTGACTCGCCGTTAGCGTGACGCTGGCGGAACTCGTCCGTCTTGGCCCGCAAAGCTTCGTCGCTCAAGGCCTGCATGGCGGGCTCGAGCGCGTTGATGCGCTTGACGGTCTGGGAGTATTGCTTGATCAGCCGGTCGTTGCGGCTGCCGAAAATCTTTTTGAGTAGGCCGGATATCATCGCGATGTAGTGTGGTTCCGCGGGTGGCGGCAAAGCGGCGATTCTAACACGCCCCCATGACCCTACGATGACGACCTAAATCAAGGCATCCGATATTGCGTTATCGGCGCTTGAGCAGCGCGAATTCATCACCCTTCTTGAGGAAATGCGCCGGATTCTGCGCCACCCCCAGCATTCGTACTTCAAAATGCAGGTGCGCCCCGGTCGAACGCCCGGTATTACCGACCGCCCCAATTTGCTCACCACGCTTGATCAAGGCGCCCGCTTTCACATCGATACGCGACAAATGTGCGTATCGAGAAGTCAGGCCATCGCCATGGTCGACGTCGATCAAATTGCCGTACTCCGGGTGATAACTGGCCGAAAGCACCACCCCATCCGCCGCGACAACCACCGGCGTACCAATTTCAGCAGAAAAATCGAGCCCCTCATGCATGGCGCGCAGGCCGGCGATCGGATCGGCTCGATGCCCAAAAACCGAGCCCAGCGCTGCATCCTTGACCGGCAAAATGGTCGGCAACAGGCGGTCCTTGACCCGTTTTTCAAGCAATTTGAACTCGAGGTAGGCCAGATCATCGCTATGCCGATCGACATCACCGGACAAACGATCAATTTCAGCCTGCAATTCTTTGGTGGACATCGGTGCCGGCACGTAAGGACCGCCCTGCCCGGGCTTTGCCCCTCCCGATGCTGACTCGCGCTTGACACCAGCCAGGCCGGAAACCCGGTCACTCAAGGCATCCAGTTGCAACACCCGACCCTGCAATTCGCCGAGGCGCGTCGCCATCAGTTGCAAGTTGTTGTCGAGGTAGTCCTTGGCTTTCCTGGCCTCCTGCAAATGCAGGGAAACCAGCAAGTCCTCGACCAGAGGAAGGCGAAACTGCACCGACAGCCACGAAAAAAGCGCCGAGGTCGAAAAGACCAGAGCGAAGAAGACAAGCAGCGAGATAACCAGATGCCGAGGCATAATGGTGATTGTCCGCGCTGCCTTCAGGTGACGCGAAACCAGAATAATCTGCACGAAACACCTCCTATGCACAAAGGGCCTGAGCACTACCTCGACAAAGACGCCGCTGCTGGCCGGGTCATGGCCCACGCACGTCTGCTGCTCAAGCTGACACGTCGCTTCGAAGCGGTTGCCCCTGCCGGGCTGCGCCACGCTGCGCACGTTGCCAATTACAAGTCGGGGAGAATCATTATCCACGCCGATAACGGCGCGGTCGCCGCCAAGATTCGCCAGATGAGTCAGCGATTGAGCGACGAGTTATCTAAAGGAGGGGCGGAGTGTATCGGCATAGAGGTAAAAGTTCAACCCCGCCAAATTCCTTACCAATCAACGAGTTCAACTCAGAAGCCGCTCTCCGACAAGGCTTGCGGGGCATTGCAGTCGACCGCTGACAACCTGCCCAAAGGCCCGCTCCGGGACGCTCTGGATAACCTTCTGAAGCGTGCAGCTAGAGTGGAATGATTGCCAGGCGCTCGATGAACATCAGCGCAAAAACAATCAGGGCAAAGACCACACCGACCTTGAAAAGACGCCAACTCAGCGCCAAGTAATAGCGGTTGCCACTGAGCGCATAGACCAGCAACCCAGCACCAATCGCCACGATCAGAATTGCTGCCAGCAGACGCAGCAACCACATGACTAGTCGATAACCTCAACGCTCAGGCCGCGACAGCCAGGCGAAGTCGGAAAAGGGCACACGGGGCCAGACAAAGGAATCAGGCTGCCGCCTGAGCCAGCCAACGGGTAACGCCGCTCGGCGCTTGCTCCGCTTCCTCGAAAGTCGCGAACTCCCAGGAGGACTGTTGCTCCAGCAAGGCACGAGCCAGCTGGTTGTTCAGGGCGTGGCCGCCCTTGTGCGACGAATAGGCAGCCAGCAGCGGATGACCCAGCAGATAGAGGTCACCGATAGCGTCGAGAATCTTGTGTTTGACGAACTCGTCGCCATAACGCAGACCATCCTGGTTGAGGACGCGGAATTCGTCGAGAACGATGGCGTTCTCCAAGCCGCCACCAAGGGCAAGGCCATTTTCGCGCAGGTATTCGACTTCCTGCATGAAACCGAAGGTGCGGGCACGCGCCACTTCGCGAACATAGGACTGCTCGGCGAAGTCGATTTCAGCCTTCTGGGCCGACTTATCGATGGCCGGATGATTGAAAACAATGGAGAACGTCAGTTTGTAGCCGTCATACGGCTCAAATCGCGCCCACTTGTCGCCATCCTTGACTTCAATGGTCTTGGTGACACGAATGAATTTCTTGGCCGCGTTCTGTTCCTCGATGCCAGCCGACTGGATCAGGAACACGAACGGCGCAGCCGAACCGTCGAGGATGGGCACTTCGGGCGCATCCAGATCGACCCAGGCATTGTCGATGCCGAGACCGGCGAGGGCCGACATCAGGTGTTCGATGGTACCAACCTTCACTCCGTCCTTTTCGAGACAGGAGCACATGCGCGTATCGCCGACCATGAAGGCCTTGGCGGGAATGTCCACCGGTTCCGCCAGATCAACACGACGGAAGACGATGCCGGTATCCGGGGCAGCCGGGCGCAGGGTCATGTTGACCTTGACGCCGCCATGCAGCCCGACGCCAGAGGCGCGGATGACGGTCTTCAACGTGCGTTGCTTGAGCATGCTAAGTATCTGAATGATTGGGGAAGGTGACGGATTGTAACACAACCCGTCACCACCCTTTTTCAGAGATAGAGCTTTTGTTACATCAATCCGCTTGCTTGCGCAGGAAAGCCGGAATGTCGTAACGGTCGACACCGCTGTTGGCCAGCGCCTCGACGGTGACGTTGCGCTTGCGCACGACGGCCGGCACATCAGCGATCTGGTTGTAGTCGATGGCCGGGCCGTTGGAGAACGAAACCGCATCGTGGGTACCCGTGGCCTGAACCAGCACCGGCTGGGTAAAGACTTCCGGCTTGCTGCGAACACCGGCAGCCGCCTGGCCGAGGCCGGTGGCAACAACAGTCACGCGCAGGGCATCGCCCATCAGCTCGTCGTACACAGCACCGAAGATGATGTGTGCGTCGTCGGCAGCAAATGCCTTGACGGTGTTCATCACTTCGTTGACTTCCTTCATCTTCAGGTTGCCCTTGGCAGCGGTGATATTGACCAGCACGCCCTTGGCGCCGGACAGGTTGATGCCTTCCAGCAGCGGCGAGGCAACGGCCTGCTCGGCGGCGATGCGGGCGCGATCGACGCCGGCAGCGGCAGCGGAGCCCATCATGGCGCGGCCCATTTCACCCATGACCGTGCGAACATCTTCGAAGTCGACGTTGACCAGGCCCGGGTAGGTGATGATTTCGGCGATACCGCCAACGGCGTTCTTCAGCACGTCGTCAGCTGCCTTGAAGCAATCATCGACATCGGCGTCGTCGCCCATGACTTCCATCAGCTTGTCGTTGAGGATGACGATCAGCGAATCGACATGCTTGGCAAATTCGGCGATGCCGGCTTCGGCCGACTTCATCCGCTTGCCGCCTTCGAAGCTGAACGGCTTGGTGACCACGCCGACGGTCAGGATGCCCATTTCACGAGCAATTTCGGCAACCACGGGAGCTGCGCCAGTACCCGTGCCACCGCCCATGCCGGCGGTGATGAAAGCCATGTGGGCGCCTTCCAGCGTCGCACGGATTTCGTCGCGGTGTGCATCGGCCGCCATCTTGCCGGCTTCCGGCTTGGCGCCGGCACCGAGGCCGGTCTTGCCGAGCGACAGCTTGCTCGATGCAGCGTTACGGCCAAGGGCCTGGGCATCGGTATTGGCGGCGATGAACTCAACGCCGCTGACGCCTTCGCGAATCATGTGCTCGATGGCATTGCCACCGGCGCCACCAACCCCGAAAACCTTGATGATCGTACCGGCTTCTTCGTCTTTCTCGATGATCTCAAACATGACTACCTCCTCTGAAAAAACTGTTCAATGACAAATCAAAAATTCTTGGCAAACCAGGATTTCATGCCGTCGAAGACGTCCTTGAAACCCTGCTTTTCCTGGATCTTCTGGCCGCGCTTGCGCTGGGCCTGAGCTTCAAGCAGCAGACCGAAAGCCGTCGAGAAGCGCGGGCTCTGCACGACGTCGGCCAGGCTGCCGGTGTATTTCGGGTTACCGAGGCGAACCGGCATGTGGAAGATTTCCTCGCCCAGCTCGACCATACCCGGCATGACGCTGGCGCCGCCGGTCAGCACGATGCCGGAGGAAAGCACTTCCTCGAAGCCGGCGCGGCGCAGTTCGTTCTGGATCAGCTCGTAGAGTTCTTCGACACGCGGCTGGATGACGTCGGCCAGCGCACGGCGGCTCAGCTTGCGGCTCGGGCGGTCATCAACACCGGCGACATCGAGGTTTTCGCTGACATCAGCCAGTTGCGACAGAGCGCAGCCGTACTTGCACTTGATATCCTCGGCTTCGCGGGTCGGCGTACGCAGCGCCATGGCGATGTCGTTGGTGATCTGGTCACCGGCGATGGGAATCACCGAGGTGTGACGAATGGCACCCTGCGTCCACACGGCGATGTCGGTCGTACCGCCGCCGATGTCGATCAGGCAGACGCCGAGATCCTTTTCGTCTTCGGACAGCACGGCATAGCTGGAGGCCAGCGGCTGGAGGACCAGATCATTCACTTCCAGACCGCAGCGACGCACGCATTTGACGATGTTCTGGGCGGCCGAGACAGCGCCGGTGACGATGTGGGTCTTCACCTCAAGACGCATGCCGCTCATGCCGATCGGCTCGCGGATGCCATCCTGACCGTCAATCAGGAACTCCTGGGTCAGGATGTGCAGGATTTCCTGATCGGCCGGGATGGGCATGGCGCGGGCGGTTTCGATGACCCGCTCGACGTCGCTCTGGGTCACTTCCTTATCCTTGATCGCCACCATGCCGTTCGAGTTGAAACTCTTGATGTGGCTGCCGGCGATGCCGGTATAGACGTTGCTCACCTTGCAATCGGCCATCAGTTCGACTTCCTGAACGACACGGCTGATGGTGTGCACCGTTTCCTCGATGTTCACCACGACGCCCTTCTTCAGGCCGCGTGAATCCTGCGAGCCCATGCCGATCACGTTCAGGTTGCCTTCGTTGTTGATCTCGGCGACCAGCGCGACGATCTTTGACGTCCCGATGTCCAGACCGACGACCAGATCCTTGTTGTCCCTGCTCATAGCCTTACTTTCCCTTCACTTCGGCCGCGACTCGCATCGCAAAGCCGTTTGGATACCGCAAATCCACGACTGCCGGCCGTACCGCCCGTTTGGCGACCGTTTCCGGATAAATTTCTATAAACCGCTGCAGACGCACACCCACCGGTGATTTCGGCTGCTCCCGACCGATATCCACCAGCATGCCGTTCTGCAATTTCAACTGCCAGGCCAGGCGCGGCGACAGGATCACCTGCACCGGCTGCTCGCCGACTGTCTTGAACGAACCCACAAACTCGCCGTAATGCTTGAGCACTTCCTGCGCCGTGCCCTGCGGCCCGAACAGCAATGGCAGACCAGCCCCATCCGCGGCCGGCAGCACCGCAGCGAAGACCTCGCCGTAGCTGTTGACCAGTTCGCCCCGCCCCTCGCCCCAACGAGCCACCGGCTTGTGCTCCTCGACGCTTATTTCCAGACGATCCGGCCACTGGCGCCGCACTTCCACCTTGCGCACCCAAGGCAGCTTTTCCAGCGCCCCACGCACCGCTTCCAGATTCAGGCTGAAGAAGTTGCCCTTCAGCGCCGCCGGCAACACCTGCTCCACCTCGCCGCGCTTGGTGTGCGGCAAAGCCTCGGCAAAAACCACATGCCGCACCGGCAGAGACGGCACGCGCACCAGCCAGACCGCCGCGGCGGCCAGCAACGCGGCAGCGGCGACCAGCATCAGCAGGTCGGCAAGCGCGTTCAGCAGGTGCGGTTTGTTCCACATTCATTGCCTCAGTCGTTGGCAGCCAGTTCAAGGACGCGACGAACCAGCGTCGGATAGTCCATGCCATTCACGCGGGCCGCCATCGGCACCAGTGAATGGTCGGTCATGCCCGGTGCGGTATTCACTTCCAGGAAATAGTGCTTGCCGGCCTCGTCCATCAGGAAATCGACCCGCCCCCAGCCACGGCCGCCGAGAATGCGGAAGGCTTCCAGCGCGCCCTTGCGGATTTCCATTTCCTTGGCTTCCGGCAGACCGCAGGGGCACAGGTACTTGGTGTCGTCGCGGTTGTACTTGGCTTCGTAGTCGTACCACTCGGTGGCCGGCTCGATCTTGATGATCGGCATGGCTTGGTCGCCAATGATGCCGACCGTGTATTCGCCGCCCATGACGCCCTTTTCGGCGATGACCAGCGGATCGTGCCGGGCGGCTTCCTCGTAGGCTGCCTTCAGCGCACCGCGCTCCTTGACCTTGGTGACGCCAATCGACGAACCTTCGCGGGCCGGCTTGACGAACAGCGGCAGGCCGAGTTCCTCTTCGATTTCGGCGAAATCGGAATCCGCGGTCAGCAGGGCGTATTCGGGGATAGCCAGACCAGCCGCCTGCCACATCAGTTTGGTGCGGAACTTGTCCATGGCAAGGGCCGAGGCCAGCACACCGGAACCGGTGTAGGGGATGTGCATCACTTCCAGCGCGCCCTGGATGGTGCCGTCTTCGCCATGGCGGCCATGCAGCGCGATGAAGGCGCGGTCGTAGCCCTTCAGGTCATCCAGCGTCTGGCTGGCCGGATCGAAGGCGTGGGCGTCGATGCCCTGCCCTTGCAAGGCTGCCAGCACACGCGAACCGCTGTTCAGGGATACCTCGCGCTCGGCAGAGGTGCCGCCGAAGAGGACTGCGACTTTTCCGAAACCGCTCATTTGAACTCCACCACCTTGCCCGGCACGGCACCGATCGAACCGGCGCCCATGCACAACACCACATCGCCATCACGGGCGACATCCATAATCGTTTGCGGCATGGCCGCGATATCCTCGACAAACACCGGCTCGACCTTGCCGCTCACCCGCAGGGCACGGGCCAGCGAACGGCCGTCGGCGGCAACAATCGGTGCTTCGCCGGCGGCGTAAATCTCAGCCAGACACAGCGCATCGACGGTGCTCAGCACCTTGACGAAATCTTCGAAGCAGTCACGGGTCCGCGTGTAGCGGTGCGGCTGGAAAGCCAGCACCAGCCGACGTCCCGGGAAAGCACCACGGGCAGCGGCCAATGTGGCAGCCATCTCGACCGGGTGATGACCATAGTCGTCTACCAGGGTGAAGCTGCCGCCGGACGGCAGAGCCACTTCGCCGTAGCGCTGGAAGCGGCGGTCAACCCCTTTGAACTCTTCCAATGCCTTGACGATGGCGGCATCAGACACCTGCACTTCGGTCGCCACGGCAATCGCCGCCAGCGCGTTGAGCACGTTGTGCATGCCCGGGGTGTTGAGCGTGATATCGAGGCGCGTCGTCGTGCCATTGACCCGCACGCAGGTGAAACGCATCTGGCCATCTGCCGCGACGACGTTTTCGGCGTAGAAGTTGTTTTCCTTGGACAGGCCGTAGGTAATGATCTGCTTCGGCACACGCGGCAGGATGTCGCGGATGTTGGCGTCGTCACCGCAAACCACGGCCACGCCGTAAAACGGCAGGCGATTCAGGAAATCGACGAAAGCCGACTTCAGGCGCTCGAAGTCATGGCCATAGGTCTCCATGTGGTCGGCATCGATATTGGTGACCACCGAGATGACCGGCGACAGGAAGAGGAAAGAGGCATCCGACTCGTCCGCTTCAGCGACCAGAAAGTCACCGCTGCCGAGACGGGCGTTGGCGCCGGCAGCGTTCAGGCGGCCACCGATGACGAAAGTCGGGTCGATGCCACCTTCGGCCAGAATGCTGGTCACCAGGCTGGTCGTCGTCGTCTTGCCGTGGGTGCCGGCAATGGCGATACCGCTCTTCAGGCGCATCAGTTCGGCCAGCATCTGGGCACGCGGCACGACCGGGATTTTCTTTTCGCGGGCGGCGACCACTTCCGGATTGTCGGCCTTGACTGCGGTCGAGATGACCACGGCATCAGCACCGGCGATGTTCTCGGCAGCGTGACCCACGGTCACCTTGACGCCCTCGCCTTCGAGCCGGCGGGTCGTTGCGCTGGCCGCCAGATCGGAACCGGTCACCGTGAAATCGAGGTGGGCCAGCACTTCGGCAATGCCGCTCATGCCCGAGCCGCCAACGCCGACAAAGTGAATGTGTTTGACCTTGTGTTTCATTTCGCGCTCTCTGCACAGATATGCGCCACTTCTTCGGCGGCATCGGGTTTGGCCAGACTGCGGGCCTTTTCGGCCATTTCCAGCAGCTGGCTACGGGAGTAATTGCGGATCAGGGAGATGGCATCCGGGGTCAGGTCGGTTTGCGGCAGCAGGAAGGCGCCGCCGGCATGGACCAGGAATTTCGCATTGCCGGTCTGATGATCATCAACGGCATGCGGGAAAGGCACCAGAATGCTGGCCACGCCGGCCGCCGCCAGTTCGGCAATGGTCAGGGCACCAGCGCGGCAGATCACCAGATCGGCCCACTCGTAGGCGCCAGCCATGTCTTCGATAAACGAAACACAGTGCGCCTGGACGCCGACCGCCGCGTAGTTGGCCTTCAAGGCTTCGATATGTTTTTCGCCAGCCTGATGAACGATCTGCGGCTGGTCACTTTCGCCGAGCAGCGCCATGCCCTGCGGCACCGTCTCGTTCAGCGCCTGGGCACCGAGGCTGCCGCCGATGACCAGGACGCGCAAGGCGCCAGTCCGTTCGGCGAAGCGCTCGGCCGGCGGGGCGATCCTGGCGATTTCCGGGCGCACCGGATTGCCGATCCAGACGCCCTTGTTGAGCACCTCGGGGAAGCCTGTGAGGAGGCGGTCCGCAACGCCGGCCAGCACCTTGTTGGCCAGACCTGCCACCGAGTTCTGCTCGTGCAGCACCAACGGCACGCCGGTCAGCGCCGCCATCATGCCGCCCGGGAAAGTGATGTAGCCGCCCATGCCGAGCACGACATTCGGCTTGACCTGACGGATGGCCTTGAGGCCCTGCCAGAAGCCGCGCAGCAGATTGACCGGCAGCAGCAGCTTGCGCAGGATGCCCTTGCCGCGCAGCGCGGAGAACTTGACCCAGACCATTTCGAAACCGTGCTGCGGCACCAGTCTGGCTTCCATGCCTTCCGGATTGCCCAACCAGACGACGCGCCAGCCGGCGTCACGCAACTTGTGGGCAACTGCCAGCGCCGGGAAGATGTGACCACCGGTACCGCCAGCCATGACCAGGATGGTTTTGCTCATAGCTTGCCACCTCGCGAAAGGAGGAGGTTTTGTCTCCGGCCGCGCTGCGCGCTTAACACCGGCTGCGCCGGTTTAGCCTGCGACGAAATCGCCAATTGATGCGAATACATAGACAGCTTCGTCATAGCTTGCCCCCGCGCATCAATTGGCGATTTTCCCAATCAACTCGCAACAGGATGGCCAGCGCCACGCAGTTGGCCAGGATGCCCGAGCCGCCGAAACTCATCAGCGGCAGGGTCAGGCCCTTGGTCGGCAGCAGGCCCATGTTGACGCCCATATTGATGAAGGACTGGACGCCAATCCAGATGCCCATGCCCATTGCCACCAGCGCCGGGTAGAGGCGGTCGAGCTGGACACACTGGCGGCCGATGGCGAAGGCGCGCTGGACGACCAATGCAAACAGTGCGATCACCGCGACGACTCCGAAGAAGCCCAGTTCCTCGGCGATGACGGCGAGCAGGAAGTCGGTATGTGCTTCCGGCAGGTAGAACAGTTTCTCGACGCTGGCGCCAAGGCCGACTCCGAACAGTTCGCCGCGACCGAAGGCAATCAGCGAATGCGACAGCTGGTAACCGCGACCGAAGGCATCAGCCCACGGATCCATGAAACCGAACACCCGGTCACGCCGGTAGGGCGAGACGACGATCATGATCGTGAAGGCGATCAGCAGGCCGACGATCAGCAGGGCGAACAGGCGCGCCTTCAGGCCACCGAGGAAGAGGATGCCCATGGCGATCGAGATGATCACAACGAAAGCGCCGAAGTCCGGTTCCTTGAGCAACAGCATGCCGACCACGGCCATCGCCCCGAACATGGGCAGAAAAGCCTGCTTCAGGTCATGCATCACGTTGATCTTGCGCACGGTGTAATCGGCGGCGTAAAGCACGGCAAACATCTTCATCAGTTCGGACGGCTGCAGGTTGGCAAAGCCGAGCGACAACCAGCGGCGGGCACCATTGACATCCTTGCCAAGGCCGGGAATCAGGACGATGGCCAGCAGGGCGACGCCAATCATGAACAGGTAGGGCGAGTATTTTTGCCACAGCGACAGCGGCACCTGGAAGGCAACGGCGGCAGCGACCAGACCGATGCACAGAAAGACGCCCTGGCGAATCAGGTAGTAGGCCGGTTGATGCCCGGTCGAGCGGCCACCCTCGGCAATGGCGATTGAAGCCGAGTAAACAAACACCATCCCGGCGAACAACAGGATCAAGACGCTCCACAGCAGCGCGTAATCAATCTCGGCCACCTGGCGGCGCGGGGAATCGAGGGCACCGATCATCATGATTTCAATCCCTCCACCGCGTCGATGAAGGCCTGCGCGCGGTGGGCGTAGTTCTTGTACATGTCGAGGCTGGCACAAGCCGGCGAGAGCAGCACACAGTCGCCAGCCTTTGCTTGAGCCGCCAGCCAGCGCACGGCGGCAGCCATGTCGCCGACGATGCAGGTCGGGATGCCACTGCCTTCCAGCGCCATGCCGATGGCGGCGGCATCACGACCAATCAGCGCCACGGCGCGACCATGCTTTTCCAGCGCCGGCTTCAGCGGCGAAAAATCCTGACCCTTGCCGTCGCCGCCGAGAACGATGGCGATATTGCGGCCCATGCCTTCGATGGCGGCCAAGGTGGCGCCGACATTGGTGCCCTTCGAATCATCGACGTAGATCACACCGTCAATTTCAGCCACGGTTTCGACGCGGTGCGGCAAGCCGGAGAAGGTTTTCAGCGGTTCAACCAGGCGGCGGGCCGGCGCGACGCCAATGGCTTCGCACAAAGCCAGCGCGGCCATGGCGTTGGCGGCGTTGTGCAGGCCGGTCAGTTTCAGCGCGTCGATCGCGACCAGCTTTTCCTTGCCACGGCAAATCGCGCCATCGGCGTAACCGTAATCGAGACCACGTGGCGCGGCGTTCAAGCCGAAGGTCAGCATCGTGCGACCGCAGCGGCCGTTGGCCATCGACCAGTCGTCGTCGCGGTTCAGGACCATGACGCCCTTGCCCTGGAAGACACGTGATTTGGCGGCAGCGTAGTTGGCCAGACTGCCTTCGTATCGATCGAGGTGATCTTCCGATACGTTGAGCACGGTAGCGGCTTCGGCGTTCAGGTGATGCGTCGTTTCAAGCTGGAAGCTGGACAGTTCGACAACCCAGACTTGCGGCAAATTGCCGGCGTCCTGCGCGTCCATCAAGGCATCGAGCGCCGACGGCGAGATATTGCCGCAGGCGATGGCCGGCACGCCGGCGCCGTTGAGCAGATGGGCGGTCAGCGCCGTGGTCGTCGTCTTGCCGTTGCTGCCGGTGATGGCAATGATCTTTGATCCCGGCACCTGTTCGCGCACTCCGGCGGCGAACAGCTCGATTTCCGAGATCAGCGGCACTTCAAGTGCGGCAATGGCTGGCGTTGCCTTCGGCACGCCCGGCGACAGCGCGACGAAATCGGCGCCAGCGAAGGTCACTTCGGCAAAGGCGCCGGTCAGCAACTCGGCACCCGGCGCAACGCGCTGCAGGGCGTCGACATTCGGCGGATTGTCGCGCGAATCGGCGACACGAACGAACGCGCCCTGACGATGCAGCCACTTGGCCATCGCCAGCCCGGACTCGCCGAGCCCGACAACCAGAACGCGTTTGCCCTTGAGTTCCATTTAGCGCAGCTTCAAGGTAGAGAGCCCGATCAGCACGAGCATGATGGTGATGATCCAGAAGCGGACGACAACCTGCGTCTCCTTCCAGCCCGTCTGTTCGAAGTGGTGATGCAACGGCGCCATGCGCAGGATGCGCCGGCCCTCGCCATACTTCTTCTTGGTGTATTTGAAGTAACCGACCTGCAGCATCACCGACAGGGTTTCGATGACAAAGACGCCACCCATGATCAGTAGCACGATTTCCTGGCGGACGATGACGGCCACGGTGCCAAGCGCCGCGCCAAGCGCCAGCGCGCCGACGTCGCCCATGAAAACTTCGGCCGGATAGGCGTTGAACCACAGGAAGCCGAGCCCCGCGCCGGCAATGGCGCCGAGGAAGATGCACAGTTCGCCCGCCCCCGGCACGTAGGGAATCAGCAGGTACTTGGCGTAGACCGCGTGGCCCGTCACATAGGCGATCAGCGCGAAGGCGGCAGCGATCATCACGGTCGGCATGATTGCCAGACCATCGAGGCCATCGGTCAGGTTGACCGCGTTGCTGGTACCGACGATGACGAAGTAGGTCAGCGTGATGAAACCGATGATCCCCAGCGGGTAGGCCATGGTCTTGAAGAAGGGGATGATCAGTTCGGTCTGCGCCGGGCTCTTGGCCGAAAAGGCGATGAACAGCGCGGCGCCGATGCCGAGTACCGATTGCCAGAAGAACTTCCAGCGACTGGCCAGACCGTTCGGGTCGCGGTAGACGACCTTCTTCCAGTCGTCGTACCAGCCGACGATGCCATAACCGAGCGTGACAACCAGCACAGTCCAGACATACTTGTTGGTCAGGTCACCCCAGAGCAGGGTCGTGATGCCGATGGCGATCAGGATCAGCACGCCGCCCATGGTCGGCGTGCCGGACTTGACGAGATGTGTCTGCGGACCATCGTTACGTACCGCCTGGCCGATCTTCTTGGCAGCCAGCCAGCGAATGACTGCCGGTCCGGCCGCCAGCGACAGCAGCAGCGCCGTCATCGTCGCCAGCACGGCGCGCAGCGTGATGTAGTTGAAGACGTTGAAGAAGCGAACGTCCTGCGCGAGCCATTGGGCAAGTGCCAGCAGCATCAGTGTTTCTCCTCGGGAGCGACGGGTGTTGCCAGCGCATCGGCCACCCGTTCCATTTTCATGAAGCGCGAACCCTTCACCAGCACGGTGGTTTCCGGGCCCAATTCTTTTTCGACCGCAGCAATCAGCTTGTCGACGTTGCAGTAGTGCTTGGCGCCCTCGCCGAAATTGCGCACGGCCTGTTGTGCCGCCTCGCCGAGCGCGAACAGGCGGTCGATGCCCTGGCTCTTGGCGTAGCCGCCAATTTCATCGTGGTATTGGCCGCTGGCTTCGCCGATTTCGCCCATGTCGCCGAGCACCAGCAGCTTGCGGCCGATGGTGGCGGCCAGCACGTCGATGCCGGCGCGAACGGAATCCGGATTGGCGTTGTAGGTATCGTCGAGAATCTCGGCGCCGAGCTTGCCGGCGCGGCGTTGCAGACGGCCCTTGACGCCCGAGAAGGCCTTCAGGCCGGCGACTACTGCAGCCATCGGAATGCCGGCCGCGAGGCAGGCGGCGGCGGCGGCCACGGCATTACGGGCATTGTGGCGACCGGGAATGGCCAGGGTGAAAGCGGCATTGCCTTCCGGCGCCAGCAATTCGATGTCGATTTCAAGGCCGTGCTGATGAACCCTGCCGGAAACGTCAGCAACATTGTCGATGGCGAAAGTACGCACCGGGCGAGTTCCAGCCATGTCACGCCAGAGCCCGGCGTAGGCGTCGTCAGCGTTGATCACTGCCATGCCATTTGCCGCCAGGCCACTGAAGATCGAACCCTTTTCGCGCGCCACCTCATCCAGATCACCCATGCCTTCGAGATGCGCCCGCTGGGCGTTGGTCACCATCGCCACGGTCGGCGCGCCGATCGGGGCGAGATAGGCGATTTCGCCGGGATGATTCATGCCCATTTCGATCACGGCCGCACGGTGCGAAGGACGCAGGCCCAGCAGGGTCAGCGGCAGGCCGATATCGTTGTTCAGATTGCCACGGGTCGACAGTACGGCGGCACCGAAAGCCGCCTTCAGGATGGCAGCCACCATTTCCTTGGTCGTCGTCTTGCCATTCGAGCCTGTGACGGCGATGACCGGCAGATTGAATTGAGCGCGCCAGACTGCCGCCAGACGCCCCAAGGCCAGCCGGGTGTCGTCAACGACAACAGCTGAAACCCCCTCTGGCAACTTGCTTTCATCCGCCACCAGCAGCGCCTTTGCCCCGGCAGCGACCGCCGGTGCGAGGAAGTCATGCGCATCGAAGCGCTCGCCAGCCAGCGCGATGAACAACTGGCCTTCACCGATGGCCCGTGTATCGGTCGACACGCCATCAATGGCAACATCGGCGCCAATCAGGCGGCCTTGTACCGCCTGGGCGACTTGCGAGAGCAACCAGTTCATGCTGCCTCCTCCTGTTTGCTTTGCCGCAGTGCCAAGGCGGCTCTGGCCTGTTCGACATCGGAGAAAGGCAGGCGAACGCTGCCCATATCCTGATAAGGCTCGTGCCCCTTGCCGGCGAGCAGGATCACGTCGTTTTCGCCTGCTTCGACGACGGCGCGCCGGATTGCGACAGCGCGGTCTGCCTCGACTTCAGCCCGGGTCATTCCGGCAACGATTTCATTGATGATGCTCAGCGGATCTTCGCTGCGCGGATTGTCGCTGGTCACCAGAACACGGTCGCCCAGGCGCTCGGCAACGGCGCCCATCTGCGGGCGCTTGCCTTTGTCGCGATCGCCGCCGCAGCCGAAGACCACACACAGGCGCCCCCCACGGGAAACAGCCACATCGCGCAAGGCGACCAGGGCGTTTTCAAGCGCATCCGGCGTATGGGCATAATCGACGGCCACCAGCGGCTCGCCATTGCCACCTACCCGCTCCATGCGCCCCGGCGGTGGTGTCAGTTCGGACAGGCGGATTGCCACATCGCCAGCCGCCAGGCCGGCATCGTGCAGCACCGCAGCCACTGCCAGCAAGTTGGAAATGTTGTAGCGCCCGACCAACGTGGTATCGACGGTGGCCCGGCCATTCGGCAGGACCAGAGTGAAGCGCTGACCAAAGGGGGTATCTGCCAGATCCTCGGCACGTACCAGCGCCGGGAAGTCGCGCCGCGCCTCGCCGATGGCGTAGCCGAGAACCCGCATGGCGGTCGTCTCGCGCATCAGACGCAGACCGAATTCATCGTCCAGATTGATGATGGCTGTACGCAAGCGAGGCCAGTGGAAGAGCTTTTCCTTGGCTTCGCCGTAGGCTTCCATGGTGCCGTGGTAGTCAAGGTGATCGCGGGTGAAATTGGTGAACACCGCAACGTCGACCCGCGCCCCATTCATCCGCCCCTCTTCGATGCCGATGGAGCTGGCCTCCAGGGCGCAGGCTGCAGCGTCCCGACCACGGAAGTCAGCCAGATAGCGCATCAGCGTCGTCGCTTCCGGCGTGGTGAAGCCGGTTTCTACCAGCGCATCCGGGAAACCCGCACCCAGCGTACCGATGATGGCGCAAGGCTTCGGGTAAGCCTGCGCGATACACTGGCTGATCGTCGTCTTGCCGTTGGTGCCGGTAATGGCAATCAGCGACAGACCTTCACTTGGATGGCCATAGACGGCGTGGGCCAGCGGTCCGGCCAGCGGACGCAAGGCAGCTACCGGCAGGTTGGCGACGGCCAAAGCCGGATTCCAGGAAAAATCGGCACTCGGCTGCCACAGCACCGCAACCGCACCGCGCGCCAGTGCGTCGGCGATATAACGCCGACCGTCAGCCATATCGCCCGGATAAGCCAGAAAGAGATCGCCCGGCCGCACCTGACGGCTGTCATCAGCGACGCCAGTCGGCTGAATGCCCATCGCTTCCAGTTGATCAAGAAGTTCGCGCGGCGTGCTCACAGCTTGCCCTTTCCGGAGGCCGCTTCTGCCACCTGAATCGGCGCATCTGGTGGCACACCCATGGTGCGCAGGGCACCGCCGGTGATCTGCGAAAAAACCGGACCGGCCACATCGCCGCCGTAATGCCCGCCGGCTGTCGGCTCGTCGATCATCACCGCGACCACGAGGCGCGGATCGCTGATCGGCGCAATGCCGACAAAGGAAGCAATGTATTTCTTGGCGTAGACGCCGCCCTCGATCTTGTAGGCGGTGCCGGTCTTGCCACCGACGCGATAGCCCGGCACGCGCGCCTTGGGCGCGGTACCCTCCGGTCCGGCCGCCATTTCCAGCATGATCCGCAGTTCGCGTACCGTTTGCGGCGAGAAAACGCGCGCACCATGCGGTGGCGCTTCATCGATCTTGGTCAGCGACAGCGGCATCAGCTCGCCGTCATGCGCAAACACCGTGTAGGCGCGTGCCATCTGCATCAGGCTGACGGCAATCCCGTGGCCGTAGGACATCGTCGCCTGTTCGATCGGCCGCCAGTTCTTCCACGGCCGCAACCGGCCATTGACCTCGCCAGGAAAGCCGAGATTTGGTGCCTGGCCGAAACCCAGGCTGTCGAACATTTCCCACATTTCTTTCGGCGTAAAGCCAAGGGCAATCTTGGTGGTGCCAACGTTGGAAGATTTCTGGATCACTTCGGCGACGGTCAGCGCACCATGCGGATGGGCATCCGAAATCGTCGCGCTGCCGATGGTCATCCGGCCCGGGGCGCAATTGATCACCGTGTCGAAGCGGACTTTGCCCCGTTCCAGCGCCAGCGCTGCCGTAAACGGCTTCATCACCGACCCCGGCTCATAAGTATCGGTCAGCGCCCGGTTGCGCAGTTGAGCACCGGACAGGCGCTCGCGGTTGTTCGGGTTGTAGGTCGGCCAGTTGGCCAGCGCCAGAATTTCCCCGGTGCGCGCATCGATCACCACCGCGCCACCCGCCTTGGCACTATGCTTTTCGACCGCTTCCTTCAACTGGCTGTAGGCGATG
The DNA here is from genome assembly GCA_018262195.1 of Pseudomonadota bacterium. GTDB lineage: Bacteria > Pseudomonadota > Gammaproteobacteria > Burkholderiales > Rhodocyclaceae > Azonexus. Next base: position 1,468 of record JAGTRS010000041.1, on the reverse strand, counting down.
TACTGGATTTTCGAATCGAGCGCCAGGCGAACATCCTTGCCATCCTGCGGCGGCTTGGTCGCACCAACATCCTCGACAATGCTGCCGCGGCGATCACGAATGACCGTACGGCTACCCGGGCGACCAAACAGGCTGTTCTGGAAGGCTAGTTCGACGCCCTCCAGCCCCTTGTCGTCAACGCCGGTAAAGCCAACGATATGAGCGGTCATGTCGCCAGTTGGGTAGAAACGGCGATATTCCTTTTCCTGATGAATCCCGGGAAATTTCACAACTGCAATACGGTCGGCTGTTTCCGGGGAAACCTGACGCTTCACATAGGTAAAGGTCTTGTCGGAAGCCAATTTGCCGTCAAGCTCACGCACGTTCATGTCGAGCATTTCGGCCAACTGACGCTTCTGCGGCGCATTCATCGTCCGTGCATCGCCCGGAATCGCCCAGATCGACTTCATCGGCGTCGATACAGCCAGCATGTCGCCATTGCGATCGACAATCTTGCCGCGCGAGGCAGAAATTTCGATATCGCGGCGATAGCGTGAGTCACCCTTCTCCTGCAGGAAGTCGTTGTGAATCACCTGCAGGTAGAAGCCACGTGCCACCAGCGCGAGGAAAGCCGCCATCAGCAGCAAACCCACCGTACGCGAACGCCAACCCTGAAGCGCCAGTTGCAACACCGGGCTTTCAGTGTACCGATGACCACGCTGGGGACGGCGACGGACAACCATCAGCGAGCCCCCTTCTTGATCGGCGCTTGCGCCTGGATAACGCGACCCACTGCATCCGGCGTCACCATATGCAGACGATCACGGGCAATCTTTTCGATGCGGGGATGGGTTGCCCAGGTCGACATTTCAAGCTGCAACTGACCGTACTCGACATCCAGCTGACGCACCCGCTCCTGTTCCGCCTCCAGCGCCTGGAAGAGCTTGCGCGCCCGATGCTGGGAGGTGACAACACCCAACGCGCAAATGACAACAACCAGGAGGAGGATCATGTTGAAACGGAGCATTTACAGCTTCTCGGCAATCCGCATGACGGCACTGCGCGCCCGGGGATTGGCATCAATTTCAGCCGAGGACGGTTTGACTGCCTTGCCAACCAGACGCAGCTTCGGCTTCGGCAATTGATCGGCCCGCAAGGGCAGATTCTTGGGCAGGGCATCCGCCACGGACTGGTCGCGCATGAAGTTCTTTACGATGCGGTCTTCCAGCGAATGGAAGGAAATCACCACCAGTCGGCCACCCGGCTTCAGCAAATCAAGCGCTTGCGGCAGGGCTACCTCCAGCTGGCGGAGTTCTTGATTGATATGAATCCGTAGAGCTTGAAAGCTGCGCGTCGCCGGGTCCTGCCCTGGCTCACGGGTGCGCACGGTCTCGCGTACGAGGGCCGCGAACTGACCTGTTGTGACAATAGGTTGTTCGACCCGAGCAGCCACAACCTTCTTTGCAATCTGGAAAGCAAACCGTTCTTC
>JAGTRS010000059.1 GCA_018262195.1 Pseudomonadota bacterium | reverse complement strand
GGTCCTCGAAGGCAAGTCCGACATCCCGACCCGTCTGTGGATCGCTCCGCCGACCAAGATGGATGCGCTGATCCTGACCGAAGAAGGCTACTACGGCGTTCTCGGCAAGTCCGGCGCCCGTATGGAAATGCCGGGCTGCTCGCTGTGTATGGGTAACCAGGCACAGATCCGCAAGGGCTCCACCGCGATCTCTACCTCCACCCGTAACTTCCCGAACCGCCTCGGTATCGACACCCAGGTTTATCTGGGTTCCGCCGAACTGGCCGCCATGTGCGCCTTGGCCGGCCGCATCGTGACCGTTCCGGAATACATGGAGCAGATCAAGCTGGTGAATGCCAAGGCCAGCGAAGTCTATCGTTACATGAACTTCGATCAGATTCCGGAGTTTGTGGAACAGGCGGCTACCGTCGAGATGTAATTCGCGAAGATCGGCGCTCTTGGGGCGCCGATTGCAGCAAAAAGCCCCCGTCGGGAAACCGGCGGGGGCTTTTTACATGGGCCTTTCAGGCAGCCGGAATTTTTGCCAGAAAGCGATCAAGCTGGTTGGCGAAGGCCTGCCGGTCGGCCTGACTGAAGGCATTGGGGCCGCCCGTTTGCACGCCGGCACTGCGCAGATCTTCCATGAAGTTGCGCATGGTCAGGCGTTCCTGAATGTTGGCCGTGGTGTACATCTCGCCGCGCGGATTCAGGGCGTGGGCGCCGCGTTCGATGACCAGGGAGGCGAGCGGGATGTCGGCAGTGATAACGAGATCGCCTGTCGTCAGTTGATCGACAATGTGTGCATCGGCGACATCGAAACCGCTCGGCACCTGGATGGCGCGGATAAATTTCGATGGCGGCGTACGCAGCATTTGGTTGGCGACCAGAATGGTCTGGATCTGCCGACGCTCGGCGGCGCGAAAGATGATTTCCTTGATGACGCCGGGGCAGGCGTCGGCATCGACCCAGATTTGCATCTTACTTGGCCAGCGGTGCAAATTCGGCCGGCACCCAGGCGTAGCCTTTCTGTTCCTTGCGGACATGGCCGATGCCCGGGAAGGGCAGGTGCATCCCGGCAACCATCAGCTTTTCGCGAGCGGCCTGATGGAAGACGCGCTTGCGAGCAATGACAGCCTGTTTTGGATCGTTGTCGAACTCAAAGGCGACTTCAGGGCGAGCGAATTGCACGGCGTGGTTGTGCACCAGGTCGCCGAGGATCAACAGCCGCTGATCTCCGCTCTGGAAGAGATAACTGGCGTGGCCGGGCGTGTGGCCATGGGTGTCGACGCTGGAAATGCCAGTCAGCAATTCGCGGTCGCTATCGAAGGTTTTCCACTTGCCGCTTGCCAAGTAAGGAGCCGCTGCGTCGCGCGACATCTTGAAGAAGGGCTGGAAGTCCTTTGGTGCCTTGGCAGCGATTTCCTCGCTCAGCCAGAAATCATTGTCGGCCTTGGCGGACCATATTTCAGCATTGGCAAAGACAGCCTTGCCTTCCGGAGTGACCAATCCATTGACGTGGTCGCCATGCAGGTGGGTGATGAGCACGGTGTCCACCTGCTCCGGCACATAGCCGGCCGCCTTCAAGTTGTCCACGATATTGCCGAGGCCTGGTCCGAACAGCTTGGCCGCGCCGGCATCAACCAGTACGAGCTTGTTGCCTGTGTTGATCAGATAGGCATTGACCGCAGTTTGTACCTTGGGCCCCTTGAGGAATTCGCGGGCCAGCAGGCGCTGGATGTCGCGCTGCTGGATGTTCTTCAGTAATTTCTCGTCAAGATCGATGGCGCCGTCGTACAACGCGGTAACCTCGAAGTTGCCCAGCATCAGGCGGTAGTAGCCGGGAACCTGGGTCTTCTGTTGTGGCGCTTCGGCGATGGCAAAGCTTGAGGTGGCCAGCAGCAGCGCAGCAAGACAGAGGCGGCGGAGCGAGTCGCCGATGGGCGAAGAAACGGCACGGGGCATGGTGATCTCCTGAGAGGGTGGAATGAAAACAGATGCTGACCCGGAACGGCTTGTCGGCGCCGTTTCGACCGGAAGGCGAATATTGCCATGGACTGGCCTGTTGACAAATGCATCACCGCTGCCGTTTCATGGGGTTCGACTGGTTTCTGCTACTTTCCCTTCCCCCTGGAGATGTCCATGATCCAAGAAAGTCTCCGTCGCTGCATCTTGCGCCCTGTGGTTACGATCTTCATCGTCTTGCAGGCTGGATGGGTTGGGGCGCAGTTGCCGGACAAGCTGCCGCCCGCCCCTGATTATCGCGGGGAAATTCGCCGGACGCCGGACGGGCGCTTGATGGTTTTGTCCGAAGAGGCAAAGCTGGTACGTGCTGCAGATTTGCCGGCCACAATGAGCGTAGGTCACGGAGAAAAGATTTCGACGCTGACCGAGGCCGCCCGGCTCGCCAAGGATGGCGAGGTGATCGAGATTCACTCCGGTGATTACCGTGGGCAGCCAGCCGTTTGGACGCAAAATAACCTGCTCATCCGTGGTGTTGGCCAGCGACCGGTCATGCTGGCTGATGGCCAGAGCGCCGAGGGCAAGGCGATCTGGGTTGTACGCGGCGGCAAGGTGACAATCGAGAATATCGAGTTTCGCGGGGCGCGGGTGGCGAGCCTGAATGGGGCCGGTATCCGCTTTGAAAAGGGAAACCTCACGGTCCGATCCTGCGCCTTTTTTGACAATGAAATGGGTATCCTGACTGCAAATTTCCCGGAACTCAGTCTGGAAGTCATCAATAGTGAATTCGGCGATGCGCCACGCCACAAAGGCGACCTGCACCACCTGCTATATGTCGGCGCTATTGGCAAGTTCGTGCTGCGTGGCAGCCGGTTTCACAATGGTTACCTCGGCCATCTGGTCAAGTCGAGGGCGCGCGAAAACCACATTCTTTACAACATGCTGGTCGATGGGGCTGGTGGTAGGGCTTCCTACGAGCTGGAGTTTCCCAATGGCGGCGTGGCCTACGTGATTGGCAATACCATTGGCCAGAGTGCCGGCACCGATAATCCAAGTATTGTTGCTTATGGTGCTGAAGGTCCGCGCTGGTCCGATAACGCCTTGTATATGGCTCACAACACCTTGATTAACGATGCACCGGCCGGCAATTTCGTCAATGTACGTATCGACAAGATTGGCGCCGATGTTGAGGTCTGGCTACTCAATAACCTGATGGTCGGCACCGGCGATCTGTTCAAGCCCGCGCAGGGACGTTTCGACGGAAATCGTCTGGTGGCCAGGGGCGATTTGATCGAATCCAATGGAATTCCACTGCGCCTGACCAATATGTCACCGCTGCGCGGTGCGGTCCGGCCGCCAGGTCAGGCAAGAGGCATTGAACTCCTGCCCGACGCTGAATTCCGCTTTCCGACAGGTAGTCGCTCGATGCGCCCCAACAGCATGCTGGCGCCGGGCGCCTTCCAGTAATTTAGACGGGCTTGGCGCCCATCGCTTCGCCCATGCGGATGGTGCGGGTCGATGCCCATTCCGGGTTGAAGGCAAGGGTGTCTTTCGGGAAGAGCATGACGACGGTCGAGCCGAGCAGGAAACGGCCCATTTCCTCGCCTTTTTTCAAGGAGACGGCCTGTTCGCCATCGTAGCGCCATTCACGAACCACGCCCGGACGCGGTGGGTTGATCATGCCGTGCCAGACGGTGGCCATGCTGCCGACGATGGTGGCACCGACCAGAGTCAGTACGAAGGGGCCGAATTCGGAGTCGAAAACGCAAACGACGCGCTCATTACGGGCGAAGAGGCCAGGAACGCCGCGCGCTGTGGTCGGATTGACCGAGAACAGTTCGCCGGGAACGTAGATCATGCGGCTCAGCTGGCCATCGCAGGGCATGTGGATGCGGTGATAGTCACGCGGGCTGAGGTAGAGCGTGGCGAAGCTGCCGTTCTCGAATTGCTCGGCCAGTTTTCGGTCACCGCCGACCAGCGCGGTGGTTGAATAACTGTGGCCCTTGGCCTGGAAAATCTGGTCGCGTTCTATCGGGCCGAACTGACTGATCGCGCCATCGACCGGGCTGAGGAAATCGGCCTCGGCCAGTGGGCGGGCACCTTCCTTGAGCGGCCGGGTGAAAAATTCGTTGAAACTCTTGTAGCTGGTGATCTCCGGGTTGGCTGCCTCGGACATATTCACGTTGTAGCGACCTACAAACCAACGGATGACGCTGGTCGTCAGGCTACCTGCTTCCTTTGAGGCCAGTTTTCCGGCGAGGGCGGTCAGCGCCTGTTTCGGGATCAAGTATTGGGGCAGGACGGCGAGACGGTCGGACACGGGCAAATTTCCAAGCAGAAAACCAGCAATTATACGGGGTCGGTTTCCGGCGGCGTTGCTTCAGGCGCCGGGGTGGAAGTCTGTTCAGCAAAGGCCGGAACGGCATAGGAGGGCGCGGCAGTCCACCGTTCGCGCCGCCATTTTTCGCGTTCGCCGTTGCCGCAGAAAGTCCAGGCGACCAGACGGCTCTGCTTCTGGCCCTGCGCCATCGGGATGATGCGCGATTCGACGACCTTGGCCTTCTTGAGGGCGGCCTCGATGTGCGGCAGGTTGTCGCCCTGGGAAAGCAGGCTGGTGAACCACATCACCCGCTTCGGGATGTTGCAGCTCTGCTCGATCATCAATTTGACGAAAGCGCGCTCGCCACCGTTGCACCACAGTTCGGCGCCACCGCCGCCGAAATTGAGGCGCGGCTCAGCGGCGCCGCGCTTGGCGCCTGGCTTGTTGAGGTTGTTCCACTTGCGCTGGCTGACCGCGTGGACATCATCCGGGGAATTATGGAATGGCGGGTTGCAGATCGAGAGATCGAACACTTCGCCGGAGCGCAGCAGGCCGGTGAAAATGTTTTCCCACACCGTCTGGTGGCGCAGTTCGATCTTGCCGGCCAGTTCGGGGTTCTTGGCGATGATGGCTGCTGCATTAGCCAGCGCGGCCTCGTCGATATCGACGCCCAGAAAGGACCAGCCGTATTCGGCATGACCGATCAGCGGATAAACCAGATTGGCGCCGGTGCCGATGTCGAGTACGCGTACGCCAGAGCCACTCGGGATGTTCTTCTTGTTGCAGGTGGCCAGCAGATCGGCAACGCTGTGGATATAGTCGGCCCGGCCAGGAATCGGCGGGCACAGGTAGCCGGCCGGAATATCCCAGCCCTTGACCCCGTAGTGATGCATCAGGATCGCCCGGTTGAGCATTTTGACGGCGGCCGGGTTGGCGAAGTCGATGCTGGCTGTGCCGGCCTGAGTCGTCTTGATGTGCTTGGCCAGGGCAGCCGAGGTGGCAGCCAGGGCGGCGAAATCGTAGCCTTCGGCATTTTTGTTGCGGGGGTGCATGGCTTACTCGGACGGACGGCGGGGGGCGAAGTATCCCACGAATCAATGTTCCCTGCCGTCGATGCGCGGCTGCAGCAGCATCGGGATCGTGCGCCAGGCCAGGATGCCAAAGGCAATCAGCCAGCAGGTGGCCGACAGGTGTATCCAGCCGAGATAGGCAGCAGGTGCCAATTGGGGTAGCAAGATGCGGACGCAAAGGGCGCCGAGCATGATGTAGAGCACTAGCCGGTCGATGCCATCGAATACCACTTTGCGCCCGGTATGGCCTTTGGAGATACGGATGATCATGTCCGGAATGACTGTACCCATGGCGCCGAAGGTGAACAGGTGCACCGATACCGAGCCGACCCAGACAAAACTGACGACGTGGCCGATGGCCTCGATCAACAGTTGGCCAACGATGCAAAGATAGCCGACGTACATGATGCCGATGTCGATGCGCTTGAAGGCCAGTTGCGGCTTCCAGTAGAAAAAGCGGATGCCGAGCAGTGTGGCGAGCAGTAGCGAGATTACTGCGGTCAATGAACGTGGCAGGACAAATTCGATGACGAGCAACAGTCCGAGCAGCTTGATCGCCATGTCTAGCACCGGGTGGCGCAGGATCTGGGCCTGGAAGGCGGCCTTCATGAACCCGGTCAGCGTGCGTTCCAGCATGACCAGGAAGGCCAGCCGGAAAAGCGCGATGGTCATGCTGTAGCCGGCCGTGAAATCACCCCCCGCCAGCATCAGATATTTGGCGAAGATGAATGCGGGCAACATCACTATAAAAAATGCATTGTCGCGATAGCTGTCCTGGTTACGATGGCGGATCAGCGTCCACATCAGCATGGCTGCGATGCTGCCCAGAAAGAGATTGTTCGCAAGATAGAACAAAGGCATCGGCCATGAACCGCCAAAGCTCATGCCTATCCGTTCAGCGACCCAGGCGCCGGAAAGCCACATGAGTGCCAGGCCGTGATAGCCGCGAATATTGACCCAATTCTTGGTCGAGGTCAGCAGGAAACCGCCGAGTACCGCCCAGCCGAAGCCGAAGAACATTTCGTGGGCGTGCCACTGCACCGAGGTGAACGGGTTTGCCGGAGCCGCCAGGTGGCCGCTGAAAATCAGCGCCCAGAGCATTGGCATCGACATCCCCGCCAGGCAAGCCAAGGTGAAGAATGGACGGAAGCCGACCAGCCAGAAAGGATGATTTGAAGCGCGCATGGCGAACCTGTTACTGGATTAAGTATCTAAGTCACAAGTTTAGCGACACTCGGTACAGACAAAATTGATTTATACCCGGCTCGTCAAGCATCGGTCTTAACATTGGCGTAAAATCTATACCTTGGCCGGGGAAGAGGGGATGCTGGCCGGTTTCCATAAGGATAATGATGAAGCGTGTGGATGATTTCCGCTTGCGGCTTGGCAAGCATGAACTGGTACCGATCATGGTCGGTGGCATGGGCGTCGATATTTCTAGTGCTGATCTGGCTGTCGAGGTGGCTCGACTGGGAGGCGTAGGTCATATTTCCGACGCCATGATCAAGACTGTCTCGGATCGCCGCTACAAGACCAAGTTCGTCAAGGACAAGCTCGCGCTTTACAAGTACAACGTCGAAAACGAAGACAAGTCACCGGTCAAGTTCGATCTTGGCAAGCTGGCTGAAGCTACCCGTCTGCATGTAGAAGGGTCCATGTCGCGCAAGACGGGCGATGGCATGATTTTCATCAACTGCATGGAAAAGCTGACCATGAACGCGCCGAAAGAGACGCTCAAGGTCCGCATGGAAGCTGCGATGGATGCTGGCATCGAAGGCATTACGCTGGCTGCCGGCCTGCACCTCGGTTCCTTTGCGCTGATCGAGGCTCACCCGCGTTTTCGCGACGTTCAGTTGGGTATCATCGTTTCATCGGTGCGCGCCCTGCAGCTCTTCCTCAAAAAGAATTTCCGTACCGGCCGTCTGCCCGATTACATCGTGGTTGAAGGTCCGCTGGCCGGCGGCCACCTCGGTTTCGGCATGGACTGGGCGCAGTATGATCTGGCGACCATCGTCACTGAAGTCATCCAGTACCTGAAAAACGAAAATCTGGATATTCCGGTCATTCCGGCTGGCGGCATCTTCACTGGTTCCGATGCGACCGCTTTCCTTGAAGCTGGCGCGGCTGCTGTCCAGGTGGCAACCCGCTTTACCGTGGCAGAAGAGTGCGGCTTGCCGACTGCCGTCAAGCAGGAATACTTCAAGGCCAGCGAAGAAGATATCGAGGTCAATCAGATTTCGCCGACTGGCTATCCGATGCGGATGATCAAGGGTAGTCCAGGCATCGGTTCAGGCATCCGCCCGAACTGCGAAGCCTATGGCTACCTGCTCGATGCCAATGGCAAGTGTTCCTATGTGACTGCCTACAATCGTGAAGTTGCCGCTCATCCCGAAGCGCGCAAGATAACTGTCATGGACAAGACCTGTCTGTGCACGCACATGCGCAACTTCGATATCTGGACCTGTGGGCACCTGACTTATCGTCTGAAAGACACTACCCGTCGCCTTGAGGATGGTAGCTATCAGGTTCTTTCGGCTGAGCATATCTTCAAGGATTATCAGTTCAGCGTGGAGCAAAAAATAGCATTGCCTGAACTGTGACCTGATTGAATCAATGGCACACGAATCAAATTGTGTGCCATTTTTTTGTGCCTGTCGTTTGCCGCCATTTCGCCAATAACAACCATGCTCCTTGCCAAGATGTTGCGCCTGACAAATGCGGTGCGTTTGCTCCGATTTTTGACGGTTAGCTTTGCCTTTGTGCAACTCACGATCATGCCGGTTCTGGCTGAATCGGAGCAGACCTTCAGCTTGCAGGGCTTTGGCACCTTGGGGGTGGCAAGGACAACCTCCAGCGATCTGCAGTTCGTCCGTGATTTGTCTCAGCCGAGCGGTATCAAGAAGGACTGGGACGGCAGGATCGACAGTGTGCTTGGCTTGCAGGGGGGGTGGCATATCAACCCTCAGGTTGAAGCTGTCGTGCAGGCAACAACCCGCTATCGCTACGACAGAACTTACAACCCGGAAATCACCTGGGCGTTCGTCAAATACGATCCAACGCCTAGCCTGACATTGCGCGCCGGGCGTCTGGGAACGGAATTTTTCATGATGGCCGATTCCCGCTGGGTTGGATATTCCTTCCTGACGGTACGTCCTCCCGGGGATTACTTCTGGTATCTGCCTTTTTACAGCATTCATGGGGTGGATGCAGCGTACACCATACCCATGGGAGAGAATCTCCTGCGCGTCAAGGCGTTTTACGGAAACTCCGATGGCAAAATTCCGCTAGCCGACAGGCAGTGGGAGATCAAGGGATCGCCGATGGTCGGGGCATTTCTTGAGTACCAGATTTCGTCCTGGCTGATCCGTGCAAGCTACGCCAACATCACCTTCAAGAACGATTTGCCGATTGCCGGTTTGGTACCCGCTTCGTCGGCCGAGTACCTGACCACGAAGGACAGGCGCACCGACTATTATTCGCTGGGTGTGGTCTATGATCAGGGGCCTTGGCAGGTGCAACTGATGCTCAATCATATCGAGCAGGGCAACAACGCGCTTGAGGACTCCAATGGGGGTTACCTGCTCGCCGGTTACAGGATCGGTGAGGTGACTCCCTATCTCGGCTATTCCTGGGTGCGGTCGGAACGGCATGCCGGATCCGATCCATATGCGAGTCGTGTGATTGCCGATTCGCATTCGGATCAAAAAACGAGCATCGTCGGCATGCGCTGGGATGCAGCCCGGAATATTGCGCTCAAGGCCCAGTGGGATGGTGTTCATGGTGACCCGACATCGATTTTCCCGTATCGCAACGATCCGGTGAACGGTCGCTGGTCAGGGAAAATGGATATTTATTCGCTAACGCTGGACTTCATCTTCTAGGCAAATGTCCATGCGTCGCCTATTCCTCTTTTGCGTGATCTCCTGGTTGTTGGTGCAGCCAACAGCAGAAGTGCGTGCGGAACTCGTCGTCGTCGTCAATGCACGCTGCGGTGTGGCTGCAATGACGCGCAATGAAGTTATCAATCTGTTTTTCGGGCGGACCAGACAATTCTTCAACGGAATAGAGGCGCAGCCCGTCGATATGCCGGATACCCACCCGGATCGTGCGCGCTTTTACAATGCGCTGGTTGGTAAGGACCTCTCGGAAATCAATGCTTACTGGTCAAGGCAGGTCTTTTCAGGACGAATGCAACCACCTGTCAAGGTTGGCTCGCCGGACGAAGTGCTGAAATGGGTCGTTGCCCATCCTGGGGGTATCGGCTTCGTCGAACTATCCAAGGCGGACGCCCGGGTTCGCGTGGTGCACGAACTGACCTCTAAGTAAAAAATTGGAGCTTTTATTGAACGTTGAGCTGATCGGTATGGTCATCATCTTTGTGGCCATTGCGGTGATTGTCATCAAGCTGGGGTAATCTCCGCATGTGCTGTGCTTCCCGGCCTTACGGGGGCACGTCACCGGTTTTTACAACAACGAAGGAGACAAACATGCCCAATCGCATCATCAGCAATATTATTGCCGGCCAATCCGTCGTTTCCGCCAGCAAGGAAACCACAGTCCGGTCCGCTTGCAGCCTGATGGCTCAAAAGCGAATCGGTGCCTTGCTGGTTGTCGAAAGTAACCAGATCGTCGGAATTTTCACTGAGCGCGATGCGCTCAACAAGGTCTTGGCTGGCAATCTGGATCCGGATAAAACCACTCTGGCGCAGGTCATGGTCGCCAATCCGCAAACGATTCGAGCTGACAAGCCCTTGGCTTACGCCTTGCAGTACATGGTCGATGGCGGTTTCCGCCATGTTCCCGTCGTGGATCAGAATGGCGCTCCAATGGGCATGGTTTCGGCTCGAGATGCCTTGGGGCAGGATATGGTTCAGCTTGAGCGTGACCTGAAGTTCAGGGAGCACCTTGAGGAAAATATCGCCTAAGCTGCTTCGGTCGGCCAGCCAAAACGCGCCAGTGTGGCGGCGAATTCGCCGGACACTGGCGCTTTTATGTCCAGTCGCTGGCCGGTGCTCGGGTGGTTGAATGACAGCCCGACGCAGGCCAGCAGCAAACGGTTGCTGCCAAGTTGCTCGGCAAAGAAGCGGTTGTGGCGCCCTTTGCCATGAGTGGCATCACCGATGATCGGGTGGGCGATATGCTTGAGATGGCGTCTGATCTGATGGCGACGACCGGTTACTGGCTCGATTTCCAGAAGGGCATAGCGGCTACTCGGATAGCGATCGATTTCGATCGGCAACTCTATCTCGGCCAGTTTCCGGAAGTGCGTCAGCGCCGGCTGTGCCTCGGTGCTGCTCTGTTCACCCTTGAATTCATAGGCGTCACGCTGACGGGTGAGCGGGTGGTCGATACTGCCTGATTCTGGCGGGTAGCCGCGGACAACCGCCCAGTAGCGTTTGCTGACCATGCCTTGTTCGAATTGCTGCCCGAGTTGGCTGGCTACGGCCGGATTCAGGCCAAAAAGCAGGACGCCGGAAGTGCCGCGGTCGAGTCTATGTGCCGGCCAGACACGCTGACCTATCTGGTCACGCAGAATCTGGATGGCGAAGCGCGTCTCGTGACGATCGATTTCCGAACGGTGGACCAGCAGGCCCGAGGGCTTGTCGATAACGACGATGTATTCGTCGCGAAAGAGGATCGGTAGTTGTTCAGGCAAAGAAACGTTGCTTGGCAGCGGCTGGAATATTCATTCCTGTAACGTGGGCGCGATCCAGCAACTCCCAGTAATAGCGATAAGAGGCGCGGTCGTGCAATTTTCCTGCGTGCTGAATCGGGCCCCAGTCCTTGTCCTGGGCGGAGATCAGGATTTCTGCGGCAGCCTCCACTTCAGAGAAGTCCGGACGCATGGCTTCGACAATCGGCACGATCTGGTTTGGATGGATGCTCCACATGCGCAGAAAACCGAATTCGCTTCGGGCGCGCCGCGCATCGTTGCGGATGTAGTCGATGTCCTTCAGTTCTGTCGTCACGTTATGGGCTGGCACAACACCGCAGGCCAAGGCGGCGGCGCTGATTTCGCACTTGGCCCGGGCGACCAGCGGGTGATCGAACTGTCCCGGGCTCTTCATGGCGCTACCGGGGATGGCCCCGTGGTGACCTGATACGAAATCCATCAGGCCGAAATCCAGGCTTTCAACCCCAGGCAAGGCAGCAATTTCCCAGACTTCACGGAGGGCGCCGTGGGTTTCGATCAACACATGGACGGGAATACGGCGTTCGATACCGAATTTTTGCTCGATCTCACGCAGCGCTTCGATCTGCACCTGAACATCACCGGCGCTACAGGGTTTTGGTAGCGTGATGAAAGGCAGGCGGCTGCCAGCGCGGCTGACCAGGATTTCCATGTCTTGCTGCCAGTGAGGATGCGTCACGTCATGAACACGCGCACCAACCCGGTTGAACAGGTTGTCCTCACTCATGATCACCGCGGCAGCCATTTCAGCGTGCTCATGCTCGGCACCTGCATGGGCACCATCTTCGCAGTCGCAGGTGATATCAAAGATTGGCCCCAGCTCCTTTTGCAACAGAAGCGCCTTGCGCATCAGTTTTTCCGAGCCGGCATAATGATCGACGGCCGGCAGGACAGGAAAGGGCTTTTCACCGGCAAAAAGTACGGCTTTCGGATGGCGCATGTTTTCTGACCCGTAAAAGAAAAAGGCCGCGGCATTTTACCGCGGCCCTTCAATGAAGCTAAGAACTAATGCTGGATTACAGCATGTCCTTGACGGCTTCGGCTTCGTCGGTCAGTTCCTTGAGCGTGAAGTTCATCTTCTCGCGGCTGTACTCGTCGATTTCCAGACCCTGGATGATCTTGAACGAACCGCCCTTGCACTCGCACGGGAAGCCATAGACGATACCGGCCGGGATGCCGTAGGAGCCGTCGGATGGAACGCCCATGGTGACCCATTCGTCGGAACCGAGCACCCAGTCGCGGATGTGGTCAATAGCGGCGTTGGCAGCGGAAGCAGCAGACGACAGGCCGCGGGCTTCGATAATAGCGGCACCGCGCTTGCCGACGGTCGGCAGGAAGGTGTCGTTGTTCCAGGCGTGATCGTTGATCAGGGCCTTGACGCTGTCACCGTTGGAGGTGGTGCTGCGGTAATCGGCGTACATCGTCGGGGAGTGGTTGCCCCAGACGACCAGCTTCTTCAGGGAAGCAACCGGGCGGCCGATCTTGTTGGCCAGCTGCGACAGGGCGCGGTTGTGGTCAAGGCGCAGCATGCCGTGGTAGTTGTTCGGGTTGGTGCGGCCAACCTTCTTGGCGGCAGCAGCGGCGATGAAGGCATTGGTGTTGCAGGGATTGCCGACGACCAGAACCTTGACGTTCTCGCTGGCATTCTCGGCAATAGCCTTGCCCTGAACGGTGAAGATGGCGCCGTTGGCGGTCAGCAGGTCAGCGCGTTCCATACCCTTTGTACGCGGACGGGCACCAACCAGCAAGCAGACGTCGGCATCCTTGAAGGCAACGTTCGGGTCATCGGTGGCAACCATGCCGGCGAGCAGCGGGAAGGCGCAGTCTTCCAGCTCCATCATCACGCCCTTCACGGCTTGCTGAGCTTGCGGCAGATCGAGCAACTGAAGGATGACCGGCTGGTCTTTGCCGAGCATTTCGCCGGAGGCGATGCGGAACAGCAGGCTATAACCGATCTGGCCGGCGGCGCCGGTA
>JAGTRS010000070.1 GCA_018262195.1 Pseudomonadota bacterium | reverse complement strand
CGAAAGGATGCCCTGCGGCGACAAAGGAGGTGAAATAAATTGCAAAACCGACCGCCGGAATCATCAGTCCGTAACCATGAACGGCGATGTCGTAAACGATCCAGGCGGTGATGGCGCGACGCTTCAACGATGCTCCTTGGCTAACTCGCCAATGACGCGTGCCCACCACACGTATCGCTGTAGCTGGAATAGGTGGCGAACAACCTGTTTTCGAGTTCGATTGCCTCCTCTTCGGCTTCTCTCATCCTTGCCATGAACTCGATGGCAGCGGGGGAGTGCGTCCGATCCTTTCTGGAAATGAACCCGTATTGGTTACGCATCCAGGGGACGCTGAAATCGAGTATCACGAGATCACCGGACTCCAATTCCGGAGCAATACAGCCGGGTGTTATCGGCAGGAGGGCATCGCAGCCCAGGGCAATATTTCGTGCCGCAGAGAGCGAGTCGACGGTGATGGCCGGGTGAAAATTCTTGGTGTCCTCGTTTACACGCCCCGCCAAATGACCAGGGGACAGGATGGTGCCGAGTGCAGGTGGCATAATTGTGCCAACGATCGGAAAATTCAGAAGATCGGCGAGCGATAGCGCGCGTCTGCCAGCAAGCGGATGCCCCCGACGGCAACAGCAGGCGACGGCATGCTCGGGCAGGAGTTCGACGGTCAGGCGGGCGAAATCCTCGCAGTGACGAATGTCTGCCACGCCAATATCGATGTCGCCACTGAGAACCCGATTGACTATCGCTGGCGGACTATCCTTGTCGATCCTGACTTGCAGTTTGGGATAGAGGGTGATCAGTCTTGCGACCGCGTGCCCAACGGAAATTTCAAAGGGAAACGGCCCCGCACCAATGGAAAGTTCGCCTGACACCTGCTGGCGTTCGATCAAACAATTGCACGCCGAGAGCTTGCTCGAGCCCGGCAATGCTGCGCGACAGTGCGGGTTGAGAGATATGCAGGGATTCTGCGGCCCGGGCGAAATTCCGGTATTTGCTCAAGGCAAGCACCTGGCGCAGGAGTCGGATATCAATCGTCATGCACCTAGATTATCACGCTGATCCTTAAAATGCATTGGACGCATGTAGAGGATGCTGGTGTACTTCACCAAATTAGACACTTGACGACTGCGGCAGACTGCCCGGAAGAGGCCTAATTTTCCTATTGAAGATGCACACTGGATCAAGGAGATCTCTATGCTTCACACCAAACTGGCGCTGGGGTTGCTGACTCTGGCGCTCGCTGCGCCATTCGCGCAGGCTCAATCAGCCGCGCCAGAGCCTGCGAAATCAGTTGTGAGTTCCGTCAATCCCGAGGCGATCCAGGCGCTCAAGGCTATGGGTGCCCATCTGCAGTCGCTCACGCGCTTCCAGGTGTCAACCGAGCTGACCGGCGAGCGCGTCCTGTCCGATGGGCAGAAGTTGCAGCATGCAGCATCGGCAGACATTGACGTCCATCGCCCGAACATGCTGCGCGCGAAAATGGTCAGCCCCCGGGCCGTCCGCGAGATCTTCTACGACGGCAAGATGGCGACCATCTCCATTCCGGCGCAAAAGGCCTACTCGACCGTCGAATTCACCGGCAACCTCGGCGAACTGATCACCAAGCTGGAGGAGAAATACGGCGTCGAGATTCCCATGGCCGACATGTTCCTCTGGGGCACGCCAGCCGCACCGCTCGACAAGATCGAATCGGCGATGAATGCCGGCCAGGATTTCATCGACAACGACCTCTGTGAGCATTACGCCTTCCGTCAGGGCAACGTCGACTGGCAGATCTGGATTACCACGGGCAGCAAGCCGCTGCCGCGCAAGCTCGTGATCACCAACCGTTCCGACGAAGCGCGGCCGCAGTCGGTCCAGTATTTCGACTGGAACCTCAAGCCGACCTTCAAGGACAGCATCTTCAAATTCACGCCGCCCAAGGGCGCGACCGCAGTCGAACTTCGTTCGCTGGAAAAGAAGTAAAGGAGCGCACAAATGAAAAAATCATTCAGCAAACTGTTCCTGGCACCCCTGACGGTTCTCGTACTGGCCAGCTTCGCGCTGGCCCCGGTCGCTGAGGCGCGTGGTGGCGGTGGTGGTCACGGTGGCGGTGGTGCTCGCGCCGGCGGTGGTGGCGGTGGCGCCAAGCAGGTCAACAATTCCAGTCGCGACGTGCGCGCCAACAATACCCGCAGCACCAGCGTGAACAACGTCAGCAACCGGAACACCAACATCAACGCCAACAAGAACGTCAATGTCAATGTCAACAACAATAACCGTGGCGGTTGCTGCAATAACGGCTGGGACAACGACTATCACCCGGTCGCGACGGCGGCAGCGGTGACAGCAGCGGTTGTCGTCACGTCCGCCGTCGTCGGGTCGATGGTCAATACCGTTCCCGCGGGCTGCGTGCCGGTCAATTACGGTGGCTATATCTACCAGCAGTGCGGCAGCACTTGGTATCAACCCCAAGGTTCCCAGTACGTGGTGATCAACCCGCCCTACTGAAATTTGTTGAGACAGGGCCGTCGACCGTAACCGGGGGCGGCCCCTTTTTTCCACTGAGTGCAATGCGAACGCTTCGCCTTCAGCATCGTGCCCAATTTTTCCAGACAATGAATTGATGAGCAGATTTCAGAATGTCCGCATACTGACCGTGCTTTTCATTGGTCTGGCTGCTGCTTCTCTCTTCAACGCCGCCAACGCCGGCGAAGGCGGCACTTCGCACATCATGCCGGGCGCCAATGCAACGCTAGTGGACCTGCCGCCGACGTCGCCCGGCGGGTTCTTCAAACCGATGTACATCAACTACCGGGGCCACGCCTCGGCAAAGATTCCCACAGCGGCCGGGGTCGTCGCCAATCTGAACGCGGAGGCCAACACGCTTGTGCTCGGCGGAGGCTACGGCCTGGAACAGACGATCCTCGGAGGCGCCCACTACAGCGTCGCCGCGTTCCTGCCCTACACCTGGCTATCCATCTCCGGGAACTCCGCGGCGCTGGGCGGCCTCCAGGTACAGAACAGCGTGTCCGGCTTCGGCGACCTGACGGTGGTGCCCGTGATGCTGGCCTGGAAATCCGACAACTGGCAGTACGACTTCCTGATGCCGGTCTATGCGCCGACCGGTAGCTACGAGGTCGGCAGGTTGGGAAACACGGGGCTGAACTACTGGACCTTCGATCCGATTGCCGGCGTGGCCTACAGCAACGCCAAGTCGGGCCTCAATGCGGCCGCCCATCTGGGCTATGCGATCAATACCGAGAACAACGCCACAAGCTACAAGAGCGGCAACGTCCTGCATCTCGATACGTCAATTCAACAGATCTTCCCGCTCGGTTCCGGCTTTGCAAACATCGGCGCCGAGGCGTGGTACTTCCAGCAGATAACCTGCGACAGCGGATCGGGCGCGACGCTCGGCTGCTTCAAGGGGCGTACTGCCGGCATCGGACCGGTGCTGGGCTACATCCAGCCGATCGGCAAGGAGAAGCTCCTCTTCGAGTTCAAATGGCTGCCGGAACTGGAGACCAGGAATCGACTGAAGGGTGATTACCTCTGGCTGAAGATGGCGTACACCTTCTGACGATCTATCCAGTCGTCTTGCCTGCCGATGGAATTCGGCCCGCGAAAGGAAAGCATTTCATGCAACGCAAAGCCACTTCTTCCTTCTGCGCCGCCATCCTGAGCATGGTGTTGGCGATGGACGCATCAGCCCAGGAAATCCTGCCGTTCCCGCCCACCCTGTCGGGCTCGAAGGCGGGGCTGACGATGGAGACCTCGACCTACAAGAAGCGCGTCGAACCCAGGCGCCTGGCCGACGGCGCGCCCAATATTCTGACCATCCTGATGGACGACGTGGGGTCGGCGACGCCCTCGACATACGGTAGCTAGATCAATACGCCGACGCTTGGAGGACACCGCTCGGTAGTTTTTAAACCCTCTTCGATGAAATGAACTCGGGCAAACCCACGACTGGAAGGAATCATCCATGAAAAAATTCTTTACCCTGAGCACGGTCGCAGTGGCGTTGCTTGGCGCTTTCGCCTACTTGAGCGTGCAGGCCCAGCAACAACCTGGCCGGCAAGAGGAATCAGCTGCGGCCGCCAAAGGACTCATCGACCACTATGATGGCGAGGACCACGCCCGCCCGGCCGAAACCCCGGCTCAGGTTGAAGTCAAGAAGCGTTACTCGCCCTATGCCGGCCGCAAGTACCCGACGCGTGTATTTTTTGGCGACACCCACCATCACACCGCCAATTCAGGCGATGCCTTCATGGGTGGCAATAGCCTGAACCCGGAGCAGGCATACCGCTTTGCGCGTGGAGAGGAAATCATCTCCTCGAGCGGCGTGCCGGCCAAGCTGTCGCGCCCCTTGGATTTTCTGGTGGTATCGGACCACGCCGAGGGTCTGGGTCTTATGACCCAGGTTGCTGACGGTAATCCTGCATTCGCGGGGGATCCGACGTTAACCCGCTGGGGCAAGGCATTAAAGGCCGGAGGAAAGGCGCAACAGGATGCAATGAACGAACTTGTGTCGGCGCAGGCAAACAACAAATTACCGCCTCCAATCAAAGACCCGAAGGTCGTCGTTCCGATCATGAAGTCGGTCTGGCAGCAATACACGGCGACCGCCGAGAAATTCAACGAGCCCGGTCGGTTTACCGCAATGCTCGGCTTTGAATGGACCTCGGTGCCGGGTGGCAACAACCTGCACCGCAACGTGCTGTTCCGCGACAACAAGGACAAGGCCGATCAGGTCTTGCCTTTCTCGGCCTGGCAAAGTGAAGACCCGGAAAAACTCTGGGAGTGGATGGCCAAGTACGAAGAGAAAACCGGTGGCAAGGTGTTGGCCATTCCGCACAACGCCAATCTCTCGAATGGCCGCATGTTCGAGGCGGTCGACTTTGCCGGCAAGCCGTTGACCAAAGATTATGCCGAGCGCCGCGCCCGCTGGGAAATTCTGCAGGAAGTGATGCAGACCAAGGGCAATAGCGAGACGCACCCGCTGATTTCGCCGAACGACGAGTTCGCGGATTACGGCGTTGCCGGCTGGGAATACGGCAACCTGACACTGGAAGACAAGCCGTTGAGCAAGGAGATGATGCCGACCAACTACCTGCGCTCCGGCCTGTTGCAGGGCATGATGCACGAACAGAAGCTCGGGGTTAATCCCTTCAAGTTTGGTTTCATTGGCGGCACCGATGTCCATAACTCGCTGACCTCGATCGAGGAAGACAACTTCTACGGCAAGCATGTCAATCAGGAACCAAGCCCGATGCGATGGGAGCATGTTTCCAAGCAGGGTTTCGGCAAGACCCGCTACACCTACCACTACACTGCCGCCGGTTACGCCGCCGTGTGGGCCACTGAAAATACCCGCGAAGCGCTGTGGGATGCCATGAAGCGCAAGGAAGTTTATGCCACCTCGGGCACCCGCATGACGGTGCGCCTGTTCGCCGGCTGGGACTTCACTGCGGATGATGCACGCTCGCGCTACCTGGCGGAAACCGGCTACACCAAGGGCGTGCCGATGGGTGCCGACCTGCCCAAGGCGCCGGCCGCCGGCAAGGCGCCGACCTTCCTGGTCGCGGCGATGAAGGATGCGCAAGGCGGCAATCTCGACCGCATCCAGATCGTCAAGGGCTGGATCGACAAGGCAGGCAAGCCGCAGGAGAAAATCTACAACGTAACCTGGAGCAACGCGCAAAAGCGCAAGCTGGGCAAGGATGGCAAGTTGCCGCCGGTCGGCGACACGGTGGATGTCGCCCACGCCACTTGGGCCAACACCATCGGCGATCCCGAACTGGTCGGCGTCTGGAAGGATCCGGCCTTCGATCCGTGACAGCATACGACGCCTATCGCTTCAATATCAAGATGCCGCCGGAAGTCCCGATGAAGCATCAGGAACGCGCCTGGACCTCGCCGGTTTGGTACACGCCAATCTAGGCGCCACCATATCCTCGCTCGATTGAAATGACTCAGAACCACGGACCCGCCATGAACAATCCAACGACGTATCGCGCCCGGCGCATGGCGCTTGCGTACCCCGCATTCGCCGCCATTGCCAGCCTTTTTGCATTGCCGTTGGGAGGCTGTGCTGACCATGCCAGCGATGTCAAAGCCAAAGCGGCCGATGACTCATCACCGTCGGCGCCAGTTCGCGCGACATCGACGATTGCCACCTACCCATTA
>JAGTRS010000088.1 GCA_018262195.1 Pseudomonadota bacterium | reverse complement strand
TGGATAGAAAGCAAATTTCAAAATCATTATCGGAGGAGATATCTCATGGCCGCACTGTTTTCTGAAGACTGGATGGTTGATTTCGGCAATGCCTGGAATGACGAACCGGAATTGGGCGATGCGCTCGCCAAAATCGCCTTCAATTCCGTAATCGGTTATGGCTTCGAGGGGGAAGACAAGCCGCGTGGTGTTCTCGTCGTCGAAAATGGCTATGTCACCAAGGCCGCCGCCTATTCCGGCGAAAGCATGAACTGGGATCTGCGCGCCAGCCAGGATAGCTGGGAAAAATGGTGCAACAAGCCCTTGGGGATGCTCACCCTTGGCATCGCCTACACCTCGGGCAAACTCAAGTTCAAGGTTGGCGACTACGGCGCCATGATCAAGAACCCGGCCATGGCCGGTCCATTCATCAAGAGTTTCGGCGCCATGGGAACCGTCCCCCGCACATAATTGATCTGATAGGATTCGCCTACAAGGACAATTATTCAAGGCGAAGGCCGGTGACTGTGAGGGGAAAGTCTCAATGACGCTGAAAAGCTTGGCCACACTGATGGCACTGCTGGTTTTGGTTGGCTTGCTCGGCTGGATGTTCGGCAAGAGCGGCAAGGGCGCCAAACCGAATCCGGATGTAGCCGCAGTGATGGCTCCGTCCGATGGCGAAGACGAGTCCATGGGGCTGAGCGAGGTCGTGCAACAACGACTCATTACGCGCACCCCGCTGGGCGGTTATATCGAGCCATTGCAGGTAATTCACCTTACCGCCCAGACCGGCGGACGTGTCGCTTACGTCGCCGGCCGCGAAGGCGTTCCGGTCATGGCGGGCCAGATCGTCGTCGGACTCGACGAGGAACGGCTGATTTCCGATTACCGGGCAGCCTGGTCGCATCTGTCGAGCGAGATGTCGGGGACATCAATCCCGTTCTTCAACGCGGCGCGTGGCGTCGTGCCATTCATGGGCGGCCCCCCGTTGCAGACGCAGACCGATCAACAGCGTTCCTTCGCCAGCCGCAGTCAGGCGCGCAGCGAATACGAAAGGCAACAAGCGACGGTTGTCGCCTCGCAGGCCAAAATCGATGCCATCGAAGCGCAGATGCGCGACCATCGCAGCATTGCGCCGTTCCAGACGATAATTCTTGCCAAGCATGTCGACGTCGGCGATACGGTGCAGCCCGGCCAGAAGCTGATGGATATTGCGCAGACCGACCGCCTGTTGCTCAAGGTCGAGGTACCCGCCCGCCTGGTCTCCGAATTGCGTACAGGAATGATTGTGCCGGTTGCAATCGATGGCACCATAACCGTCGATGCCTTGGTAGACCAGATCTTTCCGGCGGCAAACAAGGAGCAGCACACGGTAACGGTGAAATTCCTGTTGCCGCCCGACGCGCCGATAGCGCCGGGCATGTTCGCCTCGGCACAACTGCCCGAACCGCCGGTGGCTGGCAAGGCTATCGAGGTGCCGGTAATCCCGCTTTCGGCAGTTACCTACCCGGGCAGCCTGCCTTCGGTATTCGTCGCCAGCCGGGATGGCAAGGTCGAGCTGCGAGTCATACGACTCGGCGAAATGCAGGGAAATCGCGTCGCTGTTCTGTCTGGTCTCAAGACCGGCGAAAAAGTCGTAACGATGCCAAAGCGAAACTTGCGCTCCGGTGACCCGGCTTTCGGCGAACGCCCACAGTAACGGCCTGACTGAGTTGACATGAAAGAAGACAGGATGGTCGAGGACAACAAACAAGAAACAGCAGCGGTGCATGAGCAGACGTCCGCGACGCCTCACAAGGACGGGTTCGCCGGTGGCTTGGCACGCAAGTTCATCGACTCCCCGCTGACCCCCTTGTTGCTGATTGCGAGCTTCCTCATCGGCCTGATGGGAATGATCATCACCCCGCGCGAGGAAGATCCCCAGATATCCGTTCCGATGGTCGATATTTTCGTCGGCTATCCGGGCGCTTCCGCCGAGCAGGTCAAGAACCTGGTATCCGAACCGCTCGAACGCCTGATGAGCGAGATCAGCGGCGTCAAGCATGTGTATTCGATGTCGCAGGATGGCCGCTCCATGGTGACGGTGCGCTTCGACGTCGGGCAGCAGATGGAGCCGTCGCTCGTCAAGCTCTACGACAAACTGTATTCGCACATGGATGCGATTCCCAAGGGCGTTACCCAGCCCTTGGTAAAGCCAAAGGGCATCGACGATGTGCCCGTCGTTACGCTCACGCTTTCCTCGAAGGTTGACGACATCGTCACCCTGCGCAAGATGGCCCTGGATGTGCAGCAGAAACTCAAGTCCTTGCCGAACACCGGGCAAAGTTTCATCACCGGCGGCAGCCCCGAGCAAGTAAGGGTCGAGGTCGATCCAGGTCGATTAACGGCTTTTGCAGGTGGTATTACACTGTCCCAGATAGCGCGTGCCATCGGCGCCGCCAATCAGCGTACGCAGGCGGGAGACCTGATCGAAGGCAACCGCGCATTCACCGTCTATTCCGGCGAGTTCCTGCACGATGCCCGTCAGGTGGGCAACCTCCTTATCACTAGCCAACGCGTCGATGACGGAAGGTTCTCCAGTCATCCCGCGGTGACGATAGCCATCGCCAAGAAACGCGGCACCAACGGTGTCGATGTTGCGCGCAGCGTCCTCGACGAAGTGCAATCGCTCAAGGGAACGCTGATTCCGGACAGCATTCAGGTCAATGTAACACGCGACTATGGCGCGACCGCTGATGAGAAAGTGTCAGGACTGATCTTCAAGCTGTTCATCGTCACGGTGATCGTGACACTGCTGATGATGCTCAGCATGGGCAAGCAAACGGCGATCATCGTCGCCATCACC
>JAGTRS010000006.1 GCA_018262195.1 Pseudomonadota bacterium | reverse complement strand
ATGATAGTGAGCATCTCGCTCGCGAAAGTAGGTCAACGCCAGACTCCCATTTACAAAGCCCCTCTCGGTTAATCCAAGAGGGGCTTTGTGCTTTACAGGGACCAAATTTTAATAATCAAGAAAATCCCCAACTGCTCAGTTTTGTCCATCGGGTGGTGTGATAGAATCAGTGCTGGCGGGTCTCCCCGCATTACAGTGTGGTGAATCTGGTCAGGTCCGGAAGGAAGCAGCCACAGCCAATTTCTGTAAGTGCCGGGGGTTAGGCTCGCCAATTTCATTTTTTGCATTGGTGTGGAGCGCATGAGTTATCAAGTTCTTGCGCGCAAGTGGCGGCCGCGCAATTTTTCTACGCTGGTTGGGCAGGAGCATGTTGTTCGTGCCTTGACGCATGCGCTTTCCGAGCAGCGCCTGCACCATGCATATCTTTTTACCGGTACGCGTGGAGTAGGGAAAACGACTTTGGCGCGGATTCTCGCTAAGTCATTGAATTGCGAAACGGGGATTACCGCTACGCCGTGTGGTACCTGTTCGGCTTGCCAGGAAATTGACAGCGGTCGTTTCGTTGACTTGCTTGAAGTGGATGCAGCAACGAATACGCGTGTCGACGAAATGCGGCAGTTGCTTGAGAATGCCGTTTATGCGCCAACTCGGGGTCGATTTAAGGTTTATGTAATCGACGAAGTTCACATGCTTTCGAATTCGGCCTTCAACGCGATGTTGAAGACGCTGGAAGAGCCGCCCGAGCATGTGAAATTTATTCTTGCTACCACCGATCCACAAAAAATTCCGGTCACTGTTTTATCTCGCTGTCTGCAGTTCAATCTGAAACAAATGCCTGCGCTGGCGATAACCGGGCATCTTGGGCAAATTCTTCAGGCTGAAGGGATTCCATTTGATCACCCAGCACTTGCGTTGGTCGCTCGTTCCGCCGCTGGTAGTATGCGAGATGCGCTATCTCTGCTGGATCAAGCGATCGCGCACGGCGCAGGGAAGGTCGAGGAGTCCCAAGTCCGTAGCATGCTTGGAACGGTTGATCAGGATTATCTTTTCGCGATTCTTGAGGCATTGCATGGTGCTAATGCATCTGCTCTTTTGCAGGTCGCGGCTGATCTTGGTATCCGTAGTCTTTCGTTCTCGGCAGCATTGCAGGAGCTTGGCGCGCTGTTGACTCGCCTTCAGATTATCCAGTGTGTGCCGGGTGCTATCGATGATGAAGATCCGGAGCGTGATCGTTTAAAGGGGTTGGCTGCAGCATTTTCCCCAGAGTTTGTTCAACTGGCCTACCAGATCGTGAATGTCGGTCGTAACGAATTGGCGGCAGCACCTGACGAGTATGCCGGTTTTGTCATGACCCTGCTTCGGTTGTACACCTTTCGGCCGAGTACTGTTGCTGATGTGGTTGGTGCGGCTGGACATCGCGTAAGTGCCGCCGGCGTCATGCCCAAAGCGCTTTCCGCAAAGCCTGTTGCTTCGGTCAGGTCTGACTTGGGGTCCGCTGCGGAAGTCATTCCGAAATCACCTCCTGTTGCCAGTAGTGGTGAGATGGATTGGCATCAGATAGTTGCGTCACTCTCACTGTCTGGTCTGGCCAGGGAGTTGGCTCAGAACTGCGAGTTGAGGCAGCTCGGTGAAAGTCAGTGCCTGCTTCGCTTGTCTCCTGCCCAAGGGCATCTTCAGATGAAGCCCAATCCGGACCGGTTGCAACAAGCCTTGAGTGAGTATTTTGGTCGCCCTCTGCTGGTTCGCATAGAGCTGGCTCAGAACGAAACGGTGACCCCAGCCGAGACGGTTGGTCGCCAGCGCCAAGAGCAGCAGGAGCGGGCTGCAACAGCAATCGCTCAGGATACGTTTGTACGAGACGTCATTGAATGTTTCGATGCGTCTGTCGTTGAGTCTTCCATTAAACCAATCGCCTAACGGAGAAATGAATATGATGAAGGGTGGCTTGGCTGGCCTGATGAAACAGGCGCAGGCGATGCAGGAAAACATGAAAAAGGCCCAGGATCAGCTGGCCCAGATTGAGGTGGAGGGCGTTGCCGGGGCCGGTATGGTCAAGGTCTTGATGACGTGTGCCCATGAGGTTCGTCGGGTCAATATCGATCCATCCGTGATGGATGATCGAGAAATGCTGGAAGATCTTATTGCTGCCGCCTTGAATGATGCAGTGCGCAGGGGTGAGGCGTTGAGTAAAGACAAGATGTCCGGCTTTACCTCCGGACTGAATTTGCCTCCCGGGTTTAAGCTTCCGTTCTGAGTCTGTGAATCCCTCGGGTCTTGAATCTTTGATTGAGGCGCTGCGTTGCCTGCCCGGAATCGGGCCGAAATCGGCGCAGCGCATGGCTTACCACTTGTTGCAACGCGATCGGCCTGGCGCGCAGCGCTTGGGTGATGCGGTTCTACATGCATTGCAGGCGATCCGTCACTGTCAGCGATGCAATACCTTTACTGAGGATGACGTTTGCGAACGTTGTGCTTCTCCGCGGCGCGACCCGGAACTCCTTTGTGTGGTGGAAACTCCGGTTGATATGAACATGATGGAGCAGACCCTGACCTATCGGGGTATGTATTATGTTCTGATGGGAAAAATTTCCCCGCTGGACGGAATCGGGCCCAAGGAGCTGGGGTTGGATCGTTTGATGAATCGTGCTCTTGACGGGGTCGTCAAGGAAG
The DNA here is from genome assembly GCA_018262195.1 of Pseudomonadota bacterium. GTDB lineage: Bacteria > Pseudomonadota > Gammaproteobacteria > Burkholderiales > Rhodocyclaceae > Azonexus. The sequence goes on along the minus strand of JAGTRS010000006.1, from coordinate 249,466 downwards.
TGATTTTGGCAACCAACTACACCAACGAAGGGGAGGCAACGGCTCATTACATCACTGCCATGCTCAAGCCCAAAGGGATTGGTGTGACGAGAATCGCGCGCGGTGTGCCGGTTGGGGGGGAACTCGAATATGTCGATAGCGGTACGTTGGCCCAGGCTTTACGTGAGCGCAAGGTCTGCGGGGAGTGACAGCGGCTTTTATCGACGGTTCCGATGAAGTATAATTTAGCGTTTAATTTTTATCCCATCTAATTCCATTAGGGGTCAGCGTTATGAGCAATCAAGGAAAAATGGACTGTGGGCGGCGGCGTCTGGTCGTCGCGACCGCAGCCGTGGGCGGGGTGGGCGCGGTTGCCGCACTCGTGCCGTTCGTCTCCAGCTTGCTTCCATCTGAGCGCGCCAAGGCTGCAGGCGCTCCGGTCGAAGTTGATATCAGCAAGCTCGAGCCGGGTCAGATGATGACCGTCGAATGGCGGGGCAAGCCGGTGTGGATCATCAATCGTACCAAAGAGATGCTGGATACGCTGCCCAAGCTGGCCGATGCCGTGGCTGATCCGAAGTCGGAAAAGGATCAGCAGCCGGCCTATGCCAAGAACGATACGCGTTCAGTCAAGCCGGAAATCATGGTTGTCGTCGGTATTTGTACGCACCTTGGTTGTTCGCCATCCCAGAAATTCAAGAAGGGTGCCGAAGAGGGCATGCCGGGCGGCCGCCGCACGTGTATCTCGCCGATACCCGTATCCTGATCGGCGAAGACAAGAAGGGAGCATAAGAAATGGCTGCTGGCAATTTCGAAAAATACAAGTCTGACGGCTCGCTGGCTGGTAACGCGCTGGAGTGGGTTGATGCCCGCTTCCCTGCGACCGCCATGTGGAAGGGTCATCTATCTGAGTACTACGCCCCGAAGAATTTCAATTTCTGGTATTTCTTCGGCTCGCTGGCGCTACTGGTTCTGGTCATCCAGATCGTTACCGGTATTTTCCTGGTCATGCACTACAAGCCGGACGCCGCTCTGAACGCCAATGGCGTGCCGATCGCTTTCGCCTCTGTCGAATACATCATGCGTGATGTGCCGGGTGGCTGGTTGATTCGCTACATGCACTCAACCGGCGCGTCGGCCTTTTTCATTGTGGTCTACCTGCACATGTTCCGTGGCCTGCTCTACGGTTCCTATCGCAAGCCGCGTGAACTGACCTGGTTGTTCGGTGTCGGCATCTTCCTGTGCCTGATGGGTGAAGCCTTCTTCGGCTATCTGCTGCCTTGGGGCCAGATGTCGTACTGGGGCGCTCAGGTTATCGTCAATTTGTTCTCGGCGATTCCTATTATCGGTGGCGACCTCTCCCTGATTATCCGCGGTGACTTCGTGGTGGGTGATGCAACGCTGAACCGCTTCTTCTCGTTCCACGTGATTGCCTTCCCGCTCGTGCTGATCGGTCTGGTTGCTGCTCACGTTCTCGCGCTGCACGAAACGGGTTCGAACAATCCGGATGGTGTCGAGATCAAGGCCAACAAGGACGAAAACGGCATTCCGCGTGATGGCATTCCGTTCCATCCGTACTACACGGTCAAGGATATTGTCGGCGTGATCGTCTTCCTGATGGTCTTCTCTGCTGTCATGTTCTGGGCACCGGAAGGTGGTGGTTACTTCCTGGAAACGCCGAACTTCTATCCGGCTGACCCGCTGAAGACCCCGCCGCACATCGCTCCGGTCTGGTATTTCACTCCGTTCTACTCGATTCTGCGTGCGGTTACCTATCCGCTGTTCGGTCTCGATGCCAAGTTCTGGGGTGTGGTAGCAATGGGCGCTTCAGTTGTGATTTTCGCCTTCCTGCCGTGGCTGGATCGTAGCCCTGTCAAGTCGATCCGCTACCGTGGTCCGATCTACAAGACCCTGCTGACCATCTTCGTCATCTGTTTCTTCATCCTCGGTTATCTGGGCACGCTGTCTCCGTCTCCGATGGGCGAACTGATTTCGCAGATTTGTTCGGTGTTCTACTTCGGATTCTTCCTTGCTATGCCCTGGTGGTCCCGGATGGACAAGTTCAAGCCGGTTCCCGACCGTGTGACGTTCAAGTGAGAGGATGCCTAAAATGAAAAAATTCCTTATCGCATTGCTCTTCGCGCCGATCATGGCATTTGCCAGCGGCAGCACGGCCCACATCGACAAGTGGCCGGGCTCCGTTAGCGACAAGGCAGCTTTGCAGAATGGCGCCAAGCTGTTCGTCAATTACTGCCTGAATTGCCACGGTGCGTCTTACCTGCGCTACAAGAATCTGCTGGACCTCGGTCTGACCGAGCAGCAGGTCAAGGAAAACCTGATGTTCACGTCCGACAAGATCGGTGAGCTGATGCGGGTTGCGGCGCGTTCTGATGAGCAGAAGCAGTGGTTTGGCGCTACCCCGCCGGATCTGACCATCGTCGCCCGTGCTCGCGGTGAAGCCGGTAATGCCGCAGCCGGTGCTGATTGGCTCTACACCTACCTCCGTTCTTTCTATCGTGACGAGAACCGTCCGACGGGGTGGAACAACACGGTGTTCGAGAATGTCGGTATGCCGCACATCCTGTACGGTCTGCAAGGCCAGCAAGTGCTGAATCACGAAACGCACAAGCTGGAATTGGCTGTTCCGGGCACGATGCCGCCAGCCGAATTCGACAAGTCGGTTTCCGATCTGGTCGGCTTCATGGTCTGGATGGGCGAACCGCAACAGGAGTTCCGCCGGACGCTGGGCTTCTTCGTTCTGGCCTTCCTGGCAGTCCTCTTCGTTGTTGCTTACGCACTGAAGAAGGAATACTGGAAAGACATTCACTGATCCTTCACGGATTAGCTAACGGCATCGCGGGTTTGGCTTCGGCCTGCCCCCGGTGCCGAATCTCATTTTGAGGGTTACCACAAATGATGAACCTCTACTCGGGTACTACCTGCCCCTTTAGTCATCGCTGCCGCATTGTCCTGTTCGAAAAGGGCATGGACTTCCAGGTTATCGATGTCGACATGTTCAACAAGCCGGAAGAAATGGCTGCGATCAATCCGCACAATCGCGTGCCGGTGCTGGTCGAGCGCGATCTCGTGCTGTTCGAACCGAACATCATCAATGAGTACATTGATGAGCGCTTCCCGCATCCGCAACTGATGCCGGCCGACCCTATCATGCGCGCACGTGCCCGCCAGTTGCTGGTTGGCATGGAACGCGAGATTTTTTCGTTCATGGAAGTGATCGAAAAGAACGGTAAGACAGCCGACAAAGCGCGTCAGGAAATCAAGGCGCGTCTGACCGAGATCGTTCCGATCTTCAATAAGCAGAAGTTCATGCTGGGCGACGAGTTTTCCATGCTTGACGTAGCCATCGCCCCGTTGCTGTGGCGCCTGGACCACTACGGTATCGATCTCGGCAAGGCTGCTGCTCCGCTGATGAAGTACGCCGAGCGTATTTTCAGTCGTCAGGGTTTCATCGATGCGCTGACGCCTTCCGAAAAGGCAATGCGCAAATAAGCATGGAACTTCCGTCTACCAAGCCTTATCTGCTACGCGCTCTTTGGGAGTGGTGTTGCGATAACGGGTTTACGCCGCACATCGCGGTCGAAGTCGACGAACGGACCCGTGTTCCGAGAGAGTTCGTGCGTGAAGGTCAGATCGTTCTGAATCTCGGTCCGTCTGCGACCAACAAATTGCAGATCGGGAACGAATACGTCGAGTTCCAGGCCCGCTTCGGTGGAGTGGCGCGCGAGTTGTCGGTGCCGATTGATCGGATTTCCGCCATTTATTCGCGGGAAAACGGCGCCGGGATGGCCTTCGAAGTCGATGGTGATGAAGCAATGGCCGACGAGGTATTCGTCGAACCGGCCGATTCCGAAGCGGTTTCCGAAGATCCGCCGGAGCCGCCGCGCCCAGAAGGAGGGCGTCCGAAGCTGCAACGCATCAAATAGGGATGCTTGTAGCGCTCGATGCACCAAAAAAGGGAAATTCCATCAAGGGATTTCTTTTTTTTTTATGCAAGCCCATGATTTTTATAGGTGGCATGGCTGTTGCTGATGGCATGCCGGAAGGAAAATCATGCGAACAGAAGTTAAATCTACCTGCTGCTACTGTGGTGTCGGCTGCGGCGTGCTTATCGAAACCGAGAACGGCGCCGTTATCGGCTTGCGCGGTGACCCCGAGCACCCGGCGAATCGTGGGCGCCTGTGCACTAAAGGCGCGACCCTGAATCAGACGGTTACCCCAACTTATCGTCTGCAGTTTCCGGAAAAACGCGTTGTTCGTGGCAAAAGTGGACAGCGCCTGAGCTGGGAGTCGGCGCTGGATGAAGCGGCTGAGCGTTTTGCCCACACCATTCGGGCTTATGGCCCTGACTCGGTTGCCTTTTACATTTCCGGTCAGTTGATGACCGAGGACTATTACGTCTTTAACAAGCTGGCCAAAGGCCTGATCGGCACCAATAACGTCGATACCAATTCTCGTCTTTGCATGTCGTCGGCCGTGGCTGGCTACAAGCAGACGCTGGGTGCTGATGCTCCGCCATGCAGTTACGGCGACATCCTGCAGGCCAAGGTAATTTTCATTAGCGGCGCCAATCCGGCCGTCGCGCATCCGATTGTTTTTCGCTACATCGAAGATGCCAAGGCCGCCAACCCGGATCTGAAGATCATTGTGGCCGACCCGCGTCGCTCGGAAAGTGCCGAGATTGCCGATCTTCATTTGCCGATCAAGCCGGGTAGCGATATCGCACTGTTCAACGGCATGCTGCATGTGCTGATCAACGAAGGTCTGGTCGACCGGGCCTATATTGATGCCCATACCAGCGGCTTCGACGCGCTGGCCGACATCGCCAGGAGTTACTCGCCGGAGCAGGTCGCCTTGCTGTGCGGGATTCCGGCCGAAGCGATCATCCAGGCCGCCCGCTGGTTTGGCAGTAGCGATGCATCGCTGTCGCTCTATTGCCAGGGCTTGAACCAGTCGGCGCACGGTACGCACAACAACGCCGGGATCATTCACTTGCACCTCGCGACCGGCCAGATCGGCAAGCCAGGCGCCGGGCCGTTTTCCCTGACCGGGCAGCCGAACGCCATGGGCGGACGCGAAGTCGGTGGTTTGTCCAATCTGATGTCGGCGCATCGCGATCTCGCCAATCCAGAGCATCGCGCGGAGATGGCGCGTTTCTGGGGGGTGCCCTTCGTTCCGGCAACTCCCGGAAAGTCCGCGGTCGACTTGTTCAAAGCGCTGAAAACCGGCGAAGTCAAGGCGGTCTGGATCGCCTGTACCAATCCGGCCCAGTCATTGCCCAACCAGGCAGCGGTAAGGGAGGCGTTGCAGGCTGCGGAATACGTAGTGCTGCAGGAAGCCTATGGCAATACCGATACAGCCGATTATGCTGACCTCTTGCTACCGGCCAGTGGCTGGGGTGAAAAGTACGGCACAGTGACCAATTCGGAGCGCTGCATCACGCGCGTCCTGCCTGCGGTCAAGGCGCCGGGGGAAGCGCGCCATGACTGGGAAATTGTGGTCGACTTTGCCCGCTGCCTGGGCAAGAAACTCGATCACGCCGGCGCCGACAGGTTGTTTCCCTATGCCGATGCCGAATCCATCTTTAATGAGCATCGCGAAAGCACCCGTGGCCGCGATCTTGATATCACCGGTTTGTCCTACGCCCTGCTTGAAGCCCAAGGCCCCCAGCAGTGGCCGTATCCGGAAGGCGCGAGCGGCGGCAAGGTGCGCCTTTACGAAGATGGACGCTTCCCAACCGCCGATGGCAAGGCGCGCTTCGTGCCGATCGAGCACAAGCCGACGGCCGACACGCTTTCTCCAGAACTGCCAATCAGCCTGCTCTCCGGTCGCATGCGTGATCATTGGCACGGCATGAGCCGTACCGGTACCGTGCCGCGCCTGTTCAACCTTGAGGACGAGCCGTTGCTCGCCATGCATCCATGCGATATGCGGCACCGTGGTCTGGAGTCCGGTGATCTGGCCAAGGTGACCAATGGTCGCGGCGAAATGGTAGTTCGGGTGACCGATCGGCCCGGCTTGGTCAAGGGCAGGGCCTGGATGCCGATGCACTGGGGCAGCCAGTTCATGAATACGCCCGGCGCCAATGCCTTGGCCAGTGACGCCATCGATCCCTATTCCAAGCAACCGGAACTCAAGCATGCAGCAGTGCAGATCGCCAAAATGGATCTGCCCTATCCGCTGGCGGTGGTACGGCGTTGTGCCACCCAATCCGCGGCACTGGAATTGCTGCAGCAGGCTCGTACTGTGCTCGCTGACTATCCGTATGTGACGCTCGGTCTGTACGGGCGGAAGAGTCCGTTGGTGGTTTTTCGTGCGGCGACTGCTCAGCCGATTAGTGAGCAGGAAATTCTCGATCTGGATCGCCTATTTGGTCTGGAAGGATCAGATGGCGCCATCGTCTATATCGACGCGACCCGCAAGGTAGCCAAGAAGGCGATTGCCCAGGATGGGCGCCTGATTGGCGTTCGTCTGGCTGGAGAGACCGTCGCCCAGGCCTGGCTCAAGCAGGCGATGGCGGAAGATGAGCTGGATGCCAGCCTGATTCGCTTCGCTCTGGCACCAACGGCAAAACCACCAGTCAGCATGGCGCCGCGCAATATCGTCTGCAAGTGTGCCGATGTCAGTGATCTACAAATCCGCAAGGAACTGGAAAACGGCGCCGACTTGCCGAAACTTCAGCAGAGTCTGAAGTGTGGAACCTTTTGCGGTTCATGCGTGCCGGACATCAAGCGCATGCTCGCCGAGCAAACCAATAAAACCGCGGCAGCAGCCTGATCGCGACTGGAGGAGACTTTGAGCTACGCACAATACATCAAGGAGATTGGCCGCGGTGCTGAAGGCGCGCGTGATCTGCCGCGCGACGACGCACAGCAGCTTTACGCGGCAATGCTCGATGGCGGCGTTCCGGATCTCGAAATGGGCGCGATCATCCTGGGCCTGCGGGTCAAGGGTGAGTCGCTCGACGAAATGCTTGGCTTCCTGGAGGCCATCGATGACCGGACGAATCGGCTCGAAATGCCGCATGGACGTGTCCGGCCGGTAGTGCTGCCGACCTATAACGGCGCCCGCAAGGAAGCCAATCTGACACCGCTGCTGGCCCTGCTTCTGCAGCGCTTCGGCGTCCCGGTCGTCGTCCATGGCTTGCTCGAAGGCTTCGGGCGGATAACGACGGCGCATGTTTTCCGGGAGCTGGGCGTCATGCCCATGGCCTCGGCAACGCAGGCCCAGATAGCATTGGAAGAAAAGGGGCTGGCTTTCCTGCCGCTCAGCGCCATATGTCCCGGCATACATAATCTGCTGGCCCTGCGCAGCCGGATGGGCGTGCGCAACAGCGCGCACAGCCTGGTCAAGCTGATCAACCCGTTCCATGGTGATGCAGTGATGGTAGCGCCGGCAACCCATCCCGAGTTTCTCAACCTGATGCGCGACATTCTGGTGGCGCGGGACCAGCGCGGGTTGCTGCTCCGGGGCACCGAAGGCGAACCGTTTGCCAACCCGAAGCGCCGCCCGCGTCTTGAGTTCATCCACGACGGCATGGTTGATGCCTTGTTCGAAGCTGAACATGAAAGCCTGCGTGCCCTGCCGAATCTTCCTGAAGCGTCGGATGCAGTCAGCACGGCAAAGTGGATACGCCGCGTTCTCGACAAGCAGGTTCCCCTGCCCAAACCGATTGCCAACCAGCTGGCCTGCCTGTTGTTTGCCAGTGGTTATGCCGAGGATTTCAATCAGGCCAAAGCCATCGTTGCCGTCGAGTCGACGGGCCTGCTGGTTGGCGGAAACTGATCACGGCTTACTGCATCGCGGCTCAGCTTGACTGGGTCTCGCCGTGTTTGAAGCCGCTAATCTTCGAGGGAAATCACCTTCTCCGGAGCCAGAAAAGACCACTTCCGTGATTGCCATGAATGCACCCGGCTTGCACCGGGAAGGCGGTTGATGCACGAATTTGGTGCGGCTAAATCATCGTGGTTTTTAATGACTCCATATAAATCAATAAATTAGAAGCTTGGCACGCGGATTGCAATAGCAGTATCGGAACAGCGAATTCCCCGCCAACGAAGGCGAGCCGATGGCAACGACGTCATGCGCTGAAATAAATTTTGCACCTCTGGGTGCGCGCAACGTTGGAGTCAACCATGAGCAAACCTCGTCTCGTCCTGATCGGCAATGGCATGGCCGGTGTCCGCACCGTCGAAGAGCTGCTGAAGATCAAGCCTGATCACTACGACATCACCATCTTCGGCGCCGAGCCGCACCCCAACTACAACCGAATTCTCCTTTCACCCGTACTGGCCGGTGAAATGACCATCTCGGAGATCGTTCTCAACGAACTCGACTGGTACAAGGAAAACGGCATCAAGCTGCACACCGGCAAGCAGATCAAGACGATCGACCGCGTCAAGCGCAAGGTCATTGCCGAAGACGGTACCGAAGAAGAATACGACCGCCTGCTGATCGCTACCGGCTCGACACCCTTCATGCTGCCGATTCCCGGCAACGACCTGCCTGGCGTTATCGGCTACCGTGACATTAAAGACACCGACGAGATGATCGAAGCCGCCAAGCTGCACAAGCACGCGGTGGTCATCGGCGGCGGCCTGCTCGGTCTCGAAGCCGCCAACGGCCTCAAGCTGCGCGGCATGGATGTGACCGTGGTGCACCTTGGCCCGTGGCTGCTGGAGCGCCAGCTCGACGAAGTTGCCGGCAAGATGCTGCAGAAGTCGCTCGAAGACAAGGGCCTCAAGTTCCTGTTGCAAAAGCAGACTGAAATGCTCGTTCAGGGCGAAAGCGGCCGCGTCGCCGCCGTCCGCTTCAAGGACGGCATGCAGATTCCGGCCGATCTGGTGGTCATGGCCGCCGGCATCCGCCCTAACTACGCGCTGGCTGAGTCCTCTGGCATCTATTGCAACCGCGGCATCGTGGTTAACGACACCATGCAGACCTACGATCCGAAGGTTTATGCGGTTGGCGAGTGTGTCACGCACCGCGGCATTGCCTATGGTCTGGTTGCCCCGTTGTTCGAACAGGCCAAGGTCGCTGCCAACCATCTGGCCGGCTACGGCATTGGCCGCTACACCGGTTCGGTGACTTCGACCAAACTGAAAGTGACCGGCATCGATCTCTTCTCGGCCGGCAACTACATGGGCGGTGAGGACACCGAGGAAATCGTCCTCAACGATCCTTACGGCGGCGTCTACAAGAAGCTGGTGCTCAAGGACAACAAGCTGGTCGGCGGCGTCATGTACGGCGATACGGCCGATGGCCCGTGGTACTTCCAGTTGCTGAAGGATGGCCGCGACATTCACGATATCCGCGACCAGCTGATTTTCGGCCAGTCGCTGGTCGGTGACGTCGGCCATGCCGGCAACAGCAAGGCCGCCGAAATGGCCGACAGCGCCGAGGTTTGCGGCTGCAACGGCATCACCAAGGGTGTCATCGTCAAGGCCATCAAGGAAAAGGGGCTCTTCACGCTGGACGAGGTCAAGAAGCACACCAAGGCGGCGTCTTCCTGTGGTTCCTGTGCCGGCCTGGTCGAGCAGATCCTGGCCTCGACCATCGGTGGCGCCTACACGCCGGCCGCTTCCGACAAGAAGCCAGTCTGCGGCTGCACCGAGCACTCGCACAAGATGGTGCGCGACGCCATCCTGAATCAGCACCTGATCACCAAGGAAGCCGTCTTCAAGGCACTGGAGTGGAAGACGCCGAACGGTTGCGACAAGTGCCGGCCGGCGGTGAACTACTACCTGATCTCGACCTGGCCGCACGAAGCCAAGGATGATCCGCAATCGCGCTTCATCAACGAGCGTTCGCACGCCAACATCCAGAAGGACGGCACCTACTCGGTCGTGCCGCGCATGTGGGGTGGCCTGACCACGCCGAACGAGCTGCGCGCCATCGCCGATGCCGCCGAGAAGTACAACGTGCCGACGGTGAAAGTCACCGGCGGGCAGCGTATCGACCTGTTGGGCGTCAAGAAGGAAGACCTGCCGAAAATGTGGGCCGACCTCAACGCCGCCGGCATGGTCTCCGGCCACGCCTATGGCAAGTCGATCCGCACCGTGAAAACCTGCGTCGGTGCCGAGCACTGCCGCTTCGGCACGCAGCTGGCCATGTCGATGGGCGTCAAGCTGGAAAAGATGCTGTTCGATATGTACGCGCCGCACAAGGTCAAACTCGCCGTTTCCGGCTGCCCGCGTAACTGCGCCGAAGCCGGCATCAAGGACGTCGGCATCATCGGTGTCGATTCCGGTTATGAGATCTATATTGCAGGCAACGGCGGCATCAAGACCGAGGTCGCCCAGTTCCTGTGCAAGGTCAGCTCCGACGAAGACGTCATGGAATATTCCGGCGCCTTCCTGCAACTTTACCGCCTCGAAGGCTGGTATCTGGAGCGTACCTGCCACTACCTCGAACGCGTCGGCATGGATTACATCAAGGGCAAGATTCTTGAGGATGAAGAAGGCCGCAAGGCGCTTTACGCCGCACTGCTCGACTCACTGAAGGATGCCAAGGACCCGTGGGCCACCTCGCGCGAGCCGGAAGCCATCAAGCAGTTCATCCCCATCATGGTCGAAGCCTGAGCATTCGGAAAAAGGACAACAAAATGAGCAACTGGAAACTGATCTGCAAGCTGGAAGACATCCCGCAACTCGGTTCGCGCGTCGTGCATTGGCCGGAGCGCGGCAAGATCGCCGTCTTCCGAACCTCGGACGACGAAGTCTTTGCCATGCACGACAAATGCCCGCATAAGGGTGGCCCGCTGTCGCAGGGGATCGTTCACGGCAAGCGCGTCACCTGCCCGCTGCACGGCTGGAATATCGGTCTTGACGATGGCAAGGCCGTGGCGCCGGACGTCGGCGGCTGCAAAACCTTCGAAGTCAAAGTCGAAAACGGCGAAGTCTTCATGGCCGCCTGAGCGACCGATGCATTACAAGGGCCGGCAGCGTCGCCGGCCCGGCCAATCCCAATGGTGGGATTCAGGCACCCCGGTCTTGACTCTGATCCGGGCGCTTTCAAAACAATCAATATCCGAAAAGGAACCACCATGGCCTATCTGGCACCTACCGAATTCGTCACCAAAATGATCGATGCCGGCGAATCAAAAGTCTTCATGTCCACCCGCGACACCCTGATCCGCGCCTACATGGCCGGCGCCATCCTGTCGCTCGCCGCGGCCTTCGCGGTCACCGTCACCGTCCAGACCGGCCAGCCGCTGGTCGGTGCGATGTTGTTCCCGGTTGGCTTCATCCTGCTTTACCTGCTCGGCTTCGACCTCTTGACCGGCGTTTTCACGCTGTGCCCGCTGGCCCTGATCGACAAGCGTCCGGGCGTCACGATGAATGGCATCCTGCGCAACTGGGGCCTGGTTTTCACCGGCAACTTCGCCGGTGCGCTGACCGTCGCAGTGATGATGGCCATCATCTGGACCTTCGGTTTCACCGAGGCACCCAATGCCGTTGCCCAGAAGATCGGCACCATCGGCGAAGGCCGGACGGTCGGTTATTCGGCCCACGGCGCGGCTGGCATGCTGACGCTGTTCATTCGCGGCGTGCTGTGCAACTGGATGGTGTCGACCGGCGTCGTCTGCGCCATGATCTGCACCAACGTCACCGGCAAGGTCGTCGCCATGTGGATGCCGATCATGGTCTTCTTCTACATGGGTTTCGAACACTCCATCGTGAACATGTTCCTGTTCCCGTCCGGCCTGATGCTCGGTGGCAATTTCACGCTCTACGACTACTTCGTCTGGAACGAACTGCCGACCGTTGCCGGCAATCTCGTCGGTGGTTTGCTGTTCGTCGGCCTGACGATGTACTCGACCCACGTGCGCACCGCACCGAAGCGCAAGGCAGCCTGATTCATTCCACTGCAAGCCTGAGCCCCCAGCCGTCGCTCGGGGGCTTTTTCGATTTTGGCCGGAACTTCCGGTTGACCGCAGCAGACTGGCCTTGAGGCCAGTCTGCGCAATGGAACACAGATTCCATCGGGGGATAGGTTGTCATGAGCCGTCATCTGCGCGTTGCCGTCGGGCAGTATTCCGACAGGGGCAAGAAGGAACTGAACCAGGATTTCCACGGGGTGTGCATCCCGCGTGAGCCGCAACTGTCGGCCAAGGGCATTGCCGTGGCGCTGGCCGATGGCATCAGCAGCAGCCAGGTCAGCCAGGAGGCGGCGCAGTCGGCGGTGACCGGCTTTCTTGAGGACTATTACTGCACCTCCGATGCCTGGTCGGTCAAGAAGTCCGGCGAGCATGTGCTGACGGCGACCAATTCCTGGCTGCATTCGCAGACCCAGCAGAGCCAGCATCGCTACGACCGCGAGCGCGGCTACGTCTGCACCTTCAGCGGGCTGGTCATCAAGTCCACGACGGCGCACCTTTTTCACATTGGGGACGCGCGGATCTACCGCCTGCGCGGCAGCGAATTCACGCAACTGACCGAGGATCACCGGGTCTGGGTGTCGTCGCAGCAAAGCTATCTGGCGCGGGCGCTGGGCATGGACCGCAAGGTCGAGATCGACTACGTGCAGGTGCAGGTGGCGGTCGGCGACCTGCTGGTGTTGGCCACCGATGGCGTATACGAATACACCGACGCCGCCTTTGTCCAAGCCGCCATCGCCGCCGGCACCGACCTCGACGCGGCAGCGAAAGCGATTGCCGACGAAGCCCTGCAGCGCGGCAGCGGCGACAACCTAACCATCCAGTTGATCCGTATCGACGAACTGCCGGACCCGGAAGCCAACGAGGTATTCCGCCAGCTTTCCGACCTGCCGTGCCCGCCGCAACTCGAAGCACGCGACGAGTTCGAGGGTTTCCAGATCGTCCGCGTCATCAAGCGCAGCGCCCGCAGCCACATTTATCTGGCCGTCGATAAAGACAGCGGCGAGCGCGTCGTCATCAAGACCCCATCCGTCGACATGCAGGCCAACCCGGCGGCACTCGAACGCTTCCTGCTCGAAGAGTGGATCGCCCGCCGCATCAACAGCGCGCATGTGCTCAAGCCCTGCGCCCAGACGCGGCAGCGCCAGAGCATCTACGTCGTCACCGAATACATCGAGGGCCAGACGCTGTCGCAATGGCTGATCGACAATCCCAAGCCCGATCTGCCGACCGTGCGCGGCATCCTGGAGCAGGTCGCCAAGGGACTGCAGGCTTTTCACCGGCTGGAAATGGTCTATCAGGACCTGAAGCCGGACAACATTATGATCGACACCACCGGCACGGTGAAGATCATCGATTTCGGCGCCACCCGCGTCGCCGGGCTGGAGGAGGTCGACACGCCGATCGAGCAGATCAACCTGCTCGGTGCGGCGCTCTATGCGGCGCCGGAGTACTTCCTCGGCGAGCAGGGCACGCAGCGTTCCGACATCTACTCGCTTGGCGTCATCGCCTACCAGATGCTCTCCGGCGATTTTCCCTACGGTACGCTGGTGCCCAAGTCACGCACCAAGGCGGCGCAGAAAAAACTGGCCTACAAGAGCGTACTCAGCGAGGAGCGCGAAATCCCGGCCTGGATCGACGACGCCATTCGCAAGGCGGTCGAACCTGACCCCCTGGCGCGCCACGAGGAGCTGTCGGAGTTCATCTTCGACCTGCACCACCCCAACCGCGAGTTTCTCAACAAGACCAAGCCGCCGCTGATCGAGCGCAACCCGGTCATTTTCTGGAAAAGTGTGTCCTTCGTGCTCATGCTGTCGCTCATTCTGGTCAGCGTCGTCCGTCTGCACTGACCCAACAGCCCTCTCGAACAAACTACCCATGTCTTATACAGGCCAACGCAAAATCAATCGCCTGCTCGGTGCCGACTTCGGCATCAGCGAACCGGAAGAAGTGCACATCATGCTGATTCCGCACCTTCATCTCTCGCTTCTCCTGGCCACCGGGGAGTGGAACAACTTCCATGTCGCCTCGGTCGCCGGCGTCTTCAATGTGGCCCTGGCGCTGGCCTACATCAACAAGGACAGGCGCTCGATCAATTTCTACAGCGGCAACCAGGACATGCTGCTGGCCATAGCCAACGGCCGCCTGTTCGGCGATGCCGAGAAGCGCCGTCTGCGGACAGTTTTTTCCGAAGCTGACAAGTACGTCTGCAGCCAGCGCAAGACCGACATCCTGACGGCGATCCGGATGGTCGAATACCAGATCCAGCACGCGCCGGCCGAGATTGTGATTGGTCCCGATACCGTTTAAGGCGGCGGGGCGATAGCAGCGTGCCGGTGGCAAGGGTCTGACAGCTGTTCAGCTACTTGTCGCGAAGCGTCATGGGAAGTTTCGCTCAGTTGGCCTGTTTCGAGGTGCGGTCTGGCGCTCCTTGCCCTTCATTGGCAAGGCGAAAATAGGGCAGGGCTGCCGAAACGATGGCTGCGTGACAGAGGCTGATTGCCGGTAATAACTCCTGGATTGCCTGCTCGTCGGACAGCGCCTTTTCTTCTGCCACGCACGCCTGAAGCAGGGCAAACGCATGGTCTTCCCTGGCTTGCAGGGTCGGGAACTGTTGTGAGGAAAACATCTGCTCGCAGTAGCGGGACGATGCCGTGGAGAACTGGAATGAGCCCCGGTAGGTATCAGGTGAGTCTGTCCAGAGATCGTCGATGCGCAGCCGCCAGCTTGGCCGGCGGGCCATCTCTTCAGGCGTGCAGTCCTTCCATGGGCACAGGGTGGCCATCTGCAGTGCCGGGGCATTCAGCGTTTCCGTCGCGACTAGCTCGGCTATCCACGCGGCTTCGACGGTGAAGTAGTCGTCGCCGGCGGTCGCGGCGGGATGAAAAAGCAGGAATGCCTTGCCGGCCGCATAGTCGGCGCAAAACGTGAAGCGCCGTTCCGTGTCGAGGGCCTTGGCGACATCGGCCTTGGCAAGCTGAAAAGCCGGCTCCAGTGCTGCGAGCAGGGGCTTGAGCCGGGCTGCCAGGGCAACGCGATGAATTTTGCGCATCATGTTCGGAGTCTCGCTCGGATGAAGGTCGGGGCGCCTATGTTCATCGGCCGCGCGGCGTAAAGAAAAGTGATACGAGTTGCGCCAGCAGGCCGAGCGCCTTTAGCGCCCGGGATCTGGCGATGCGCCCGGAGGCAGGTGCTTTGTCGCCGGGCAGGGTGATGTCGAGAGTCCATCGAACCGGCGGGCCGCCTGGCACTTTGCGCAGGCGGGTCAAGCGGCTGGCAATGTCCGCCGCCAGCGGGTCCAGGCATTTGCCGGCGGCGTGGATCAGGATGGGTGTGAATTGCCGTTTCGAGCCCAGCAGGTCGAGTTGTACTGCACCGGGGAGTTCATCGCCACCGTGCAGCAAGAAGGTGGCGAATACGACGTAGCTGCCATATACCCCGCTGGGCGGCGCTTCTTCGGCCGGGGTGACGAATGATTCGTCGGTACCTTCCCCGCCTTCATCATCCTGCAGATAGCGCCAGACCGGGAATTGCTGAAGGTTCTCGATCGAGAGCGTATTGACGGGAAGGGGCGGTATGAGGCTCATCGGGCAAGAGACAGGAATGCGCGGTGTTCAGCAGGTGTTTGGGGGGACAGGTTGGCTGTTGAGAGGCTATTGAAAGCATACGCGATATGCATGCTGGAATGGCAGCCCGCTTCGGTCGCCTGATCACTGTCGCGCTTCGTACTGGATAAGTCGATTCAATCGATTTGACCGGTGGGCTACCAAAATACGCACCTTGGAGGAGGGCGATGCGCAGCATTGGTGCATGGCGCCATAGTTAAAAAGAACTAGTTATTTTTAACAAAAATGCATTAAATCAGCGGTTTAAAAATTGGCATGGGGGTTGCTAATAGGGATGTATCGCGCATTTCCCGGCAAGGGCGTCGGGGGGTGATAACGGATTCACGTGCGCACCCATTTCGGACGGCTTCGGTCGTCTCCCGATTTTTTCAGCCCTTACGAGACCATCCCATGGACAAGAAATCATTCCTCCAGGCCGGCCATACCCCAACGCTTCTGGCGGCCTTCCTCTATTTCGACCTCGCCTTCATGGTCTGGGTGCTGCTCGGCCCTCTGGGCATCAGCATCGCCAAGGATCTCGGTCTGTCGCATGCCGAAAAGGGCATGATGGTGGCCACCCCGGTGCTGGCTGGTGCGCTGCTCCGCATCATCATGGGCATCCTGGTTGATCGCCTGTCGCCAAAGAAGGCAGCGATCATCGGGCAGGTCGTGGTTATCGCCACCATGCTCTACGCCTGGCAGATCGGCGTGCATTCCTACGCTGAAGTGCTGGTTCTCGGCCTCTTTCTTGGTGTCGCCGGTGCTTCCTTCGCTGCCGCGCTGCCGCTGGCATCGCGCTGGTATCCTGCTGAACATCAGGGTACAGCGATGGGGATTGCGGGTGCCGGCAACTCCGGAACGGCGCTCGCCGCCTTGTTCGCCCCGGGTCTGGCTGCTGCCTTTGGCTGGGTCAATGTCTTCGGCGTCGTGCTGATTCCCTTGGTCATCGTGCTGATCGCCTTCATCTTCATGGCCAAGGACGCGCCGGATGCGCCGCCGCCCAAGACGCTGGCCGAATACATGAAAGTGCTGAAGGACAAGGATGCCTGGTGGTTCATGTTCTTCTACTCGGTCACCTTTGGCGGTTTTGTTGGCCTGGCTTCCTCGCTGGTCATCTACTTCAACACCCAGTACGGCCTTGATCCGAAGATGGCTGGCTACTTCACTGCCGGCTGTGTATTTGCCGGTTCGCTGGTTCGCCCGATCGGTGGCAACGTGGCTGATCGCATCGGCGGCGTCAAATCGCTGTCGGTGATGTATGTGTTTGCGGCGATCTTCCTGTCCATCGTCAGCTTCGGCCTGCCGGAAGCCTGGATGGCGCTGGCTGCTTTCGTCTGTGCCATGCTTGCCCTCGGCATGGGTAATGGCGCAGTGTTCCAGCTGGTGCCGCAGCGCTTCAAGAAGGAAATCGGCGTGATGACCGGCCTGGTCGGCATGGCCGGCGGGGTCGGTGGCTTCTACCTGGCCTCCAGCCTCGGCTACTCCAAGCAGCTCACCGGCAGCTACCAGGCTGGCTTCATGATCTTTGCCGCGCTGGCAGTCTTTGCCCTGATCGGTTTGACCGGCGTCAAGACCCGCTGGCGCACGACCTGGGGCGCCAGTCACCTGACGGCGGCCAAGATCTGAAAGGCCGCTGTTAGCTGATAGGATCGAGGATCGAGTAGAAGCCTGCCGGCTCGATCCTCGTATCTCGATCCTGGATCCTGAAAAATGCCCCTTAAATTTGATCTCGGACATTCCTCCCTGACCGGGCCGCGCGAGCGGAACGAGGATTTCTGCGGCGTTGCGACGCCGGAGGGGCAGGACCTCGAAAACAAGGGAATCATCGCTGCCGTGGCCGACGGGATCGGCGGCCACAAGGGCGGGCGCGAGGCGGCTGAATACACGGTGCGCGGCCTGCTCGCCGACTACTTTGCAACGCCGGATACCTGGGGCGTGCCGCGGGCCATCGAGACGGTATCGACGGCGTTGAATCGCTGGGTCATCGCCGAGGGTAGCCGCAACGCCGAACTGGCGGGCATGGCAACGACGTTGTCGGTCGTGGTTTTACGCGGCCGGCGCTTCTACACCGCGCACATCGGCGATTCGCGCATCTACCGGTTTCAGGAAGGGCGCCTGCATCAACTGACGGTCGATCACACCTGGGAGCACCCGGAGCTGAACAATGTGCTGTCGCGGGCCATCGGCCTCGATCCGCGCGTGCTGATGGATTTCACCGATGGCGAACTGGCGGTCAGCGACCGTTTCCTGCTGGTTTCCGATGGCGTCTGGGGCGTATTGCCCGATGCCTTGATGGCTGAGGTACTGCTTGATCACCCCGAGCCGCAAGGCGCCGCGGCGGCGCTGACCAGCCTGGCCATTGCCCACGGCGGGCATGACAATGCCAGCGCCGTGGTGGTCGATGTGCTGGCCCTGCCGCCAGCCAATCTGCGCGATAGTCTGGAGGGAGCGGCCAGCCTGCCTTTGCCGCACCGCATGAAGCCTGGCCACGAACTGGATGGCTTGGTCGTCGAGGATATCCTGCACGACTCCCGGGAGACCCTGCTTTATCGCGTCAGGAATCCGCGCAATGGCCAGCAATTGGTCCTCAAAACCCTGCAGCCGGGCATGGAGGGCGATACCGATGCGACCGCGGCCCTGCTGATGGAGGAGTGGCGCGCTCGCCGCGTCGTTTCGCCTTTCTTTCCGCAAGTCGTGCCGGCGGAGCAGCGCAGTTGTCTGTATTACCTGATGACCTGGCATGCCGGTGCAACCCTGCAAGCCCGTCTTGATGGCGACCAGCATTTCCCGGTCGGCGAGGTGGTGCGCCATGGCGTGGCGCTGCTCAAGGCCATCGCCAGCCTGCATCGGCTCGACATCGTGCATCGCGACATCAAGCCGGACAACATTCACCTCGGGCAGGACGGCGTGCTGCGCATCCTCGATCTGGGGGTCGCCGTCAGTCTGGCCGAACGCAAGGCCGGTGATCCGATCGGCCACGCCGGCACGCCCTCCTACATGGCGCCTGAACTGTTCGAGAATCCGGAGCCACAACCCGGCTACGACCTCTACGCCGCCGGTGTCACGCTCTATCACCTGCTAACCCGCAAATACCCATACGGCGAAATCGAACCCTTCCAGACGCCAAAGTTTGGCGAACCGGCTCGCCCGACCCGCTGGCGGCCGGAAATCCCCGGCTGGCTCGAAAACATCCTGCTCAAGGCGGTAGCCAGGGAGGCCAAGGACCGTTTCGAAACGGCCGAGGAATTCCTGCTCCCCCTGGAACGCGGAGCGACCCGACCCATTGCGGCGCCAAGTCGGCAGCCGCTGGCGCAGCGCAATCCGCTGCGCTTCTGGAAAGGCATTGCAGCCATCTCGCTTGCCATCAACCTGGTGTTGTTACTGAAATTATTGCGATAGTCATCGGCCAAGGGGATCGCTTAAGCTGCGGCTTTGTTTTTCAGCGATTCCTTTGTGCCCATGACTGATACCAAGCACAGCGCACCGAAGCCGGCCCAAATGCCCCGCGGCATCTGGATGCTCGGCTTCGTCAGTTTGTTGATGGATGTATCCTCCGAGATGATCCACAGCCTGCTGCCGCTGTTCATGGTTGGCACGCTGGGGGCGAGTGCCTTGGTGGTCGGGTTGATCGAAGGGTTGGCGGAAGCGACGGCCTTGATCGTCAAGGTGTTTTCCGGGGCGCTCAGCGATTACCTTGGCAGGCGCAAGGGGTTGGCGGTGTTTGGCTATGCGCTTGGCGCCCTGACCAAGCCGGTGTTCGCGCTGGCTTCGAGTACCGGGTTGGTGCTGACCGCCCGGCTGACCGATCGCATTGGCAAAGGCATTCGCGGTGCGCCGCGCGATGCGCTGGTTGCCGACATTGCACCGCCCGAACTGCGTGGTGCCGCCTTTGGCCTGCGCCAGTCGCTCGATACCGTCGGGGCATTTGTCGGACCGCTGCTGGCGGTGGGGTTGATGCTGCTGTGGAACGACGATTTTCGGGCGGTATTCTGGGTGGCGGTCATTCCCGGCCTGCTCGCCGTGGCATTGCTGGTCTTTGGCGTCCAGGAGCCTGATCGGCCGGCGCAGGCGGTGCGGCGCAACCCGATCAGCCGGGCCAATCTGGTGCGCCTCGGTTCGCCCTACTGGTGGGTCGTCGCGGTGGGCGGGTTGTTCACGCTGGCCCGCTTCAGCGAAGCCTTCCTGGTGCTGCGGGCGCAGCAGGGGGGCATGGCGCTGGCGCTGATTCCGCTGGTCATGGTCGCCATGAATATCGTTTATTCGCTGTCGGCCTACCCGTTCGGCAAGCTGTCGGACCGCGTCAGCCACACCAGGCTGCTGGCTATTGGACTAGTCGTGCTGATTGCGGCGGATCTCGTACTGGCCAGCAGTTCACATTGGGCTGTGGTGCTCTCTGGTGTGGCGCTATGGGGCATCCACCTCGGCATGACGCAGGGGCTGCTGGCCACGATGGTGGCCGATACGGCGCCGGCTGACTTGCGCGGAACTGCCTTTGGATTCTTCAATCTGGTCAGTGGTCTGGCGATGTTGCTGGCTAGCATCTGCGCCGGTTTGCTGTGGGATGTTTATGGTGCGGCTTTTACCTTTTACGCCGGGGCTGGTTTTTGCCTGCTGACGCTGGTCTTGCTGGCGTGGCAGAAAAAGCCGGTCTGACCCCTTTGCGGCAGATGCTTTTGGCCTGGCTGGAAATGGCTCAAATAATGAAATGCCGCCTCGGTGATCAACGCCTGGGAGCGGAGAGCCACTTGGCAAGGGTTTGATAGAGGATATCCGGATTGACCGGCTTGGCGATGAAGTCGCTCATGCCAGCCTCGATGCAGCGCTCGCGGTCTTCGTCGAAAGCATTGGCCGTCATCGCGATAATCGGCGTCCAGGTGCGGTCAGGTATGGTGCGGATGATGGTCGTGGCCTCAACGCCGCCCATCTCTGGCATCTGCATGTCCATCAGGATCAATGCGTAATTGGTACTGGCGGCCTTGGCCACGGCCTGCCGGCCGTTTTCGGCGATGTCGACGTCCAGGCCGGTTTCGCTGAGCAATTCACAGGCGATTTCCTGATTCATCAGGTCGTCCTCGACGAGCAGGATTCGGGTGCCAGCGTGGTGGAGCCGGATTTCTCTTTCTGGGGCTGACAACGTGGGCATTTCTTCAGAGATCGGTGTCTTGCCGGCTTCGAGCCGCGCCGTGAACCAGAAGGTGCTACCGACGCCCAACTGGCTATTCAGCCCCGTCTCGCCGCCCATCAGGTGGGCAAGGCGATGGGTGATGGCCAGCCCGAGGCCGGTGCCACCGTACTTGCGCGTGGTCGAGGCATCGACCTGTTTGAAGGCCTGGAAGAGGCCCTCGCAGCTCTCGGCTGGAATACCGATACCGGTATCCTGAACCTCGAAGCGCACCAGCAAGTGCTCGCCCTGTTGTTCGAGCAGCCGGGCACGTAGCGTGATGCCGCCGTGCTCGGTAAATTTCACGGCATTGCTGGCGAAATTGAGCAGGGCCTGGCGCAGTCGGGTTGGGTCGCCATGCAATACTGGTGGTACGTCGTCGTAATCGATGGCTATCGATAGTCCCTTGGCTTTGGCACTTTCGGCAACAAGCGAGCCGACATGGTCGATGACGGCGCTGAGCGGGAAGGTGGTTTGTTCAAGAACCAGCTTGCCGGCCTCAATCTTTGAAATATCGAGGATGTCGTTGATGATGGAGAGCAGATGCTTGCCGGCCTCCTCGATTTTTTCCAGGCGTTCGGTCTGTTCCGGCAGCAACGGCGTTTTTCCGAGCAAATGGGCGTAGCCGAGTACGGCATTCATGGGTGTGCGGATTTCGTGGCTCATGTTGGCCAGGAAGGTGCTCTTCGCGGCATTGGCCGCATCGGCCACTTCCTTGGCATGCTTCATGGCTGTTTCAGCAGCCTTCAACGGAGATATGTCGGTGAAGGTGGCGATCAGGCCTCCATCGACCATCTGGCCACCAATGAGCAGGGTCAATTCCCGGCCATCCTTGCAGGTAACGCGATATTCGAGACTTTCAACCATGCCTCCGGTCTGGCTGGCACGTTCGATGGCGCATTGCCAGGTGTCCTGGACCCATTTGCGATAGGCCGGGTCCGGGTAGGCGTTCTGCCACCAGGCATCGAGGCTGGAAATGTCGCTTTCCTGATAACCGAAGATTTCCACAAAGCGCCGGTTGACCAGTGATATTTCATCGCCTTTCACAAAGGAAAGCGCTACGGGGGCGGCATCAAAGATGGTGCGGAAATGCTTGTCCCGCTCTGCCAGGAGCGATTCCTCCTTTGCCTTGAGCAAAGCCTGCTCGGCTTCCCTGCGCTGGGTGATGTCGCGGGACAGCACCATGACGTGGAAGCTGCCATCCGCCTCCGGCGCTTTTCGCGTTGCCGATAGTTCGAACCAATTCTCCTTGTCGCCGATTTCCAGGCAGATCGTCCGGCCGTAATCGCTGCCGTTTTCGATGGCCCCGGCGATTGCGGCCTGGGCGATCCGTGCTGCATCGCCAGGCAGTATTTCATCGACTCGCTTGCCGATCAGGTATTCCTTCGGACTTGCCAGCAGCGCTTCCTGGCTGGCAAAGACATCGATGTAGCGATCCTCGGCATCGAGCTCGAAGAGCAGATCGGGAATCGCCTGAAGGGTCGCGGCCAGGTTTTCCTGAGTCTTTTGTGTGACCCGGTGGGCTTCCTGTAAATCCTGCAAGGCCTGCTTGAGTGTCTCGGTTTTGCCGGCAACCTGTCGGCGCAACGTCAGGTTCCAGAGCAGCATGACGGTGCCAAGCAACAACGCAACGAGAACTCCCCAGCCGACATAACGTCCATAGGTGCCGAGGTCGAGTGGCGTGCCGAACCATTTCTTGCGTAGCGCGGCCTCTTCATCGGCGCTGATCGCCTGCATACCCTGTTCGACAACCTTCAATATTTCGAGATTGCCTTTGCGGACGGCTCGATGGAACTGACCTTGATAAAGCTCGAAGGCTTTCAGGAATAGCTTTTCGGCATTGGCCTTGTAAAGATAGAAATTGGCCGGATGTTCGTCGAGGCAGAACACCTTGATCTCGGCATTCTGCGCAGCCGCAATCAGCGCAGCGTAATTCGGGTAAACGCGCAGATTGGTGATCCCATTTTCGGCCAGTTTGTCGATACAAGCGTCACCCGCCTGCACCCCGACCTCAAAGCCGTGCAGTGTCGTCACACCGCTGATGCCGGAAATCGTGGCATGGCTGTAGATGGCCACAGGCAGGACATCATAGGGGGATGAGAAGTCGTAGTAAGGTTCACGTGGGGGCGTGCGGTAAATCATGTCGATCACATCCGCGCGGCCATCCTTGACCATCTGCTGAGCCTCTGCCCAGTTTGTAGCGGTCAACTTGATTTTGGTACCGTTTTTCTGTTCCCAGAGCCGCCAGTAATCGACGAGATAGCCTTCTGGTTCGCCCGCCGAGTTCCGGAACAAATAGGGAGGGTAGTTGTCATCAGTGACGACATGGATGACGTTTGTGGTTCGTTCGCCAACGACGGCTGCAGCAAGGAAGCCGGACATGCCTGTTAAAAGAAGCAGCAGGCCAAACACGCGGAATTGGCGAATCAATGAGACAGGCATTCTTACCTCGGCTCGCTCCATGGTTGGCGCATCGAAATATATTTATTAACTTTATTCTATTTATTATTAAATGAGTAATCTCTTGTTCCGGGATATGTCTTTTCCGTGACGATGTTCTGGCGATTTTGCGCACCCTCGCCGATATTCGGGCTGACAGACAGGTAAGATGCCGGCCAACAAGCTCCCAGACGCCATGTACACCCTTTAAGTGATTGACAATGACCACAGCCCTCATCCTCTTCGCCCACGGCGCTCGTGACCCGGAATGGGCCAATCCCATGCGTCGTGTACAGGCCGCCATTCGCCAGCAAATGAGGACCGTACCGGTCGAGCTGGCTTTTCTTGAGTTCATGGCTCCGACGCTACCGGAGCGAGCAGCTGAACTGATTGCGCAGGGGGCGGACAAGATCGTGGTGATGCCGATGTTCGTTGCCCGCGGCGGGCATTTGAAGAAGGAAACGCCGGAGATGATTGAGGCGTTGCGAGCCAAGTACCCCAGCGTGGAGTTTTCATTGGGCAACGCCATCGGCGAGCACGAACTGGTGGTTCAGGCGATGGCGACGGCGGCGCTGGAGGTGGCTGGCCTGTAGCTTGCTAGATAAAGGTCATGCTTACCGTACTTGTTATTGACGAATCCCGTTCTCGTGCAGGCGAAATTTGTGCCGGGCTGGCGCTTGCCGGTTATCAAGTCGCTGCCATTCTGGCCGGCTCCGAAAATCTGACGGCAGAAGTCGAAAGGCTGCAGCCCGATGTGATCCTGATCGATACCGACAGCCCGAGCCGCGATACCCTCGAAAATCTGGCGGCGATGAACAAGGACATGCCGCGTCCGGTGGTGATTTTTACCCAGGAAGATGGCCAGGAAACCATACGCGACGCCGTTAAAGCGGGGGTTTCAGCCTATATTGTCGATGGTCTCGATTCAAAGCGGATCAAGCCGATCGTCGAAGTGGCGCGGGCGCGTTTTGAAGATACGCAGGCTTTGCGCCGTGAACTCGATGACATTTCCAAGAAGCTTTCCGACCGCAAGCTGGTCGACAAGGCCAAGGGTGTTCTGATGAAAGCCCGTGGCCTCGATGAGGATGCGGCGTATCACGCCATGCGCAAGCTGGCGATGGAACGTGGTCAGTCGATGGCCAAGGTGGCGCGCGATGTGATCGATATGGCGCGGGTGCTGCTCTAAACCTGTGCGATAAAAAGCCATGCTGCACTGCAACGGTGCATCGGTTCCGGCCTGACTGGTCGGGAAAAACAAATCCCAAGTCATTGAAAACAGTGTAGTTATTTGGAACTAGTTCCAAATAACTACACCTGGCACGGCCATTGCAATAGTCCTATCAAAACGCACGGTCAATGGCGGCCGGGCGAGAGTCGAGCGAAAGCCGATTCAAGGACAAGGGCGTCCATCCGAGCTGCCAACCGGCGGCCAGGATGAGACGCCCATTTTGTTTTTAGATTCTCGCAATCAAGGAGCAAGCAATGGAAGACAAGAAACTGGCCTCACCGGAAGTCGTCGCTGACAAGCCGAGCTTTTCACGTCGTGATTTCGTTTCAACTGCACTGGGAGCCTCTCTGATGGCCATGGTCCCTCCCGGCGTTCGCAGCGGTGCCTGGGCCGCTGGTTCCGACGCCCCCGAAAAGAAGGAAGTCCGTATCGGCTTCATCCCGCTCACCGACTGCGCCTCCGTCGTCATGGCTTCGGTCATGAAGTTCGATGAGAAATACGGCATCAAGATCATCCCGACCAAGGAAGCCTCGTGGGCTTCGGTGCGCGACAAGCTGGTCAATGGCGAACTCGACGCCGCCCACGTCTTGTACGGCCTCATCTACGGCGTGCAACTCGGTGTCGGCGGTCCGAAGAAGGACATGAATGTGCTGATGAACCTGAATCACAACGGTCAGGCCATCACACTCTCCAACCAGCTCAAGGACAAGGGCGCCACCGATGGCGCCAGCCTGGCCAAGTTGATTGCCAAGAAGGAGCGCGAATACACCTTCGCCCAGACCTTCCCGACCGGCACCCACGCCATGTGGCTGTACTACTGGCTGGCTTCTCAGGGCATCAATCCCCTGAAGGACGTCAAGACCATCACCGTGCCGCCACCGCAGATGGTCGCCAACATGCGTGTCGGCAACATGGATGGTTTCTGTGTTGGCGAGCCTTGGAACAACCGCGCCATCATGGACAACATCGGCTTCACCGCTACGACGACGCAGGATATCTGGACCGACCACCCGGAAAAGGTGCTCGGCACCACAGCCGACTGGGTCAAGCAAAACCCGAACACGGCCCGTGCCGTCGTCGCGGCGATTCTTGATGCCGGCAAGTGGATCGACGCCTCCATCGCCAACAAGCAGAAGACGGCTGAAACCATTGCCAGCAAGTCCTATGTCAATACCGACACCGAAGTCATCGTTGCCCGCATGCTCGGCCGTTACCAGAATGGTCTGGGCAAGAGCTGGGATGACAAGAACTGCATGAAGTTCTTCAACGAAGGTACGGTCAATTTCCCCTACCTCAGCGACGGCATTTGGTTCCTGACTCAGCACAAGCGCTGGGGTTTGCTGAAGAGCCACCCGGATTACCTGGCCGTTGCCAAGCAGGTCAACCGCGTCGATATCTACAAGCAGGGCGCCACCGCTGCCGGTGTTGCGCTGCCAAAGAGCGACATGCGCAGCCACAAGCTGATCGACGGTGTGGTCTGGGACGGCAAGGACCCGGCCAAGTACGCCGACAGCTTCAAGATCAAGGCCTGATCAGTCGATTGAGTCGCCATCGTCTCCGCTTCGGCGGAGGCGGTGCAACCCTCTGGAGAACGACATGAGCGCAATGACGATGAGCGGTGAGTTCGGCCTTGAAAAGCCGGCAAGCCGGAACATAAGCAGCCAGCCGGTCGCGGAAATCGCTGCCGAGCCAGCCAAGGAAACGAAAATGGAAAAAACTGCAACCCTGCCGGCCGTCGAGCCTGGCACGCCGTTCGCGGAGAAACTGGCCAACTTTGGCCGCGCTGTCTTGCCGCCGGTATTGGGCATGGTGGTGCTGATCGGTATCTGGTACATCGCCACCATGAAGGGCGGCAGCATTCCCGGTCCGATACAAACCTGGGATGCCGCCTCCGTACTGTTCGCCGATCCGTTCTATCGCAACGGCCCGAACGACCAGGGCATCGGCTGGAATGTGTTGTCCTCGTTGCAACGCGTCGGCATCGGCTTTGGTTTCGCAGCGCTGGTCGGTATTCCGCTCGGTTTCATTCTCGGCCGCTCGGCTTTCCTGTCGGCGATGATCAACCCGATCATCAGCCTGCTGCGTCCGGTTTCGCCGCTGGCTTGGCTGCCGATCGGTCTGCTGGTCTTCAAGAAGGCTGACCCGGCGGCGACCTACACCATCTTCATCTGCTCAATCTGGCCGATGATCATGAATACGGCGCAAGGCGTCCAGCGCGTGCCGCAGGATTATCTCAACGTTGCCCGCGTGCTGGCGCTGTCCGAGTGGAAAGTCGTCACCAAGATCCTCTTCCCGGCCGTGCTGCCCTACATGCTGACCGGCATCCGCCTGTCCATCGGCACCGCCTGGCTGGTCATCGTTGCTGCCGAAATGCTGACCGGCGGCGTCGGTATCGGCTTCTGGGTGTGGGATGAGTGGAATAACCTGAAGGTCGAACACATCATCATCGCCATCTTCGTCATCGGCATCGTCGGCCTGATCCTCGAGCAGGCGCTGATCCTGCTGGCCAAGAAGCTGACCAAAGAATCCGCCTGATCCGGGAGCACATCATGGAAAAATTCGTACAAGTTCAACGTGTGGGTCAGACCTTCGATACCAAGAAGGGCAAGTTCGTGGCACTGCGTGACATCGACCTGACCATCAAGCAGGGCGAGTTCATCGCGCTGATTGGCCACTCCGGTTGCGGCAAATCGACGCTGCTGAACCTGATTGCCGGCCTGACCAAGCCGACCACCGGGGTTCTGCTGCTGGAAGATCGCGAAATTGCCGGCCCAGGCCCGGAGCGGGCGGTGGTCTTCCAGAACCACAGCCTGCTGCCCTGGCTGACCTGTTTCGAAAACGTCTATTTGGCCGTCGAACGGGTTTTTGGCGACAAGGAAGGCAAGGCTAAGCTGAAGGAGCGCACTGCTGCTGCCATCAACCTGGTTGGCCTGGACCACGCGAGCGCCAAGTATCCGAACGAAATCTCCGGTGGCATGAAGCAGCGGGTCGGCATCGCTCGCGCTCTCTCCATGCAGCCGAAAGTGCTGCTGATGGACGAGCCGTTCGGTGCCCTAGACGCGCTGACCCGAGCCAAGCTGCAGGACGAGCTGATGCGGATCTGCGAGGCAACCAAGGCGACGACCGTCATGGTTACCCATGATGTCGACGAGGCGGTACTGCTCTCTGACCGAATCGTGATGATGACCAACGGTCCGGCGGCAACCATCGGCGAAATCCTCGAGGTCGATCTGCCGCGTCCGCGTGACCGTCTGACGTTGGCCCACAATCCGGCCTACATCGACTACCGCGCTGCCGTGCTCGAGTTCCTCTACGAGAAACAGGCGCACGTCGAAAAGGTTGCAGCCTGAGGTATCCAGTCTTTTCCATCGTCGCTGCTCTCTCTCCTTAGCGACTTTCGCCCGCCGGCTCAACCCGGCGGGCTTTTTCTTGATTTATCTTCTTTGCTTTTCTGCAATGTCAGGGCTAAGGTTTCAGGTTTTCGTCATGGACTGATCTGGATGTTCGCCACCTCGGGCAAACTCTCGCGAAAAATCGTTGGTACGCTGGTCGTGTTTTTTCTGGTTGCGACCTCGGCCATCGGTTTGACCCTGCTTATTTCCTGGCAACTGGAAGGGGTGGCTGCAGCGATCAATGATGCCGGCAGCCAGCGGATGCGGACCTACCGGTTGGGCCATCTGATGGCGCGCGGCCTGGAGGCTGAGACACAGGTGGCCGGTCTGACTGCTGCATTGAGTGAAGAGGTCGAACGTTTCGGCAAGGTGCAGCGTGACCTGCAATTGGGTGATCCGCTCAGGCCGCTGTCTCCACCCCGGAACTTTGAAGTCCAGGACAAGTTACACGAGGTCGAACAGTCGTGGCGGAAGCGTATTCAACCGCTGCTGGAAGGCTATCAGGCAGGTGATCACGAGGAACGCTCGGCCGTGCTTGATCGCTTCGACCGGGAGCTCGAGCCATTTGTCAGCAGCATCAACGAACTGGTCCTGGCCATGGAGCGTAGCTATGCCTACGACACCAACCTGCTGCGCACCGTGCAGGCTGCGCTGGTTTTGCTGGCGATTCTGGGTACCGTTATCCTGATCCGCTTCTTTGGGCGCCTGGTCATTCGGCCGGTCAGTGTGTTGCATGCCGGCATGCGGCGGATGACGGGAAATGATCTGACGGTACGCGTCCCGGTGACGACTGACGATGAACTCGGGGGGCTGGCCGCAGGCTTCAACCAGATGGCGGAACATCTGGAGGATGCCTACGGTACGCTGGAGCAGCGTGTCGAGGCCGAAACACGACGCCTCGCCCAGCGCAATCGCGAACTGGGCATCTTGTATGCGGCGACCTCTTTCCTCAGTGAGCCAGCCCCGCTGGAAGCGCTGTGCGAGGGCTTCCTCAATCACATCAAGACAGCGCTCGGTGCCGATGCCGGTGCGGTGCGGCTGTACTTGCCGCAGACGGACAAGCTCTACCTGATGACTTACGAAGGGCTTTCCGATGAGTTCGTCGCCAACGAAGGTCAGCTCAATTGTGGTGAATGCCTGTGTGGCGAAGTATTCCAAACCAGCCGGCCGGCTGCTTTTGCCACAGCCAATCCGCCGGAGGGCATGCGTCTGCGTAGCTGCATCCGGGAAGGTTTCGCGACCGCGACGGCGTTCAGCATCCTCTACGACAAGCAGCGACTCGGCGTCTACAACCTCTATTTCCGCCGTCCCCAAGCCCTGTCCGAGCAGGAAATCCACCTGCTTGAAACACTTGGTCATCACCTTGGTGTGGCGATTGAAAATCAGCGTCTGAAGTCCCGTGAAAAGGAGTTGGCGGTCTCCGAGGAGCGCAACCTGCTGGCTCAGGAGCTGCACGATTCGATTGCCCAGGGCCTGGCCTTCCTGAATATCCAGGTCCAGTTACTGCAGGATTCGCTGCGCAAGGGCAAGGCTGACGAGGCCATGCAGACGGCTGGTCAGTTGCGCGAAGGCGTCCAGGAAAGTTATGACGATGTTCGCGAGCTGCTGGTGCATTTCCGGACCCGCGTCCATCAGTCCGACCTCGATTCGGCCATCAACGCGGCGCTCGAAAAATTCGAAGGGCAGACCGGCATCCAGACCGAGTTTGACCGTATTGGGACGACCGTGCCGCTGGCGCCCTCCGATGAAATCCAAGTCATGCATATCGTGCAGGAATCCCTGTCGAATATCCGAAAGCATGCCAAGGCCAGTCATGTGCGGGTTGTTGTGAATCGGGAAATCGGCACCAGCAAGGTGATGATCGAGGACGATGGTGTCGGTTTTGACCCGCAAAACGATCCGAATTGTCATTCTGACCGCCATGTGGGGTTGAAAATCATGCGGGAGCGGGCTCACCGGATCGGTGGCGAATGTCGGATAACATCAAAGCCAGGCCAAGGATCATGCGTTACATTGACCTTGCCGAAGGAAAACAGGGGGAGTGTCTAATATGAGCGAGAAAATAAGGGTGCTGTTGGTCGACGATCACACGCTGTTCCGCAGCGGTATCAAGTCGCTGCTGCAGCGAAACGATGATTTTGAGGTGGTCGGCGAGGCGGGTGACGGACTGGAAGGAATCAAGCGCGTTCGCTCGCTGAAGCCGGACGTTGCCTTGCTCGATCTGCATATGCCGGGCGTTTCCGGGCTGGAGGCCGTCAAGGTCATCAGCGAGGAAATGCCCGAGGTCAATGTGCTGATGCTGACCGTTTCCGAGGATGCCCAGGATTTGATGGATGCCCTGCGCGCCGGTGCCAGCGGCTATTTGCTGAAGAACATCGAGACCGATACCTTGGTCGACGCCATTCGTCGTGCCGCTCAAGGCGAGTCTGTTGTCTCCCAGCAAATGACGGCCAAGTTGATCCAGGGGGTGCGCAATCCACCCAAGGCCGAGACGGCAGCGGTCGAGCGGGATCGTTTCTCGCCGCGCGAACGTGACATCCTTGCCTCACTTGCCCAAGGCGAGAGCAACAAGGAAATCGCCCGCAAGCTCGATCTGGCCGAGAGCACGGTCAAGATTCATGTTCAGAATATCTTCAAGAAGCTGAACATGAGCAGCCGTGTCCAGGTGGCGCTCTACGCTGTTGAAAATGGTTACGGACACGGACGGCACATCTAGGCAGAAACGCTAGTGCTGGCTCGGTAATGGATGCGTGCGTTGCAGATGTTCGTAAGCCGCAGCCAATTCCTTGACGTGTTCAAAATGACCGCCATCAAGTGCATGCTGCATGTTTTCGAGAAACATCACGTGCAACTGGCAAACTCCTTCCGGTGTGCACAACAGCGTTTCGCTCAATTCGGCCGCAATGGTGACGGGAATGTGCTCGTGTTCGGCAATCGCCTCGATTTCACCGCGATCGAGATCGCAGTAGTCCAGAACGTCTTGTATCGACAACATCGGATCCTCCTTCAATTGGAAAAATAGGAGGCAGGTCAGAGATGCCTGCTGGTTATTTTTCTTGGATCCGCCTTGTCGTCGTTATGGGTGGGGATAATCTGTTTTTAGTTCAAAAACCGAAAAAAACAAGAAATACAAGCGATCAGATGCGAAGACGCCCATCCGGCAAGGGATACGCGAACTGTATCCGGCTGATCGTCGGCAACAAATCAAGGCGCGTGTCTTTTTTCAATTGCGTGGCACGTTGACGCATTTCCTCCAGTGATACATCGACCGGATTGCCTCCGGTGGCGAAGGCGATGGTATTGCCGCTGTCGCAGGAAGGGAAAACGGCGACTCGGCTGTCGAAGGCGCTTCGGATGCGTTCGACGCTACCCTGAAAGCCTCTGTTCCACCCGAGCAGGTTAAACCCGCACAGACCGTCGTCGCTAAGTCGGCTACGACAGGCCTGGTAGAACGGTTCCGTGTCGAGCACGCCAGCCCGTCCTTCCGGATCGTAGCCGTCGATCAGGATCATGTCGAAGCGGCGGTTACCGCCCAGCATGAAGTCGGCGCCGCAGCCGATGGTCACATCGAGGCGTAGCGGATCGTCCGGCAACTTGAAATATTGCCGGGCAATGAATTCAACCTGCGGATTGATTTCGACCACGGTAATTCGGCACTCGGGCAAGTAACGATAAATGTATTTGGCCAGCGAGCCGGCACCGAGTCCGATCAGCAGTGCCTGGCGAGGCCAGTGCGGCTGGGGGCGGAGCAAGAGCCCGGCCATCATTTCGCGGGTGTAAGCCAGTTCCAGCGACCACGGACGGGCAATGCGCATGGCACCCTGTATCCAGTCGGAACCGAAGTGCAAATGGCGTACGCCAGCTTCTTCGCTGATGTCGACAGAGTGCTGAGTGCTTTTTCTTTTGGGGCGCATGGCTCTGTGCGGATTGGCCAGGGAAGGTGGCGTCCCCACCCGGAATCGAACCAGGAACTGCTCCTTAGGAGGGAGCCGTTATATCCATTTAACTATGGAGACGCGCCGGAGGTCCGCATTGTACTGTCGGTGGCGGCGTTGTGATAGATTCTGAAACGCTTATATAAATAAAGAGGGGAGAAATGCCATGGTCGGTGGTTTCGCGCGGCGTCCAATAGCTCAACAACTCATCCTGGCGACTGTTGCAGCATTGGTCGTTGTTTTTTCGGTGATGACCCTGATCGTACAGAACAAGGCCGATAGCGCCGCGATCGCAGTGGCCGAGGCCAATCTGGAGCACGAGGCAAAGTTGATGGCCGGCATGCTCGACTCGGTTTTCGATGCGGTCAAGGTGCGTGGCGATGAAGAGTCGCAGTTCTTCCGGAAATACATTGGCAATATGCCTGAAGCCGGGGTTGGTCTGGTCAGGACTGGTGAAGTCGATTTGCCTGCGGTCAAACTCGGCAGTGAAATCCTCAATGGCAATGATCGGCTGCTCAAGGGGTTTCGTGACCTGACCGGCAGCGATGCGGCATTCTTGATCGTGCGCGACAACAAGGTTTATCGCCTGGCGACCTTGCTCAAGGACAAGGATGGCAAAGCCATGAACGGCGTGCCACTTCCGGATGGCGACCCGGTGACCAAGGCGGTGCTGGGTGGTGAGGATTATCAGGGGCTGGCCATTCGGGGCGGCAAGTACAACTTCAGCACCGTCAAACAAGTGAAGGGTGCTGATGGCAAGCCGTGGCTGGCCTATTCGGTACGGATTTCCCTCGACAAGGAACTCAAGCGCATCCGTGATCAGTTCGGCGCACTGGTCGCCGGCAAGACAGGCTACGTGTATATCGTCCGTCCAACCAACGAAAAGGGCATCGGCGAATTTGTCATGCACCCGAAATTCCAGGAGCAGCAGATAGGCGAGATCGACATTCCTGAGGCGACTCGCGGAATACTTCGTCAGGTGCTGGAGCGGAAAAATGGACTCTTCCGTTACTCGATGGCTGACACCAGCGGTGCTTCGCGCGAAAAGATCGTGTACGCCGCGACCTCACAAGCTTGGGGATGGACAGTTGGAACCGGTAGCTGGCTGGACGAATATCTCGAAGAAAGCCGTGCCTTGCGCAATCTGCTGATCGTCATCAGTATCGTGGCGGCCCTTGTGCTGGCAATGCTGGTCTATTTCCTGGTCAGTTCCCGCCTGCGCTCGCTCGGGCAAATGGTGCTGGATGTGGAACGTATCAGTCAGGGCGACCTGCGTACCGTTGTGCAGGGTGCTGAGCCCGGCAGTCGCAATGAAGTGCATGCCATCGCCACGGCCTTCAACCATATGGCTGAAAGCATGCGCAGTCTGGTGCGTGGCGTTTCCAACTCTTCTTCACAAGTGGCTGTCGCTGCTGGCGAGTTGCAGGATGCCGCCAGTTCGGCCCTTGCCGCTTCAGAGCAGGCTTCCGTTTCGGCCTCGGGGATTGCGGCTTCGGTCGAGGAGCTGTCGGTCAGCATTACGCATGTCGCCGATAACGCCAATCAGGCGGCTCAGATTTCCGCCGATGCCAAGACGGTCACCGGTTCGGGCCGAGAGGTGGTGTACCGTGCAATGACCGAACTGGAGCGGGTGGCTGGCGATATCAACGAATCGGCGGTGCTGATTCAGTCGCTCGGTGAGCGCTCCAAGCAGATTTCCAGTGTCGTCGGCGTGATTCGCGAAATTGCCGATCAGACCAATCTGCTGGCGCTCAATGCCGCCATTGAGGCAGCCCGGGCGGGTGAGCAGGGGCGCGGTTTCGCTGTGGTGGCTGACGAAGTGCGCAAGCTGGCCGAGCGGACTTCCGTTTCGACGCAGGAGATTTCCACAACCGTCAATGCCATCCTGGAAGAGACTGGCCGGGCCGTCCAGCGCATGCAGGATGTCAGCACCAACATGAGCGGCAGTGTCGGCATGGCCCGTCAAGCTGGTGACTCGCTGGAGATCATCGACCAGCGGGCACAGCAGACAGTCGACGTCGTTCATGGAATTGCCGACAGCACACGCGAACAGAGTTCGGCCAGCCAGGAAATCGCCCGCCTGGTGGAAAACATTGCCCAGGCCGCCGAGGGCAGCAACAGCCGTGCTGTCCGCAACAGCGAGCGGGCGCAGAATCTGCAACGCATGGCGAACGATCTACAGGCGCAGCTAAGCCGCTTTACCACCTGATTGTTCTGCAAGCGGATAAAATTCGCTTCTTCCCAACGCGGCGCCTTGCGGGGCGCCGTTTTTATTGCGACCAATGCCCTATTTAAAACTGACTGACGCCTGCCTTGCCTACGGCCACGTGCCGCTCCTCGATCACGCCGATTTTCTGCTCGATCCGGGCGAGCGGGTTGCCCTGATCGGGCGCAACGGTACCGGAAAATCTTCCCTGCTCGCCGCGATGGCGGCCGGTAGCGGGCGCGGGCGCCTGGATGATGGCGAAGTCTGGGTGCAGCCCGGAATTCGCGTCGGCTATGTGCCGCAGGAGCCACCATTCGATGCCGAATCGACGGTCTTCGAGGCGGTTATTTCCGGCATGGGCGAAAACGCGACGCTGCTCGCGGAATACCACGAGGTCTCGCACAAGCTGGGCGAAATCGATGCCGATCACGACGTCTTGCTCGAACGGATGTCCGAGCTGCAGCACGAACTGGAATCGCGTGGCGCTTGGGCCTACGAGGCGCAGGCCGAGCGCGTCATCGAACGTTTCGGGCTGGACCCCGATGCAAGGGTAGGCAGCCTGTCCGGTGGTCAGAAGAAACGTCTGGCGCTGGCTCAGGCCCTGGCGGTTGCGCCCGAGGTGCTGCTGCTCGATGAGCCGACCAACCACCTCGACATTGCCGCCATCGAATGGCTGGAAAACTTGTTGATCGAATCCGGCGTCACGCTGTTTTTCATCACCCACGACCGTTCCTTCCTTGACCGCGTCTGCACGCGCATCGTCGAGCTCGATCGCGGCAAGCTGGTCAGCTTTCCCGGTAGTTTCAAGGATTACCAGCTGCGCAAGGAGGCCATGCTGCACGAGGAAGGCCTGGCCAATGCGCGGGCCGACAAGCTGCTCAAGGAAGAAGAGATCTGGATTCGCAAGGGCGTCGAAGCCCGGCGGACGCGCGCCGTGTTCCGTGTCCAGCGCCTCGATCAACTGCGGGCTGAACGTCAGGCGCGGCGCGAGCGGATGGGCAAGGTCAATCTGCAACTCGACTCCGGCGACAAGAGCGGCAAACTGGTGGCTGAGCTCGAGCATGTCTTCAAATCCTACGGTGAAAAGCCGGTTGTTCGCGATTTTTCTACCCGCATTCAGCGCGGCGACAAGATCGGCCTGATCGGGCCGAACGGTGCCGGCAAGACGACGTTGCTCCGCCTGATTCTCGATGAAATCAAGCCGGATTCCGGCATCGTGCGCCAAGGTACGAAAATGGATATCGCCTATTTCGACCAGTTCCGCACCCAGCTCGACCCCAATTCGACGCTCTCTGATGTCATTTCTCCGGGCTCGGACTGGGTCGATATCGGCGGCGCCCGCAAGCACGTGATCGGCTATCTGGAGGACTTCCTGTTCGCGCCCGAACGCGCCCGTTCGCCGGTCAGTTCGCTCTCTGGCGGCGAGCGCAATCGATTGTTGCTGGCCCGCCTGTTCGCCAAGCCGGCCAATGTCCTGGTCCTCGACGAACCGACCAACGACCTCGACATCGAAACGCTGGAATTGCTTGAAGAGCTGCTGCAGACCTACGAAGGCACGCTGTTTCTGGTCAGCCACGACCGGACTTTCATCGACAACGTGGTGACCCAGACCATCGCCGCCGAAGGTGATGGCGTCTGGAAGGAATACGCCGGTGGTTACACCGACTGGGCGACCTACAAGGCCAGCGTGGCCAAGGAAACGCCGAAGGTCAAGGCAGAGCCCAAGCCAACTGCCAAGGCAGCAGAGCCCGTCAAGGCCGCTGAGCCGCCCAAGGCGAAAGGCGAGAAACTGTCGTGGAAAGAGCAGCGTGAATTAGAGGAGCTACCAGGCAAAATCGCCGGGCTGGAAGCTGAGCAGGCTGAACTGGGCAAGCGTCTCGCTGATGCCTCCCTCTACCAGTCGGATCCGTCGGCTGCGCAAAAGGCATCCGAGCGGCTGACCGCCATCGACGACGAACTGATGGTGCTGCTCGAACGCTGGGAGTTGCTTGAGGCACGCGCCGGGAACCCGGCGTAAGTCCGACGCTCAAACAGCCAATTCTAGGAAGCCGATATGAACACGAGCAACGCTGGCTGGCGCACCCCGCTGATCATCCTGACGGTCGGCTGCATCATCCTGACCTTGTCGATGGGGGTTCGCCATACGGCGGGACTCTTCCTGCAGCCGATGACGACCGATCATGGCTGGAGCCGCGAAACCTACTCCTTCGCCTTCGCCATCCAGAATCTGGTCTGGGGACTGGCCTCGCCCTTTGCCGGAGCCATTGCCGACCGCCATGGCGCGGGGCGTACGGTGGTTGGTGCGGCAGTGCTCTATGTGATCGGCCTGGTCCTGATGTCGCAGGCCGGCACGCCGCTCAGCCTTGATCTTTCGGCCGGCGTCCTGATTGGCCTCGGCCTGTCGGGGACGACCTTTGCCGTGATCATGGGCGTCATCGGGCGGCACACGACACCGGAAAAGCGCAGCCTCGCGCTTGGTATCGCGAGTGCTGGCGGCTCGCTTGGCCAGTTCGCCGTGTTACCGATCGGGCAGATGCTGATCTCCACCTATGGCTGGCAGAGCGCCCTGGTCTTGCTGGCTTGCGGCGTCGGGCTGATTGCGCCGCTGGCCTATGCCATGGCCGATGGCCACAAGCCCTCAGCGGGCGCCGGCCAGTCGGTGACGGAGGCGCTGCGCGAAGCAAGCGGCGAACGCAGCTTTCATTACCTGTTCTGGGGATATTTTGTCTGCGGCTTCCAGACCGCCTTCATCATGTTGCATCTGCCGTCCTATCTGGTCGATTCAGGCATGTCGGCCAATGTTGGCATGACGGCTGTGGCGCTGATCGGCCTGTTCAACGTTTTCGGCTCATTCATCTTCGGCTGGGGGGGCGGGCGATCAAGCAAGAAAAACCTGCTGGTGCTGATCTACGGCTTGCGTGCCGTGGCCATTCTGATTTTCATGCTGGTTCCCCTGACGACTGCCGTTGCCTGGACTTTTGCCGCGGTGATCGGTCTGCTTTGGCTGGGCACGGTGCCATTGACCAACGGGTTGGTCGCCCAGATTTTCGGGTTGCGCTACATGTCGATGCTGACCGGCGTCATCTTCCTTGGTCACCAGCTGGGCAGTTTTCTGGGGGCATGGCTGGGCGGCAGGATTTTCGACGAGACCGGTTCCTATTCGCTGGCCTGGTCGCTCTCGATCGGACTGTCTGTGCTGGCGACGATCTGTTCCTGGCCGATCAATGAAAAACCGCTGGCTCGCCTGGGGTTAACGAGTTGAAGCCGCACTGGCGCTGGTTTCTTGGTGGGGTGGGCGTGGCCCTGGCGCTATTGCTGCTGGCCCTGATCTTCATGGCCTATCAATCCCCCGAGTTGCTGATCGACTGGGCCAATCTGCGTTACTGTGGCTAGTCGTTCCCTTGGCCGTCAGCCTCTCGGGCCGGCATCGGCTCCAGGCCAAGGCGTTGGCGAACGGCCTCCGGCGTAATGTTGAGCAGCAAGCCAATATCCTTGTAATCGTCGGGAAGCGCCGGATCGTTCCAGCCATGCGATGAATGCCGCGCCAGGCGGACAGCAAGGGTGGCATTCTTGACCCGCGGACTATCTGCGTGGTCATCATCGATCAGTGCCTGCAGCAGTTCGGGCAAGTGCCAGACGCGACAGAGTTCGTGCTGGATTTCGAAGAAGGTGAAGCCCAGCGTGTGTTTCTGGGCATCTGCACTGCGCATCGTCGGATTGGCCTTCTGCTGCTCAAGAATGTTCAGCCCCAGCTGTGGCGCAGAGCACCACACCAGGATTTCGGCCAGGTCATGCAGCAGTGCGGCGATGCGCACCTCTTCCATATTGATGTCGTGGCGCCAGATAGCCCATTCCTGGGCATAGTCTGCGGCGCGCTGGGCGCGGCGAATAATCTGCAGGACGCCGAGAAGGGCTTGCGGGCCGGCTTCCTTGAGCTGATCTTCGATGGTGAACAACTCGCTGAAGCGGTTGAAGAACGGTTCTATCCCGGCCATCATCACCGCGCTGGCAATGGTCGTAATGTCTCGTTGCAAGGAGCGGCCGCGCATGGGCTGGATGTAGGAGAGCACCCGAACCGTCATGATCGGGTCCTGCAGGATCAGGCGGGCCAGTTCGCGGGCGTCGACGCGGTCGAGGTCGGCACGCATTTCTTCGAGTCGCCGCTTGGTGACGCGCAGGACAGGCAGCCCGTTGTTGCTGAACAGCAGTGTCCAGGCATCAATGTCCGGTAGCGGGTGGTCAAGCATGGCGTAGTGGCCCTTCAAATTGATTTCGCTTCTATCTGCGGGAGTTTAAGGGGGCGGGCGGTGCCGGGCAAGGGCAGGGCCATGCGATAATCGTTGGCGATCAAACATTTCCCTTATTGCCATGCGCTACGCCATCGTTCCGGTTACCCCTTTTGAACAGAACTGCACTGTTTTCTGGTGCGAGAACACCCGCCAGGCGGTCGTCATCGACCCGGGTGGCGACATCGAACGCATTCTGCACCTGCT
Source organism: Pseudomonadota bacterium (assembly GCA_018262195.1). GTDB lineage: Bacteria > Pseudomonadota > Gammaproteobacteria > Burkholderiales > Rhodocyclaceae > Azonexus. Next base: position 211,132 of record JAGTRS010000006.1, on the reverse strand, counting down.
CGAGGATGAAAAGCTGACGTTGGCCAAGATCCTCGTCACCCATGGCCATATCGATCATGCGGGCGGTGTGGCGGCACTGGCAGAGCAGACGGGTGTCGCGATCGAAGGGCCGAATGAGGAAGATCGCTTCTGGATCGAGGGCATGCCGCAACAGAGCAAGATGTTCGGCTTTCCGAATGTCCGGAGTTTCGAGCCGACTCGTTGGTTGAGGGCAGGCGACAAGGTGACTTTTGGCGACGTCGAGCTCGATGTTTTGCTCTGTCCCGGCCACACGCCAGGTCATGTCGTTTTTTATCATGCCCCCAGTCGGCTGGCCCAGGTCGGCGATGTGCTGTTCCAGGGCTCGATCGGTCGAACCGATTTCCCGCGCGGCGATCACGACACGCTGATCCGTTCGATCAAGGAACAGCTCTTCCCGCTGGGCGATGATGTCGAATTCATTCCCGGCCATGGCCCGATGTCGACCTTTGGCGAAGAACGCAAATACAACCCCTTCCTCAGCGGGCGTTTCGGCTGATCAGGCTGCCGGTCGGATTTTTGCCGCCCAACTGTAGGCGTCTAGTTGAGTGTCAAGATAGGTTTCGGCGTCAATGCCGAGTTTCTCGAGCAGCGTTGCGGCCAGCTTCAAATCATTCTTGTCGGCAGCGTCCATCACGCTGAGCAATGTGCCCAGTGGTCCGTCATGTGCTGCCAGCGCATTGTGGATGAAAGGTGGCAGCGGCAATTGATGCAGGATGTCCGAGATGGACATGTTTAGCAGGACGTCGAGCAGCGAGAAGGTGCCGATCATGAATGCCGTGTCTTCTGGATTCTCGAGCGCCGGTTCCAGTTGTCTCACCAGCAATTCGAGGATACGGCCGCGTGAGGCGGCTTTCTGGAGCAGTGGCGTCGGATGTTGTCCGTTGTTCGGATCCGAGTAGACCAGCAACTGTAGCCAACGCTGCAACTGACGGCGACCAAGCAGGTTGATTGCCTGGGCGAAACTGACGATCGGACTGCGCGGGGCAAGTGCCGCTGAATTGACCAGCCGGAGCAGGCTGTACGACAGCTTTGCTTCTTCCCGAAAGATGGTTTCGAGAGCGCCGGTGTCGGCGTCGCCATCGATCAAGGTCAGCAATTTGAGTAGCTTGAGTCGGGTAATGTCGGCCTTGCTGTTGCTTGCCGAGCGAGTTAGCAGAAATTCGCTGGTGCATAGTGTGCAGGCATTGCTCAGCATCCAGTCGCGATCCCCGTGGGAATGCACATCAGTGGCTACGATCGTGGTGCGGCTGGCCATGCCAAGCAGCGTATAGGGCGGTAAACAGCGTGCGTGGCTGGCGCCGATCAACAAAAAATCCCAAGTGCCCGTTGCCGGCAGTTTGCTGTTCGCTGACGCGATGAGTCCAACCTTGCTGTTGCACTGGCGGAGCCGGGCTTCCAGTTGCTTGAGGCTTTCCTGGCTTTCCGGGGCGGGTTGTGCCGGGAAAACGCTTACCAGGCGCTCGCCGAGGTGTGTCGACCCGCTGCAATTATTCGATGCCGGAAGGAACCACGGGAGCCGCTGATCGAATTCGGCGAGTTGCGGCGAGGCGCAGAGCCGGGTGAGGATTTTGTCGTTGGTGCCAGGGGCTGACTCGACCTTGTAGCCGGCCCATGCATCATCAGCGCCGAGAAGCGGCTGGACGAAAACGGGGTCCGAGTGATTCATCGCGTGTTCTCTGGTTTGTTTTTTGGTGATATTAACAAACTTGTCATAGTGAGTCTTGGCTGGAAGCCAAATATCTCTTTGAAATTTGTCCTGGATTGCGCCACCGTATAATCAGCCCATGCCTCCCGATTACTGGACCCAAGCGATCAGCGACTTGTCGCACCAAGATGCTTTGATGGCCGAGCTGGTCGAGCGCTTTGCCGGTTTGTCGCTTGTTTCGCGCGGCGATCCATTTGCGACGCTTGCCCGGTCCATTGTTGGCCAACAGATCTCGGTCAAGGCGGCCGATTCGGTTTGGGGGCGTTTTCTGGCGCAGGTTGGCAGCGTTGCGCCAGAGCGCATCCTGGCGCTTGGCGAAAGCGGCTTGACGGGGTGCGGCTTGTCGAAGCGGAAAGTCGAATATCTGTGTGATCTTGCGGGGCATTTTTCCAGTGGGCAGCTGGATCCATCTGCCTGGAGCACGCTGGATGATGAAGCGATCATTACCGAATTGGTCGCGGTCCGAGGTATCGGGCGATGGACGGCCGAGATGTTCCTGATCTTCAACCTGATGCGTCCGGATGTATTTCCTCTCGACGATATTGGTCTGCAGCGCGCTGTGAACGATCGCTATTTCAAGGGTGAAAAACAGCCGCGCAAGACGCTGGCTGCGTTTGGCGAACGCTGGCGGCCGTGGCGTTCCGTCGCAACCTGGTATCTGTGGCGCAGCCTTGATCCGGTGCCGGTCGAGTACTGAGTCAGTAGCCTTTCTGCCTTTGGGGTAAAATGCGCCCCAACTTAGCAAACGAGCAGTCCATGAAAACAAGCTTCCTCGACTTCGAACAATCCATTGCCGATCTTGAAGCCAAGATCGAAGAGCTGCGCTTCGTCCAGGATGATTCCGCCGTCGACATCTCCGAAGAGATCGATCGTCTGGAAAAGAAGAGTGGCCAACTGACCAAGGATATCTACGCCAAGCTGACACCGTGGCAGATCTCCCAGGTAGCCCGTCATCCGCAGCGTCCTTACACGCTGGATTACCTCTCGCTGATTTTTACCGATTTCGAAGAGTTGCACGGCGACCGTGCCTTTGCTGATGATCATGCCATCGTCGGCGGCCTTGCGCGCTTCAATGGCCAGCCAGTCATGGTGATTGGCCACCAGAAGGGGCGCGATACCAAGGAAAAGATTTATCGCAACTTCGGCATGCCGCGTCCCGAAGGCTACCGCAAGGCCTTGCGCCTGATGAAGCTGGCCGAGAAGTTCGGCCTTCCGGTGATGACCTTCGTCGACACCCCGGGTGCATATCCGGGTATCGATGCCGAAGAACGAGGTCAGTCCGAGGCGATTGGTCGCAATCTGTATGTAATGGCTGAGCTGAAAGTGCCGGTCATCGTCACCATCATCGGTGAAGGCGGTTCCGGTGGTGCGCTGGCCATTGCTGTCGGCGACACCGTGCAAATGCTGCAGTACTCGACCTACTCGGTAATTTCGCCGGAAGGCTGCGCTTCGATTCTCTGGAAGAGTGCCGAGAGGGCTCCGGAAGCGGCCGAAACGATGGGTATCACAGCACAACGCCTGAAAACCCTGGGGCTGATCGACAGGATCGTTAATGAGCCACTTGGTGGCGCGCATCGCGACCATGCAGCTATGGCACAAAACCTCAAGAAAGCCTTGCAGGACGCGCTGAAGCAGCTTTCCGGGCTGTCAACTGCCGAATTGCTGGCAACGCGCTACGAGCGGCTGATGAGCTATGGCCGCTTCAAGGAACAGGCTGTCAGCTGACCTGCCGGCACGGGTCGGCTCATTTCTCGCCGCACGGCTCGCACCGGATGAGCGCCTTGCGGTAGGGCTGTCAGGTGGTTGCGACTCTGTCGTCCTGTTGCATCTGCTGACCCGATTGGGATTCGCCGGGCGGTTAGAGGCCATCCATGTCCATCATGGACTTTCGCCGAATGCCGATGCCTGGGGGCAGTTTTGCGCCGACTATTGCGCCAGGCTGGACGTTCCGCTCGTCATTCGCCACGTCTGCGTGGATACTGCTTCCGGGCAGGGACTGGAGGCGGCGGCACGCAAGGCGCGCTATGAGGTCTTTGCCGAGATGTCTGCAGACTGCTTGTTGCTAGGTCATCACCGTGGCGATCAGGCAGAAACCGTGTTGTTCAACCTGCTGCGTGGCTCAGGGGTGACCGGTGCCGCCGGAATGCCGGCGGAAAGACAATTCGGCCGCTTGCATCTGCTCCGGCCGCTTCTCGATAGCTCGCGTCCGGAAATCGAAGCGTATGCCACATCCGCCGGATTGGCCTGGATTGATGACGAAAGCAATGCCGACATCTCCTTGACGCGCAATTTTCTCCGCCATAAGGCCATGACCTCGCTGACCATGCGTTTTCCTTCGGCTGAAGCGTCGCTGGCGCAGGCCGCGGCAAATTTTGGCGAGGCGGCCGGTTTGCTGGATGAGCTGGCCGAACTGGACTGGCAACGGATTCGCGAAGGGGGGGCGGCACGCATGTCGGAAACGCGAATGCTTTCGTTGCCGCGTCTGAAAAATCTGTTGCGTTATCGCTTGCGCATCTTGGGGTGGCAGGTGCCGGTGGCGACCCGACTTGATGAGTTTGCCCGGCAACTGCGGTCAGCAGCACCGGATCGGCATCCGGAACTGCTTTTGCCGGGTGGCAAAATGTGGGTCGGTCGTGGCTTGCTTCATTGGATGTCGGAAAAATAACAAACTGTTACCAAGCGCCTTTCCGCGGTGAATAGCCTTCAGTTACAATCGACAGATTACTTTCTTCATATACAGGCCATGATTACCGGATCCATTGTCGCCATCGTTACGCCCATGCATGAGGATGGCAGCCTCGATTTGAACTCCTTTCGCAACCTGCTCGACTTCCATGTCCAGGAAGGCACAGATGCCATCGTGGTGGTCGGCACGACCGGTGAGTCACCGACGGTCAACGTCGAGGAGCATTGCGAACTGATCAAGGTCGCCGTTGATCACATCGCCGGCCGTATCCCGGTCATCGCTGGTACCGGTGCCAATTCGACGGCCGAAGCCATCGAGCTGACCGAGTTCGCCAAGAAGGCGGGTGCCAACTTGGCGCTGTCAGTCGTGCCCTATTACAACAAGCCGACCCAGGAAGGCCTCTATCGCCACTTCAAGGCGATTGCCGAGGCGGTGGAGCTGCCGGTACTGCTTTACAACGTACCGGGCCGTACCGTGGCCGACATGTCCAATGACACTATCCTGCGTCTGGCTGAAGTGCCGGGCATCGTCGGTGTTAAGGATGCGACCGGCAACATCGATCGGGCCTGCGATCTGATCGCCCGCGCCCCGAAGGATTTTGCACTTTACACCGGTGACGACATGACGGCCGTGGCGACGATCAGTCTCGGCTTCCACGGTGACATCTCGGTGACCGCCAATGTGGCGCCGCGCCTGATGCATGAGATGTGTGTCGCGGCTGCCAGCGGCAACATCGCCAAGGCACGCGAAATTCACTTCAAGGTGCTCGCCTTGCATCGCGATCTGTTCTGCGAAGCCAATCCGATTCCGGTCAAGTGGGCTGTGCACAAGATGGGCATGATGCCCAATGGTATCCGCCTGCCCCTGACCACGCTTTCCGAAGCCAATCAACCACGTGTCCTGGCTGCGCTGCGCCAGGCCGGCCTCGTCGCCTGACGGAGTAAAGAAAACATGAATCGTCGGCTTTCCGGCCTCGCCCTTTCCCTGTTGGCCATAGCGCTGGCCGGATGCAGCATTCTTCCTGATTCGCGCAAGATCGAATACAAGTCGGCTGGCAAGGCGCCGACCCTTGAAGTCCCTCCGGACCTAACCCAGATCACCCGTGATGACCGATATCTGGTGCCTGATGCGGTTGGCAAGGGCAGTGCAACCTTCTCGGCCTACAGTGCCGACCGGACGCCCCAGGCTCAGGCGCAGAATTCTACGGTGTTGCCAGAGGTCGACAAGGTTCGCGTCGAACGCTCCGGTAACCAGCGCTGGCTGGTCGTTGCCGTTCCGGCGGACAAGCTGTGGGATACGGTCAAGGATTTCTGGCAGGAAACCGGCTTCATCATCGCCGTTGAACGCCCGGAAGCGGGTGTGATGGAAACCGACTGGGCCGAAAACCGGGCCAAGATCGGCCAGGATTTCATTCGCAATACCTTGGGTCGCCTGCTTGACTCCCTCTATTCAACGGGGGAGCGGGACAAGTTCCGTACGCGTTTCGAGCCAGGTTCGACGCCGGGAACTACCGATATTTTTGTCAGCCATCGTGCTATGGAGGAGGTCTATACCTCATCGGCCAAGGATGACACACGCTGGCAGCCACGGGCCTCTGATCCGGAACTGGAAGCCGAAATGCTGCGTCGCCTGATGGTGCGCCTGGGTTCCGAAGAAAAGCGTGCCGAAGTTTCGCTCGCCGCCGCCAAGGCCGAGCCGCGCGCCAAGCTGGCCAAATCGGATGACGGCGCCGGAACGCTGGAAGTTTTCGAGCGCTTTGACCGAACCTGGCGTCGGGTTGGCCTGGCGCTGGATCGCGTCGGCTTTACCGTCGAAGATCGCGACCGTTCGCGTGGCCTGTACTTCGTGCGTTACGTCGATCCAGAAGTCGATAACCGCAAGAAGGACGATGGCTTCCTGTCCAAGCTGGCATTCTGGAAGAGCGCCGAGCCGGCGAGTTCCAAGGTGCAATACCGCATCTACGTCAGCGAAGATGGCCAGCAAAGCGTTGTCAAGGTTCTGTCCAGCGAGGGCGGTACCGACAAGTCAGAAACTGCAAAGAAGATCCTCAGCCTGCTCCTTCAGCAGTTGCAGTGATCCGTTTTGCCTCGCTCGGCAGTGGCAGCGCAGGCAATGCGCTGCTCGTCGAGCATGAGGCAACCTGCCTGATGCTCGACTGTGGCTTCGGGTTGCGGGACACCGTAACCCGGCTGCAGCGTCTGGGCCGGCAACCTGCCGATCTGGCAGGTATTCTTGTGACGCATGAACATGGCGACCATGTTGGGGGCGTTTTCAGGATGGCCCGTAAATTCGGGCTTCCGATATGGATGACCCATGGTACCTGGGGCGGCTGTCGGGAGAACGATGCCGGCCTTGATCTGCGCATCATCGATAGCCATCGGCCCTTCAGCGTCGGGGAATTGGAGGTGTTGCCGTTTCCTGTTCCGCATGACGCCCGAGAGCCTGTTCAGTATGTATTTTCCGGTGCTGGAACCCGTCTCGGCGTATTGACCGATATTGGTGAAACGACACCACACGTCTGCGACGTATTGTCTGGCTGCGCCGGACTGGTCCTTGAATTCAATCACGATGCCGGGATGCTTGAGCGCTCGGCCTATCCGACATCTCTCAAGCGACGTATCGCCGGTCGCTACGGACATTTGGAAAACTTGGCAGCTGCCAGGTTTCTGAAATTAATAGACTGCTCAAATCTCCAGCATCTGGTTGCGGCGCATTTGAGCGAGCGCAATAATTTGCCGGAACTGGTTGTGAGCCTGATTAGTGAGACTTTGGGGCGCTCAAAAGATTGGGTTGGAGTGGCCACTCCGGATCAGGGCTTCGATTGGCGTAGCCTGGCTTAGGCGGTATCTGAGAGGCAATAAAAAACGGGGCCGAAGCCCCGTTTTTCTTGAAAGCAAGAAGGATTACTTCTTGGCTTCCATGCCGGTCATGCCAGCCATGCCAGCTTGCTCGGCAGGCTTGGCGGCTTCCATGCCAGCCATACCAGCTTGCGGAGCGGCCATGCCTTGCATGCCAGCCATACCAGCTTGTTCAGCCGGCTTGGCGGCTTCCATGCCGGTCATGCCAGCCATGCCAGCCGGTTGAGCAGCAGGAGCGGCAGCAGCCGGAGCCGGAGCCGGAGCGGCAGCAGCCGGTTCTTCCTTCTTACCACAAGCGGACAGAGCAACAGCGATCAGAGCAGCAACGAGAATAGACTTATTCATGGAATTTCCTTATCGACAAGAACCTACATAATCTGATTATTCAGAGATCAGGAGCTACCTGATCAGTCCAAGATTATATCAATATATTGTTCGGATTGGGCGCCGGTTGTTGCTTTGCATCATGGCAATTGCGTATCAGAGCCCCAAGGTGGTGTTGGTCACGCTTTCACCGCCCTCTGTCCAGATTTCACGAAAACGGGTCAGATATGGACGCATTTCGTCGATCTCATCGATCAGAAATTTGCTGCGGGGCAGGTCGCGTTCGAAACGGATCAACGCGTACTTGTCATCGACAAGAATCATGCTGTCCCGCAGGTGTGCGAGCTGAGGTGGAGTTTCCTGCACTGCTGCGAGGTGTCCATAGGTGCTCAGCAGCTTGAGGAATGTTGGGTGCTGCTGACGAATTGGCGATGCATTACGGAGGGCTATCTGCAGAGCATCGCCCTGTCCGGCTTGTAGAACACGCTTGATGTTGACCAGGCGAGGTTCCGCTTCGAGTTTCAGGGAAGACAGATCTTCGTCGTAAATTCGGATTTTGTGGCAGGCAATGGCCAGTAGCCGGTCGATTGCCGTCTGATAGTCTGCCCAGGAGGTGATCAGTTCGCGAGCCATGGCGCTTAGTGTAACCGATTGATAGAATTCGCGCTTTTTCGGAGTTGACCGTGCCCATCGGGATTATCGATTCGCTGGACCATGAGGCGCGGGGCGTCACTCGTCAGGAGGGCAAGGCCATTTTTGTTGATGGCGCCTTGCCTGGAGAAACGGTTGAGTACGCCAGTTTCCGAAGAAAGTCGAAATTTGAGCTGGCGCATCTGGTCAGTGTTCTGAAACCATCGAATGCTCGCGTTGAGCCGCGCTGCCCACATTTCGGCATCTGTGGCGGTTGCGCCATGCAGCACATGGAGCCCTCGGCACAGGTTGCGGCCAAGCAGCGGGTGCTGGAGGATAGTCTCTGGCACATTGGACGCATTCGTCCGGAAACCATGTTGCCACCAATCCAGGGAACTCCTTGGGGTTACCGGCATCGGGCCCGTCTTGCCGTCCGCCGTGTTTCAAAAAGCGGTGGCATGCTGATCGGATTTCATGAGTGGCGCAGCAGTTACATCGCCGATATCCGGAGTTGCGTCATTTTGCCGCCGCATGTCTCGGCCTTGCTGATGCCGATGCGTGAGTTGTTTGGCGCTTTGTCGATAGCCGAGCGCATACGCGAAGTTGAAGTCGCCGTGGGCGAGCACTGCACCGCGCTGCTTTTGCGCATTCTCGATCCGCTGAGCAGTGCCGACGAGCGCTTGCTGCGTGATTTTGCCGACCGTCACAACATCGTTTTCTACTTGCAGCCGAAGGGGCCGGATACGGTCTATCGCTTTTGTCCGCAAACCGGGCCTCGTCTGTCGTACACCCTGCCGGAGTTTGGTCTGGAGCTCGATTTCAAGCCAACCGATTTCACCCAGGTCAACCATGCCGTTAACCGTGTGATGGTTCGCCGTGCGCTTCGCCTGCTTGATCCTCAGCCAGGGGAGCGAATTGCTGACATGTTTTGCGGCTTGGGAAATTTCACGTTGCCGATTGCCAGATCGGGTGCGATGGTCGTTGGCGTCGAGGGAAGTGCAGGGTTGGTCAGGCGAGGGCAGCAGAGTGCCAAGGCAAATGGATTGGCTAGTTACGTTGAATTTGGCGTTGCCAATCTGTTCGAGTGTACCGAGGAATCACTGGCAGCTCTCGGTCATTTCGACAAAATGCTGATTGATCCCCCGCGCGAGGGAGCGGTTGAGCTGGTCCGGGCAATCGGCAAGGATGCGCCGCAACGGATTGTCTACGTGTCCTGCAATCCTGGAACGCTCGCCCGCGATGCGGCGGTGCTGGTGGTGGAAAAGGCGTATCGTTTTGTGACGGCCGGGGCGGTCAACATGTTTCCGCACACCGCGCACGTCGAGTCGATTGCTGTTTTTGAACGACCCTGATTTGTACGTTTCGATAGAGCGTGAAAAAGGCGGCCTTGGCCGCCTTTTTGCTATGCCGTTCGCGGTTAGTCGCGCTCGCCGGTGAAGGCCATGATCAGTTGCAGCAGGCTGACGAAAACGTTGTAGACGTCCAGGTAGACCGCGAGAGTTGCGCTGACGTAGTTGGTCTCGCCGCCCTGAACGATACGGCTGATGTCGTACAGGATATAGGCCGAGAAGATGCCGACGACAGCGACTGCTATGGTCAGCGACAGCGCGGGAATCTGGAAGAAGATGTTGGCAACGGCAGCCAGCAACACAACGATCATGCCGACAAAGAGGAACTTGCCCATGCCGGTGAAATCACGCTTGCTGACGGCTGCAATAGTCGACATCGTGAAGAACACCGCGCCCGTACCGCCTGCCGCCATGGCGATCATTGATCCGCCGTTGGAGAACCCAAGCGCGACCTGCAGGATGCGCGACAGCATCAGGCCCATGAAGAACGTGAAGCCGAGCAGCAGCGCAACGCCCAAGCCGCTGTCCTTGTTCTTTTCGATGCCCCACATGAAGCCCCAGGCGATGCCCAGGAAGAGCAGGAACGCCATGAACGGACTACCCGCCAGGAAGCTGAATTCCATCTGGATGCCAACCAGTGCGCCGATGACCGTCGGCACCATGGACAGGCCGAGTAGCATGTAGGTGTTGCGCAGAACGCGGTTCTGCTGCAGTGCGAGCCCCGAAGAGCCTTGGTTGGCAATCTCGAAGTTGGTATTCATGCGGGAAACTCCCTCGTGTTGTTTATACAAATGCTAAGACTAACGGAGCATGACCTAAGTTTCAATTATTCATCGCTGCTCCCGCTGGATAGAGCGGATGATGATTGTGGTATCATGCGCGCCCATTGGGTCTGTGGCAGAGCGGTTGAATGCACCGGTCTTGAAAACCGGCGTGCTGAAAAGCATCGTGAGTTCGAATCTCACCGGACCCGCCAAAATCCCTTATTCTGCAAGGGATTTCGGGTGGTTAGAATCTTCCACCCATCATCTCACCCATTGTTTTCGATGATACGTAGTGAGATGCTCTGATTAAGCCTGCTGCAGGCATTTGCGCCGAAATCGAAATGGGATTGGCACCTGCTTGTCGCCCAGGTCGGTGATCCCATTTTCATTCGTCATCTTCATACCCATGTTCGGCTTCAAGTTCCTGGGTGAATCGTGCAGTTAGCTCGGCCCGGCCATCCTTTGTCTTGATCTGTTGCAGTAATTGTTCGAAGACGTCATCTTCGATTGCTCCGGAGGCGCGATTTACAGACAGGACATGGATCAGGAATTCGATATTTTCCAGATCTTCGCCACTGCCTGCCGTGGTACCCAAGGCCATGGAGAGTGCGTTTGCTAATGAGTTCGTTTGCGTCTTTGTCGCTTGCGGCCTGATGTCGTGATGTGCGGCTTGGACGATTCGGATCATGTCGGGGTGATCTTCCGGGAGGTATTGTTCCATGGTGCGGTTTTTTCTGAGGTGGGATTGGCGGATAGTTTCAATTTGACGAGTCAACTTACCAAGCTGTCATGCTTCGGCCAACTCCTTGCTCTTTTCTTCTAGAGATCCAGGAAATCACCGACTTCCTGTGAGCGAGCCAGCGTGTCGGCATAGCCCAGATCAATCAGCGCTCGCGTATATGGTTTCTCGAACAGGAGGTAGCTGGTCAGCGTGCCGTTGCGGCGGTTCATGCCGCCGATTCCGCCGAGCATCATCTTCATCGCCCAAGGCAGAGCGTTGGCGTGTTCGGCAGCGATTCGCTCCAGACGTTCGGATGGCGAGATGATCAAGGTGCGGATAGGGCGAAGCGGAATATCGCTGGCTTTTCTTGTTTCGGGGGGGATTGCGGCCAGCGTACGGTTGATTCGCTGCATCCGTTCAATATCAACGGCCAGACTGTCGAGAAAGATGCTGGATAGGGCATGCCCGGCGATTTGTGCCAGCGAGGGATGGCCATCTACGCGTCGTCTTTCCTGATGTTCGTTCTTGCGGCCGGCGCCGACGATCAGGACTCGTTCGGCACCGAGATGGATCGCCGGAGAGATCGGTGCCAATTGACGCATTGACCCGTCGCCGAAGTACTCCCGATGGATTTTGGTGGCCGGAAAAATGAATGGTATGGCACTTGAGGCGAGCAGGTGATCGACCCCGATTTCCGCGCGGATGCCAATACGCTGGACGCGGCGCCATGGTTGGGCGTCGGGGTTGCCTTGAAAGAAGTTGATGTTGTCGCCTGACTCGTAGCCGGAGGCCGAAATGCTCAGCGCGTGCAGGGCGCCATTGGCGATGGAGCGTTCAATGCCACGGAAGTCGAGGTGCCGGCTTAATAATTCGCGGAGGGGCGCATTGTCGAGCAGTGAGCGCGGCGGGTTGCGGATCAGCCAGCCCATGGTCAGTGTTGAAAGCCAGCGCGCGCCTGAAAGACCGATGCCCAGAGGGTCTGCACGGTAGATGTCACCCGCGTGCATGTTGCGCCAGAAGGAAGCAAGGACAGAGACTGCCTTCCCGAAATTATCAGCCAGGCAAGCAATGCCGGTTGCATTGATCGCTCCGGCCGAGGTGCCGCAGAGAATGGGAAAAGGGTTTTGGCGTCGATTGGTGGAGAGCTTGGCGACAGCCAGCAAAACCCCCACCTGGTAGGCTGCCCGTGCGCCACCACCGGTTAGCACCAGCGCTGTATTGGGGATGTTGCCGGAGGGCTGTTTCATGGTGATCCGGTGCCCCGTTTGGGTGAGGCTGTTCCGCGTTTATCAGCGGGCTTGTTCTGCATCTCACGCTCCTCGGGCATCGGTGATGCCTTTGCTCTATTCCAGCAGTATAGAGGGAGATGTTTTTCGGCTCAATCCAGCTTGGTGCGTAAAGCATCGGCCCAGCAGTTGGGCGTTTCGTAGAGTCTGACCTGCTCAAGTTGCAGGTGGTTGCCATAGGTGTCCCGATAAACCGCATCAAGGCGTTCGAAGGCAATTCTGGCCAGATTTTCAGCAGTCGGCACGCGATCAAGAATGACCGTTTTGTGGCCGGGGAGCGAGGACAGGAACTCGACGATGGCTTTGTCGCCGGCGTAGGCGAGGAAGGCGTGGTCCCATTCATTGACCAAGTGGCTGTTGGCCAGATCCTTAACCTGCGAGAAATCCATCACCATGCCATTTGCAGCATCGCCGGCTTTGACGATAACGCTGCCTGACAGCGTGATTTCGATGGCGTAGCGATGCCCGTGCAGATGGCGGCACTGGCTTTTGTGGTCAGGGATGCGGTGCCCGGCATCGAATTCGAGGCGGCGGGTAATCAACATGGGCGTATTGCTCGACAAGGCGGTCGCGGATTATACAATGCGCCATGCTCTCCATCGATGATCACCGCCGGGATAGTGCCGGTTTGCTCTACGTCTACCCTGTCGTGTCTCGCCGCGCCGGTGGGGTGTCGATCGGCATCAATCTCAATCCCAACAATGCGTGCAACTGGGCGTGTCTGTATTGTCAGGTCGAAAACCTGACGCGAGGCGGCCCTCCACCAATTGATCTGGATCGTCTGGAAACCGAGTTGGCTGCTTTCCTTGGCGATGTCTTGCATGGCGACTTCATGCAACGACAGGTTCCTCCGGAGGCGCGCCGTCTGATGGACGTGGCATTTTCCGGAAATGGCGAACCGACCAGCGCGGCTGAATTTGCTGATGCAGTAGCGAGAGTCGGTGATGTCTTGAACAGATTCGGCCAGGTCGGGAAGTTGGTGGTTCGGCTGATCACCAACGGCAGCCTGATGCATCGCGCTGATGTTCAATCCGGTATTCGGCATCTGGCGAAACTCGGTGGCGAGGTCTGGTTCAAAGTGGATCGCGCCATGGCGAGCGAGGTGGCTGAAATCAATGGTGTTCCCAGCATTCCAGAAAAGACGGCGAAAAACCTGGAGACTTGTGCCGGCCTTGCCCCGACTTGGGTTCAGACCTGCTGGTTTGCGTTGGATGGCATGGCACCTTCGGCCGAATCACGAATGGCCTATTGTGATTTTCTGCGACCGCTGGCCGGAAAACTGGCTGGGATACATCTCTATGGTTTGGCCAGGCCATCGCTGCAGCCGGCGGCGTCGCGTCTGAGCGCGCTGTCTGAACTCGAATTAACTGATTTCGGCAAGCAGATAGAAAAAGAAACGGGCATCCGGGTTTCTGTATCCCCGTGATGCCCGTTTTCGCGGTTGATGCCCCTGTCCGGGCAAAAATCAGGCCGCTTTTTTTGCGTGGCTGCGAGCCGATTTTTTCAGGGACTTGAACAGTTCCGGTTCCTGCGACTTCAGATACTCGACCACTTCCCAGTCGTCACGCTTGATGCTCTTGATGTCAACCTGCTCAACGTGGACCAGGCGAAGCAGTTCGCGCACGGGCTTCGGCATGCTGCGACCGCTTTCATAGCGGGAACCGCCGCTCTGGGTAACGCCCAGCGTGGACCAGAATTGTTGCTGGTTGAGGCCAAGTTTGCGACGGATTTCGCGGGCGTCGATTTTCTCGATGGTCTTTACAGTGCTCATCATCCATTCTCCATACGCTAGTGTAATAAGGTTACCCAAGCATCCTAGCGAGGTATGACTTAGGTAATACGCCAAAGTATATATATGCCTATGACGTTGCGCAAGTGATAACTCCGTTAAATTTGTTAAATACGTAAATATTTTTTGTCATGGATTTTCATGACTATGGGTTTGACCGCACCTGATGCGAGTGGTGCCATTGTTCTTCCAGATTTCCTGCGGATGCTCTAAGATCAATGCGGTCAAACAATCGTAATTCTGGAGAAAGCGATGCAGGTTCGGGAAATCCTTCGCGTCAAGGGCGGCACGCTGTTTACGGTGACGCCACAGCAATCCTTGGCTGTCGCCATCGACTCCATGGCGGATCTTGATGTCGGCTCATTGGTGGTCATGGACGCCGGAAAGATGGTCGGTATGCTGACCTTCCGTGAAGTTCTTCTGGCCCTGAAGCAGCATGCTTCGAGTCCGGATGGCATGACGGTGGGTGATGTCATGGTGGCTAACCCGGTGACAGCCTTTCCTGATATGGAAGCCAACGATCTGCGTCGCCTGATGATCGAGAAGCGCTCCCGTTATCTGCCTGTGGTCGATGGCGAGACACTGATGGGGGTCATTTCCTTCCTCGATGTGGCCAAGGCGGTTCTGGAGGAGCAGAGCTTCGAGAACAAAATGCTGAAGAGCTATATCAAGAACTGGCCGGGCGAAACGCCTGCTTCTTGATTCCGTAGCGGTTCGGACAGGGGCGGCGATGGCCGCCCTTTTTCATTCTGCCTTGCGCGGCGAAACGGCAGGATTTCGCGACGTGTTAAACTGCAGGCCCTGATTAGAATCAAGCTCAGTCCATGTCCGGCAATACCTTTGGTACTTTATTTACTGTTACTTCTTTTGGTGAATCGCATGGCCCGGCCATCGGGTGCGTGGTCGATGGCTGTCCGCCGGGCCTGTCGTTATGCGAGGCGGATATCCAGGCTGAACTGGATCGCCGCAAGCCGGGTACTTCACGTCATGTAACGCAGCGTCGCGAACCGGATACGGTTGAAATTCTGTCTGGCGTTTTCGAAGGCAAGACGACCGGTACGCCGATCGGGCTGTTGATCCGCAACCAGGATCAGCGTAGCAAGGATTACGGCAACATTGCCGATACTTTCCGTCCGGGACATGCCGACTACGCCTACACCCAGAAGTATGGATTCCGGGACTATCGAGGTGGTGGCCGTTCATCGGCTCGCGAGACGGCGGTGCGGGTTGCTGCCGGGGCAATCGCCCGCAAATGGCTGCACGAACGTTTCGGGGTGACGATTCGCGGCTGGATGAGCGCCCTTGGTCCGATCGAGATTCCTTTTGTTTCGGCGAACGATATCGACGACAACGCCTTCTTTGCGCCTAATGCCGCCATCGTGCCGGAGTTGGAGGCTTATATGGATAACCTGCGCAAGTCGCTGGACTCCGTGGGGGCCAAGATTACCGTGAGCGCTACCGGTGTTCCGCCGGGCTGGGGCGAGCCGGTTTACGACCGGCTTGATGCCGAGATTGCCTACGCGATGATGGGCATCAATGCCGTCAAGGGTATCGAAATCGGCGCCGGTTTTGATTCAGTGGCCCAGAAAGGCAGTGAGCATGGCGATGAAATGACGCCGCAGGGCTTCGCGACCAACCATGCTGGCGGTGTGCTTGGTGGCATTTCAACGGGCCAGGACATCATCGTCAATATGGCAATCAAGCCGACTTCGTCAATCGCTCAGGCGCGGCGATCTATCAATCGCCAGGGCGAGGCTATTGAGGTCGCCACCGAAGGACGCCACGATCCTTGTGTCGGTATTCGTGCGACACCGATTGCCGAAGCGATGCTGGCTCTGGTTCTGATGGATCACGCCTTGCGTCATCGTGCGCAGTGCGGCGATGTGGTGTGTGCTACGCCGCGCATTGCCGGGAAAATCGCGTAATATTTCTGTTTTTGCCGCGTTGGCGGCAGGTCAATGCAATAGGGAGAGAAAATATGCAAGTTGATCACCACGATCTGTATCAGGAGTTTCCGGAATTCAAGGACGGGATTGATGCGCTCAAGTCCGGCAATGCCTATTTTGCCCGGCAGTTCGCTTCCTATAATCGCCTGACCGGCAAGGTCGAGGATCTGGAAGAGCACGACATGCCGGTTGCTGACTTCACCATCGAAGACATGAAGAAGCAGCGCGTCAAGCTGAAGGATGAGATCTACCATTTGCTGCTTGCCTTCCGTGCCGGCCAGCAATCCGTCAAGGCCTGATAGCGCCTTTGCCTGACGCTGCATCCGGTAAAATCGCCGGATGCATGCACTGCCTTACTGGCGCCTTTCGGGCTACTACTTTTTCTACTTCGCCTTCATTGGCGCGTTCTCGCCCTACTTTGGGCTCTATCTCCAATCCCTGAATTTTTCTGCCTGGGACATCGGTCTGTTGATGTCGCAGATGCAGTTGATGCGCCTGTTTGGCCCAAATCTGTGGGGCTGGCTGGCTGATCATTTTGGTCAGCGCGTAGCGATCATTCGCCTGGCGGGTGCCATCGGGCTGGCTGGGTTCACCGCATTCTTTTGGCTCGACAAATTGCCCGCCATGCTGGTTGCGATGGCTGTTTTGGCATTCTTCTGGAGCGCAGCGCTCCCGTTGGTCGAGACGCTGACTTTTGATCATCTGCGCGAAGAGCGCGGTCGTTACAGTCGTATTCGTCTATGGGGTTCAATAGGTTTCATCGCCGCCGTCATGGCGACGGGTGCTTTGCTTGACGTGGCTCCGCCGGTCGCTGTGCTCTGGGTGTGCTGGGTGATTCTGGTTGGCATCCTCGTCTATGCGCTGACCTTGCCTGAGGCGCCACCAATCCCGCATGCTCGGGACGCTCAGCCGATTGGCGACATTCTCCGGCAGCCCAAGGTCGTGGCGCTGATGGCGGCTTGTTTTGCCATGTCGGCGGCGCACGGGGCGTTCTATGTTTTCTACTCGATCCACCTCGATGCACATGGCTACTCCAAGACAGAGGTTGGCTTGCTCTGGTCGCTCGGTGTGGTCGCGGAGATCGTTGTGTTCATGTTCATGGCCCGTCTGTCGAAACATTTTTCATTGCGCGTCATTTTGCTCGCCTGCTTTGCCGCAGCAGTCTTAAGGTTTTTGTTGATGGGCTGGGGCGTCGAGTCTGCAGCGGTCATGATCTTCGTCCAGTTGTTGCATGGCCTGACCTTTGGCGCCTATCACGCTTCTTCGATTGCAGCCGTCAATCAATGGTTTCCAGGCAAGGCTCAGGGGCGCGGGCAGGCGCTTTATTCCAGCTTGTCCTTTGGTGCCGGTGGCCTGCTTGGTGCCTTGATCAGCGGGCGAACCTGGGAGTGGCTGGGGTCGGGCTGGACTTTTACGCTTGGCTCGGTATTCGCACTGATTGGTTTGATTTTGATCTGGGGCTGGGTTGGCGGCAATGCGGTGCTTGATGCCCCGGAACGGGCAAAAACCAGCGATCCTGTGCAATAATTCAACGCTTTACGGCTCACTAAAAGTTCCATGTCGAAGACCCTTTACGACAAGCTCTGGGAGAACCACGTTGTGCATCAGGAAGCTGATGGCACGGCGCTTCTCTATATTGATCGTCACCTCATCCATGAAGTGACCAGCCCGCAGGCTTTTGAAGGCCTGAAGCTGGCTGGCCGCAAGCCGTGGCGCGTTTCCTCGATTGTTTCGACGCCGGATCACAATACGCCGACCGATCATTGGGACGAAGGCATCAAGGATCCGATTTCCCGTCAGCAGGTCGAAACGCTGGATGCCAACATTCGTGAAGTCGGCGCGTTGGCCTATTTCCCGTTCAAGGATCCTCGCATGGGCATCCTCCATGTAGTCGGTCCGGAAAACGGCGCGACCTTGCCGGGCATGACAGTCGTTTGCGGCGACTCACATACGTCGACGCATGGCGCCTTTGCCTGCATGGCGCATGGTATCGGCACTTCCGAGGTGGAGCATGTGCTGGCCACCCAGTGCCTGTTGCAGAAGCGCTCCAAGACCATGCTGGTCGCTGTCGAAGGCAAGCTCGGCAAGGGTGTCACCGCCAAGGATGTGGCTCTGGCCATTATCGGGACCATCGGCACAGCCGGTGGCACGGGCTACGCCATCGAATTCGGCGGCAGCGCCATTCGTGGCTTGTCGATGGAAGGTCGCATGACCCTGTGCAACATGGCCATCGAAGGCGGTGCTCGCCTGGGCTTCGTGGCGGTTGACGACACGACGATCAATTACCTGAAGGGTCGTCCTTTCTCGCCGGTTGGCGATAGCTGGGATCGGGCCGTTGCCTACTGGCGCACCCTGCATTCCGATGCCGGCGCCCAGTTTGACCGCATCGTTACCCTGAAGGCCGAAGACATTCGTCCGCAGGTGACTTGGGGTACGTCTCCCGAGATGGTCGTATCAATTGATGCCATTGTTCCCGATCCGGCCAAGGAAGCCGATCCGGTCAAGCGCGAGGGCATGGAGCGGGCGCTGCAATACATGGGTTTGAATCCGAACACGCCGATTAGCCAGATCGCTATCGACAAGGTGTTCATTGGTTCGTGCACCAATTCTCGTATCGAGGACTTGCGCGAAGCTGCCTCGGTGCTCGAGGGACGTCACATCGCTGCCAACGTCAAGCTGGCACTGGCAGTGCCAGGCTCCGGGCTGGTCAAGCGGCAGGCAGAAGCTGAGGGGCTGGACAAGGTGTTCATTGCGGCTGGTTTTGAATGGCGCGAACCCGGTTGCTCGATGTGCCTGGCCATGAACGCCGATCGTCTGGAGCCGGGAGAGCGTTGCGCTTCAACGTCCAACCGAAACTTCGAAGGCCGTCAGGGCCCCGGTGGGCGTACTCATCTGGTCAGCCCAGCGATGGCAGCGGCAGCGGCGATTGCTGGTCGTTTTGCGGATGTTCGCGACGTCCTGTAAGCGGTGATGGTCATGCGTTCGATTTCAATGCTGCTGCTGGCCCTGGTCTTTGCCGGATGCAACACCGCGCAAGGCGTCAAGAAAGACGTCGCGATCGGTGCCGAGAAAACCGGAGAAGCGCTCCAGAAAGGTGGAGAAGCGGTAGGCGGTGCGTTGAACAAGACTGGCGAAGTGGTCGGCGAAACCCTGAAGAAGGGTGGCGAGGCCGTGCAGAAGGTGGTGAATTAATGGAAAAGTTTGTTCGTCTGGAAGGTCTGGTTGCTCCGCTCGATCGTAGTAACGTCGATACCGATGCGATCATTCCGAAGCAGTTCCTGAAGTCGATCAAGCGTTCCGGCTTTGGCCCGAACGCCTTCGATGAATGGCGCTACATGGATGTTGGTCAACCCGGGCAGGATAATTCCGGTCGGCCGAAGAATCCGAACTTCGTGCTCAACCAGCCGCGTTATCAGGGCGCCGAGGTGCTGCTGACGCGTGCCAACTTTGGCTGCGGCAGTTCGCGCGAGCATGCGCCGTGGGCGCTGCTCGATTTCGGTTTCAAGGCGATCATCGCCGAGTCTTTTGCCGATATCTTTTTCAACAACTGTTTCAAGAATGGCATCCTGCCGATCGTGCTGCCGGCCGCAGAAATCGAGGCGCTGTTCAAGCAGGTCGAGGCGACGCCGGGCTACAAGCTGGTGGTCGATCTCGCAGCTCAGGCGGTGGTTCGTCCGGACGGGCATGGTATCCCGTTCCAGATTGACGCTTTCCGCAAGGAATGCATGCTCAATGGCTGGGACGACATCGGCCTGACCCTGCGTCACGCAGAAAAAATCCGTGAATTTGAGGCCAAGCGCCGTGTTGATCAGCCCTGGCTGTTCTCCTGACAAGGAATAAAAATGAAGATTTGTGTTCTGCCGGGTGACGGCATCGGTCCTGAAATTACCGCCCAGGCGGTGCGTGTTCTGAATTCTCTCGATCTGAAGTTCGAGATGGAAGAGGCTTTGCTTGGTGGTGGCGCGGTCGATGCGACCGGCAACCCCTATCCGGAAGCCACCCAAAAGCTGGCCCGCGCCGCTGATGCCGTGCTGCTCGGTGCCGTTGGCGGCCCGAAGTGGGATACGCTGCCGCGCGAGCAGCGCCCGGAGCGCGGCCTGCTGGGTATCCGCAAGGATCTGAACCTGTTCGCCAACCTGCGGCCGGCCATTCTTTACCCGGAATTGGCCAATGCTTCGACGTTGAAGCCGGAAGTTGTGGCCGGGCTGGACATCCTGATCATCCGCGAGCTGACCGGCGACATTTACTTCGGCCAGCCACGCGGCGTGCGTGAGGAAAACGGCGAACGCGTCGGCTTCAACACCATGGTTTACAGCGAATCCGAAATCCGCCGCATTGGCCATGTCGCCTTCCAGGCGGCACAAAAGCGCAACAAGAAGCTGTGCTCGGTCGACAAGATGAACGTGCTGGAATGCACGCAACTCTGGCGCGATGTGATGATCGAGATCGCCCACGACTACCCGGATGTCGAACTCAGCCACATGCTGGTCGACAACGCCGCCATGCAACTGGTCAAGGCCCCGAAGCAGTTTGATGTGATGGTCACCGGCAACATGTTCGGCGACATCCTGTCCGACGAAGCTTCGATGTTGACCGGTTCGATTGGCATGCTGCCGTCCGCCTCGCTGGACGACAAGAACAAGGGCCTCTACGAGCCGTCACATGGTTCGGCGCCGGATATCGCTGGCCAGGGCGTTGCCAATCCGCTGGCGACCATCCTTTCGGCTGCAATGATGCTGCGTTATACATTCGCTCTCGAAGAGCAGGCACTTCGTATCGAAAACGCAGTCAAAAAGGTTTTGGCGCAAGGTTATCGCACCGGTGATATTTACGAGCGTGGCACGAACAAGGTCGGTACCAGGGAAATGGGCGACGCCGTGCTGGCGGCGCTGTAAAAAGAGCACAGATTTTTCACGGAGAGTGATGTCATGAAGAAGGTTGGTCTGATTGGTTGGCGCGGTATGGTTGGTTCGGTCCTCATGCAGCGCATGGTGGAAGAGGGCGACTTCGCCCACATCGATCCGGTGTATTTTTCGACCTCTGCCGCAGGTGGCAAGGCGCCGGTATTCGGCGGCAAGGAAGCTTCCCTGCCGTTGCAGGATGCATCTTCGATCGACGCCCTGAAAGCTTGCGAAATCATCATTACCTGCCAAGGTGGTGATTACACCAAGGAAGTCTTCCCGAAGCTGCGCGCTGCCGGTTGGAACGGCCACTGGATTGATGCCGCCTCGGCGCTGCGCATGGCCGATGACGCCGTGATCGTGCTCGACCCGGTCAACATGAACGTGATCAAGGACTCGCTGGCCAAGGGTGGCAAGAACTGGATCGGCGGCAACTGCACGGTTTCCCTGATGTTGATGGGTCTCGGCGGTTTGTTCCAGAACGACCTGATCGAATGGGCCACGTCCATGACTTATCAGGCCGCTTCGGGGGCTGGCGCGCAGAACATGCGTGAACTGATCTCCCAGATGGGGGCTATCCATTCATCGGTGGCCGATCTGCTGGCTGATCCGGCTTCGGCCATTCTCGACATCGACCGCAAGGTGGCCGAGACCATTCGTTCGGATGCCTTCCCGAAGAAGAACTTCCGCAATACCCCGCTGGCTGGTTCCCTTATTCCGTGGATTGATGTGCCGGTCGACGGCGGTCAGTCCAAGGAAGAATGGAAGGGCGGCGCCGAGTGCAACAAGATCCTCGGTCGTCCGGCCTTCCGTTCGCCGGGTTCCATTCCGATCGATGGGCTGTGCGTTCGTATTGGTGCCATGCGCTGCCACAGCCAGGCACTGACCATCAAGCTGAAGAAGGATGTTCCGCTCGACGAAATCAGCGACATGCTGGCCAAGGCCAACCCGTGGGCCAAGGTTGTGCCGAACGATCGCGAGATCTCCGAGCGCGAGCTGACGCCTGCTGCCGTGACCGGTACGCTGACCGTGCCGGTCGGCCGCCTGCACAAGATGGCCATGGGGCCGGAATACCTGGCGGCCTTCACCTGCGGCGACCAACTGCTGTGGGGTGCGGCCGAGCCGCTGCGTCGCATGCTGCGCATCCTGCTTGATGCCTGATCGGTATTTCAGGCAAATAAAAACCGGGGCTGCGGCCCCGGTTTTTATTTGTTGGGAATATGCAAAAAGGCAACTAATCAGAAGCTTGTTTAGCTTGCATTGCTAAGTACATGATGTTAATTTGAAAGTCCCAAATTCCACACTCAGGGTTTCGCTGTGAACGAAACTAATCACACCAAGTTCAAAAAGCGTGCGGCTGCCCTTGCCGTCGCATCATGCATGTCGTTTGCACCATGGTTTGCCGAGGCTGCTGGGCTAGGCAAATTGACCGTGCTATCCGCGTTGGGGCAGCCTTTGCGGGCTGAACTCGATATCGGCGCGACCAAGGATGAGTTGGCCGGGATGACTGCCCGTCTTGCTCCGCAGGATGCATTCAAGCAGGCTGGGGTCGATTTCACCACCGTCCTTCTCGATCTCCGTTTTTCGGTTGAAAAACGCGCCAATGGACAATCCGTAGTCAAGGTGTCATCGGCCAAACCGATCAATGAGCCTTTCCTCGACTTTCTTGTCGAGTTGAACTGGCCGGCAGGTCGTCTTGTCCGGGAATACACCTTCTTGCTTGATCCACCAGAAATTGCCGCTACCCAGGCCTCACGCCAGGTGGCGGAGGCGCGGATTGTCGAAACTGTACGTGGTGGTGGGGCGGCTGAAGACAGGCCGGCACCACTCAAGGCTGCAGCAGCGCGTCCTGCGCCTGCTCCTGCGCCCAAGGTCGCCGCCGAGCCGAAGAAGGCTGCGGAAAGTAACGGAACACGGGTTGTTCGGCAGGGTGAAACGCTGCGCAAGATTGCCGACGAGTCAAAGTACGACGGTGTGTCGCTTGAGCAGATGCTGATTGGCTTGTTCCAGAGCAATCCGGATGCCTTTATCGGACAGAACGTTAACCGCCTGAAGTCAGGCGCCATTCTGAATATCCCGGAAAAGTCTTCAGTCGAGGCTGTTTCTCCGGCTGAAGCCAGGAAGATTTATGTGGCCCAGGCAGCTGACTGGAATGCCTATCGCCAGAAGCTGGCAGCATCCACCGCCAAGACGCCAGCCAAGGATGAAAGCGCTGGCGCCCAGGTCAGTTCCGGCAAGATTACTGCCAAGGTAGAAGAAAAGGCCGCGCCTGCCGAGCAGTCCAAGGATCAGGTCAAGGTGGCACGTACCGATGCTGCTGCCAAGGGAGCGGCCGCAGCGAAGGCGGCTGAAGTTGCAGATCAGGTAGCCAAGGATAAGGCGCTCAAGGAAGCGCAGGATCGGATGGCGACGCTTGAAAAGAATGTCAATGAGCTGCAGAAGCTCTTGGAAATGAAGAATCAGAAGCTGGCTGAACTTCAACAGCCGCCAGTCAAGAAGGAAGAACCCAAGGCGCCTGAGGCAGCCAAGCCTGTTGAACCGCCGAAGCCAGCCGAGGCAGCCAAGCCGGCACCCAAGGTTGAGGAGCCTCCAAAGCCTGTCGAGCCGCCAAAGGTGGTCGAAGAGGCCAAGCCTGTCGAACCGGTCAAACCGGTGGAGCCGCCGAAGCCGCCAGAAGCACCCAAGGCTGACGAGAAGCCGAAGGTGGTGACTCCGCCGCCTGCGCCAGTACCTGCGCCGGTCGCCGAGGAATCGTTGCTTGACGATCCGCTTCCTCTTGTTGCTGGTGGCGGTATTCTGGCCTTGCTGGCTGGCTATTTCCTGCTCAGGCGCCGTCGTTCGCAGAGTTCAGCGTTGGAAACGACGGCTGCGCCGATGCCATCCAGTCTTGGCCCCAATTCCGTCTTCCGGATGACCGGTGGGCAGAGTGTCGATACGGGGAATACACCGCCGCAAACTGGCGAATTCAGCCAGACGGGTCCGGGAACCATCGACACCGATGAAGTCGATCCAGTGGCCGAGGCAGACGTCTATATGGCGTATGGTCGCGATACCCAGGCGGAAGAAATTCTTCTCGAGGCGCTGCAGAAGGATCCGCAGCGGACCGCTATTCACGCCAAATTGCTTGAGATCTACGCCAACCGGCGCAGCCTGAAACAGTTTGAAACCCTGGCCAGCGAATTGTATGCGCAGACTGCCGGTGTTGGCCCTGACTGGGAAAAGGTTGCCGCTTTGGGCGTCGGTCTTGATCCAAATAATCCACTGTATTCCGGTTCGCGTGCGTCGGATAGTGCTGCCGCAACGCTGGTAGCCGCCTCCGTTGTGGCGCTGGAGTTGCCGGACGAAGTGCCGGAAGAACTGCCGCCGCTCGCAGGAGAGCCTGAACCGCTACCGGAAATCGCGCTGTCCGATGGTTTCGAGCGGGATACGATGGTCCTGCCGAAGGAGACTGAGGCTCAGGAGCCGCAAGCTGAAGAAGTTCCCGCGGTTGATGAGATGGCATTGAGTTCTGATGCCATGACGCTCGATTTTGATCTTGGCGAACAGACGATTGCTCCCGAGATCAAGAGCGCGACCGAGGCCTTGCCCGAAGATGCGGATCTTGAAGCGCCCGCAAGCATTGAGTCCAACGCGCTTGATTTCGACCTTGGCAACCAGGTGCAGGAGCAGGAGATTGTCGCGACGGTCGTCAATGACCAGGGTGTCTTCGGTGATCTCGCGGCAGGGGTGGATTTTGACCTTGATGTTGCCGCGCAGCCGTTGCTGGAGCCTGAGCAAGCTACTGCCTCGACCCCGGACTTTTCTCCGGAAGGAACCTTGGTGATGCCGTCGGCCGCTGATACCAACGCAGACCTTGATGTTGGCCTGGGTACCTGGGTTGGCGCAGAAGGTGAGCCTGGTATCACGATGAACGACCAGGATTCGACCGAAGCTCCGTCAGTCAATGGCGGTTCCGTAGATACCGACTCGCTGATGGCCCAGACGATTGTCAACCCGATGGCTGGAACGGATTCGCTGCTGAGCTCCAATATCCTGAGTTTTGGCGAAGATGGTGATAATTCGAGGCTGTCAGAGACACAGGTCAACGTGGGTGCGGTCGATGCCGACTCCCTCGAGTTTGACGTCAAGTTGACCGATTCCATGTTCCTCGGCCAGCCAATGATTCCGCCCGAGTTCGATATTGGGTCAATCAACCTCGATTTGGCGGCCGAACCTGCTGAAGCCACGGTTGCACCGGCCGAAGTCCCCGCCATCGCGGAGGCTCCGAGTGCGGATGTGGCAAGCCATGATGCCCAGTGGGAAGAGGTAAATACCAAGCTTGATCTGGCCAAGGCCTATGAAGAAATGGGCGACCTCGAAGGCGCTCGCGAACTTCTGCAGGAAGTGGTTGGCGAAGGCTCGGTTGATCTGGTTGAGCAGGCACGTACGATACTCGCTCGAATAGGCGGGTAGAATTCAGGCTTGTGATCGGCACATGGCCCCGCAAGGGGCTGTGTGCATTTTGGGAGCCCGGTTTGCATCCTGCTTGTGCATTGATCGTCTGGCTGGCTGCCGTTCTGGGCGTGCAGTTTGTCGGATACACCGGTTTGGTGACCTTGTTGCTCGGTGTTTTTGTTCTGGCGCCGCCTTCGTCGGGTCGCTGGTTGGCCTATGTGCGTAGGGCTCGCTGGTTGCTGCTGACGCTGTGGCTGATTCTGGCCTACAACACCCCGGGTGAGGCATGGCAGGACTGGCCGTGGGCGCCAACCTATGAGGGTATCGCTGACGCCACCTTGCAGGCCGCCCGACTGCTTGCCATGCTGGCATGCTTGGCCTGGCTTTTTGTAAAAGTCGGCCATGAGGGAATGGTTGGTGGTCTATGGACCTTGCTAAGACCATTTCGTGTTCTGGGTCTGGATATCGAGCGCTTGGTAGTGCGTTTGTCTCTGGTCCTCGAAAATCTGCAAACGATTCCCGAAACGGGGGCGTGGCGGCAAATGCTGGCGGTTGATCCTGTATTGCCGGGCGGTTCTGAGGTGCTCCATCTGGAAGTATTGCCCTGGACGGGCAGCGACACTCTGGTGGTTGTATTGGCGGGTATCAGCTTGATGGGAGCGGTGTTGTTTTGAGAGTTGCGCTGGGGATTGAATACTGCGGTACCGCTTTTCATGGCTGGCAGAGTCAGGCTGGTGGCGGAACGGTACAGGACGCACTGGAGGCAGCCTTGCGCGAAATTGCTGGTGTGCCGCTCGGGGTGCTCTGTGCGGGTCGAACCGATGCCGGAGTGCATGCAACGCATCAGGTTGTCCATTTCGATACTTTGGTTGAGCGTCCGCTGACCGCCTGGGTTCGTGGCGTCAATTCGCATTTGCCGGAAGGTGTGGCTGTGCGTTGGGCGCAGCCGGTGGCTGCAGAATTTCACGCCCGTTTCAGTGCCCGAGGCCGGCGCTATCGCTATCTGCTGCTCAACCGTCCGCAGCGTCCCGGCTTGTGGCAAGGGCGAGTGGGCTGGTTTCACTGGCCGCTGGATTTGGCTGTGATGCAGGCGGCCAGCGCACGATTGCTTGGTGAGCACGATTTTTCTGCCTTCCGGGCTGCAGATTGTCAGGCCAAGTCGCCGATCAAGACCATGTCTCGTGCAGAGGTGCGTCAATGCGGCAACATGTTTGTTTTTGATTTCGAGGCCAGCGCCTTCCTGCATCACATGGTGCGCAATCTGGTTGGCACGCTGGTCCATATCGGCAAGGGGACGCAGCCACCAGGCTGGGTCGATGAATTGTTGCAAATGAAGGATCGCAAGCTGGCGGCGCCGACTTTTTCGCCCGATGGCCTGTATTTTCGCGGCCCGGTTTACGAGCCGCATTGGGGATTGCCTGATCCCGATGACGACTTCCTCGACGGAATGTTGAAATGAAGACCCGAATCAAGATTTGTGGACTGACTCGCGAAGAGGATGTCGATGCGGCGGTGGCCGCAGGTGCCGATGCGATCGGTTTTGTCTTTTATCCACCTAGCCCGCGCTATGTGACGCCGCAGCGGGCAGCTGAGCTGGTCAAGCGAATCCCGCCGTTCGTCGATGTCGTCGGCCTGTTCGTCAATGAAACGCCCAAGCTTGTTCAGGCTGCCTGCGATGCCCTGCCTATCAACGTCTTGCAGTTTCACGGTGACGAAGATGCGGCGTATTGTCGCCGGTTCGCGCGGCCCTATCTACGGGCGGCACGGGTGAGGCCGGGGCTCGATCTGGTAGAATTCGCCAGCTCGTTCCCCGAAGCCCGGGGCCTTCTGCTGGATGCCTTTGTCGAGGGGTACGGTGGCGGTGGCCATGTATTTGATTGGACGCTGATTCCGCCTGACCTGCCCGGCTATCTGGTTCTTTCAGGTGGTTTGACTGCGGAAAATGTCGGTGATGCCGTGCGGCGCGTGCGCCCGGTGGCGGTCGATGTCTCTTCCGGGGTCGAAATGAGCAAGGGAATCAAGGATCACTCGAAAATCGCTGCCTTCGTGGCGGCAGTACGGAAAGCTGATGAGTCAATATAACTTCCCCGACGCCAAGGGGCATTTTGGACCTTACGGTGGCGTTTTCGTGGCCGAGACGCTGTTTGGCGCGCTTGATGAACTGAAGGCGGCCTACGCGGCAGCGCAGGCCGATCCGGCCTTTCGGGCCGAATACGAATACGAGTTGAAGCATTTCGTCGGCCGGCCATCGCCGATTTACCACGCCAAGCGCTGGTCGGAAATGCTCGGTGGCGCGCAGATTTACCTGAAACGCGAAGATCTGAACCATACCGGTGCCCACAAGGTGAATAACTGCATCGGCCAGGCCATGCTCGCCAAACGCATGGGCAAGCCGCGTGTCATCGCCGAAACCGGCGCCGGCCAGCATGGCGTGGCGACGGCTACCGTGGCTGCACGCTACGGCATGGAATGCGTGGTCTATATGGGCAGCGAGGATGTCAAGCGCCAGGCCGCCAACGTCTATCGCATGAAATTGCTCGGCGCCACCGTCGTGCCGGTTGAATCCGGTTCGAAGACGCTGAAGGATGCGTTGAACGAAGCGATGCGCGACTGGGTGACCAACATCCACAATACCTTCTACATCATCGGCACGGTGGCTGGTCCGCACCCGTACCCGATGCTGGTTCGCGATTTCCAGAAGATCATCGGCGAGGAATGTTTGGTCCAGATGCCGGAAATGACCGGCCGTCAGCCGGATGCAGTCATTGCCTGCGTCGGTGGTGGTTCCAACGCCATGGGCATCTTCTACCCGTACATCAACGTTGAAGGCGTTCGTCTGATCGGCGTCGAAGCCGCTGGTGACGGCATGGAAACCGGTCGCCACTCAGCCTCGCTGACGGCGGGTGTCCCCGGCGTACTGCACGGCAACCGCACCTATCTGCTGCAGGATGAAGATGGCCAGATCATCGAGACGCATTCGGTGTCGGCCGGACTCGATTACCCGGGCGTCGGCCCGGAACACGCCTGGTTGAAGGATTTGGGTCGTGCTGAGTACCAGCCGGTCACCGACAGCGAAGCGCTGGCAGCCTTCCATACCCTGTGCCGCATCGAAGGCATCATCCCGGCGCTCGAATCCAGCCACGCGCTGGCCTATGCCGCCAAGCTGGCGCCGACGCTGGCCAAGGACAAGATTTTGCTGGTCAACCTCTCCGGTCGGGGTGACAAGGACATGCACACCGTGGCCGAAAAATCCGGGATCGTTTTCTGATGTCGCGCATCAAGTCCGCTTTTGACCGCCTCAATGGCGAAGGCCGCAAGGCGCTGATTCCCTTCATCACGGCTGGCGATCCGGATGTCGCCTTGACCCTGCCGCTGATGCACACACTGGTTGAGGCCGGTGCTGATGTCATCGAACTGGGTGTCCCGTTCTCCGATCCGATGGCCGATGGCCCGACCATTCAGCGTGCTTCCGAGCGCGCACTGGCCAAGGGGATGACGCTGCGTAAGGTGCTGCAACTCGTGGTTGAGTTTCGCAAGACCGATGGCAAGACCCCCGTTGTGTTGATGGGTTACGCCAACCCGATCGAATCGATGGGCCTGGAGAAGTTCGCCGCCGCCGCTGCTCAGGCTGGTGTCGATGGCGTGCTGGTCGTCGACTACCCGCCGGAAGAGGCGGCAGCCTTCGGTGCTGCCATGAAGGCGCAGGGGATGGATCCGATTTTCCTGCTGGCACCGACCTCATCGGCCGAGCGCATCGCGCATGTTGCCGAAATTGCCAGTGGTTACGTCTATTACGTGTCGCTGGCTGGCGTGACCGGTTCCGGTGCGCTGAATGTCGAAGCGGTGGCCGAACGCTTGCCGCTAATCCGCGAAAAGACCGGCCTGCCGGTTGGTGTTGGTTTTGGTATCCGCGATGCGGCAACCGCAGCACGCATCGCTGGCATTGCCGATGCAGTTGTTGTCGGTAGCCGGATTATCGAAGAAATTGAAAAATCGACGGTTGAAACAGCCTGCGCTAATGTTAAAACACTGGTCGCAGACATTCGCCGTGGTGTCGATGAGGTGAAAAAATGAGTTGGCTGACCAAACTGCTACCCCCGAAGATCAAGCGCGAACAAGGCCCCCAGCGTCGCGGCAACCTGCCGGAAGGTTTGTGGAGCAAGTGTCCGTCCTGTGAAGCCGTTCTCTACGCCACCGATCTGGAAAACAACCTGCAGGTTTGCCCCAAGTGTGGCCACCATAATCGTGTTAACTCACGCCAGCGGCTTGATCTGCTGCTCGATTCGGAAGGTCGTTTCGAAATTGGCGCCGAGGTTCTGCCGGTCGATAGCCTGAAATTCAAGGATTCCAAGAAGTACCCGGACCGCCTGATGGAGGCCAATGAGTCCACTGGCGAGAGCGATTCGCTGGTGGTCCTGCAAGGCGCCATCAAGACCATACCGGTTGTCGCAGCAGCTTTTGAGTTCGACTTCATGGGTGGCTCGATGGGGTCCGTGCTCGGCGAGCGTTTTGTACGTGGTGTGCAGGCTGCGGTCGAACAGAAAATGCCCTTCATCTGCATCACCGCTTCCGGTGGGGCGCGGATGCAGGAAGGTCTGTTTTCGTTGATGCAGATGGCCAAGACGACCGCCTCGCTGACCAAACTCTCCGAAGCCGGCCTGCCATTCATCTCCATTCTGACTGATCCGACCATGGGTGGTGTTTCCGCCTCCTTCGCCTTCGTCGGCGATGTGGTGATTGCCGAACCGAAGGCGCTGATCGGCTTTGCCGGCCCGCGTGTGATCGAGCAGACCGTGCGCGAAACGCTTCCGGAAGGTTTCCAGCGCTCCGAATTTCTGCTCGAGAAGGGCGCCATCGACATGATTGTCGATCGTCGCGAACTGCGCGATCAGGTTGCCCGCGTTCTGGCACTGTTGCAAAAGTTGCCGGCTGCCGCTTGATTCGGCACCCAGCCCATCCCTGGCATTGTCGACTTCACCTTGTCGTGCGGTTCGCACTACCTGCGGCTCGTCTTCGCGCCATGAATGATCTGTGTACCGAATGAAAGCTCTAGGTGACTGGCTAGCACATCTCGAAGGCCTGCACCCGAAAGGTCAGGCCGGGATCGAGTTGGGCCTCGATCGCATTCGGCGGGTCAAGGATGCGCTTGGGCAGACGCAGCATTGTCCGGTGATCATCGTCGGTGGTACCAACGGCAAGGGGTCAACCTGCGCCTATCTTGAAACCATCATTGATCGCGCCGGATACAAGGTGGGTTGTTACACCTCGCCGCATCTGCTCGCCTATAACGAGCGGGTTCGCCTGAATGGCCGGTCGGTGAGCGATGAAGCGCTGTGTGCGGCTTTTGCCCGTGTTGAGGCAGCACGTCAACAGGCTGGCAATGTCGCGCTGACCTATTTTGAGTTCGGTACGCTGGCGGCCTGGGAGGTCTTTGCCGAGGCCGGCATTGAAGCGGCGATTCTCGAAGTCGGGTTGGGCGGTCGTCTGGACGCGGTCAATGCCTACGAGCCGGACGTCTCCATCGTGACCACCGTGGCGCTCGATCACATGGATTGGTTGGGGCCGAATCGCGAATCGATTGGCTTCGAGAAGGCCGGAATTTACCGCGCCGGCAAACCGGCGTTGTGCGCCGATCCGCAGCCACCACAAAGCCTGCTCGATCATGCGTCGGCCATTGGTGCCGATCTGCGCCTGATCGGTCGCGATTTCGGTTTCGAGCGGCCGAGTGCCGAAACCAACGAAAACCGGCTGCAGTGGCGTTGGTGGTGTCGTTCCGGCACCCAGTTGATTAAACGCGCACTGGCTTATCCCGGGCTGCGCGGCCCGACACAGCTTTACAACGCTGCGGTTGCCCTGGCAGCTCTGGATGCGATTTCGGATAAATTGCCGGTAACCATGCAGGCCATCCGTCCCGGTCTGATCGAGACTGAGTTGAATGGTCGTTTCCAGGTTATCCCGGGAAAGCCGGCCATCGTTCTGGATGTTGGCCACAATCCGCAGGCGATCCGCGTGCTGGCCGATAATCTGTCGAGCATGGGTTTCTTCGACCGGACTTTTGCCGTCGTCGGTATGCTCAGTGACAAGGACATCGCCGGCGCGCTGGCGCCGCTCAAGGGCAAGATTGATGTCTGGCATGTGGCGACCCTGGGTGGTCCGCGCGGTACTACCGCCGAGATGCTGGCCGGTATCATTGCCGATACCGCGCTGTGCGGTGAGGTGGTCTGTCACGCTTCCCCACAGGAGGCCTTGCAGGCAGCCAAGGGTCAGGCTGCTGAAAGTGATAGAATTCTGGCCTTTGGATCTTTCTATACGGTGGCCGGCGCGCTTGAAGCGCTTCGGAAAAAGCCCTGATCATGGACGACAACGACGCCCAGTTGCACCTCAAGAAACGCGCCCGCCGCCGCCTGGTGGGGGCGATTTTCTTCGTTTCCGTGGTGGCCGTGGTGCTGCCCATGGTGATGGATCACGAGCCGCGCCAGACGGTGCAGGATGTCGAAATCCGCATTCCCGGGCAGGAAGAAAAACCGTTTGCACCCAAGTTTGCTGCTGCACCGGTCGAGAAACCAGCTGCCAGGCCGGCCGAGGTATCTGCTGAAAAGGCGCAAGCCGTCGTGGCGCCTGAAGTCAAGCCAACGGCCCGCGTGCTCGAGGTCGTCAAGGCGGATGACAAGCCAGCGGAAAAAGCTGCTGAAAAGCCAGCCCTGAAAACTGAAAAGGCCCCGGAAAAACCAGCCGCCAAGCCGGTTGAGAAACCCGCCGAAAAGGCCGCTGAAAAGCCCAAGGCCGATGATGCCAAGCGGGCGGCGGCGATTCTGGCCGGACAGGCGGCTGAAGCCAAGCCGGCAGCCAAGGGTGGCGAATATCTGGTGCTGATTGGTGCGTTCTCCAACGAGGCGAACGTCAAGACATTGAAGGCCAAGTTGACGGAGCAGGGCATCAAGACTTTCAGCGAGCCGCTCGATACCCCGCAGGGCAAGAAAACGCGGGTACGGGCCGGCCCCTTCCCCAGTCGTGAAGCCGCCGACAAGGCGCTTGAGAAAATGCAGCGCATCGGTGTTTCCGGAGTCGTTGCTGCCAAGCCATGACGGGTTTTGACTACGTTGCAATCGGCATCGTTGGTGTGTCGTTGATATTCGGTTTATGGCGTGGCGTGGTTGGCGAGATTGTCGCGTTGGTCGCCTGGGTGCTGGCGATCTTCGCCGCTGTGGAGTTCGGGGCTGTGGTTGGACGGACGGTGTTTGCCGGCTTGTCCGATCCGGCATTGCGGACGCTGGCAGGTTGTGTGGTGATATTTGTAGGTGTGCTGGTCGTCATGGCCCTGTTCAGGATGGCGGTGCGCAGCATGGTCAAGGCGCTGGGCCTGTCCGTGTCGGACCGTATTCTCGGCATGGTCTTCGGCTTGGTCCGTGGCGTGCTGGTGTGCATGGTGCTGGTCGGGCTGGGGGGCATGACCTCGGCGCCGATGCAGGCTTGGTGGCGGGATGCGACCTTGTCGGCACCTTTGGAAACCGTCGTCTTGGCAGCCAAACCCTGGTTGCCGGACGATTTGGCAAAACGAATTCGATTTAGCTAGGCAGGAAAAACTATGTGCGGGATTCTGGGTGTAATGGCGACAACGCCGGTCAATCAGCTGCTTTACGATGGCTTGATGGTGCTTCAGCACCGTGGTCAAGACGCAGCCGGCATTGCGACGGCGGAAGGCAACACCTTTCACCTGCACAAAGGGCCGGGGCTGGTACGCGATGTATTTCGCACCCGCAACATGCGCGCCTTGCCCGGCAACTGCGGTATTGGCCACGTCCGTTACCCAACCGCTGGTTCGGCCTATAACTTTGCCGAGTCGCAGCCTTTTTACGTCAATTCGCCGTTCGGCCTGGTTCTTGGTCACAACGGTAACCTGACCAATGCCGAGCAGCTGAAGGGCGAGATGTTCCGCCTTGATCGCCGGCACATCAATACCAATTCCGACTCCGAAGTGCTGCTCAATGTTCTGGCCCATGAGTTGCAATCGTCGGCGCATGGCTACGAACTCGACGTCGATGCCATCTTCCAGGCGGTTGGCGGCGTGCATCGTCGTTGCCGAGGTGCTTACGCTGTCGTGGTGCTGATCGCCGGCTATGGCCTGCTCGCCTTCCGCGATCCGCACGGTATCCGTCCGCTGATCTACGGCCAGAACGAAACGCCGGAAGGTATGGAGTACCTCGTTTCCTCAGAGTCCGTAGCCCTCGACACCCTTGGTTTCAAGATGGTGCGCGACATCGAGCCGGGCGAAGCTGTCTTCATCGACTTCAATCATCAGTTGCACAGCCGCCAGTGCGCTCAACAGCCGATGTATGCGCCGTGTATCTTCGAATATGTTTATCTGGCACGGCCGGATACCGTGATCGACGGCGTATCGGTTTACGAAGCGCGTCTGGCCATGGGCGAATTGCTGGCCGAGAAGGTCAAGAAGCATATCCCGATCGAGGAAATCGACGTCGTCATCCCGATTCCGGATTCCAGCCGCCCGTCAGCCATGCAATTGGCGCAAGTGCTCAACATTCCGTTCCGCGAAGGCTTCGTCAAGAATCGCTATGTCGGTCGGACCTTCATCATGCCGGGTCAGGCCATGCGCAAGAAGTCTGTGCGCCAGAAACTGAACACCGTTGGCCAGGAGTTCAAGGGCAAGCGCGTGTTGCTGGTTGACGACTCCATCGTGCGTGGCACGACCAGTCACGAAATTGTCGAAATGGCCCGTGCTGCCGGTGCCGTCAAGGTTTACTTTGCTTCGGCCGCGCCACCGGTGCGCTTCCCGAACGTTTATGGCATCGATATGCCGACCCGCTCCGAACTGATCGCTACCGGCCGGACCGATGCCCAGATCGCCGCCGAAATTGGCGCCGATGCACTGGTTTATCAGGATCTCGAAGCGCTCAAGCAATCGATCACCAACCTGCGGGCCGACCTGACGGTATTCGATGCTTCCTGCTTCGATGGCTGCTACATCACTGGTGATATCGACGACTATTATCTCGATGCCGTCGAGAACAAGCGTGGCGGCAAGCCGGTCAAGAACGACGACGACGGTGACAGCCGTTCGTCGCAGCAGATGGTGCTGGGTCTGGCGAATGGTGGGCAGGAGTAATGGCTGAGCTGCCGAATTATCGTCCGGAAACGCTGGCGGTTCGTGCCGGTCAGGAGCGCAGCCAGTTTGGCGAGCATTCCGAAGCCTTGTACCTGACCTCCAGTTTTGTCTTCAAGAGCGCGGCGCAGGCAGCAAAACGTTTCTCCGGTGAAGAGGATGGCAACGTTTACGCCCGCTTCTCCAATCCAACCGTCACCATGTTCGAGGAGCGCCTTGCTGCACTCGAAGGCGCCGAGGATTGCGTCGCCACGGCGAGCGGCATGTCGGCGATCATGGCTGCCGTGCTGGCGCACCTGAAGCAGGGCGATCACATCGTTGCCTCGAACAGCCTGTTCGGCGCGACGGTGCAATTGTTCAACAACATCCTGTCGCGGACCGGCATCACGACCACCTTCGTGTCGCATACCGATCCTGCGGCCTGGGAAGCGGCGATTCGTCCGGAAACCAAGCTGTTTTTCCTGGAAACGCCGTCTAATCCGTTGACGGAAATAGCCGACATTCGGGCGCTGGTTGCTATTGCCCACGCCAAGGACATTCTGGTCGCCGTCGACAATTGTTTCTGTACCCCCATTCTGCAGCGCCCGCTCGACATGGGGGCCGATCTGGTGATCCATTCTGCGACCAAATTCCTGGACGGTCAGGGCCGCGTACTGGGCGGTGCCGTCTGTGGCCCGAAGAAACTGACCGAAGAAGTCTTCAAATACCTGCGCACGGCGGGTCCGACCCTGTCGGCCTTCAACGCCTGGGTGCTGCTCAAGGGGCTTGAAACCCTGAAGTTGCGCGTCGAGGCGCAATCGGCCAACGCGGCGCAATTGGCAGCCTGGCTCGAAGCGCATCCGAAAGTGGCACGTGTTTTCTATCCCGGTTTGCCGTCGCATCCCCAGCATGAACTGGCAAAAACCCAGCAGAAATCCGGCGGCGCCATCGTTGCCTTCGAAGTCAAGGGCGCTCGCGAACAAGCCTGGCAGGTCGTCGATAATTGCCGTCTGCTGTCCATTACCGCCAATCTCGGCGACACCAAAACCACCATTACCCATCCCGCCTCTACCACGCATGGCCGCATTTCCCCGGAAGCCCGGGCCGCAGCCGGCATCAACGAAGGCCTGCTGCGCATCGCAGTTGGCCTCGAAGCGGTGGAGGATTTGCAGGCCGACCTCGAACGGGGTCTGAGTCTGATCTGATCGTCTGAATTATCACGCGCCGACAGCGAGGGGGCGCAAACAACCGGAGCAGGGCATTTCCAGGATCACTCGGAAAATTGTCCAAAAATTAAATCCGGTTTCTCCTGACCCTCGCTGTTTCGTTGCTCCCTGTCCGTTCCGGCCAGGCTTTATCCAAGGATTCCCATGCATTTTTCCGATCTCGGCCTGAAGGCCGAACTCCTGCGCGCCGTTGCCGACCAAGGTTACGACACGCCGACCCCCATCCAGCAGCAGGCCATTCCAGCCGTGATGACTGGTCGCGACCTGATGGCTACGGCCCAGACCGGTACCGGCAAGACGGCCGGCTTTACGCTGCCTATTCTGCATCGCCTGTGCAGCGGTGATCGACTGACCCGCGTTTCCAGGACGCCGCGCGTGCTGGTCCTGACGCCGACGCGCGAACTGGCGATCCAGGTCGAAGAAAGCGTGCGCACCTACGGCAAGCATCTGCCGATCAACTCGCTGGCTGTTTTTGGCGGCGTCGGCATCAATCCACAGATTGCCAACCTGCGCCGCGGCGTCGACATTCTGGTCGCGACGCCTGGCCGTTTGCTCGACCATGTGCAGCAACGCACGGTTGATCTCTCCAAGATCGAAATTTTTGTCCTTGATGAAGCCGATCGCATGCTCGACATGGGCTTCATTCGCGACATCCGCAAGATCATTGCCCTGCTGCCGAAACAGCGCCAGAACCTGATGTTCTCCGCTACCTTCTCGCCGGACATTCGCGAACTGGCTGCCGGCCTGCTGCACAATCCTGCCTCGGTCGATGTCGCGGCACGCAATACTGCCGCCGAAACGGTGACTCAGCGGGTCATCGAAACCAACCGCGATCAGAAAAAAGAGTTGCTCTGCCACCTCTTCGAAACACGCGGTTGGAACCAGGTGCTGGTTTTTGCAAGGACCAAGCACGGCGCCGATGCACTGGCCAAGACGCTGGAAAAATCCGGCATCAAATCTGCCGCCATCCACGGTGACAAGTCGCAAGGTGCCCGCACGCGTGCCTTGAGCGATTTCAAGGACGGCAAGCTGGTCGCCCTGGTCGCCACCGACATCGCAGCACGCGGAATCGATATCGATGCGCTGCCCTACGTGATCAATTACGAACTGCCCAATGTGGCAGAAGACTACGTGCACCGCATCGGCCGTACCGGCCGGGCGGGGATGGAAGGCGAAGCCATTTCGCTGGTCAGCCATGACGAACGCGGCAGCCTGCGCGACATCGAACGACTGATCAAACGTGATCTCGAACGCATTGTCATTCCGGGCTATGAGCCATCAGCCATTGCACCGCCCAAGCCGGTTCAGCCACCGCGCGGCGCACGCAAGCCGCAGCCGGGTCGGCCGCAGGCGCAAAAGACGGCACAAAAGCCGAGTCGCCCGCAGCAACATCATAGTGGCAACCGCCATCGTTGATTTTCAGTCGCCCCTGCGGTTTGGGGGCAACTGACTTGTCGGACCTCCAAAAAACGTCTACTGTGGAAACTTAAGCCGTTACTTCATATTGTTAACGGAGTTTCTTAAGGTGTTTTGGAGGTCGGGATGCCCCCCCCGCAAAAAGTCCGACTCGGCGACCTGCTGATTCAGCAAGGTCTGCTGACCGACGAACAACTGAAGATCGCGCTTGATGAGCAGAAACGCACCGGGCGCAAGCTTGGGCGGGTTTTTGTCGAGAGCGGCTACGTCACCGAGGAAGGCATCTCGCAGGCGCTGGCCCGGCAGTTGCGGATACCCTTCGTCAACCTCAACAGCTTTACGCCCAAGCCAGAGCTGATCAAGCTGCTGCCGGAGGCGCCGGCTCGACGCTTCCGGGCGCTGGTGCTCGATCAATTGCCGGATGGCCGCCTGCAGGTGGGTCTGGCTGACCCAACCGATTTGCAGGCCTACGACGAAATCACCCGTCTGGTTCGTCGCGAGATCGATCTTGCGGTCGTCACCGAAAGCCAGTTGCTGGCGATGGTCGACCGCGTCTATCACCGTGGCGAACAGATTACCGGCCTGGCCAAGGAACTGACTGCCGAACTGGGCGACGTACCCATTGAGTTCGGTGACCTGCTGGGCCTGAACCCGGGTGCTGAAGATGCGCCCGTCGTCAAGCTGCTGCAGACCGTGTTCGAAGAAGCCATGCGTCTGCGTGCTTCCGACATCCATTTCGAGCCACAGGAAAAGTCGCTGCGCATCCGCTTTCGGATCGACGGCGTGCTGCATATCCAGACGGAAGCCGATGCCAAGGTTTCATCGGCTGTCGCGCTGCGTCTGAAGCTGATGTCCGGCCTAGATATTTCCGAAAAGCGCCTGCCGCAGGATGGTCGTTTCAACATCAAAGTGCGCGCCAATCCGGTTGACGTTCGTATTTCCACCTTGCCGACCCAGTTTGGCGAATCGGTGGTCATGCGCTTGCTGAACCAGAACACCGGCTTGCTGGAGCTGGACAGGATAGGCATGCCGGAGCGGGTTCTGGAGCGTTTCCGCCACGCGCTGAAGAGGCCGAGTGGCATGGTGCTGGTCACCGGCCCGACGGGTTCCGGCAAGACGACAACGCTCTATGCCGCGCTGAACGAACTGAACAGCCCGGAAAAGAAAGTCATTACCGTCGAAGACCCGGTCGAATACCGGCTTGGTGGCCTGAATCAGGTGCAGGTGCACGAAAAGATCGATCTCTCCTTCTCGCGCGTGCTGCGGACGGTACTGCGCCAGGATCCGGATATCGTGCTGATCGGCGAAATGCGAGATCAGGAAACGGCCGAAATCGGCATGCGCGCCGCCATGACGGGCCACTTGGTGCTGTCTACGTTGCATACCAACGATGCTGTTTCGACGCCGATCCGCCTGCTCGACATGGGCGTGCCACGCTACATGGTCGCGCTGTCGGTACATATGGTCGTCGCCCAGCGTCTGGTTCGTGTCATTTGCAGCAACTGCAGCGAGCCTTACGCACTGACTCCGAACGAACATGAGTGGCTGCGTTACGAACTCGGCAATCAGGTCGATAACCATAGCTTCCAACATGGTCGTGGTTGCGCGCATTGCGCGAATACCGGCTATCAGGGACGAACCGGGGTTTATGAGTTCCTTGAAATGAGTGATGCGGTGGTTGAAGCCATCAACCACGAAGACCCGGGTGAATTCATGAATGTCGCCCGGCAGCAAATGGCCGGTGAGACCTTGCGCCGCGATGCAGTTCGTCTGGCGCTGACTGGCCGGACGACCGTGGCTGAGGCCATGCGCATCAGCAACCAGTTCGAGGAATAAGCAGGCGTGGCCAACTTTGCCTACAAAGGACGAGATGCCGGCGGCAAGCTGATCGAAGGTGTGCTGGAAGGCGCCTCGGCGGGCGGCGTGGCTGATCTCCTGCTTGGGCGAGGCGTTACACCGGTTTCCATTCAGGAAACCTCAGCCAAGCCCAAGGTGGGCCTTGACGCTGGCAGCTTCAATCTGTTCAAACCTGCGGTCCAGCACGTCGATATCCTGCTTTTCTCCAGGCAGTTACATACCCTGCTCAAATCGGGTGTGCCGATCATGCGTGCGCTGAGCGGTCTGCAAGAGTCGGCGACCAATCTGGCGATGAAAGAGGTGATTCGCGACGTCCGCGAGAGCCTGGAGGCCGGTCGCGAGTTGTCGGTTTCGTTGGCCCGTCATCCCAAGGTCTTCAACTCTTTCTATATTTCCATGGTGCGGGTTGGCGAGGCGACCGGCCTGCTCGATGAGATTTTCCTGCGTCTGTTCGATCATCTCGAATTCGAGCGATATATGCGCGAGCAGGTCAAATCGGCGCTGCGTTACCCGATGTTCGTGGTGATCGCGATGGCCGCAGCGATCGTCGTGGTCAATATTTTCGTCATCCCGGCCTTTGCCAAGGTATTTCAGGGCTTTGGCGCCGAATTGCCGCTGATGACCAGGATTTTGCTAGGCTTCTCCAATTTCATGGTGACCTGGTGGCCGGCCATGCTGATCGGCCTTGTCGTTGCGATTCTGGCGTTTCGTTCATGGGTGGGAACGGTGGCTGGGCGAATGCAATGGGAAGCACTGGTACTGCGTTTTCCGATTGCCGGCAAGATCGTACGCAAGGCGGCGATGGCCCGTTTTGCCCGTAGCTTTGCGCTGGGAACGCGTAGTGGCGTACCGGTCATGCAGGCGCTGACCAATTCATCGCAGACCGTGGACAACAGCTATATCGCTTCCAAGATCGAGGGCATGCGCGATACGGTCGAACGTGGTGAAAGCGTGCTTCGGGCAGCCATTGCTTCCAGTTTCTTTTCGCCGGTGGTCTTGCAGATGGTGGCAGTCGGTGAGGAGTCTGGTGCGCTGGACGACATGATGGAAGAGGTCGGCCAGATGTACCAGCGGGAAGTCGAGTACGAATTGAAAACCCTGGGTCAGCAAATTGAGCCTATCCTGATCGTCGCCCTTGGTGCGCTGGTGCTGGTGCTGGCGCTGGGTATCTTCCTGCCGATGTGGGACCTCGGCAAGGTGGCCATCAAGCGATGAATGGCCATGCGACGCTATTACGAATTCGCGTTTGTCGTCATCCTCATCGGCCTGATGTCATTGTTTCTGTTACGCGCGCTGGAGTCGACGCGGGTTGAGGTCGAAGAGTCGCAGGTCCAGTCCGAGGTGGCTAACATACGTATTGGCCTGCTCGAGGTCGTGGCACATCGGGAAGGCTTTGGGGGCAGCTTGCCGAAGAGTCGAAACCCGCTCGACTGGGTTTCAATAAAGCCGGCGAACTATATCGGCGAACTGGATGGTGTGCCGGAAAGTAAATCGGTCTGGTATTTCGACCGGAAGACAGAGGAACTGGTTTTTCGTTTTCGCGATGGGCACCGGGCCCGCTTTCGTTTCAGTCGCGAATTGGCTACAGAGCGCTCAGGAGCGGTGCTGGCCGGGGTCGGTTTGTCACGACTTGATGATCAACGTGATTAATGCTTGAGAAAGAAGGTCTATATGTCTAAAGTACTAAAATTTACAGCCGTTAATAGAGATATGAACAAAGCCAAAATTTCCGACAAGCAAGCTCAGCGCGGGTTTACGCTGATCGAACTGATCGTCGTGATCATCATCCTCGGCATCCTCGCGGCTGTCGCTTTGCCACGTTTTGTCAATTTGCAACGCGATGCCCGTATCGCCAAGCTGCAAGCCGCACGCGGCAGTGTGC
Source organism: Pseudomonadota bacterium (assembly GCA_018262195.1). Taxonomy (GTDB): domain Bacteria; phylum Pseudomonadota; class Gammaproteobacteria; order Burkholderiales; family Rhodocyclaceae; genus Azonexus. The sequence goes on along the minus strand of JAGTRS010000006.1, from coordinate 170,237 downwards.
TGGCAGCCTCGGCACTGTCGCATGCGACGATGCTGGCCAGAGCCGGCGTCGCAGACACGGTTGCCTGTCCGGGTGGTGGCGGTACGGCGACGAATATCGTTTCCGGGGCTGGCACTGTGTGTACCGAAAGTGGCATCGTAAACATGACCAACGCCTATCCGACGGTTACTGGTTTTGGAACGGCAGGTATCCTGTCGATGGCCGGTCTGACCGGCACATTCAATCCATCGGCAGCTGAATTGCAAACCGAAGGCTATACCTATCTCAATGCCGGCACCCAAGCCACCTTCCGTATCGTCGGCGCGACGACCCCGGCGACTTGTCAATTCACCTATACCCAGGCAGCACTCAATGCAGCCCCGATTATCAGTGGCCTGACCACGACCGGATGTTGATTTTTTAAATTAAGGAGTTGGATATGAAAACACTACAAAAAGGTTTCACCCTGATCGAACTGGTCGTCGTGATCGTTATTCTCGGCATTCTGGCTGCGACCGCTCTACCGAAGTTTGTCGATTTGTCGGGCGATGCCCGCAAGTCGGTGATCAAGGGTGTTGCCGGTTCGATGTCGGCGGCGAATGCGATGATTTACGCCAAGGCACAAGCCAATAGCACTCAAGGCACTTCGACTACCCCCGGTTCAACGTCGGTCGGTGGGGCAACGGTCGCTACCGAATATGGCTTTGCCAACAGTGCTTCGGAATTGGCGAAGGCAATGGACCTGACCCCGAGCACCGACTTCAGTACGGCGACTGCTGGTGAGATTCAGCATGCCAAGGCTCCAACTCCTGGTAGCTGCAAGGTTGCCTACACCAAGGCGACGGCCACGGCCGCACCGACGTACGTCATCACTGACTCCGGCTGCTGATTTTTCACATCGGCTTGACGATGACTCTCCTTGGCGGAAGGCCTGGTGTGAAAGCCGGGCCTTTTGTCTTTAATGCCGAGCCCGAAAACCGGACGAGCAGCGCTGGGTTCAGCCTGATCGAACTGGTTGTCGTCATTGTTCTTCTTGGCATCGTTGCGGCTGTAGTCATGCCACGCTGGCGAGGTGGCAGTGGTTTTGAAGAGCGAGCCCTGCACGATCAGGTTATCGCTGCGTTGCGTTATGCGCAGAAATCGGCAGTGGCAGCCCGGCGGACAGTGTGCGTCACTTTTTCGACCGCTCCATCGAAGGTGGATTTCTCTATTTCCAGTAATTATGGCGCCAGCAACTGCAGCACTGGTGGTTCGCTGGCAGGGCCGGATGGAACGAATCTGAGTGTGAGCGCTAGTGGTTCGACCACCATTACCTCCTCGGTGAGCAACTTTACGTTTGATGCTGCGGGGCGGCCGAGTCCGATTTCAAGTCCTGCTGCCAGCATCAGTATTTCCGGCTTGCCCGCAGCATTGGCAATCACCGTCGAGAGCGAAACAGGCTATGTGCATTGATCGTTTGCGCTATCGACAGTCCGGTCTCTCGCTGGTCGAACTGATTGTTTTCATCGTGATTGTCAGTGTCGGTGTGGTTGGCCTGGTTTCGGTCATGAGTTCGTCGATTCGTTTCAGCGCCGATCCGATGCGGAGCAAGCAGCTGCTGGCGGTGGCCGAGTCGGTGTTGAGCGAGGTGTTGCATCAGCCTTTCACCTGGTGTGATCCGGACGATGCTGCGGCATCGACGGCACAGGCTTATGCGGATTGTGCAATTCCACAGAACACGCTTGGCGCGACGCCCTCGACGGAGGATCGCTATGGAACGGCGGTTGGCGCCGTTTATGACAATGTGGCTGATTATGGGTCTTTTTCCAAAGCCAACATTGACGATGCCTCTGGTAATAATCCGATGACAGGTTATACCGCCAGTGTGGCTGTTGCCCGAGCCGGAACAGCCTTGGGTTTGTCCGACGATACAGCGGCCCTGAGCGTGACAGTCACGGTGAGCCAAGGCAATGACACTTTTTCATTAACGGGCTATCGCTTCCGCTATGCGCCGCGCTACTGATTTCCGAAAATCGCCGCATTCCGAGCGGGGTTTTACCCTGATCGAGATGATTGTCGTCATTGTGGTTTCTGGCGTTTTGCTTGGCATCGTCGGCATGTTCGGGCGGCAGCAGATTGATGCTTATATTGACGTCGCCAATCGCGCCGAACTGGCTGATGCGGCAGACACAGCCTTGCGGCGGATAGGCAGGGATTTGCAGTCTGCCCTACCCAACAGTGTTCGTCAGTCGGGCACTACCCTCATCGAGTTCGTGCCGATTCGTGATGCCGGCCGATATCGTGCCGATGTCGGGAGCAGTGCCAGTGACGATCCGCTGGTTTTTAGCAGTTCGTCAGACAGTAGCTTTGACGTAGTCGGTCCTTCGGTAAGCATACTGAGCGGTGATCAACTGGTGGTCTACAACACCGGTCAGGCCGGTTCTGATGTTTATGCCGGCACCAGCAGGCGCTCGGCCACGGTTGGCAGCAACCTCAGCAAGGTAACTTTTGCGCCAGCGGGAACGCAGTTTCCAATCGCCTCACCGCAGAATCGCTTCCAGATTGTCGGCGGCCCGGTGACTTACGAGTGCGTGCCGAATCTGGCGACGCCGGAGGCGGGAACGGTCATCCGTCGCTGGTGCTACGATTTTCAGAGTGCCCAACCGACTTCTTTTGCAGCCTTGACGACACACGCTGCCTGCACGGCAGTCAAGTCTGCCGTACTGGTCAGCAATGTGGCTGCCTGTTCGTTCAATTACACCCCTGCGGTTATGCAACGCAATGGTTTGATCGCATTACGGCTGAGGTTGACCCGCAATGGAGAGTCCGTTGAATTGCTGCACCAGATTGAGGTGCTGAATACGCCATGAAGCAGTTCTCTTGTTCAACCCGGTCACAGCAGCAAGGCGTTTCGATTATTACTGCCATTTTTCTGCTGCTCCTGTTTGCTGGTCTGGCGGCTGCGATGGTCAGTGTCGTGTCGACAGCGCATGTGAATCTGGCTGCGGATGTCGGTGGGGCGCGTGCTTACCAGGCTGCTCGTGCCGGTGCCGAGTGGGGAATGTTTCAACTGGACCCGAATGCGCAGAGTGCGGCACTACCGAGCTGTGTCAGCGGTACGCCGGCCATTCCCGATCACACCGTCACCGTCACTTGCCAGAGTTCCGATTACACGGAAGCTGGTCGACAGCTTCGCATCTACCGCATCAGTTCGAAGGCGGTAGCCGTTGGCGTCAAGGCGCCGGGGATAGAGCGTTGGGTCGAGGTCACTGTCGAGAAGTGCCGTGATGCCGCCGTGACCAGCCCACCCTATGACTGCTAGGGGCATCGAGTGGGCTGCATCTGCATCCCTCCCGACGCGGACTCAGTAGCTTTCGCGTAAATAGATGTAAGGTGCTTTGAAAATCCCGAAGGTGGCACGTCCCGAGGGATTCGTGCCGAACCATGGCAGGTTGGCCGCTGTTGCTGCTGACGCTGTAGGGGAAAGGCAGGTCGAGCCGCTGGCGCTACTGCCGGTGTTGAGCGTTAGCAAAACGCTTCCCCGATTCGGGATATTGCTGCCGTCGAGGCCGGGTTTGGTCAATTTCAGCGCCAGTTTTCCGGCTGTCAGGGTTTGCGATCCTGTGGGCGAGAGTTGCGTTTCGCAGGCGGCAAGATTCTGGGTGAAGTTGGAGAGGATCAGGCTCGACAGGTTGAAATTGGTGCAACTGTCCTGGCGATTGGTTACGTAATAGCCGCCGCTGGCCCAGTATTGCGCTTCGAAGGGAATGGCGAGATCGAGCAGTTCCGAACCGTAGGCATTGCCGATCATGAGGCGACCGTATCTGATACGCGTGGTATTGGTCTCCTTTTGCGCGCTGGTGCCGATTAGCGATGAACCATCCGGGTCGCTTATCGAGGCCAGCAGCTTGAATGCATCGTAAGGGCCGTCCGGGCTGGCCAGCCTTGAGAAGGCATAGGTGTCGCTGATGGCGAACAGTCCTGCCGACCAGAGGGCGGTGTTCGGCATGGTCGGGAAGGTTGGTGATCCCAGTCGTGTCACCGCAACGGTGCTGCCACTATTGTCTCCGGACAGCGTTACTGATGCCAGGTTGGTATAGCCGGTAGTGTAGCGACTGCTCACGGGGTCGGCGGCCGAAGCGGTGGCACCCGTCGATGCATGGGCCTTCAAGGTCAGGGCTACACCCAGAGCATCCTGGCCCATGTAGGTGAAGTTGCCGGCCGGGCAAAAAGGCGTCAGCGTTCCGGAAAAAGAATAGTGACTGGGATACCAGCGCCCGAATTTGGCTGATGCGGTACTGCCGATATTGCAACCGTATTTGCCGCCGGACAAGGCGTTTGAGGTGCTGCCGGAAATGCAGTCTGTGGTCTGGTCAACGCTGGTAAAACCGGTATCAGTTACAGCGTTGGTGGAGAGTTGAATATTGCCGACATCCAGATATTTGAAACTCGTGCCACTAGCTGTGGCGCCAGTTCCTGCGCTGAATGTCCCGCTCAGTGTTCCGGCGGCGATCACGGTACCGTTGTGATCGTTTACTTTCGTCGTGTCCAGTGCAGGTGTGCCGTCATAGCCGCTGGTCGTGCCCCCATCGGCAGTCAACGTGAAGGCACTACCGGCAATCGCCTTGGGTGTTCCGGTCAGTGCTGCATTGGTCATGGTCGAGGAAATCGCCAGTTGTTGTGGACGAATGGCGAAATTGTCGGAAGAGCAGGCTGGCGTGCTGCTGCCGACTTTCATGCGGACGCGGACATTCCTGGCGGCGTTCGGGTAGTTGAAGGTCAAGGCCTTCCGTCCTTGGTCAGCCGCAGCAAAGGTGATGTTGGTCGCAGAATTCAAACCGCTGCCGGTCGGACAGGTGGTAGTCGAGGCGTCGACCAGATCTACGGCTACCGTGCCGGTATAGGTCGTGTTGATGGTGCTGCCTGGATTGAGGGCCAGGACGTTGAGGTTGAAACTGGTGTTGGAAAGTTTTGTGTAGATGCGTGTTCGTGGGTTGGCGCTGGGTTCAACCGCATCGAATGCGCAGGAAGCGGTGTTGAATGTCAGCGAGCACGTTTCGGTGCTGCCATTGAAGCATCGGGTAGCGTTGGCAGGAATGGGGGAGACGCTGGTGCTGCCAAGCGTGACTGTGCTGGCCGTGCCGACGCTGAGCTGCCGCGTTGCAACGCCGCCAGAAAAAGTGAAGCTATTGCCGCCGACCCAGCCGGATGGCGATAGATTGACAGTCACAGACCCTGGATAGAGCGTGGAGCAGTTGTCGTCCAGGCAGGCTTTTACGGTGACGGTTTCCGGGCTGCAGATCGAGGCATTGCCATCGTGTTCGACCCGGATGTGATCGAAGGCGCCTGAGCAGGTACGCCCCATGTTCATGTCGGCCTGAACCTCGGCGGCGCTCAGTTCGTAGTTGTAAAGCTTGACCTCATCGATCATGCCGCGGAAATTACGTGCCGAGAGCAGTGGGCATGTGCTGCTCGTTGTGACGTCGCCGCCGATGTAAAAATTACAGGCGTTGGTCTGCAGGGTGCCTTTCCAGCTTTTTGTATTGCTGTCTTGCACACCATTGATGTAGATGCGCTCGCGGCCGCCACTACTCGATGAGTCCAGGGTAATGGCGACATGCGTCCAAGTGTTTCTGGGAATTGTCGTGGCCGAAGTAAGGCTGTCGGCGTTCCACCACCAGTTGAGTTTACCGCTTGGGGTGATATGAAATTCGTAGTTCTGATCGTTGGAGAGAATCGAATAGAGATCGCTGCCGCCACTTGGATAAGCCGTCGGGTATATCCAGGCGGAAGCGGAGAGCTTTGTCGTGTATTGCAGTAGCGGGTTCGATGCTACTTCGACAACGGCTTTGCCGTCGAACCTGCCGGCATTGCAAAAACTGCCGACAACCGAGGCCTGCTGTGAGTCGATTGTCGGCGTGGGGGAGACGACGTTGGTGGTGGTCGGCGTACTGGATGTTATCCGGCGACCTTGTAGTCCGGTGCCGCCGCTGTCGAGAACTTCTCCTGCGGTACCGTTCCATGTTCCAGCGGTTTCATCCAGACGAAAGTGCGTTGCGGCATTGGCCAGGACCAGCACAGATGAGTTGACGGTGGTGGCGCCGGTAGATGATGCCGTGTTGGTTAAAGTACCTTTCTGGGTAACGGTCACGGCGAGCGTCAGCTGAGCGCTGCCATTGGCCGGAATTGAGGGGATGCTCCACGTGACGGTTTGCCCGGAGTTCGTCGCGGTACCCAGCGTGGTGACGTGAGTGGTATAGGTCATTCCGGTGGGTAGCGTGTCGGTAACGACGACGTAACTCAAGGGGACGGAAAGCGGGTTGGTTGCCGTTACTTTGAAGGTGACAGTATCTCCGACAACGGCCGATGAACTGCTGACTGTCTTGGCTAATGTGGGGGCGGCGACGATCACGCTATTGTTGAGCGTTGAGGTGGTGGTTGTTCCGCTACAAGTGCTGTTGCTTGATGCGACAAAGTAGGTGTTGTAGGTTCCTGCCGTAACGGGAGCGGTAACGTTGAAAGTTTCCGAGGCGCTTAGGCCAGAACCGTAGTGATCGGCATGGTCGTAGCAGGTCGTCGTGCCTGGTGCCGTGGTGCTGATTCGCCAGCCGGTTGAGCTCCAACTGTTGGTTGTGTCATTGGTAACTGACATTGATACCGGAATCGTCGCTCCGGGTGTTACAGCAATGCTTGCGCCACCGCCGAGCACGACCGAGTCGACCGTTAGTGCGGCTAATGCATCCCCGCCTATAAGCACTGCAATAGTCAGAAATGCCGGGCAGACAATCCGGCGCAGTGCTGCACCTAAATGTCCATAGGGTGCAGGGTGATGACGGGAAGGGATTCGTTTTCCAAACATGGTTTATGGCCTTCCTTGGTGTATTTCTGCAAATTGTATTATGGCGCCAAGTATTGGCTACTCAGAGTGTCGAATTGTGACTTCATTAGGTTTTTTGCACTTGTGTAATCTTGGGTGGAAGTTTTGTCAAAAAACCATTGAAAAATAATGCGTTGCTGGCTATCCTTCTGAAAAAACTTAAGGTGTTTGGACAATGTGGCCGAATTTCGGGGTGAAGCTTGAGGAGGGGTGGATGTCAGTCGTCAGAAATGGCGATCGCATCGACCTTGCTCATGTCATCCAGTCGGTCGGGAAACGCCCTGAGATCAAGCTTTGCGAATCGTTTCGAGTCGAAAAGGATGAGTGCGATGCGCTCTCCCGACTGGCCCAGAGCCGGGGGCTGAAACGTTATCGTTGTGCCACATTGCTCGGCGAAACCGAATATCGCTTGGTGCAGATCGAGGCGCCCGCTGTTCCTCCCGAGGAACGCCTGCAGGCCTTGCGCTGGCGATTGAAGGATGCGGTTGATTTTTCTGTCGATGGTGCCGCTATTGCCGTGGCCGAAATTCCGACTGAAGGTGGCCGACAGGCCAGCGTTTTTGCCGTTGTTGCGCCGAAGGCTGTGGTTGGCGATCGGATGGCGCTGTTCCACGGCTCGAAGGTGCCGCTGGAGGCGATCGACATTCCCGAAATGGCCGTGCGAAACGTGGCGGCACTTTTCGAGGAAGCGAATCGGGGACTTGCCTTTCTGGCGCTGACGCAGGGTGATGGCTTGTTGACCATTACCTATCGCGGCGAGCTTTTCTTGTCGCGGCGCATCGAGGTTTCCTCGGCGGCGCTGGCTGAAGCCGATCAGGATCGTCGTCTGCAGATGCTTGAGCGTCTGGCGCTTGAATTGCAGCGGACGCTTGATAACTTCGATCGCCAGTATGGTTTTATCTCCGTCTCACGCCTGCTGGTCGCGTCAGAAGTGGACTGTGCTGACGTGGCCGCTGCGCTGGGCCAAAATTTATATTTGCCGGTTCAGATGGCCGACCTTGCGCTGGTGGCTGAATTCAATGACCTGCCTGAGCTTCGGACTCCGGAAAGACAGGCGCAAAGCCTGCTGGCCATTGGCGCTGCCTTGAGGACCGAGGCATGAGCCAGCAAATCAACCTGTTACTGCCGGAACTGAAACCGCGCTTCGACTGGCTGGCACTGCCGGTAGTCGCTTCGCTCGCTCTGGCTGGCCTGTTGCTGCTGGTGGTGCTGTCGGGTTTGACGGCAATGCAGGCTGAGAGCCTGAAGAGCAGAGAGGCAGAACTCAAGGCCCAATTGCTGGCGTTGCAGCAACAGGTTCAGTCGCTCGGTCAGTCGCTGGGGGCGCGCCAGGGAGATTCCGGGCTCGAAAAACAGATTGCCGCGACTCGCCTCGGCCTTGCTCAGCGCCAGGAGGTGCTCAATGTGATCGCCCAGGGCGAGGTGACCGGGAGCAATGCTTATTCCGGGTTACTGCAAGGGTTTGCAAGGCAGGGGCTCGAAGGCGTCTGGCTGGTCGGTTTCGGGTTCGCCGACAAGGATATCGAGATTCGCGGTCGGCTGACCGATCCTGCCTTTTTGCCTGCCTACATCAATCGGCTCAATGCGGAACCGGCTTTTGCCGGTCGTCGGTTTGCCACCCTCGACATGAAGAGTGTTGACCCGGCTGATGAGAAACGCGCAGAGGTGCCGGACACTGGGGCCAAACCGAAGGTGATGGCTCGCTACACCGAATTCGTGCTGCGGACGGAGCGGGAGAAAGCGCGATGAATTCCGTTCGCCAATTCTGGTCGCGTCTGAATGAACGCTACTTGTCGCTGGCCAAGCGCGAACGCCAGTTGGTGGCGCTGGCCGTCGTACTCGGTCCATTGCTGATCGGGCATACCTTGTTTGTCGATCCGCAGCGGGCCCGCGCCAAGAGCACGGAAGGCACGATTGCGACCGAAAGTGCAACGGCGGCACAGTTGCAGGCGGAGGCTGCCAACATGCAGCAGCAGTTGGCGACAGATCCCGATGCCGGCCGGAAGGCAGAGCTGGCTGCCCTGATCGGGGAACGTGACAAGCTGGATGCCCAGTTGAATCAGGCCGGCTCGGCCTTGGTCCGGCCGGAAGATATGAATGGCCTGCTCGAGAGCCTGCTCGCCCGCCACCCGGGACTGCGTCTTATCAGCCTTAAAACCCTGGCGCCGCAAAGTGTGCTGGGCAGCGCTGAAGTGGCCAAAGAGGGAGAGGGCAAGCCGCCCGAGCGTACTTTCGATCTTTATCGGCACGGCGTGGAAATTCGTCTGGAAGGCAGCTATGGCTTGTTACAGGCCTATTTGTCTCAGCTGGAAAAGCTGCCGCAGCATCTGCTCTGGGGTCAGTTGAGCTATCGTGTGATCGACTATCCACGGGCTGAAATGACCCTGACCGTCTATACATTGAGTCCGGACCGGACATGGCTGGCGCTATGAAACGGATATTTCTTGCCTTGCTCGTTGCTGTCTCGTCGGCTCAGGCTCAATCGAGCGACCCGACGCGCCCGCCTGCGGCATGGCTGAATTCCGCCGACGGTACTGCTCAGGGATCTGGCGACGCCGGTGATGGCTTGCGGTTGCAATCGGTACTATTGCGGCCGGGTGGAAGGCAGCTTGCGATCATCGGTGGCAAGACGGTCGCTCTTGGCGAGCAGGTTGGTGGTGCAAAGTTGGTGCGCCTGACAGAACGCGAAGCAGTATTGCAGGGGGCGGATGGGGTGACACATCTCTACCTGACCCCCGATGTTGAAAAACAAATGATTGTGACGCCCAAATCCCGCAAGACCGGGAAAGCAGGGTCAGTGAAGGGTCTGCCATGAGCAAGATTTTGATAGTCGCTATGTCGGTGCTTCTGCTGGCCGCATGCAGCAACCAGCATTCGCGTCGGGGTGATGCGTTCGATCGTGCCGGCCAGGAAGTTGGCGCAGCTGCTGCGGGCAAGGCGAGCCGGTCGCAAGGTGATGTCGTTGGCCAGGCCATGGTGCCGCCTCTCCAGCTTGATCAGCCGGTTGCAGCAAAGCCGGAGCCACGCTTCAATCTGGCGGTGAATAACGCCCCGGTTGGTCAAGTGCTGAATGCACTGGTGACCGGTACGCCGTATAGCATGCTCTTCCCGCCCGAACTATCCGGCTCGGTCAGCCTGAATCTGAAGAACACCACGGTGCGCGAGGCGCTTGAAACCCTGCGCGATGTCTATGGCTATGATTACCGTTTCCAGGGCAACCGGATTTACGTGCAGCCCAATACCATCCAGACGCGCATTTTCAAGATCAATTACCTGGCCAATCGCCGGCTGGGCACCAGCGACATGCGGGTGACCGGCAGCTCGCCGACGACTTCAAACTCTGGTACGCCCACCACGGCGAGTGCCGGGCAGCAAACCAGTGGCACGACGGGCGGCACGACAGGCGGCTCCGCTCAGCGCGTCGTTGACAGCGCCCGCGTCCAGACGACATCGGACTTCGATTTCTGGAAAGATCTGACGGTGGCGCTGTCCACCATCGTCGGCAACCAGGATGGTCGCAACGTCATTGTCAATCCAGGCTCCGGGGTTGTGCTGGTCAAGGCGACGCCGGTTGAGCTGCGGGGGGTTGATGAATATCTGAAAGCCACCCAGCTGGTCGTCGAGCGGCAGGTGATGCTGGAGGCGAAGATCATCGAGGTCTCGCTGAGCGACTCTTACCAGACCGGCATCAACTGGAGCCAATTCGGTGGTGTCGCCAACCGCTTCTCGCTGGGCATCGTTGCACCGAGCGCGACGCTGGCAGGTTCCGGTGCGATCAGCGGGTCGGCGGCAGGCATTTCCGGTGGCACCTCGGTGGCTGCCATACCGGGTAGCGGTGGTGCCGTGGGTACCGGGCCGACCGGGCGTGGCTTCTTTGGCCTGACCTTCCAGTCCAATAATTTCGCAGCGCTGCTTTCCTTCCTCGAAGGGCAGGGCGACGTTCAGGTGCTGTCCAGTCCGCGCATCGCAACGACCAACAACCAGAAGGCCGTGCTCAAGGTGGGTACCGACGATTATTTCGTGACCGGCATCAGCACCAATGTGACGACCGGCACCGGTACCGCCGGCAATGTCGTGACCCCGAATATCACCCTGCAGCCATTCTTCTCCGGCATCTCGCTCGACGTGACACCGCAGATCGACGACGAAGGCAACATCATCCTGCACGTCCATCCGTCGGTCAGTGTCGTTGAAGAAAAGAGCAAGAGCGTCAATCTCGGTGATCTCGGCACCTACACCCTGCCGCTGGCATCGAGCACGATCAACGAGAGCGACAGCATTGTCCGGGTTCAGGATGGCAGCATCGTGGCCATTGGTGGCCTGATGAGCCAGGAACAGAACACCAGCCGCTACGGGCTGCCGGGAATCAGCGGTGTTCCGGGGCTAGGCGCGTTGTTCGGCCAAAAGAGTGTCTCCAACCGCAAGCGCGAACTGGTCATCCTGATGAAGTCGACAGTGATCCGGGGCGAAAACTCCTGGCGCGAGGTCGCCGGTGAATCGCAGGAGCGCATGCAGGCGCTTGATCCGCGGCAGCAACGCCATATCGAGTGGCAGTAACTTTGGCAAGGGCGGCTAGCGTTGTATCTTGATCACTTCGGCCTGACCGAACTGCCCTTCAGTATTACACCGGACACTAGTTTCACGGTCGTCACGCGCAGTCATCAGGAAGCGCTCAATACCCTGCTTGTTGCCCTTAATAGCGGCGAGGGTTTCATCAAGATCACCGGCGAGGTTGGAACCGGGAAGTCACTGCTGTGTCGCCGATTGCTGCAGGCGCTACCAGAGGGAAGTATTTCCGCCTATCTGCCCAATCCCTATCTGGCGCCACGCACGCTATTGCTGGCCTTGGCCGAAGAGCTGGGCGTCGAGGTGGATGCCAGTAGCGATGATTACCACCTGCTGAAAAGCGTCAATCATGCCCTGCTCAACCATGCAGCCGCGGAACGACAGGTGGTTGTCTGCATCGACGAGGCGCAGGCCATGCCGCTGGAGACGCTGGAGTCGCTGCGCCTGCTGTCCAACCTGGAAACCGAGAAGCGCAAGCTGCTGCAGATCGTTCTGTTTGGCCAGCCGGAACTCGATCGCAAGCTGGCCGAACCCTCGGTTCGCCAGTTGCTGCAGCGCATCGCGTTTCATTACCAGTTGAGTGGCCTGGCCAGGGAAGAGGTCGCCAAATATCTGGCCCATCGTCTGCGTGTGGCGGGTTATCGGGGCGAAGATGTCTTCGGGTCGCGTGCGGTGCGCTGCCTGCACCGCGCCAGCCGTGGCACGCCTCGCCTGCTCAATATTCTCGCGCACAAGGCCTTGCTGTCGGTCTACGGCGAGGGCAAGCATGCCGTAGCGGCCAGCCACGTCCGTCAGGCCGCCGGCGATACCGAAGGCGCCGCTTCGGCAGGATGGTGGTGAAATGAGTCTGATCAACGACATGCTGCGCAATCTCGAGACCAAGCGTCCCGACGATCTGGCTCGCCAGAACCTGCAGCGCGAAATCCGTTCATTGCCGGCGGGATCGAATCGCTCCGGTCACGGCCTCAAGTGGCTGCTGGTCGGTGGATTGATGGTGGCAATTGCAGGTGCAGTCCTTTATGCCAATAGTAGTCTGCTGTCCTTTCCTGGCATTGAATCAACCCCGGTTGCGGCGCCAGTTCCGCCAACAGTGGTTGCACCCGCACCGCCTCCAGCCCCGGCTGTGGTCGAACAGCCAATTGACGAAAAATTGCGTTTGGCCTCCAATCTGGAAGTCCTGCCGCTGCCAGCTGCGCCGGTATTGCCCGTGCCTGATCCGGTGGTCCCGATGTCTGCCGCCGGTGCACCGAAAGCCGAACCCGCCGCGGCGCCACAGCTAGCTTCCGCACCGGTCGGTCCGGTGAAAATCGAGAAGAGTCCGATCGCGGCAACCCCGCGCGATCGAGCCGATGCCGAGTACCGCAAGGCAGAAAATGCGATGGCCTCAGGCCGCAGCGCTGAAGGCCTAGAAGGCATGCGGGCGGCGCTGAAACAGGATCCGTCCTATGTCCAGGTCCGCCAGGCGTTGCTTCGTCAGTTGCTCGATCTGCGCAAGACCGATGAGGCGATGGTCGTACTGCAGGATGGGGTCGAGCTTCAGCCCGCCCAGACCGGCTGGGCGATGTCGCTGGCTCGCCTGCAACTCGAGCACGGTGATCTGGCTCAGGCAGATCGTACGCTGGCCCGTTCGCAGGCTTATGCCGAAGCCAATGCCGACTATGCCGGTTTTCAGGGACACCTGAAGTCCCGTCTCGGCGCCCAGCGTCTGGCTGTGGGCCATTACCAGCGGGCAACGCGCCTGGCACCGAACGAGGGCCGTTGGTGGCTGGGTCTCGGGCTGGCGCTGGAAGCGGATGGTCGGGTTCCTGAGGCAAAGGATGCTTTCCGGCGCGGCCTGGCTTCCGGATCGCTGTCGCCCGATCTGGCGGCGATTGCCGAACAGCATCTGCATTAAGCACACATTTTCCCGCGCGCCGGGCCGTCATCTGACTGTCACACGCGCGTAGAATTCTCCCTGTTGGCGGCGTCGACCGCCACGCACAATAAAAGACCAGGGAGAATCAAATGCCAATCAAACTCGTCCAGTCGACGGTTTCTGCCTATCAATATCCGCTGCTGATCAAGCAATTGCTGCTGACGCCACTGGCCATCGCGCCGGAGCAGGAGATTACCTATCAGGGCAAGCTGCGCTACAACTACCGGACGCTGAACGAGCGGATCGGCCGGCTGGCCAACATGCTGGCCGGGCTGGGTGTCGATTCCGGGCAGACGGTGGCGATGATGGACTGGGACAGTCATCGCTACCTCGAATGCTTCTTTGCCGTGCCGATGATGGGCGCCATCCTGCAGACGGTGAATGTGCGGCTCAGTCCGGAGCAGATTCTGTATACGTTGAACCATGCCAAGGCCGATGTGCTGCTGGTGAACAGCGAGTTCTTCGCGATCCTGGCGCAGATTGCGGCGCAGCTGGAAACGGTGAAGACCATCGTCCTGATCAGCGACGAGGCTGAAGTCCAGGCGGCGCCGGTGGCGATGGCCGGTGAATACGAAGCCCTGCTGGCCGAGGCTTCTCCGGACTACGACTTCCCGGATTTCGACGAAAACGCGCAGGCAACGACTTTCTACACCACAGGCACCACCGGCAATCCGAAGGGAGTCTATTTCAGTCATCGCCAGCTCGTCCTGCACACGCTGGGCTGTGCGGCAGCGCTTGGCGGCGCCAACCGGCAGGGGCATATCCACCGCGAAGATGTGTATATGCCGATGACGCCGATGTTCCACGTCCATGCCTGGGGCTTCCCGTATCTGGCGACGATGATGGGCGTCAAGCAGGTTTATCCCGGGCGTTACCAGCCGGAGGTGATCTGTCGCCTGATCAGCACCGAGGGCGTCAGCTTCTCGCATTGCGTGCCGACCATCCTGCACATGATTCTCAGCCATCCGCACGCGAAGACGACTGATTTCACCGGTCTGAAAATCCTGATCGGCGGCGCTGCTATGCCCGAAGCGATGGCGATTTCCGCCCAGAAGCGCGGCATGGACCTGTTCACCGGCTATGGCATGTCGGAAACCTGCCCGGTGCTCAGTCTGGCCCATTTGGAAAGCGCCGATCTCAATCGCTCGCTGGAAGAGCAGGCAGTGATCCGCGCCAAGACCGGCCGGCCGTTGCCGCTGGTCGATCTGCGTATCGTCGATCCGGAAATGGCCGATGTGCCTCATGACGGCAAGGCGACTGGAGAAGTGGTGGTGCGTGCCCCATGGCTGACCCAGGGCTATGTCAGCGCACCGGAGGCTTCGGAAGGATTGTGGGCGGGTGGTTATCTGCACACCGCCGACATTGGCAACATCAATCCGGCCGGCTATCTGAAGGTTACCGACCGCATCAAGGACGTGATCAAGACAGGTGGCGAATGGACGTCCTCGCTGCAACTGGAAGACATCATCGCCAAGCACGAAGCGGTCAATGAAGTGGCAGTCATCGGGGTGCCGGACGACAAATGGGGTGAGCGCCCACTCGCCTTGGTGCTGCTCAAGCCGGAGCATGTCGGCCAGATCACCGAACATGCCTTGCGCAACTACGCGGCCCATGCCATCGAGGCGGCCGGCATTTCGCGTTACGGCGTGCTGCTGCAGGTCAGTTTCGTCAAGACGCTGGTCAAGACCAGTGTCGGGAAGATGAACAAGCGGCTGATGCGGGCTGATCCCGACGCCCTGCGCATGTAAGCGGTCGCCCCGGCCTGTTGGTCGGAGTTCGGCAATTGCCAAGTGGGGAGGATCGCCTTGGCATCCTGGATCATCGATAGTTACGGACGAAACCCCCACCCAAGGAGTTTCGTCCGTTAGCCCGGCGTATCAGTCAGACGCCTGACTGCCTGGTCCGGAAGGCTTTGATCAAATATCCAACAGTACCAGCGAAAACCGCTGCGCTTTTCGGTCACTTGATCCCGATGTTCTTCCATTTTCAGGCATCAGAAATCACGCAATATTTGCACCACTTTTATCCAATCAGCGAGTTACGGATATCTCCGTATGGCATCCGTAAAATATTCCGACACGCTCCGAGGCGGTGACAGAATTTCCTCAGAATGCTCGGCTGATCAGCATTGTTTTTAAGCTTGTCCGGGGCAGGTTTCTGGCCATTGATTGTTTACACGGCGTCAGGCCGGACGCAGTTTGGCCAGCAGCTTGTCGTGCCAGCGGGAGAGAAAAACCATTGCAGTGCTCGATCCGATCAGCGCCATGAACATGTCTGACTGCGTATCCCACTGGTCGCCCTGCGTGCCCAGAAACTCGTCGGCGCCCTGGCCCAGGTAGAGCGCGGCAGCCCACTCGATCAGTTCATAGACGGCGCTGATTGCCATGGCAATGCAGATGCACAGGAAACCGGTCATCTTGCGGCCTCGAACATAAGCGCCGCGGATCAGTATTTCGCGGGCGACCATCGCTGGCACGAAGCCCTGCATGAAGTGGCCGAGCTTGTCATACGGGTTACGTGCCGTGCCGAGCAGGTCCTGCATCCAGAAGCCAAGCGGAACGCGGGCATAGGTGTAGGCGCCGCCAGCGATCAGCACCAGCGCGTGGGCGGCGATCAGCACGGTGAGAAGTGTCGTCAGCGGGTAGCTGCGGCGTGTGGCAATCATCAGCGGCAGGGCAATCAGCACCGGGGCGACTTCCATGACCCAGGTCAGCCGTTCATAAGGCGCAATACCCGAAACGAGCAGCACTGCGATCACAATGGCAGCCAGCGTGGCGTTGAGCGTGTCGCGTTGTTCCATCTCAGCCCTCGTTGCGGATCAGGTCGAGCAATTCTGCCCCGTAATGCTCGATCTTTGCGCTGCCCATGCCGGTAATGCCAGCCAGCAAGCCATGGCTGACCGGGCGGACTTCGGCCAATTCGCGCAGGGTCTTGTCATGAAGAATCACATAGGCAGGTACCGCCTGCTCTCTGGCGGTATCAGCCCGCCATTTGCGCAACAACTGGAACAGCGCGTCATCGGCAGGCGAAAGATCGCTGACGACTGTGCTGCTCGACGACCGGGAAGGCGTCGACTTGCGTTTGACCGGGCGGCGCAGTTGTACCGTGCGCTGTCCCTTGAGTACTTCGCGCGCTGTTTCTGTCAGTTGCAGCGCGCCGTGTTCGGCCATGTCGACATGGACCAGTCCGGCCGCAGCCAATTGCCGGAAGACGCTTTTCCAGGCGTGGTCGTCGAGATCGCCGCCAACGCCGAAGGTGGGCAACTGGTCATGATTCCACTGCTTGATCTTGTCTGTCGTCTTGCCGCGCAGGATGTCGGTCAGGTGCGTGACACCAAAGCGCATGCCGGTCCGGAAGATGGCCGATAGTGCCTTCTGCGCCGCTTGTGTGCCGTCCCAGAGTTCCGGCGGCTCCGTGCAGACATCGCAGTTGCCACAAGGCTCGCGCTCTTCACCAAAATAGTTGAGCAACACCTGGCGCCGGCAGCGGGGCGCTTCGCAGTAGGAGAGCAGGGCGGTCAGGCGCTGCGATTCGAGGATCTTCTGGCCCTCGGCAGCGCCGGATTCGGCGATGCGCGCGTGTTGCAGAGCGACATCCTGCATGCCGTAGGTCATCCAGGCTTCGGATGGCTCGCCGTCACGGCCGGCGCGGCCGGTTTCCTGGTAATAGGCTTCGATGCTCTTGGGCAAATCCAGGTGGGCGACGAAGCGGACATCCGGTTTGTCGATGCCCATGCCGAAGGCGATCGTGGCGCACATGATCAGGCCTTCCTCGCGCAGGAAACGGCGCTGGTTGGCGGCTCGTTCGGGGGCGGGCAGGCCGGCGTGGTAGGGCAGCGCCGGGTAGCCTTGAGCCTTGAGCCATTCGGTCGTTTCCTCGACCTTCTTGCGCGACAGGCAATAGACAATGCCGGCCTGCCCTTTGCGGCCCGTCAGGAAACCGAGCAACTGCTTCTTGGCGTTGTCCTTTTCGACGACGGTGTAACGAATGTTCGGGCGGTCGAAGCTGGACAGGAAGACGCGCGCTTCGCCCAGACCTAGTCGCTGCAGGATCTCGTTGCGCGTTGCCTGATCGGCTGTGGCGGTCAGGGCGATGCGCGGCACTTGCGGATAACGCTCGTGCAGCGCCGACAGTTGCAGGTATTCCGGGCGAAAATCATGGCCCCATTGCGAGACGCAATGCGCCTCGTCGATGGCGAAAAGCGCCAGCTTGCCGGCTTCGGACAGGGCGTCGAGCATGGCCAGCGTGCGGTCGAGCAGCAGGCGTTCCGGAGCGATATAGACGAGGTCGAGATTGCCGCTGAAGATGGCCTGCTCGACGGCCTGCGCCTCCTGCCAGGCGAGTGTCGAATTCAGGCAGGCCGCCTTGACACCAAGCTGGATCATCGCATCAACCTGATCCTGCATCAGCGCGATCAGTGGTGAAACGACCACGGCACAGCCGGGACGAAGCAGGGCCGGAATCTGGTAGCAGAGGCTCTTGCCGCCGCCGGTTGGCATCAGTACCAGCGCATCGCCGCCGGTGGCGACGTGGTTGATGATCTCGGCTTGCTCGCCACGGAAGGCCGGGTAGCCGAAGACGTCGCGCAGGACGTTCAGTGCATTTGCTGCGGTGGCCAAGGTGGTTTGCTCAGTTTTCAGGGAGGATGGCCTCACGTGTCAGCGCCTCGCCATCCCAGGCCAGGCACTCGCCGCGATCTTCGTGCCAGTCGGCCAGCACCCAGCGTTCGACATGGATGCCGTCAATAATGTGATCATGCTTGGCCGGGCGGTGCGTGTGGCCATGAATGAAGGTGCAGTAGCCATGATCGCGGATGAAGTCGTCGGTCGCCGCCGGCTGGAGATCGGTATAGGGATCGGACTTGGCCTGCTGACTGGCCCGGCTGCGCCAGCGCATCAGGCGGGCCATCAAGCGGCGCAGGAAGCGTGGCTTGGCCAGCATCGTTTTCTGCCAGGCCGGATCGCGAACTTTGGCCCGGAAGGCCATGTAGTCGGCATCATCAAGGCAAAGGGCATCGCCGTGCGAAAGAACGAAGGACCATTCTGGCAGGGCGAGGTCGTAAGGATCGGCCAGCAGCTTTGCACCCGCTGTGGCAGCAAACTGTTCCCCCAGCAGGAAGTCGCGGTTGCCATGCATCAGGTAGATCTTCAGCCCGGCTTCGCTGGCAGCGCGCAGGGCGGCGACGATTTTCGTGTGATAGGCGTCGTCGATGTCGTCATCACCGATCCAGGCCTCGAACAGATCGCCGAGGATGTACAGCGCCTCCGCCTGGCGGGCGCGGCCCGACAAAAACCGGAGGAACAAAGCAGTCGCCCCGGGTGACCGGGGCGACAGGTGCAGATCGGAGATGAAGAAGATCAAACGATCTCGGCCTTCTCGATGATCACATCTTCAGTCGGAACGTCCTGATGGAAGCCCTTGTTGCCCGTCTTGACGGCGCGGATCTTGTCGACGACATCCATGCCTTCGGCCACTTCGCCGAACACGCAGTAGCCCCAGCCCTGGCCGGACGGCGACTTGAAGTCGAGGAAATCATTGTCGACGGTATTGATGAAGAACTGGGCGGTGGCCGAGTGCGGATCGTTGGTGCGAGCCATGGCGACGGTGCCGCGCTTGTTCTTCAGGCCGTTGGCGGCCTCGTTCTCGATCGGTGCCTGGCAGGGCTTCTGGTTCATGCCCGGCTCCATGCCGCCACCCTGGATCATGAAATTCTTGATGACGCGGTGGAAGATGGTGTTGTTGTAATGGCCGGCTTCAACGTAGGAGATGAAGTTGGCAACCGTCTTCGGGGCCTTCTCGGCATCCAGGTTGAGGGTGATGACACCGTGGTTGGTGGTGAGCTTGATCATGGGGAAACCTTACTTTTCAGAGATGATTTTGACGTTCTGGATGACAACGGGCGTCGTCGGAACATCGGTGTAGTAGCCAGCGCTGCCGGTCGGCACCTTGGCAATCTTGTCGACCACGTCCATACCCTGGGTGACCTTGCCAAAAACGGCATAGCCCCAGGTGCGGCCATCGGCCGGCGAGCGGTGGTTCAGGAAATCGTTGTTCTTCAGGTTGATGAAGAACTGGACACGGGCGGAATGCGGATCCTGCGTGCGGGCCATGGCTACCGTGCCGCGGTCGTTGGTCAGGCCGTTGGTGGCTTCGTTCTGCAGCGCCGGAGTCAGTGTCTTCTTCTCTTCCATGGCCCGGCTGAAGCCGCCCCCCTGGATCATGAAGCCATCGATGACGCGGTGGAAAATGGTCGCCTCATAAAACCCGTGCTTGGCGTTGTAGAGGAACATTTCAACCGTCTTGGGTGCTTTCTCCGGGAATAGTTCTAGCGTGATCTTGCCATGGTTGGTGGTCATTTCCACGGTCGGGGCAGCCCAGACCATAGCCGACACCAGCAGGCCAACTGCGAGAACCGAGATATTCTTGAACATCAGGCACTTCCTTCGTAAATGATTTTCCACTTGCCGTCTTCGCGCAACCAGTACTGGCGCTTCTTCATCTGGTTGTTCAGGTTGTTGCTGCGGTAGTCCTGATCGAAGGTGACGACGACGACTTCTTCCTTGCCCGGATTGCGGAACACCGAGAGGTTGTCGACCTTGACCTTGATCCAGTCCTTGCCGGAATTGACCTGTTTTTTCTGGGCGGCGTATTCGGTGTAGGTCTGGTCGCCGGACTTGAAGCGCTTCGAATAATGCTTCAGGTAGCGGTCAGTGTCGCGGCTTTCCCAGTCGGCGCGCCAGGCGTCGATGGTCTTGTTCAGTTCGCTGCGTTCTTTCGCCCAGTCATCCAGCGACAGCCATTCCACAGAATTGCTGATGATGACCGGAGTCAGTCCGACCTGCAGGTTCTTCGCAACGGCGTCGAGATCCTGGTTGGTCAGAACGACGCAGCCGTCGGAGGCGCGCGGCGGGCGGGCGAAGGTGTCGGATGGAGTGCCATGCAGCCAGATGCCGCTACCGCCACGACCTTGCTGCTTGTCCAGTTCATTCGGATAATTGATCGGGAAGGCGCCACTGCCGTAGAGGTCGGCCAGCTTCTGCTTGGGCAGATTGGCCGTCACATGATAGACACCGACCGGCGTCTTCTTGTCGCCTTCAACCAGCTTTTCAGCGCCGAGCTTGCCCTGTGTGACGTAGTAATCAGCCACGAAGCGCGGCCGACCATCGTTTTTCTTGTCGTTTTCGTACAGGTAAAGGCGGGAACGCTTTGTGTCGACGACGATGGCGTAACGTTGGTCCGGTTGCATCTGCAGCAGGTAACGTGGCACAAAGTCAGCCGGCGGCTTCTCGCGGTAGGCCTTGAGGCGGGCAACTGCTTCGGCGCGCAAATCCGCCACCTTTTCCGGCGGGGCATCGTTGAGTGCCCCGAAGGTCTGGATCTGCTGCGTGCGGGCGAGCAGCAGGTCGCCCTTGATCAGGTTGGCGAGGCGGTAATTCGGATGCTGGCGCAGCAGGGCTTCAGTGAGCTGCAGCGCATTGCTCAGGCGATTGGCTTCGATTTCGGCAAAGATCCTTGCCAGCACCTCTTCCGGACCAGAGTCTGAAACCATGGCTGAAAACGCCGAGTCGGCGGCCAGCATTTCGGCGGCGCTTCTCGTACTGGGGGTGGTCGCCACCGACTCAAGGTCGGCCAAGCGGGGCGTCGTCGGCTTGTCGGCAAGTTTGGCCAGTGCCCCGGCAGCCACCAGGGCTACCACACCGGCCAGGATGTATCTGCCTTTCAACATCAACGCGCGTTTTCTTCCTTGATCAGCCACTTGCTACCCGAGCGAACGAAAACCAGCGTTTTGGTCGTCGAGCTGCTCAGGCCAGTGGCCTTGTAGTGCTGGCGGAACTTGGCGGTCGCCTTGTCGCCATTGACAGTGATTTGCGGGTTGTCAAAGGAAACGGAAATCTTGCCGCCCTTGCCGGCAATGCGTTGTTCGCGTTCCTGTTCCCAGGCCTTGCGGCTCATGCCTTTGGGCGTGTCGAAATCATGCGAATAGGCATTCAGATAGGCACGCATATCCTTGCGGGACCAGGCATCGGCCCAAGCCGTCATGGCCTTGGTGATGTCGTCGTTGGCGCTGCTGGCGGCCTTCACCGGTGCCGGAGCCGGTGCGGGTGTTGCGGCGGGTGCCGGGGTGGCGGCAGCAACAGGGGCCGGAGCAGGTTTGGCTGGCGGGGTGGCCGCAGCTGCACCAGGCGTGGCAGCGACAATCGTTGCGCTGGCAGCGGCCGGGGCCGGAGTGGCTGGCTTAACAGCAACCGGCGCAGCAGCAGTCGGCGCCGGTGCAGCAGCAACCGGGGTCGCCGGCTGCGGCTTGACGTTACCCTTGCCGGAGGTGGTGATCAGGTCACGGATCAGGGCCAGCTTGTTTTGGGTTGTGGAATTGGAATTATCGAGTTGCAGTGCCTTGTCGTAGGCCTGGCTGGCCAGCTTGGCATAGACATCGCCGAGGTTTTCATAGGCGATGGCGTAGGACGGGTGAGTCCTTATTGCCATTTCCAGCGCCGTACGGGCCTTGTCATACTGCTTTTGCTGGGCATAGAGCACGGCGAGATTGTTGTAGGGCTCGGGCAGCTCCGGATAGTCTTCAGAGAGCTTGGTAAACACGGCGATGGCTTCAGCCGGCTTGTTCATTTCGGTAAAGATCAGACCCTTCAGGAAGCGGCCCTGGGCATCCTTGGGACGGCTGCTCAGGTAGGCATCGACCTTTTCCATGGCTTGCGGATATTGTCCCTGCTTGATCAGTCGCTGCACTTCCGGGAGGTTGTCGGCAAAGGACGGGGATGCAAAGCCGATGGCGAGGCCAATCGCCAGTGCACGCAACGTCTTGAGCTGCTGAAAACGGGGCTGGAGCAGGGAAGTTGAAGTCATCGCTATGCTATACTTTTCGGCGTTATACAATCCTTCGATTCTACCAAAAACGCCGGTGAATCCATAGGTTTTAGCGTTCCGGCGGCGCCCCGAATTGATCACCGCATGCTCAAGATATACAACTCCCTCAAGCGCGAAAAACAGGTTTTCACCCCGATCGAACCGAACAAGGTTCGCATGTATGTCTGTGGCATGACGGTCTATGACTACTGCCACCTCGGTCATGCCCGGGTAATGGTCGTCTTCGACATGGTGTACCGCTGGCTGAAGGCTTCCGGTTATGACGTCACCTATGTCCGGAATATCACGGATATCGACGACAAGATCATCAAGCGGGCAATCGAGAACGGCGAGACGATCCAGCAACTGACCAATCGCTTCATCGCCTACATGCATGAAGACGCCGATGCGCTCGGCGTGCAGCGACCGGATTACGAGCCGCGGGCAACCGAATTCGTACCTGAGATGCTCGACCTGATCGGCAAGCTTGAAGCCAATGGTCTCGCCTACCATGCCGCTGATGGCGACGTGAATTACGCTGTGCGGAAGTTTCCGGGCTACGGCAAGCTATCCGGCAAGTCGCTCGATGACCTGCGGGCCGGTGAACGGGTCGAAGTCGATTCGGCCAAGCAGGATCCGCTTGATTTCGTGCTCTGGAAGCATGCCAAGCCGGGCGAGCCTGCCTGGGAATCACCGTGGGGCGAAGGGCGGCCGGGTTGGCATATCGAATGTTCGGCCATGAGTTCCAAGCTGCTCGGCCAGCATTTCGACATTCACGGTGGCGGTCAGGATCTGCAGTTTCCCCATCACGAGAACGAAATTGCACAATCGGAAGGCGCCAATTGCTGCAGCTTCGTCAATTACTGGATGCACAACGGTTTTGTCCGCGTCGATAACGAGAAGATGTCGAAGTCGCTGGGCAATTTCTTCACCATCCGCACCGTGCTGGAACAGTTCGATGCCGAAGTTGTTCGGTTCTTCATCCTGCGTGCCCATTACCGCAGCCCCCTGAATTACTCGGATGCCCATCTCGACGATGCCAAACGCAGTCTGGACAGCTTGTATTTCGCGCTGCGCGACGTGCCGCCGGTTGCTGTTGATATCGATTGGAGCAATGAATTCGCTGGCCGTTTTGCCGCAGCGCTGAACGAGGATTTCGACTCGCATGGCGCGATTGCCGTGCTGTTTGAACTGGCGGCCGAAGCAAATCGCCAGAAGAGTTCCGAATTGTCCGGTTTGTTGAAGGCTCTGGGTGGGGTAATCGGCTTGCTCGAGCGCGAGCCGGGCGTTTACCTGCAAGCCGGGGCTGGTGCCGGTGGACTTGATGAGGAGGCAATCGGACAAATGATTGCCGACCGAGCAGCGGCCAAGAAAGCCAGGAACTTTGCCGAGGCCGATCGCATTCGCGACGAACTGAAGGCGGGCGGGATCATTCTCGATGACAGTCCGCAGGGTACAAGCTGGCGGCGTGCCTGAATAAAAAAGCCCGTCCTAGGACGGGCTTTTTCGTATTGGGTTACTGGCTTATTTGATGACTTTGCCGCCAGCTCCAACCACGGTCAATTCGACGTAACGAGAGCCTAGTCGGTTATTGGCACCATAATTGACCTTGAATCCGCCCAGATCGAAATTCTGCAGGCTCTCCAAGGTGGCCACAAGTTTTTCACGGGTGAGATCCTTGCCGGCTTTTTTGAGCGCTTCAGTCATCAGTCGAGCCGTGATGTAGCCTTCCAGACCATAGTACGAGAACTTGTCTTTTTGCTTGTCCAGCAGGCGCTGATATTCACGGACAACGCCAATCGTGTCATTCCAAGGGTAGGGGACAACCTGGGAAATGCCGATGCCGCGTGCATCGTTGCCCAGTTCCTGGGCCAGTACCTCGGCACCGACCGGCGACAAGGTCAGGAACATCGGGAACTGTCCGAGTTGCTTCATGGCTTTGACGAAAGCTGCCGTTGGCTTGTAGAGGGTGACCATGACGACCGCTTGCGGATTGACCTTGCTGATTGCTTCGGTGGCCTTGGCGACATCCAGTGAATTTCTTTCGACCGTGCCGACTGCAACCGGAGCGAGGTTGGCCCGCTTGAGTGCATTGGTGACGCCTTCCAGGCCGGATTTCCCGAAGCCGTCGTTCTGGTAGAACACGGCGATGTTTTTCAGACCGAGCGCGATGATCTGGTTCACGATCGCTTCTGCCTCGTCGGCATAGCTGGCGCGAATGTTGAACATGTAGCGGCTGTTAGGGTTGGTTGACGGCGGTTCACGCAACGTGCCGGCACCAGAGATTGTGCCGAGCAGCGGCACCTTGGACGGGCCGAAAACCTTGTTCATGGCTTCGGTCGTTGGCGTGGAGCCGTAGTAACCCATCAGTGCAAAGACCTGCTTGTCCTGAATCAGGGATTTGGTGTTGGCCAGCGTGCGGTCGGTTTCGTAACCGTCATCAATGGTGATCAGTTCGACTTTTCGCCCGTTGACGCCGCCACTTTTGTTGACCTGGTCGAAATGAGCCAGCATGGCTTCACGCATTTGCATGCCGTACAGCCCGTTCGGGCCGGTGAAGGGGGCTGACATGCCCAGCGTGATGCTGGAGTCGGTGACGCCGACCTCGGCTTGTGCTTGAGTCAGTCCTAATGCCAGCATGCAGGCGAGTAGTGCTTTATGTAGTGATTTCATTTGTCTCCGTTGCCCTATGGTTGGACGATACATTTATGCCACTCTGAAGGATGGTCTCGCAAGCTGACAATTTGCTTACAGTCCATGTGTGGCACCAAACCAGAAGGGCTTCGTTTTAGGCAAGAAAAACGGGCTGGCGCCTGGCGCACAGCCCGTTGGTTGAGCAGGGTAGCTCTTCCTTTATTTGATCAATTTTCCACCGGCGCCGATCACTGTCAGCTGGACGTACTGTGAACCCGCACGGTTGTTGGGGCTGAAGCTGATTCGATAACCGCCAAAGTCCTGATTCATGCCTTCAAGCGTGGAAACGAGCTTGTCTCGCGTGAGTTCCTTGCCGGCCTTGCGGATACCTTCGACGGCCATTTTCGCGATCATGAATCCCTCGATGCTCATGTACGAGTGGGGTGCTTGCTTGCCGACCAGATGCTGATATTCCTTGACGATGGCGATGGTGTCGTTCCAGGGGTAGGGCATGACCTGCGAAATGCCGATACCTCGGGCATCGTTGCCCAGTTCCTGGGTCAGTTGGTCGGGACCAACCGGCGACAAGGTCATGAACATCGGACTCTGATTGGCTTTGCGCAGCGCCTTGACCATCGCTGCGGCCGGCTTGTACAAGGTGACCATCACGACCGCCTGGGGGTTGGCCTTGGTGATGGCCTCAACAGCCTTGCCGATGTCTTCCGAGTTGCGCTCGACTGTCGCGGTGGTCGACGGGGTCAGGTTATGCTTCTTCAGCGCACTGGTCAGACCTTCCAGACCCGCCTTGCCGAAGCCGTCATTCTGGTAAAAGACGGCAATGTTCTTCAGCCCCAGGGTGGCTAGCTGGATACCAATGGCTTCTGCCTCGTCAGCGTAGCTGGCACGTTGAATGAACAGGTAGCGATTGTTCGGATTGCCAGCGGGCGGCTGGCGGAGCGACATGGCACCGGAAATGCCGCCAAGCATGGGAACGCGAGCCGGGCCGGATACCTTGTTCATCACTTCGGTCATCGATGTCGAGCCGTAGTAGCCGATGAGCGCAAAGACCTTGTTGGTTTCGATCAGCGTCTTGGTATTGGCAACGGCTTTTTCGGCTTCGTAGCCATCATCCAGGGCGGCCAATTGTAGCTTGCGCCCATTGACGCCGCCGTTCTTGTTCACCTGATCGAAGTAGGTGGAAATGACATTCTTCAGTTCCTGGCCGTGTCCGCTCGCAGGCCCTGTGAGCGGGACTGACATGCCGAGCGTGATTGTCGTATCGGTGACACCCGTTTCGGCAAGGGATGGCTGGATTGCGGCTGTACCGAAAAGGCAGGCTGCCAGGAGGAGGCGAATTGCTTTCATTTGTTTCTCGCTATGGAGTGCCGGATTATTTCTAAATTATATGGGTGTAAGGCTTGGCGTTGTCACAAAAGCACTGGGGATTGAGATATTTGTCGTATGAAATGTGGGAAATGTCGCCATTTTTGTCAAGGCAGTAAGCATCCGCTCTGAGTTCATTTGAAAACGCCATGCCTTGAAAATCAATTCGACATTCCTTCTCTGAGGGAGTGTGGACAAAAAAAGACCCGAGTCTATTCTCGGGTCTTGGTTCATTGCCTGCATAGCAGCTTTACAACCGCTACAAAGTTAAGGCGTTATTCCGCAAAGAAGTCCTTGACCTTGTCCATCCACGATTTGGAGCGTGGGTTGTGCTTACCACTGTTGTCCTTGCTCGACTCTTCCAGTTCGCGCAGCAGTTCCTTCTGGCGATCGGTCAGGTTGACCGGAGTTTCCACTACGACATGGCACATCAGGTCACCATGGGTGTGGCTACGGACCCCCTTGATGCCCTTGCCGCGCAGGCGGAAGACGCGGCCAGACTGGGTTTCGGCCGGAATCTTGATGGCAGCCGCACCGTCCAGCGTCGGAATTTCGATTTCACCGCCCAATGCCGCAGAAGTGAATGAGATCGGCATTTCGCAATGAAGGTCGTTGTGGTCGCGAGTGAAGACCGCATGGGGTTTCAGGTGAATCTGGACATAGAGATCGCCCGGAGGTCCGCCATTGACGCCATGCTCACCTTCGCCGGACAGGCGGATGCGATCGCCCTCATCAACGCCGGCCGGAATCTTGACGGCCAGGGTCTTGTGCTGCTTGATCCGTCCGGCGCCATCGCAGCTCTTGCAAGGGTCGGCTATGAAGCGGCCGGTACCGTGGCATTTGTGGCAGGTCTGCTGAATCGAGAAGAAACCCTGTTGCAGACGAACCTGGCCAGAACCGCCGCAGGTCGGGCAGGTCTTCGGCTGCGTGCCGGCCTTTGCACCGGAGCCGTGGCAGGGCTCGCAGACTTCCATGGTCGGAATACGAATCTTGGTTTCCGTGCCGTGGGCAGCCTGTTCAAGCGTGATTTCCAGGTTGTAGCGCAGGTCTGCGCCGCGGTAGATGTTGGAGCGACCACCACCTCCGCCGCCGGCGCGCCCACCGAAAATCTCGTCGAAGATGCCACCGAAGGCGTCGGCAAAACCACCGCCACCCCCGCCAAAGCCGCCGCCCCCCCCCCCCATGCCGCCCTGTTCCACGCCAGCGTGGCCGAACTGATCATAGGCTGCGCGCTTCTGACTGTCCGACAGGATTTCGTAGGCTTCCTTGGCTTCCTTGAACTTTTCCTCGGCTGCCGGATTGTCCGGATTGCGGTCCGGGTGGTGCTTCATGGCCAGCTTGCGGTAGGCCTTCTTGATCTCGTCATCCGACGCATCGCGGTTGACGCCGAGAATCTCGTAAAAATCGCGTTTAGACATTTCTTCTACCCGTCATGTAACAAAGGCGCCGAGCGCCGCCGGAAGCTTCCGGGAGGCTCGGCGCCGGGGCGTTGCGTCAGACTTACTTCTTGTCCTTGTTCACTTCCGTGAATTCGGCATCGACGACATCGCCTTCGACGGTCTTTTCGCCGCCGGCCTGTTGCTGACCTGCTGCACCAGCGGCAGCGCCTTCTGCCTGTTGCTGCTGGGCATACATCTTTTCACCCAGCTTCTGGGCTGCGGCCGACAGGGCTTCGGTCTTGGCGGTGATGGTTTCCTTGTCGCCGTCGCGCAGTACGTCCTCGACATCCTTGATGGCGGCTTCGATGGCTTCCTTCTCGGAAGCGTCGAGCTTGTCGCCATATTCGGTCAGCGACTTCTTGACCATGTGCACCATGCCGTCGGCCTGGTTGCGGGCATCTGCCAGTTCGTGCGCCTTCTTGTCGTCTTCGGCATGCAACTCGGCATCCTTGACCATGGCCTGGATTTCAGCCTCGCTCAAGCCGGAGTTGGCCTTGATGGTGATCTTGTTTTCCTTGCCGGTAGCCTTGTCCTTGGCCGTGACGTGCATGATGCCGTTGGCGTCGATGTCGAAAATGACTTCGATCTGCGGCGTGCCACGCGGGGCCGGCGGGATGCCTTCCAGGTTGAACTGGCCGAGGCTCTTGTTGCCGGAAGCAACTTCGCGCTCGCCCTGCAGCACGTGGATGGTCACGGCGGACTGGCTGTCATCGGCGGTCGAGAAAACTTGCGAAGCCTTGGTCGGGATCGTCGTATTCTTCTGGATCAACTTGGTCATGATGCCGCCCAAGGTTTCGATACCGAGCGACAGCGGGGTGACGTCGAGGAGCAGCACGTCCTTGACTTCGCCCTGCAGCACGCCGCCCTGGATGGCTGCGCCTACGGCAACGGCTTCGTCCGGGTTCACGTCCTTGCGCGGTTCCTTGCCGAAGATTTCCTTGACCTTCTCCTGCACCTTGGGCATGCGCGACTGGCCGCCGACCAGGATGATGTCATCGATGTCGGTGATCTTGCAGCCGGCGTCCTTGAGTGCCATGACGCAAGGAGCAACAGTGCGCTCGACCAGCTCATCGACCAGCGATTCGAACTTGGCGCGGGTGACCTTCAGGGCCAGGTGCTTCGGACCGGAAGCGTCGGCGGTGATGTAAGGCAGGTTGATTTCGGTCTGCTGGCTGGAGGACAGCTCGATCTTGGCCTTTTCAGCGGCTTCCTTGAGGCGCTGCAGGGCCAGAACGTCGGCTTTCAGGTTTACGCCGGATTCCTTCTTGAATTCGTCGATGATGTAGTCGATCAGGCGCTGGTCAAAGTCTTCGCCGCCGAGGAAGGTGTCGCCATTGGTAGCCAGTACTTCGAATTGGGTTTCGCCGTCGACGTTGGCGATTTCGATGATCGAGATGTCGAAGGTGCCGCCGCCGAGGTCATATACGGCGATCTTGCGGTCGCTCTTGCTGGTCTTGTCCATGCCGAAGGCGAGGGCAGCAGCGGTCGGCTCGTTGATGATACGCTTGACTTCCAGACCCGCGATGCGGCCGGCGTCCTTGGTGGCCTGACGCTGGCTGTCGTTGAAGTAGGCCGGCACGGTGATGACGGCTTCGGTGACTTCTTCGCCGAGGTAGTCTTCCGCGGTCTTTTTCATCTTGCGTAGCACTTCAGCGGAAACCTGCGGCGGGGCGATTTTCTTGTCGCGCGCTTCAACCCAGGCGTCGCCGTTGTCGGCCTTGACAATCTTGAAGGGCATCAGCGAGATGTCCTTCTGTACTTCCTTCTCTTCGAAGCGGCGGCCGATCAGGCGCTTGACAGCGTACAGCGTGTTCTTGGGGTTGGTCACGGCCTGACGCTTGGCCGGAGCGCCGCAGAGGATCTCGCCATCTTCGGTGTAGCCGATGATGGACGGTGTGGTGCGTGCACCTTCTGCGTTTTCAATAACCTTCGGCTGGCCGCCTTCCATGATGGCGACGCAGGAGTTGGTGGTGCCGAGGTCAATACCGATGATCTTGCCCATTGTTCGATTCCTTAAAGATGAATTGCTGATGTTCGTGAGTTGGGGGCTATGCCCCCGATTTCAAGTGGGTTATTTGCCTTTGGCGACCATGACCAGGGCCGGGCGCAGTACGCGATCGGCGATCATGTAGCCTTTTTGCAGCACGGTAACGACCGTATTGGCTTCCTGTTCGGAATCGACCATGCCGATGGCCTGGTGCTTGTGCGGATCAAATTTTTCACCGGCCGGGCTGACTTCGTTCAGTGCATTCTTTTCAAAGGCTGCAGCCAGCTGTTTCAGCGTCAGCTCGACGCCGGACTTGAAACTGTCGACGGTCTGTTCCGGAACGGCCAGGGCAGCTTCCAGGCTGTCCTTGACGGCCAGCAGTTCGCCGGCAAACTTCTCGACGGCAAACTTGTGCGCCTTGGAAATGTCGTCCTGAGCGCGACGGCGGATATTTTCGCCCTCCGCCTTGGCGCGCAGCCAGGCATCGTAGTGTTCTGCGGCCTTCAGTTCGAGGGCGCGAAACTGCTCTTCAATGCTCGGCAGGGTATCAGTGTGTTGTTCAGCGGCCGACTCGGCAACTGGTTCGGCGGCGGGTTCGTTGCCCAGCATGGCTTCCTGGGCATTTTCGGGGTTGGACATGCAGGTTTCTCCAAAAAAGCTGGTTCTTTATCTGGGGTCGGAAAAGGATCTTTCAAGGGGTATTGGCAAAATTCTTTATCGTTGAAATCTTCTATGCCCCTGATGGGGCCGTGCTACGATATTTCGGTGAATTTTTCCCGCGCATCCTGAATGGAAACAATCGGCAAATATCGCGTTGTTCGCGAACTGGGCAAGGGGGCGACCGCCACGGTCTACCTTTGTAACGACCCGGATTCCGAGCGTCAGGTCGCTGTCAAGGTCATCCGCTTCGGACAGGACAGCGCGGCGATGTCTCGTCGCATGCGGAAGCTTTTTCAGAATGAGGGGATGGTTTCGACGCGCCTGAACCACCCGAACATCGTTCGAGTGTATGACGCGGTGGTCGAGGATGATTTCGCCTATCTGGCCATGGAGTACATCGAGGGTTTTTCGCTCGAAGAACACACCCGTATCGACAAGTTGCTGCCCATGCACCGGGTGATCGGCATCATCTTCAAGTGCTGCATGGCGCTCGACGCCGCCTATCGTCAGGGAATCATCCACCGCGATATCAAGCCGGCCAATATCATGGTGGCGGCCAACGATGAGGCCAAGATCGCCGATTTCGGGCTGGCCCTGAACATGAACAAGGACATGGACCGCGATTCTACGTTCATCATGGGTGTTGGGTCGCCGGCCTACATGTCGCCGGAGCAGATCAAGGGCTATCCGCTCAATCAGAAGACCGACCTCTATTCGCTGGGTGTTCTGCTATTTCAGTTGCTGACCGGGCGCCTGCCATTCCGCGCCAACAACCAGGCCACGCTGATCTATCGCATCATCAATACCGATGCGCCTGCAGTAACTGCGCTCAACCCTAATCTGCCGGAAGGCCTTAACGCCATCCTGCGTCGGGCGTTGGAGAAGGATCTCTACAGCCGTTACCGCAACGGGGCGGAGTTTGCCAAGGATCTGTCAGCGGTGCGTTATCAGATGCTCGAAGAGGATGAGACTGCGCAAGATACTCGTCACTTCGAAATGCTGCGTCGGCTCGACTTTTTCACTGAGTTCGAAAACATCGAAATCTGGGAAGTGCTCCGGGTGGCAGTCTGGCGTGAGGTCTCGCCCAATGTGGCCTTGATCCGCCAGGGCGAGCGTAACAGGTTTTTCGGCGTGATCATTTCCGGATCGGTCGAGGTTTCGATCGATGGCAAGGCACTGTGCCGCCTTGGTCCCAGCGAGCCTGTCGGCGAGGTGGCTTATCTGCACCCGGCCAGCGATCAGCGTTGCTCGACTGCCGTGACGTTGGAACCGACTCTTTTCCTGGAAATCAATGCGGCTGCGCTGGCGCTGTCGTCCGAGGAATTGCTTGAGCGGATGCGGAATGTGCTGTTGTCCAGAATGATCGGCCGGATGCGGGAAGTTAACCGGATTGCCGCGGCGCAGGGCTTGCCGGCTGTGCAGAGTGCCACGGGTTCGCTGACCGGAGGCAATTCATCGCGTTCGGGTGGCGGCATGGACCTCGAACTGGCACCCATGTGAAAACCGCCTCCGAAGAGGCGGTTTTTTCTTGAGCCAAATTTCTAAACCTTGAATCGTCCAACCAGGCTGGCCAGACCTTCGGCCAGTCGCTTCAGGTCGTGCGCCGCACCGGCCGTCTGCTCCACGGTGCCTGAGTTTTCGCGGGCCATGCCGGCGATGGCTTCGATGCTGGTTTCCACATCGCCCGAGAAGCGACGTTGTTGATCGGTGGCCGAGGCGATGGCATCCAGACCATGACCGACTTCGGTCACAGATCCATTGGTCGCCTGCAGTACGCTGGATACCGACGCGACGGCCGATTGGCTGGTCTCCAGATGCTCCAGTCCTTCTTCAATGCTGCGCCGGACAGCGACCGACTGGGCGCTCAGGTTGGCGGTGATGGCGTCGATTTCACTGGCTGAACGGGAGGACTTTTCGGCCAGCTTGCGCACTTCATCGGCCACCACGGCGAAACCGCGACCCTGCTCGCCAGCACGGGCGGCTTCAATGGCGGCGTTCAGTGCCAGCAGATTGGTCTGCTCGGCGATGTCCTTCACTTCACGCGTCATCAGGGTGATTGATTCGGTGTTGCGGACGAAGTTGTTGACCGACTCGGCCATTTCCTTGACGGCACGCTCGACGACATTCATTTCACCAAGCAGCACGTTCAGGTTGCGACTGCCTTCGTTGGCACGGGCCAGGCTTTCCTGGGACTGGTGCTGGACATGTTCGGCGCTCTGGGCGATCGATGAAATGCTCGACACCAGTTGCTCGACGGCAGTCGCAGCGTGATTCGACTTTTCGTTCTGCTGGTGCGAACTTTGCGTGACACGGTCGGCGCTATCTGACAACGCAGCGACTCGGGCCGAGACCTGGCTGGCAGAGTCGCGAACCTGGCGAACGAGCTGATTGAAGTTTTCCATCATCTCGTTGAAGACGAGTGCGGACTGACCGACTTCATCCTTGCCCTTGATCGGTAGCCGACGGGTCAGGTCGCCTTCGCCGCGGGCGATGTCGCTGAGGCCCTTGCGCAGTTCCTCGAGGGGCACCGTAACGAAATGGTTGGTGATCAGATAGATGATGACGAGCAGTGCGCCCAAGGCAGCCAGCGCGACACCGGCAATTTTCAGGCGGAAGGCCGAGACTTCGGCTTCAACCGAGTCGAGCGATACCTTCATGCTGACGACGCCGAGCACGGTACCTTCCGGCACCTGGTGGCAGACGACGCAGTCCTTGCCCAGGTAGTTTTTCGAAGCCTTGGTCGGGTTGATTACATGCAGGAACGAGCTACCGCCAGCGGACTCGACGGACATATACGGCGTGCCGGAGGCCATCACCTGCTTTTCGAGCGCATCAAGTTCGCGGCTGGCTTTGGTGTCGGGCCCGTAGAGCTTGCTGACGGCCTCGCCACGGGCGACGTGGAGATCCTTGATGATTGACAGCTGCTTGATCTGGTCGAGGAAAACTTCGCGCTGGCCGACGGTACCGGTGATCATCATGCCGGTCAGGCCGGCCATGGTCATTTCGTGGATGCTCTTGGAAAAATCCTGGGCCTGGCGGATGGCCGTGTCGCGATTGACCTGCGTAGTCCAGACGATGGCGCCGGCCCAGATGACGGCCAGAACAACCCAAATGGCGGCGGTGAGGCGCACCCATATTTTCAAATCGGCAAAGCGCGGCATGAAATCCCCTCAGGTAACTGCCGCTTTTTTCTTAGGCGGTCAGGTCTATTTGTTGAATTGTGCCAGCCATGCCGTTCTCCTGCAAAAGTATTCCAGAAGTGCGAATTTTTCCAAGAAGCTCATTGGCATTTGTCTTGATGTCAAATGGCGTGCTGACTGGGTTTAGCGAGATTGCGCCAACGCCGGCGGAAGCAAGCGATTGCAGTTGGTCGTTGCCCTCGGTATCACGCGTCCAGACCTGTAGTTGCCCAAATGCTGTGTCGTTTTCATCGATCCAGCCATTTTTGTCGTCATCCAGTTTGGCCAGTTCCTGAAAACCGTCATTGGTGCTTGGGCCGAACAATTCGCTGCCGTTGTTGACCTTGCCATCCTTGTTTCGGTCGAAAACAAGAAAGCCGCTTCCCGGGGTGACGAAATTGATTTGCTCGTTGCTGCCGTCGGAATTCAAGTCGAAGGCAAAGCGCTGATCGGTCAACTGCGCGGCGCTGCCCGAAAAATTCAGGACCAGCGGGTCGGTCTTCCTAGCGGCATCACCAAGACGCAGGCTGACGTTGCTTTCCTCGTGATAGCTGCGCGACATCGAAAGCTGCAGGTCGAAGCTGATTTCCCTGCCGTCGGCAGTCGTGACCGTGCCGCTGGCGGTAAAGGTGGTTTGCTCGGTCTCGGAATAGGTCTCGTGATAGTCGTACTCGACACCATAGCCGGCAGCTGGCGCCTGTTGCTGAGGTGTGCTGGCGGGCGGTGGCGCGGTCGCAGTTAGGGCGTGTCCCGAGTGCAGATCGTGGGCATCGAACACCTTGATCTGCTGCCCGGTCAGCAATTCCATCAAGGAGCGGATCAGCCTCAGTTTCGGGTCGTTGTCGATCTCTTCGTTTCCGGTATCGTTTGTTGCCTGCGCACTGCTGGCAGCCTTCCCTGCTTCAGATAGTGTGACGCTGTCGGTGAGCCGAGGGCGGGAGGCCTGGCCTTCATCGGCAAAGTTCGGACGGCGTGGGCCAACCCACATCTTCAATGATTCGCTGACCTCATGGCGCTGTGAACTGGCGTGCGAGGAGGCCAATTGCAGGCTGGTGCTGGCGATTTTCATGGTGGCCTCCGCGGTGTGGGTTTCGACACACTGTTAACGGCAGCCGGTGGAAGAAGTTAAGGCCTGTAAAGATGCGGCTGTATCCAGCGTTTCAGCGTGCCAAGATCGAGAGCGCCGCTCTGGCGGGCGATTTCGCGGCCATGTAAAAAGATCGCCAGCGTTGGAATGCTGCGGATGTTGAAGCGGGCCGCCAGTTGTTGTTCGGCTTCGGTATTGACCTTGACCAGTCGGGCGTTGGGTTCCAGATCGATGCTCGCCTGGTGGAAATTGGGCGCCATCTGCCGGCACGGGCTGCACCACGGTGCCCAGAAGTCAACGACGACTGGCAGGTCATTGCGCGATAGGTGGCGGTCGAAGTTTGCGGCGTTCAGTTCCAGTGGTTCGCCGGTGAACAGGGGCTGCTTGCATTGGCCGCAGTTCGGGGCATCGCCCAGCTTGGCCGATGGAATGCGATTGACCGCGGCGCAATGCGGGCAGACGAGGTGCAGGCTTTCGGACATGGCAGACTCCAAATATCAAGTTATCCTGATATTTGTGCCATCTCTGGAATTTCAAGTCCGGGCGCCGAATTTGAAGGCTTCACGGGCGCTGGTTTCCAGTGCATGTGGGTCGAAGGCAGTCTTGGTGTCCCAGCCGCCCAGATGCTGCTCGGCAATGTCGGCCAGGGCCTTGATCCAGGCGTCGTCTTCGTTCAGTGCCGGGATGTAGTGATATTCCTTGCCGCCGGCTTTCAGGAAATCGTCGCGGCCTTCCTGGGCGATTTCTTCAAGTGTCTCAAGGCAATCGGCCACGAAGCCTGGGCAGATGATATCGACGCGGCGAATGCCTTTGCTGCCCCATTCATGCAGCGTTGGTGCGGTATAGGGTTGTAGCCACTCGGCTTTGCCAAAGCGTGACTGGAAGCAGATCTGGAACTGTTCTGGTTTGAGGTTCAGTCGCTCGACCAGCAGGCGGCCGGTTTTGTGGCATTCACAGAAGTAGGGGTCGCCGAGATCCAGACTGCGCCTGGGCAGGCCATGGAAGCTGATGAGCAGGCGGTCATTGTCGCCGAGCGCGCCATTCGCCTGCCAATGCTTGCGCACTGATTTTTCGAGCGCCGCCAGGTAGCCATCGTTGTCATGGAAATTCCGGACAAAGCGCATTTCCGGTTGATTGCGGATTTTGGTCAGCCAGTGGGCGGCTTCATCGACCACGGTGGCTGTCGTACTCGCGGCGTATTGCGGGTACATCGGCACCAGCAGGATACGCTTGGCGCCTTCGGCCTTCAGATGGGCAAGGACATCCGGAATCGACGGCGAGCCGTAGCGCATGGCCGAAGTGACGTTCAGGTGATGGCCGCGCTGGCCGAGCAGGCCCTTGAGCAACTTTGCCTGACGCTCGGTATGGACGCGCAGCGGGGAGCCTTCCGGCATCCAGACCGAGGCGTATTTGGCGGCCGATTTCTTGGGCCGGATATTGAGAATGATGCCGTTAAGAATCAGCCACCAGACAGGCTTCGGGATTTCGACCACGCGTGGGTCCGACAGGAACTCCTTGAGGTAGCGCTTCAACGCCGGGGCGGTCGGTGCTTCAGGGGTGCCAAGATTGACGAGGACGACAGCGGTGGTTGCCGGCTTGCCGTGACGGTGCGGCGGTTCCGGGAGAAAACGGGGCATCAGTTGTCCGATTTGTAGGAGAGGGCGCTGGAGAGCAGGCGGGCGGTAATGTCGACGATGGGGATGACGCGTTCGTAGGCCATGCGGGTCGGGCCAATGACGCCAACCGAGCCGACGACCTGGCCATCCACCGTGTAGGGGGCGGCAATGACGCTGCACTCGTCGAGTGTGGCGATCCCCGACTCGCCACCGATGAAAATTTGTACACCTTCGGCGCTGTTGGAGATTTCCAGCAGGCGCATCAGGCTGGAGCGTTGCTCGAACAGGTCGAACAGTTCGCGCAGGCGCTTCATGTTGGACGACAATTCTTCAACATCGAGCAGGTTGCGTTCGCCGGAGATGACGTAGGGGGTGGCGTTTTCGGCCATCGCAGCGTCGCCGGCATCGAGGGCCAGGGTCATCAGCGGCTTGATGTCGTCGCGGAGTTGCTTGATTTCGACGCTCAGGCGATGGCGAATCTGTTCGAAATCGAGGCCGGCGAAATTCTGTGTCAGGTAATTGGCAGCGCTGACCAGTTCGGACGGGGAATAGGCCTTGTCGGTGGTGACAATGCGGTTCTGCACGTCGCCGTCGGCGGTGACGATGATCAGCAGGATGCGTTTTTCCGACAGGCTGAGGAATTCGATCTGGCGAATTCGGCTGCTCTGGCGGCGCGGTGCAATGACGACGCCGGCAAAGTGCGTCAGGCTGGACAGCAGTTGCGAGGCGCTGGCGATGATCTGGCCGGAAGGGCGGCCGTGCAGGGCTTCCTCCATCTGGCCCATCTGACGGGCTTCGAGCGGTTGCACGGTAAGCAGGCTGTCGACGAACAGGCGATAGCCGCGTGCCGTCGGGATGCGCCCGGCCGAGGTGTGCGGGCTGGCGACAAAGCCGGCTTCCTCGAGATCAGCCATCACGTTGCGGATGGTGGCAGGCGACAGGTCGAGGCCGGAAAACTTGGACAGTGCACGTGAGCCAACCGGCTGTCCATCAGCAATGTAATGTTCGACCAGGGTCTTGAGCAGGGTGCGGGCGCGTTCATCAAGCATGGGGCGATTGTACAAAAATCCGGGGCCAGCGCCGCAAGACGTTTTTTATGCAAGAATTCGACTCCATGAACAGAGGCTTCGCTTCCTACCGCTCTCCCCGGACCATTGCGCTGGTCGGCAAATACCACAGTCTGGAAATTGCCGAGTCGCTGCGCCGTCTGGCCGAATATCTTTATGAGCGCGGGGTCTCCGTCTTTATCGAACGGGAAACTGCGGAACACATTGGCAAAAAGGTCGATCTGTC
The DNA here is from genome assembly GCA_018262195.1 of Pseudomonadota bacterium. GTDB lineage: Bacteria > Pseudomonadota > Gammaproteobacteria > Burkholderiales > Rhodocyclaceae > Azonexus. The sequence goes on along the minus strand of JAGTRS010000006.1, from coordinate 132,784 downwards.
GCGCTGGGTAACCTGTGGTTTCAACGACATCGGTGCCCACGCCGACCTTGCCATCGTACTCGGCGGCGACGGCACCATGCTTAATGCGGCGCGTCGACTGGCGCGCTATTGCGTGCCGTTGGTCGGAGTCAATCAGGGGCGTCTGGGCTTCATGACCGACATTGCCCGTCAGGACATGCTGACTTGCATGGACGATCTCCTCGATGGTCGTTTTGCACCGGAAAACCGGATGTTGCTGGCTGCCGAAGTGACGCGTGACGGCAAGGAAGTCGCCTCGAACATGGCACTCAATGATGTCGTCGTCGACAAGGGCGCCATCGGCCGGATGATCGAATTCGAGTTGTTCATCGATGGAGAGTTCATCTACAACCTGCGCTCGGATGGTCTGATTGTCTCGACACCGACCGGCTCCACCGCTTATTCGATGTCGGCTGGCGGTCCGATCCTGAATCCAACCTTGACCGGCATCGCGCTGGTGCCGCTTTGCCCGCACGCACTGTCCAATCGACCGATCATCGTCAATGACAACACGGATATCGAACTGCGCATCGTCAATGCCGATGATCCGCGGGTGCACTTCGATGGCCAGGTCACGCTCGATCTGGAGCGTGGCGACTGCGTCCGGCTACGTCGTTCTGAACACACCATCTGTTTCCTGCATCCGCCGGGTTACAGCTATTTCGCCATGCTGCGCCAGAAACTGCAGTGGAGCGAACGGCCGAAAGGGCCCTGATGCTGCGTCAACTGACCATTAAAGACTTTGTCATTGTCGACCGGCTGGAGCTTTCGTTTTCAACCGGCTTTGGCGCCTTGACCGGCGAAACCGGTGCCGGCAAGTCCATCCTGATCGATGCGCTGGCGCTAACCCTTGGCGAGCGGGCTGATGCCGGGGTGGTCCGCTCTGGTTGCGAAAAGGCCGAAGTGGCAGCAACCTTCGAGGTTTCTGCGCTTCCGGAAGTGCGATCCTGGTTGGCGGCCAATGATCTGGATGGCGACGATGAGTTGCTGCTGCGCCGCGTTGTCGACGCCGGTGGCCGTTCGCGGGCCTATATCAACGGTTCACCAGCCACCGTCCAGCAATTGCGCGAAGTGGGTGAATGGCTGGTCGATATTCACGGTCAGCACGCCCATCAATCGCTGTTGCGTTCCGAGGCCCAGCGCGTGCTGCTTGATACGCATGCCGGGTTGAATGGTTTGGGCGGTGAAGTGGCCGCCGCCTGGAAAAACTGGCGTGAGCTGGAACAGGCTTTGCGCAGTGCGAGTGAAGGGGCCGATGCCCTGCTGCGTGAACGCGAACAACTGCAATGGCAGATCGGCGAGCTCGATGGGCTGGCTTTTGGTGACGACGAATGGGCCACGCTCGATGTCGAGCACCGCCGGCTCGGTCATGCCGCCAGCCTGATCGAAGGCGCCCAGTATGCGCTGGCTGTGCTTTCGGAAGACGAGGCTGCCTGTGAGCGCCAGATTGATGGCGTGGCAACTCGTTTGGCAAGCCTGGCGGAATACGATCCGGCGCTGGCCGAGGTGGCCGATCTGATCGGTTCGGTGCAGGCTGAGCTTTCCGACGCCGTCTCCACCTTGCGCCGTTATACCGACCGGGTCGATCTTGATCCAGCCCGTCTGGCCCAGGTTGAGCGCCGGATGGATGCGGTCATGTCCCACTCTCGCAAGTATCGCGTCCAGCCGCCAGAATTGCCGGGGCTGCTGGCTGGGTGGCGGCAGCGGCTGGCTGAACTGGATGAGTCGGCTGATCTTGCCGCGCTCGAAGTCAAGGTGGCTTCCGCGAAATCTACCTATCGGACCGTTGCGGAAAAACTTTCTGGCGGCCGCAAGAAAGCCGCTGCCGAGATGGGGCTGGCCGTCAGCGAAGTGATGCGTCAATTGGCGCTTTCGTCCGGAAGATTCGAAGTTGCCCTGCTGCCGGTTGCCGATGGTGCGGTCTATGGTCTGGAGCAGGTCGAGTTCCGTATCGGCGGGTTGGCCGGCAATGAAGCCAAGTCGCTGGCCAAAGTGGCTTCCGGGGGCGAACTGTCGCGGATCAGCCTGGCTATCCAGGTGCTGACTTCGCGTTCGGCCAGCGTGCCGACCCTGATCTTCGACGAGGTCGATGTCGGGATTGGTGGTGGCGTGGCGGAAATCGTCGGTCGCCTGTTGCACGAACTGGGCTGCGAACGTCAGGTGTTGTGCGTGACCCATCTGCCGCAAGTGGCAGCCCAGGCCAACTGGCAGTGGCAGGTCAGCAAATCAACACGCGATGGTGTAACCCTGAGCGCCATTCAGCCGCTTGATGAAGCGGGGCGCGTTCAGGAAATTGCCCGAATGCTGGGCGGTGTCGAGATCACCGACATTACCCTCAAACATGCCCGCGAACTCCTTGGTACAAGAGCCAAAAAGGCAAAAGCCTAAACCAGGCCAAGCAGGCGCAGGGTGGCGAGCAGCGCCAGCAGCAGGAAAAACACGCCACTGATTCGGTGTATCCACTTCAGGGGCAGGTGATTCAGCAATCGTCGCCCGGCAAAAACGCCGAGCAGTGAAGTGCAGGCCAGTGCCAGCGTGGCACCAACCCAGATGGCGCTGGCATCAGCCGCGCTACCCATGCCGGCAACGGCAATTTGTGTCTTGTCGCCAAATTCGGCCAGGAAAATCATCAGGAAAGTGGTCGCGAAGATGCCGTGACCAGGTTTTTCCTCGATTTCCTCGTCACCCTCTTCTTCCTCGAAGCGCAGCGCACTGATCCCGAAGACGGTGAACAACGCGGCGACGGCTAGTGTCACGACCCAATCAGGCAACCAGGCCGCAACGGCCGCGCCAAACAGCACAGCAAGCAGATTGAGAATGGCGAAGGCGGCGACAGCGCCCAGGACGACAGGCAGACCGCGATGGCGGGCGGCCAGTGTCATGCAGACGAGCTGGCTCTTGTCGCCGAATTCGGCCAAGGCAATCAATAGGAACGTAGCACCCGCCGAGGACAGCCAAGCCCCCGGGGCAACAACAGCAATATCAGGCATGGAGAGGCTTCAGTGAATCAGGACTTGCTGCCCGGATTGTTGCGGTGCGGGCACCCGGCCTTGGTGCACTGGGCGTAAAGATAGAGTGCGTGGTCCTGAATTGCGAAGCCTCGTTCCTTGGCGATGGCGTTCTGGCGCTTTTCGATTTCCGGATCGTAGAATTCTTCAACCCGGCCGCAGTCGATGCAGACCAGATGGTCGTGATGCTTGCCATGATTGATCTCGAAAACCGCCTTACCGGACTCGAAGAAATGGCGTTCAAGCAGACCGGCTTGTTCAAACTGGGTCAGCACGCGGTAAACGGTGGCCAGGCCGATGTCCATGTTTTCGTTGATCAGCATCCGGTACACGTCTTCCGCCGTCATGTGACGCAGGGTGCTTTTTTCGAAAAGCTCCAGAATCTTCAGGCGGGGAAAAGTGGCTTTCAGCCCCATGTTCTTGAGGCTTTGTGGATCGCTCATCGTGGAAATTCCAGAAATTGTTCGGTCAGGCTAAATGCTGATTTCGGGTATGATATACCGCTTCAAAGCCGATTGAGAAACTCCGGAAACCCGAATGCGCCGTTCCCGTCTATTGCTCGTAGCAGCATCCTGCGCGCTCATTACCGCTTGTTCCTACAAGCCGAGCTTCATCAATGAATACAAGATCGATATCCAGCAGGGCAATGTCCTGTCGCAGGAGATGGTTTCCCAGCTGAAGCCTGGACAGACCAAGGATCAGGTCCGCTTCCTGCTCGGAACGCCGCTGGTCGCCGACATCTTCCATCAACAGCGCTGGGATTATGTCTATCGCTATTTGAACGGCCAGACTGGTCGCGTCGAGTCGCGCAAATTCACAGTCTTCTTTGATGCTGACGGTCATCTGGAAAGGGTGGATGGCGATGTTGCCGTGGCCGATGCCAGCGAGTTGAACATGCCGGTTGCCAAGAGCCGTCTGGTCGATCTGGGAACGCTGTCCGGCGAAGCTGCCGACAAACCGCTGCCGCCGCGCGAGGAGCCGGGCTTCTTCCGGCGCGTCATGAACATGTTTGGATTCTAGGAATGAGCGCTACACGTATTGGTGTCGTTGGAGCCGGTGGTCGCATGGGTCGCATGTTGATCGAGGCTACGCTGAAGGATGATCGCCTGGTTCTGGGGGCGGCTTTCGATGTGCCAGGTAGCCCGGCATTGGGTAAAACTGCTGGAGAACTGGTCGGTCTGCCTTGTGATGTCGTCGTGACCGATGATGTCGCTGCTGGCCTGAAGAATATTGATTGCCTGATCGATTTCACCCGCCCGCAGGGAACGCTGGTTCATCTTGAACTCTGCCGCAAGGCCGGTGTGGGCATGGTCATCGGGACCACCGGTTTCGAGGCCGATGGCAAGGCGGTCATCGCCGAGGCCGCCAAGGATATCCCGGTTGTTTTTGCCCCGAACATGGCGGTTGGCGTCAACGTCGCTTTCAAGTTGCTTGAGACGGCTGCTCGCATTTTGAATCAGGGTTACGACATTGAAATCGTCGAGGCCCATCATCGCCTCAAGATCGATGCGCCTTCCGGAACTGCACTGCGCATGGGGGAGGTGGTTGCTTCGGCGCTTGGTCGCGATCTTGAAGAGTGCGCAGTTTATGGTCGTGAAGGCGTGACCGGCGAGCGTGACCCGTCGACCATCGGTTTCGCGACCGTGCGCGGTGGCGATATCGTTGGCGATCATACGGTCATGTTCTGCGGTATCGGCGAGCGTGTGGAAATTACCCACAAGGCCAGCAGCCGCATGCCTTATGCCCTTGGTAGCCTGCGTGCTGCCCGTTTCATGGTCGGTCGAAAGAGCGGGTTGTTCGATATGCAGGACGTTCTCGGCCTGCGCTAGCGTTCATGAAATCCAAGCTGCTCGCGAAACAGCTTCAGGAAATCTTCGGCGGCGAAGGTGCGCCGCAATTCCGGATGTTGCTCGAGCAGGCACGTGCTGCACACCAGCATGTTCTGGCGGATGGCGCCGAAAAACTTCTCGGTACGGTCGATTCGACCTATCGGGCCTATGCGGGTCTCAATCTCAGCGGCTGGCATACCAAGCTCTCCGGCGATGCCCTTACCGATTGGAATATTGGCAGCGGAACCATCGATTCCGGCCGTCAGTGGAAAGAGATGCTGGGCTACTCCGATGGCGATCTCGACAATTCGATAGCCCAGTGGCAGCGCATGGTGCATCCCGACGATTTGCGCCTGCTGCAGGCGCGGATCGAAGCGCACATTCAAAGCCAGGACAGTCACTTTCAGGCCGAGTGTCGCTTCAAGGCGCGGGATGGTCAGTGGCGCTGGTTTCTTTTGCGCGGCGCGGTGGCCGCCCGAAACCCCGAAGGCAAGCCGGCCCGAGTGCTGGTGTTGCAGCGGGATATCAGTGACGTCAAGGCGGCCGAATCCGCGCTGATCTCGGCGAAAGAGGTTGCCGAATCGGCCAACAAGGCGCGTGGGGCTTTTCTGGCCAACATGAGCCATGAAATCCGGACGCCAATGAACGGCATCATTGGCATGACGGAGTTGGCGCTCGATACGCAATTGGATGCCGAGCAGCGCCATTATCTGAAAACGGTAAAGTCGTCGGCCGAGGCGCTGTTGACGATCGTCAACGATATCCTGGACTTTTCGAAGATCGAAGCCGGCAAGATGGAGTTCGAGTCGCTGGTTTTCTCGATGCAGGATACGGTGCTCGAGGCGGTACGAGTCCTTGCGGTCAGTGCCCACAAGAAGGGGTTGGAACTGGTGGCCGATGTTCGCCCCGAAGTTCCGGGCCGGATCGTCGGCGATCCGACTCGCCTGCGTCAGGTGATCATCAACCTGATCGGCAATGCCATCAAGTTCACGGAGCAAGGTGAGGTGGCGCTCAGGGTTGAGGTCGATCAATCGACCGAACACTCGGTGTATCTGCGGTTCTCGATCCGCGATACCGGAATCGGGGTTCCTGCGGATAAGCAGCAGGCGATCTTCGAGGCGTTTTCACAGGCGGATGTCTCCACAACCCGCCGCTTTGGCGGAACGGGCCTCGGGCTTGCGATCAGTGCCCGTCTGGTTCAATTGATGGATGGCAAGATCTGGCTCGAGAGCACGCCAGGGCAAGGCTCCGTTTTCTCATTTACCGGACGTTTCGGAGTCGAAGAGGCAACATCGGTTCGGCCTTTCGAGGCCAGGTTTGGCGGTCGCCGTCTTTTGGTCGTTGAGGATAATGCGACCGTTGGGCAATATCTGCTCGAACTCCTTGAGCAGCTTGGTATTCAGGCTTCCCTTGTGGCAGATGGGCCCGCTGCAGTTGCGGCGATGGAACGAAGCCGTGCAGTGGATTTTCCATACGACTACGTTCTTGCCGATGCCAATATGGACGCTCCGGCGGGGTTTGCGCTGGCTGAGTCCTGGGGGAAAACTGCTCGAGCCGAGAAGCTGATCGTTATGCTGACGACTGAAAACCAGCGGCACGATCTGAGTCGGCTACGTGAAATCGGGGTTTCTGCGCACCTTGTTAAACCGATCGGTAGCGCTGATCTGGTTGATGCCCTGGCGCTTGCCGAGGGACCGGATAGCCAGGAGCTCAATGACTTCGCCCTGTCGGAAATAAACTTTGAGGCTCAGGCCCAGGATGGCCCTGCGGCGTTGAATATCCTGCTGGTCGAAGATAATCCGGTCAATCAGGAGCTGGCTACCCGGCTTCTGGAGCGTCTGTCGCATCGGGTGACTCTGGCGAACAACGGGGCCGAGGCAGTCGATCTATTCGATAGTACTCATTTCGATGTCATTCTGATGGATATGCAGATGCCGGTAATGGGTGGAATCGAGGCAACCGAGGCAATTCGGTCACGCGAAATGCGGCGGAGCTGGGTGGTCTCGCATGAGCTGAGGCCGGTCTACATCATAGCGATGACGGCCAACGTCATGGCGACTGATCGTGATCGCTGCCTCGAGGCCGGGATGAATGACTATGTCGCCAAGCCGCTGCGCTCTGCCGAACTGTATGAAGCCCTGGATCGTGCTCGTGGCGCGACTGGCGACGATGTTTCCTTTGAGTCGGCCGTTCTCTCTGTCGGCACTTCTTCGCAACTCGATCTGGGTGCTGCGTTGAGTGATATCGGTGAGCCTGAATTGTTCGCGACGATGGCCGGCATGTTGCTGACCGAGTGGGATGCCCATCTGGGGCGTTTGAGGAAGGCCATTGATGCAACAGATGCGCATGAGGCCCGGATGCATGCCCATACGTTGAAAAGCCTGCTGGCCATGTTCCATGCCGAGCGCGCTCGCCGGCGAGCCATGGAAATCGAGCAGGCAACTTTGGCAGTCGAAAATGTCGACTGGCCGAGCTGCCGCCGTCTCTTCGCCTCACTGATGGACGAAATGTCCTCGATAAAACCCTCGTTGGCGCACTACGTTGAGACGCGTGTAATCCCTTGAATTTGCCTGAAAAGGCTCTTTTCGGCTAAAATAGTAAGGTTAAAAAGCACAAGCGGGAGGGCGCGAGCCTTCCCGCTTGGCACAGCTGCCCTCATTTACTCCCGCCATTCTCGCCCTCGCCGACGGAACGGTTTTCAAGGGCCAATCCATCGGCGCAGATGGTGTCACCAGTGGCGAGGTGGTGTTCAACACCGCCATGTCGGGCTATCAGGAGATTCTTACCGATCCCTCTTATTGCCGCCAGATCGTTACTTTGACCTACCCGCATATCGGTAACACCGGTTGCAATGCGGAAGATTTTGAATCCAATGCCAATTACGCTGCTGGTCTGGTCATTCGTGATCTGCCGTTGGTTGCGTCCAACTGGCGTACGCAGGACGATCTGTCGTCCTACCTGAAAAAGCACGGCATCGTTGCCATTGCCGGTATCGATACGCGCAAGCTGACCCGCATCCTGCGTGAGAAGGGTGCCCAGGCTGGTTGTATCCTGGCTGGCGAAGTCGATGAGTCCAAAGCTTTGGCTCTGGCCAAGGCTTTCCCCGGGCTGAATGGCATGGATCTGGCCAAGGTTGTGTCGGCCAAGGAAAGCTACGCCTGGACGGAAGGCGAATGGACGCTGAAGGGCTACGAACAAGGTCCGGCTCCGCGCTTCCATGTGGTCGCCTACGATTTTGGTGTCAAGAAGAACATCCTGCGCATGCTGGCCCAGCGCGGTGTCAAGCTGACCGTCGTCCCGGCGCAGACGCCGGCCGCCGATGTGCTGGCAATGAAACCGGACGGCGTATTCCTGTCCAATGGCCCGGGAGACCCGGAGCCATGCGATTACGCCATCGCTGCCATCCGTGAGTTCCTCGAGCGCGGTGTGCCGACCTTCGGCATCTGCCTTGGTCACCAGTTGCTGGCATTGGCATCCGGTGCAAAGACGCTGAAAATGAAATTCGGCCACCACGGTGCCAACCACCCGGTCAAGGACATGGATACTGGCCAGGTGTTGATCACCAGCCAGAATCATGGTTTTGCGGTCGATGCCGATTCGTTGCCAGCCAACCTGCGCGCTACGCACGTATCGTTGTTCGACGGTTCCCTGCAAGGTATCGCACGTACGGATGTACCGGCTTTCTCCTTCCAGGGACACCCGGAAGCCAGCCCCGGCCCACACGACGTGGCCTACCTGTTTGACCCGAGAGTAAAGAAATGCCGAAACGTACAGACATAAAAAGTGTTTTGATTATTGGCGCCGGCCCGATCATCATCGGTCAGGCCTGCGAATTCGACTACTCTGGCGCGCAAGCCTGCAAGGCCCTGCGCGAAGAGGGTTACAAGGTCATTCTGGTCAATTCCAACCCGGCGACCATCATGACCGATCCGGAAATGGCCGATGTCACCTACATCGAACCGATCACCTGGCAGGTTGTCGCCAAGATCATCGAGAAGGAGCGCCCGGATGCGCTGCTGCCAACCATGGGCGGTCAGACTGCGCTGAACTGCGCGCTCGATCTTGATCGCGAAGGCGTGCTGGCCAAGTTCAACGTCGAGCTCATCGGTGCTTCCAAGGAGGCCATCGACAAGGCTGAGGATCGCCAGAAGTTCAAGGATGCGATGACCAAGATCGGTCTCGGTTCGGCTCGCTCGGCGACGGCACACAGCATGGAAGAGGCCTACCAGGTGCAGGCCGCCATCGGCTTCCCGACCATCATCCGTCCGTCCTTCACGCTGGGGGGCACGGGCGGCGGTATCGCCTACAACATGGAAGAGTTCGAGACCATCTGCAAGCGCGGTCTGGAAGCTTCGCCGACCAACGAACTGCTGATTGAAGAGTCGCTGCTCGGCTGGAAGGAATACGAGATGGAAGTGGTCCGCGACAAGGCGGACAACTGCATCATCATCTGCTCGATCGAGAACCTCGATCCGATGGGGGTGCACACCGGTGACTCGATCACCGTTGCGCCTGCTCAGACGCTGACCGACAAGGAATACCAGATCCTGCGTAACGCCTCGATCGCCGTGCTGCGTGAGATCGGCGTCGATACCGGCGGTTCCAACGTGCAGTTCTCGATCAATCCGAAGGACGGTCGGATGATCGTCATCGAGATGAACCCGCGTGTCTCGCGTTCGTCGGCACTGGCTTCCAAAGCGACCGGTTTCCCGATCGCCAAGATCGCTGCCAAGCTGTCGGTCGGCTATACGCTCGACGAATTGTCGAACGACATCACCGGCGGCAAGACCCCGGCCTCGTTCGAGCCTTCGATCGACTACGTCGTTACCAAGGTGCCGCGTTTTGCCTTCGAGAAATTCCCGCAGGCCGACAACACGCTGACCACACAGATGAAGTCGGTTGGCGAAGTGATGGCCATCGGCCGTACCTTCCAGGAGTCGCTTCAGAAAGCCTTGCGTGGCTTGGAAGTCGGCGTTGATGGCTTCAACCTGAAAACGGTTGACCCGGCGACGATCGACGAGCAGCTGGCTCGGCCGACCCCGGATCGCCTGTGGTACGTGGCTGATGCTTTCGGCATCGGCATGTCGGTTGAGCGTGTCTTCGAGCTGACCAAGATCGACCCGTGGTTCCTGGTCCAGATCAAGGAAATCGTCGATCTCGAACTCGAAATCGAAAAGCGTGAGCTGGCTTCGATCACCGCTGAAGAGCTTCGCTATCTGAAGCGAAAGGGCTTTGCCGACCGTCGTTTGGCGCATTTGACCAAGACCAGCGAAACGGCCGTGCGCGAGCGTCGCCATGAACTGAAGGTGCGCCCTGTCTACAAGCGCGTTGATACCTGTGCTGGTGAATTTGCGACGGGCACCGCCTACATGTACTCCACCTACGAGGAGGAGTGCGAGGCCAATCCGACCGACAAGAAGAAGATCATGGTTCTCGGTGGTGGTCCGAACCGCATCGGCCAGGGCATCGAGTTCGACTACTGCTGCGTGCATGCCGCGATGGCAATGCGCGAAGACGGTTTCGAAACCATCATGGTTAACTGCAATCCGGAAACCGTATCCACAGACTACGATACGTCTGATCGCCTGTATTTCGAGCCGCTGACGCTGGAAGACGTGCTGGAAATCGTCGCCATCGAAAAGCCGGTTGGCGTTATCGTTCAGTATGGTGGTCAGACTCCGCTGAAGCTTGCACTGGCCCTGGAAGCCAACGGTGTGCCGATCATCGGTACCAGCCCCGAGTCGATTGACGTTGCTGAAGACCGTGAACGTTTCCAGAAATTGCTGCACGAACTCGGCCTGAAGCAACCGCCCAATCGTACGGCTCGTACAGAGGAAGACGCACTGCGTCTGGCGGCAGAAATCGGTTATCCGCTGGTTGTTCGTCCGTCTTACGTGCTGGGTGGCCGGGCCATGGAAATCGTGCATGAGCAAAAGGACCTCGAACGCTACATGCGCGAGGCCGTAAAGGTTTCGCACGATTCGCCGGTACTCCTTGACCGCTTCCTGAACGATGCCTGCGAAGTGGACGTCGATGCGCTGTCCGACGGCGACGAAGTGATCATCGGTGGCGTCATGGAGCACATTGAACAGGCCGGCGTGCACTCCGGTGACTCCGCCTGCTCGCTGCCGCCATACTCGCTGGGCAAGGCTGTGCAGGACGAACTGCGTCGCCAGACCAAGCTGATGGCCAAGGCCCTGAACGTTTGCGGTCTGATGAACGTCCAGTTCGCTATCAAGGACGAAGAAGTTTACGTACTCGAAGTGAACCCGCGTGCCTCGCGTACCGTGCCTTTCGTCTCCAAGGCGACCGGTCTGCAACTGGCCAAGATCGCGGCTCGCTGCATGTCTGGCCGTAGCCTGAAGGATCAAGGCGTGACGGCTGAAGTGGTGCCGCCGTATTTCTCGGTCAAGGAAGCGGTCTTCCCCTTCGTCAAGTTCCCGGGTGTCGATACTATTCTTGGTCCGGAAATGAAGTCCACCGGTGAAGTCATGGGTGTTGGCGTCACCTTTGCAGAAGCCTTCGTCAAGTCGCAACTGGCGGCCAGCGTCAAGCTGCCGCGATCCGGCAAGGTTTTCCTGTCGGTCAAGGATAGCGACAAGGCCAAGGCGATCGAGATCGCTCGCCATCTAAGTGAAGCGGGTTTCCATCTGGTTGCCACGCGCGGAACGGCCCATGCAATTGAAGCGGCCGGTCTGCCGGTACAAACGGTCAATAAATTTACCGAGGGCCGTCCGCACATTGTCGATATGATCAAGAACAACGAGATTGCCTTGATCATCAACACGGTGGAAGAAAAGCGTCAGGCGATCAACGATTCGCGTTCTATCCGGACCTCCGGCCTGCAGGCTCGCGTGACGATGTATACGACGATCTGGGGTGCCGAGGCGGCTGCCGAAGGTATCCGTCATCTCGGGGAGCTCGTGGTGTATCCGATCCAGGCGCTGCACGAGCAGCTTCACTAAGACCAACCTGAACCGCCGGGTTGCCCCTGTTTCGGGCGCCGGCGGTTTTGCTTTTGCTGAAAGAAAATATGAGCAAAGTTCCGTTGACCGTGGCCGGTGCCGAGAAATTGCGTGAAGAACTGCATCGTCTGAAGACCGTTGACCGCCCTTGGGTGATCGGTGCGATTGCAGAGGCTCGTTCGCATGGCGACTTGTCCGAAAATGCTGAATACGATGCGGCCAAGGAGCGCCAGGGTTTTATCGAAGGGCGCATCCAGGAGGTAGAGGGTAAACTTTCCAATGCCCAGATCATCGATCCCAAGCTCCTCGACGCCGACGGGCGCTGTGTGTTTGGTGCAACGGTCCAGATGGAAGATCAGGATTCAGGTGTTGGTGTGACTTACCAGATCGTTGGTGAAGACGAGGCCGACATCAAGGCGGGCAAGATTTCCGTAAACTCGCCGATGGCCCGTGCGCTGATTGGCAAGTACGCTGGTGATATCGCGCAGGTCCAGGCGCCAGGTGGTATTCGCGAATACGAAGTCATCGACGTGCGCTACGAGTAATTCGGTGCGTAAAATCGCCGAAGCGCTCTACATGTCTTGCATCACCTTATGGGTGGGCGGACTGTGGGCGATAGGCTACCTGGCTGCACCGGTGCTTTTTGCCAGCCTGGGCGATCGCCAACTCGCCGGCATCGTGGCCGGCAAACTCTTTGCCTTGATTGGCTGGCTCGGCTTGGGTGTTGCGGCTTACTTGGCGATTTTCCTGATCACCCGTTGGGGTGGACAGGTTTTCAAGCGAGCCGTGTTCTGGCTGGTGATTTTGATGGCATTGATGGTTGCTGCCAGCCAGTTCGGCATTCAGCCGCTGATGGCGCAACTCAAGGCGGATGCTTTGCCACGCGAAGTGATGGAGAGCGTCTTGCGTGACCGCTTTGCAGCCTGGCATGGCATTTCCAGCATCCTCTACATGGTGCAGAGTCTGCTGGGCCTGTGGCTCGTCGTTTGGAGTGGTCGCGGGCTGCGGTGATCAGCCTTGATGGGCGCGCTTGGTCTTGCGCGGTTCGGAGGCAGGGCGGCGCGATTTTTGGGTCTTTTTGGCTTCGGCAGCAGCTTTTTCGATAGGCGCCGGGCGATAAACAACCAGCAGCTTGCCAATGTGTTGGACCGGAGCGGCATCCAATTGCGTGCAAATCTGCTCGTAGTATGCGATCCGGTCATCCCGGCTATCGCCATAGACACGGATCTTGATCAGTTGATGGGCCCGAAGGTTGAGATCGATTTCCTTGAGTACGGCCTCGGTGAGGCCATTTTCGGCAATCGACACGACGGGATTCAGATTATGTGCCTCGGCGCGAAGTTCAGCGCGTTGGGCAGATGATAATTGCGGCATAGTAAACCTTTCAAAAACGGCATTTTACCGAATGAAAAGAACCAGAACCAGTAAAGCTTGGATGCGCGAGCATATCAACGATACCTACGTGCAGCTCGCGAAGAAAGAGGGCTGGCGTTCCCGTGCCGCTTTCAAGCTGATGGAGATGGATGATAAAGACAAGCTGCTCAAGCGTGGCGAGGTTGTGGTCGACCTTGGCGCTACACCGGGTGGTTGGTCACAGGTCGCCGTCAAGCGGGTTGGCGACGGTGGTCTCGTGTTTGCCCTTGACCTGCTGGAGATGGAGCCAATTCACGGAGTTCACTTCATTCAGGGCGATTTTCGTGAAGACGACGTGCTGCAACAGTTGGAAGAAAAGCTGGGTGAGCGTCGGGTGGGCCTTGTAATGTCCGATATGGCCCCCAATATGTCAGGGGTACCTCTAGTCGACCAGGCGCGCATCATGCATCTGGCCGAGTTAGGGCTGGAGTTTTCGCGGGAACACTTGAAACCAGAGGGCGCTTTCCTGGTCAAAGTATTTCAGGGAACGGATTACGAGACATTTTTGGGGCAGATGCGTGCGACCTTCAAGACTGTGGCGGTAAGAAAACCCGATGCTTCACGCGACCGTAGCCCCGAGCTTTATTTGCTTGGACGCACATTGCGCTGAGACTTTTGTTTAGAATGGCATTTTTGTCGCTCGATGCTGTAGAAGGAGAGCAAGCTTGAACAACATGTTCAAAAACCTCGCAATTTGGCTGGTCATTGGTCTTGTGCTGATGACGGTCTTTAACCAGTTCAATAACCGTCAGGTTGCGACAGGTTCCGTCGAATACTCCCAGTTCATCGATGAGGTGAAGGCTGGTCGTATTTCCAAGGTGGTCATGGAAGGCCGTACGCTTAAAGCGACAACGAGCGAGGGCAAGCGCATCACCTCTTTCGCGCCGCCCGATCTCTGGCTTGTTTCCGATCTGCTGAAAAATGGTGTCAAGATCGAGGCCAAGCCGGAAGAGGAGCCGTCCTTCCTGATGAACCTCTTTGTCAGCTGGTTCCCGATGCTGTTATTGATCGGCGTCTGGGTTTTCTTCATGCGCCAGATGCAGGGCGGCGGCAAAGGCGGTGCATTCTCGTTCGGCAAGTCGAAGGCCCGCATGATGGATGAATCGACCAATGTCATTACCTTTGCCGATGTCGCCGGCTGTGATGAGGCCAAGGAAGAAGTTCAGGAAATCGTCGATTTCCTGCGCGATCCCTCCAAGTTCCAGAAGCTCGGCGGCCGTATTCCGAAGGGCGTGCTGATGGTCGGTAACCCGGGTACCGGCAAGACGCTCCTTGCCAAGGCCATTGCCGGCGAAGCCAAGGTGCCGTTCTTCAGCATTTCCGGTTCCGACTTTGTTGAAATGTTTGTTGGTGTTGGTGCTGCCCGCGTTCGCGACATGTTCGAGAATGCCAAGAAACACGCGCCCTGCATCATTTTCATCGATGAAATCGATGCCGTCGGTCGCCATCGCGGCGCCGGCCTCGGCGGTGGAAACGACGAACGCGAACAGACGCTAAATCAGTTGCTGGTCGAGATGGATGGCTTCGAAGGCCATGCCGGGATCATCGTCATCGCTGCGACCAACCGTCCGGACATCCTCGACCCGGCACTGCTGCGTCCGGGCCGCTTCGATCGTCAGGTTGTCGTTCCGCTACCCGATATCCGCGGTCGTGAGGAAATCCTCAAGGTGCATATGCGCAAGGTGCCGATTGCTGGCGACGTCAAGGCTGACGTGATTGCCCGTGGTACCCCGGGCTTCTCCGGAGCTGATCTGGCCAATCTGGTCAATGAAGCGGCTCTGTTCGCGGCCCGTCGCAACAAGCGTCTGGTCGACATGGACGACTTCGAGATGGCCAAGGACAAGATCATGATGGGCGCCGAGCGCCGCAGCATGGTCATGACTGAAGACGAAAAGATGAATACGGCCTACCACGAATCTGGTCACGCTGTTGTCGCCAAGCTGGTGCCCAAGTCCGATCCGGTGCACAAGGTGACGATCATCCCGCGCGGTCGCGCACTGGGACTGACCATGCAGTTGCCGGAACAGGATCGTTATGCCTACGATCGGGAATACCTGACGAGCCGTATTGCTGTGTTATTTGGTGGTCGGATTGCCGAAGAGTTGTTCATGAACCAGATGACCACTGGCGCTTCGAACGACTTTGAGCGTGCGACCGCAATGGCTCGTGACATGGTGACCCGTTATGGCATGTCCGACTTGGGTGTCATGGTCTATGGTGAAAACGAGGGTGAAGTCTTCCTTGGTCGTTCGGTGACCCAGCACAAGAACGTGTCCGAGGCGACGATGCAAAAGGTTGATGCCGAAATTCGCCGGATCATCGACCAGCAGTACGCCTTGGCGCGTCAGTTGCTGGAAGAGAATCGCGACAAGGTTGAGGCGATGACCAAGGCGTTACTTGAGTGGGAAACCATTGATGCTGACCAGATCGATGACATCATGGCCAGCAAGCCGCCGCGCCCACCGAAGCCATCGCAAGGTTCGTCGCGTCCGACGACGCCCACAGATACCCCGGGAGCTGAGCCGAGCGCTACCGCGCCAGCCTGATATTTTCAATTTTTGAACCGGCCGGGAGAGCACTCCCGGCCTTTTGTTTTTCAGACATGCAAAAACTTCGCTGCGGGCATTTCCTGCTTTCCCTTGATCGTCCCTTGTTGATGGGGATTGTCAATCTGACTCCGGATTCATTTTCCGGGGATGGCTTGGTTGGCGATGTTGATCAAGCCATTCGACATGCCCGCCAGCAACTTGAAGCAGGCGCTGACATTCTTGACATAGGGGCCGAGTCCTCCCGGCCGGGGGCTATTCCCACGCCCGAGAGTGAAGAATTGCGGCGTTTGGTTCCGGTTCTTCGTGAGATTTCAGCTTGGGGTGTTCCGATATCGGTCGATACCTACAAGCCTGTTGTGATGCGTGCGGCGCTTGAGTCTGGCGCAACCATGATCAACGACATCACAGGCATGACATGTCCGGAATCGCTGGCAGTGGTGTCGGGTAGTGATTGCGCCGTATGTGTCATGCACATGCAGGGCGAGCCTGGAACAATGCAGCAGTCACCAGTGTACGGAGATGTCGTTAGTGAGGTAGCGGCCTTCCTGAGAGCGGCTGTGATGCGATGTCGGGCGGTGGGGGTCACGGATGATCGGCTTGTTGTCGATCCAGGCTTTGGCTTCGGTAAAACTCAGGATCACAATCTGGCTCTTTTTCGTGCATTGTCTGCCGACTTCGTCGAAGATTTTGCTTTGTTGGTTGGGGTGTCCAGAAAATCCATGCTTGGCGCCATAACCGGGCGCCCCGTGGCGGATCGATTGGCTGCCAGTGTTGCCGCAGCGCTCATTGCGGCCCAGAAAGGTGCGAAAATACTACGCGTGCATGATGTGGCAGCGACCAAGGATGCCTTGGCTGTCTGGTCGGCGATCGATAAAGGGAGTCCTCTGTGAGTAGAAAGTATTTTGGTACCGATGGCGTTCGGGGGCGTGTAGGTCAATCGCCGATTACTCCGGATTTTGTAATGCGTCTGGGATATGCCGCGGGCAAAGCCTTGCTTGGTCGAAGCGAGATGCCGCCAGGAGATCGTCCTGCGGTCTTGATCGGCAAGGACACCCGTCTCTCCGGGTACATGCTTGAGTCGGCCCTAGAGGCGGGATTTTCGGCCGCCGGTGTTGAGGTTTGCCTGGTTGGCCCCTTGCCAACCCCGGCTGTCGCCTATTTGACCCGTGCCCTGCGCTTGCAGGCTGGTATTGTTATTTCCGCATCGCATAACCCTTACTACGATAACGGCATCAAATTTTTCTCGGCGCAGGGCACAAAATTGCCTGATGAGGTCGAGCATGCGATCGAGGAGGGGATTGACCAACCGATGGTCTGTGCACCACCGGCGGATCTGGGCCGGGTTCGACGGATTGAGGATGCGCGTGGCCGCTACATTGAATTCTGCAAGAGCACATTTCCCAATGATCTGGATTTGCGCGGCCTGAAAATCGTTATCGACTGTGCTCACGGTGCCGCTTACCACATCGCGCCAAGCGTCTTCCATGAGTTGGGGGCAGACGTAGTGAGCATCGGTGTTCAGCCAAACGGGCTGAACATCAATGATGCTGTCGGGGCAACCGCGCCGAAGGCGTTGTGCGAGGCGGTTCTCGCCAATCGTGCCGACCTTGGTATTGCGCTGGATGGCGATGCCGATCGCCTGCAAATGGTGGATGCCGAAGGCAATCTCTATGACGGTGATCAGTTGCTATATGCCATCGTTCGTAGTCGAGCCCGCAGCGCTCCGGTAAAAGGAGTTGTTGGTACGCTGATGAGCAACCTGGCACTGGAGCACGCACTCGGCAAGCTGAGTATCCCGTTTGCCCGGGCTGCAGTAGGTGACCGGTACGTTGTTGAAATGCTCAACGAAAAAGGCTGGCTTTTCGGAGGCGAAAACTCCGGGCACATCCTTGCACTGGACCGCCACACGACCGGCGATGGCATTGTTGCGGCGCTACAGGTGCTGGCAGCCTTGCGCGAGGAGGGTGGGAGCCTGAAGGAGTTGTTGGGGGGGTTGGTTCTCTACCCGCAGAAACTGATCAATGTGCCGGTAACGCGCGGATTTCCCTGGAAAGATCACCCGTCGATTACTTCGGCGCTTGCAGATACCGAGAGCAGTCTTCAGGGGCGGGGTAGGGTGCTGTTGCGCGCCTCGGGAACCGAGCCTCTGCTGAGAGTCATGGTGGAGGGTGAGGATGCTGTCGAGGTGACCTGTGCGGCCGAAAAACTTGCTGCGGTGGTTCGCGAATCGGCGCAATGAATTTGTCGATCTTCCTATTCGTATTGACCGAAAAATCATCGGGTCGCTATAATCCGAAGGTTTTTCGCCAACAGAATCGTCTAGCACATGCGTAAAAAGCTCGTTGCAGGTAACTGGAAAATGCATGGCAGCCTCCAGCAGAATGCGGCGCTACTTGAGCGCATCAAGGCGGGGGTCTCCGGGTTGTCTTGCGACGTTGCTGTCTGCCCGCCTTATCCATACCTTGGGCAGGTGCAGTCGATTCTTTCGGGGTCCGCTTTGGCTTGGGGGACTCAATCTGTAAGCGAACATCAGTCGGGTGCTTTTACCGGCGAAGTTTCGGCTTCCATGTTGCTGGAGTTCGGTTGTCGTTATGTGCTGGTCGGGCATTCTGAACGCCGTGCGCTGTATGGCGAAACCAACGAGGCTGTTTCGGCCAAGTTTGAGGCGGCTCTGAGGGCTGGCTTGATCCCGGTTTTGTGTGTCGGTGAAACGCTGGCGGAGCGCGAGGCGGGAATGACTGAAGTTGTTGTTGCTCGGCAGCTGTCTGCTGTCTTGGATCGTTTGGGTGTTGCGGCTATGGCATCAGCTGTGGTTGCCTACGAGCCGGTTTGGGCAATTGGAACCGGAGTGACAGCTTCCCCTGCTCAGGCGCAGGAGGTGCATGCGGCGATTCGTGCCAAGGTTGCTGAACTGGATCTCGGGGTGGCAAATGGTTTGCGTATTTTGTATGGCGGTAGCGTTAAGCCACAAAATGCGATGGAGTTGTTTGGGCAGGTTGATATCGATGGTGGTCTGATCGGTGGGGCTGCCTTGGTTGCGGATGATTTTCTGGCGATTTGCTTCGCGGCAAATTGATAGGCTGATAAATGAACTGGCTTTTCTCTCTGGTCCTGACGGTCCATATTCTGGTTGCAATCGTTATTATTGGTCTTGTGCTGATGCAGCACGGTAAAGGGGCTGATATGGGGGCGGCGTTTGGTAGTGGTGCCTCGGGTAGCCTCTTTGGTGCAACCGGTTCGGCAAACTTCTTGAGTCGCACTACTGGCGTGCTTGCTGCGGTATTTTTTGTGACCAGTTTGACTCTGGCGTATATCGGCTCCAACAAGCCAAAAACGACTGGCAGTCTTATGCAAGAACCGGTACAATCGCAGACTGTTTCGCAGCCTGCTTCGGCGGGCGGTGAATCGCCGGTGGCGCCTGTTGATGCGGGCTCCAAGGCGAAAGATATACCGAAGTAACGCAAGGTGATTTGCTTGGCTCGAGTCCTCGTCAGGCGAATCAAAAAAAGTGCCGACGTGGTGAAATTGGTAGACACGCTATCTTGAGGGGGTAGTGGCGCAAGCTGTGCGAGTTCGAGTCTCGCCGTCGGCACCAAAAACTGGGGCAGTGGCCGCAAGGTACGCTGTTTCGAACAAGAAACTGAATATTGGCGGCGGATCATGGAAAACTACTTTCCAATCCTGATGTTCGTTCTGGTGGGGGTTGCAGTGGGTGTTTTGCCCATTGCGATGGGTTTTATTCTCGCTCCCAGTCGTCCGGACCCGGAAAAGCTCTCTCCTTACGAGTGTGGCTTTGAAGCATTCGAAGATGCGCGCATGAAGTTTGATGTGCGTTTTTACTTGATTGCTATTCTCTTTATTTTGTTCGATCTGGAAATTGCATTCCTGTTTCCATGGGCGTCAATCTTTAAAGATATCGTCGCGACCGAGTCGATCAAGATGTTCGGTTTTATCGAGATGCTTGTGTTTGTTGCCATTCTGGTCATTGGCTATGCGTATGCCTGGGCCAAGGGTGCGCTGGAATGGGAATGAGGCTAGGGTATGGCTATTGAAGGCGTTCTCCAGGAAGGCTTCGTCACCACGACGGCTGACAGCCTGATCAACTACATGCGAACCGGCTCGATTTGGCCAATGACTTTTGGTTTGGCTTGTTGTGCGGTTGAGATGATCCATGCCGGGGTTTCTCGTTACGACCTTGATCGTTTTGGTATCGTTTTTCGAGCCAGTCCCCGACAATCTGATGTCATGATCGTTGCGGGTACGCTGACCAACAAGATGGCGCCTGCCTTGCGCAAAGTTTACGATCAGATGGCCGAGCCCCGTTGGGTGATATCGATGGGCTCGTGTGCCAATGGCGGTGGCTACTACCATTACTCTTATTCTGTCGTGCGCGGTTGCGATCGCATCGTGCCTGTCGATATCTATGTGCCCGGCTGTCCGCCAACTGCTGAAGCCCTGATTTACGGGCTAATTCAGTTGCAGAACAAGATTCGTCGCACCAACACCATTGCTCGTTAATTGCCAAGGCTGATTCGATATGTCTGCCAAGCTGGAAACGCTTAGTCAAAACCTGCAGAAGCACTTTGGCGATAAACTGAAATCGCTGAAGCTGGCTTTGGGTGAAGTAACTATTGAGGTTGGCGCAGCCGACTATCTTGCTGTGATGACCGCGTTGCGGGATGAGGCTGATCTTTGCTTTGAAGAGATCATTGATCTGTGCGGTGTCGATTATTCGACCTACGGCGATGGTGTTTGGCAGGGCCGGCGCTACGCAGCGGTTTCTCACCTTCTTTCGGTTACCAACAACTGGCGCTTGCGCGTTCGTGTCTTAGCGGAAGACGATGAATTTCCCTCTGTTGATTCCGTTACTGGTGTCTGGAAGAGTGTTAACTGGTTTGAGCGCGAAGCATTCGATCTCTATGGGATTGCCTTCGTTGGTCATGATGACCTGCGTCGCATTCTCACTGATTACGGCTTTATTGGGCATCCTTTCCGCAAGGATTTTCCGATTTCCGGTCACGTCGAAATGCGCTACGACCCCGATCAGGCTCGCGTGATCTATCAACCGGTCACCATCGAACCTCGCGAGAACACCCCGCGCATCGTGCGCGAAGATACTTTCGGGGATACTGCTCATGGCTGACATCCGTAATTTCACTTTGAACTTTGGTCCGCAGCACCCGGCAGCACACGGTGTGCTGAGACTGGTGCTCGAGCTGGATGGCGAAGTTGTCCAGCGAGCTGACCCGCACATTGGCTTGCTGCACCGCGCCACTGAAAAACTGGCCGAGACACGCACGTGGGTCCAGTCCGTGCCCTACATGGATCGTCTCGACTATGTGTCGATGATGTGTAACGAGCATGCCTACTGCCTAGCGACCGAAAAGCTGCTTGGTATCGAAGTGCCGGAGCGTGGCAAGTACATCCGGGTCATGTTCGATGAGGTGACGCGTATCCTCAACCACCTCTTGTGGATCGGCTGTCATGCCTTGGACGTCGGTGCGATGACCATGGCGCTCTATACCTTCCGCGAGCGTGAAGACCTGATGGACGTCTATGAGGCGGTTTCCGGCGCTCGGATGCATGCTGCCTACTATCGTCCGGGTGGCGTTTATCGTGACCTGCCGGACCGCATGCCGCAGTACCAGGAATCGACCTGGACCAACGCCAAGAAAGCGGCCGAAAAGAACGAGAATCGCAGCGGTTCCTTGCTGGACTTCCTTGAAGATTTCACCAACCGTTTCCCGACCTATCATTCCGAATACCACACCCTGCTGACCGACAACCGGATCTGGAAGCAGCGTCTGGTCAATGTCGGCGTGGTCACTCCGGAGCGGGCCCTGCAGATGGGCTTTACGGGCGCCATGCTGCGCGGTTCCGGCATCGCATGGGACTTGCGCAAAAAGCAGCCGTACGCCGCGTACGACAAGATCGATTTTGATGTGCCGGTGGGTGTCAATGGCGACAGCTATGACCGCTACCTGGTTCGCATGGAAGAAATGATCCAGTCGAACAACATTATCAAGCAATGTATCGCCTGGCTGCGCAAGAATCCCGGCCCGGTGATCACTGATAACAACAAGGTGGCGCCGCCGCCGCGTGAAAACATGAAGACCAACATGGAGGAGCTGATTCACCACTTCAAGCTCTTCACCGAAGGCATCCATGTTCCGGCGGGCGAAGCTTATGCCGCAGTCGAGCACCCGAAGGGCGAGTTCGGCATCTACTTTGTTTCCGATGGTGCCAACAAGCCTTACCGCATGAAGATTCGCGCGCCGGGCTTTGTTCACCTGGCTGGTCTGGATGAAATGTCCAGAGGCCACATGATCGCCGACGTCGTTACGATTATCGGTTCCCAAGATATTGTTTTTGGCGAGATTGACCGCTGATGTTTTCCGCTGAAACCCTCCAGAAGTTTGCCCGCGAGGTCGCCAAGTATCCCGCCGATCAGAAACAGTCGGCGTCGATGGCCTGTCTCGCTCACGCCCAGGAAGAAAAAGGCTGGCTGGCCCCCGAATCCATCGAGGCGGTCGCCAACTATCTTGGTATGCCGCCGATGGCGGCCTACGAAGTGGCTTCTTTCTACAACATGTATGACCTGAAGCCGGTTGGCAAG
Organism: Pseudomonadota bacterium; assembly: GCA_018262195.1. GTDB lineage: Bacteria > Pseudomonadota > Gammaproteobacteria > Burkholderiales > Rhodocyclaceae > Azonexus. Next base: position 110,386 of record JAGTRS010000006.1, on the reverse strand, counting down.
TACAAGATCACGGTCTGTACCAACCTGCCTTGCGCGCTGTCGGGTGGCTACCATGCCGGCGAATACCTTCAGCACAAGCTGGGTGTCGGCTATGGCGAAACGACGCCGGACGGCAAATTCACATTGAAGGAAGGTGAATGCATGGGGGCTTGCGGTGATGCGCCGGTCTTCATCGTCAACAACCGCTCGATGTGCAGCCACATGCACCCGGAACAGATCGACAAGCTGCTTGAGGAGTGCAAATAATGGCCATGCTTGGCTCGATCAACGGCGTCCTGATGGAAGGCTTGGATGGTGACGACACTTGGCACCTCAAGGATTACGTCGCCCGCGGCGGTTATGCGCAACTGAAGCGCATCCTGGAAACAGGAATGACTCAGGAAGATGTCATCAGCGAGGTCAAGAAATCGGTATTGCGCGGCCGCGGTGGCGCTGGTTTCCCGACGGGTCTGAAGTGGTCCTTCATGCCGCGTTCCTTCCCCGGTGACAAGTATGTTGTCTGTAATACGGATGAAGGCGAGCCGGGGACATTCAAGGACCGCGATATCATGCGTTACAACCCGCATGCCGTCATTGAAGGTATGGCGATCGCCGCCTATGCGATGGGTGCAAATCGCGGTTATAACTATGTGCACGGTGAAGTCTGGTTGGAGTACAAGCGCTTCGAAGAGGCGCTTGACGAAGCGCGTGCAGCAGGATTTATCGGCCAGAACATTCTGGGGTCCGGGTTCAACTTCGAGTTGTTCGCACACCACGGCTACGGCGCCTATATCTGCGGCGAAGAAACCGCGCTGCTCGAATCGATCGAAGGCAAGAAGGGGCAGCCACGCTTCAAGCCCCCGTTCCCCGCTTCTTTCGGCTTGTATGGCAAACCGACGACGATCAACAATACCGAAACCTTTGCTTCTATTCCGTTCATTTTGAAGATGGGTGGCGAAGAGTTCCTGAACCTTGGCAAGCCAAATAACGGCGGGACCAAGCTCTTCTCGGTCTCCGGCCACGTCAATCGTCCAGGCAACTACGAAATTCCGCTCGGTACCCCGTTCTCGACCTTGCTCGAAATGTGCGGCGGGATGCGTGGTGGACGTAAGCTCAAGGCGGTAATTCCTGGTGGTTCGTCGGCCCCGGTCATGCCGGGTGAGGTGATCATGGATTGCACCATGGACTACGACTCGATCAGCAAGGGCGGTTCGATGCTAGGTTCCGGTGCGGTCATCGTGATGGACGAGACGGTCTGCATGGTCAAGGCGCTCGAGCGTCTGTCTTTCTTCTATTACGAAGAGTCATGCGGCCAATGTACCCCCTGCCGCGAAGGTACTGCCTGGATGTACAAGGTCGTGCACCGTATCGAGAACGGACTCGGCAAGCCGGAAGATCTGGAACTGCTGAACAGCGTGCTTGGCAATATTGCTGGTCGCACGATCTGTGCGCTTGGCGATGCGGCAGCTTTCCCGGTGCAGAGTTTCATCAAGCACTTCGGCAAGGAATTCGAGTACCACATTGAAAACAAGACCTGTCTGGTTCCCAAGGATGTGCAATGGGCGGGCAGTGGCTTCCACAAGATTCCGGCCTGATGGCTGCGGGTTGTAACGAAATCAACGACGAAAAGTCAGGCTACAAGGTAGCGACATGCTAGAAATCGAAATCGACGGCAAAAAGGCGCAAGTGCCCGATGGCAGCACGGTGATGGATGCCGCGCAGCAGGTGGGCGTTTACATTCCGCATTTCTGCTACCACAAGAAACTTTCGATTGCCGCCAACTGCCGCATGTGTCTCGTGCAGGTAGAGAAGGCGCCGAAGCCGTTGCCAGCCTGCGCAACGCCGGTGACCAACGGCATGAAGGTCTTTACCCACTCCGAACTGGCCGTCAAGGCTCAGAAGGGTGTGATGGAATTCCTGCTCATCAATCATCCGCTGGATTGCCCGATCTGCGATCAGGGCGGCGAGTGCCAGTTGCAGGACATGTCGGTCGGCTACGGCCCGATGAAGAGCCGCTATACCGAAGAAAAACACGTCGTTTTCCACAAGAGTGTCGGTCCGCTGATCTCCATGGAAGAAATGAGCCGCTGTATTCACTGTACCCGTTGCGTTCGCTTTGGTCAGGAAATCGGCGGCATCATGGAACTCGGCATGGCCAACCGCAACATGCATTCCGAGATCATGACCTTCGTTGGTCGTACGGTCGATTCGGAATTGTCGGGCAATATGATTGACCTCTGCCCGGTTGGCGCGCTGACCTCCAAGCCTTTCCGCTACACCGCCCGTTCCTGGGAACTGCAGCGCCGCAAGTCGGTCAGCCCGCACGATTCCGTCGGTGCCAATCTGGTAGTCCAGGTCAAGCATGACAACGTGATGCGCGTTCTGCCGCGTGAGAACGAAGAAGTTAACGAGTGCTGGATCTCCGACAAGGAGCGTTTCTCCTATCAGGCCCTGAACTCCGACGAACGCCTGACCAAGCCGATGGTCAAGCAGGGCGGTGAATGGAAGGAAGTCGACTGGAATGTCGCCCTCGACTATGTCGCCCATGGTCTGAAGGATGTTTCTCGCGAACACGGCGGCGACTCGATTGCTGCCTTGGCGGCCCAAAGCTCTACCGTCGAAGAACTCTTTCTCCTTGGCAAGGTCATGAAGGGCCTCGGTAGCGGCAATATCGATTTCCGTCCGCGCCAGAGCGATTTCTCATCCGATTCCAAGCGGGCCGGTGCTCCTTGGCTGGGCATGCGTCTCACCGAAATCCCGGATCTGGACGGGGCACTGGTCGTTGGCTCTTTCCTGCGCAAGGATCATCCGCTGATCGCTCAGCGTTTGCGCCAGGCTGCCAAGAAATTTACCAAAGTCAGTATGTTGTCGGTGACTGGTGATGATCAATTGATCAACTTCCATGCCCGTCTGACCGTTGCACCGGCCCAATTGGCGCTCGCGCTGGCGGGTATCGTCAAGGCGGCGGCCGAAATCAAGGGTGTCGCCGTGCCTACCGGTGCCGAATCGGCCGTGGTTTGCGAAACCAGCAAGAAGATAGCTCAGAGCTTGGTTGACGGCGAGAAGCGTGCCGTATTCCTTGGGAACGTCGCGACACAATCCACTGATGGCACTCAACTTCATGTGCTGGCACTGGAGCTTGGCAAGATTACTGGCGCGACTATCGGTTTCCTTGGCGAAAGTGCAAACACCGTCGGAGCACACCTTTCCGGAGTGCTGCCGTCCGGAGCGAATGCTCGCCAGATGTTTGAACAGCCGCGCAAGGCTTATGTCCTGATGGGCATTGAGCCGGAATTTGATTGTGCCAATCCGCAATTGGTACAGGGCGCTTTGAAGCAAGCCAGCCTAGTGGTCTATATGTCCGCTTTCAAACATGCGGCGGCTCTCGAATTTGCCGATGTGATGCTGCCGATCACCCCCTATACCGAAACTTCCGGTACCTTCGTTAATACTGAAGGCCGCGCCCAGAGTTTTAATGGTGTGGTCAAGGCGCGCGGTGATGCACGGCCTGCCTGGAAGTTGCTCCGTGTCCTTGGCAATGTACTGAATCTTGATGGATTCGGTTACAACTCCAGTGAAGAGATTCGCGATGAAGTGCTGGGCACGGGCGTCGAATTCGTTGCCGCACTGAGCAACGAATTGAATGGCGTCTCCATTGCTCTTCCTGCAGCGTCTGCAAACGGTCTTCAGCGAATTGCCGATGTGCCGATCAACTTTGCCGACCCGATGGCACGTCGTGCGCCTGCTCTGCAACAGACTGCCGATGCGGTTGCTCCGACAGCTCGCATAAATGAGCAAACCATGACGCAGGTTGGTGTTGCCGATGGCGCGCAAGTACTCGTCAAGCAAGGTTCCGCTGAGGCAATACTGGTCGCCAAGAGTGATAACAATGTACCTGCCGGTTGTGTTCGCGTTTCGGCGGCACATGCAAGCACAGCGATGCTTGGCGACATGTTCGGCTTGATCTCCGTGGAGCGTGCATAAATGGACGCACTGATGAACTTCGGACTTGGGATTTTCGGCGGCGCTTGGCCTGCTGTCTGGACCCTTCTAAAAATCGTCCTGATCGTTGCTCCGCTGATGCTCGGCGTTGCGTATTTGACTTACTTTGAACGTAAGGTCATCGGTTACATGCAGGTGCGTATCGGTCCCAACCGGGTCGGTCCGTGGGGTCTGATCCAGCCGATTGCTGACGGCCTGAAGCTGCTGCTGAAGGAAATTATCGTTCCGAGCACGGCTAACAAGGGAATTTTCATTATTGCCCCGATGTTGGCGATAGCGCCCGCGCTGGCCGCTTGGGCTGTGGTCCCCTTCACTGACTCTCTGGTCGTAGCCAACATTGATGCCAGCCTGCTGTACATCATGGCTATCACCTCGATGGGTGTGTACGGGATTATCCTGTCCGGTTGGGCATCGAACTCAAAGTATGCTTTCCTCGGTGCCATGCGTTCGGCAGCCCAAATGGTTTCCTACGAAATCTCCATGGGCTTCTCGCTGATCTGTGTGCTGATGGTGTCGAATAGCCTGAATCTGGTTGATATTGTCAATGTTCAAGATCAAGGACGTTTCGCCGGCTGGGGACTAAGTTTCCTTTCCTGGAATTGGTTGCCCCTGTTCCCGATGTTCATCGTCTATCTGATCTCCGGTACAGCTGAATTGAACCGGGCTCCATTCGACGTTGCTGAAGGGGAGTCCGAAATTGTCGCAGGCTTCCACGTTGAATATTCCGGGATGGCGTTCGCGCTCTTCTTCCTGGCTGAATATGCCAACATGATCCTGGTTTCCGCGCTGACCTCCATCCTGTTCTTGGGTGGCTGGCTGTCGCCGGTTGGTTTCCTGCCCGATGGCATTCTGTGGCTGTTTGTCAAGATGTCTGCCATCCTCTTCCTTTTTCTGTGGTTCCGTGCGACGTTCCCGCGCTACCGCTATGACCAGCTGATGCGTCTGGGCTGGAAGGTTTTCTTGCCGATCTGTCTGATCTGGCTGGTTGTTGTCGGCGTCTGGATGATGTCGCCATTGAATATCTGGAAGTGAGGAGAGACTAATGGGTTCGATGAAGGAAATCTTCAACAGCCTCTTCCTCAAGGAATTGTTGAAGGGGATGTCGGTGACGGGCAAGTATTTCTTTGCCCGCAAGATCACCGTCCAGTATCCGGAAGAAAAGACACCGCAAAGTTTCCGTTTTCGTGGTCTTCATGCGTTGCGTCGCTATCCGAACGGCGAAGAGCGTTGCATCGCCTGCAAACTGTGCGAAGCAATCTGCCCTGCGTTGGCGATTACGATTGAGGCTGAACCACGTGACGACGGTTCGCGTCGCACTACGCGCTACGATATTGACCTCACAAAATGTATTTTCTGCGGATTTTGCGAAGAAGCCTGTCCGGTCGATGCGGTGGTCGAAACGCGTATTTTTGAATACCACGGCGAAAAGCGCGGTGATTTGTACTACACCAAGCAGATGTTGCTGGCAAACGGCGACCGCTACGAAGATCAAATCGCAAAAGATCGCGAACTTGATGCTTCTTACCGATAACAGGTGCTAGCAATGGATTTTCAAACTGCCGTTTTCTATTTTCTGTCTGCGATTCTGGTTTTCGCCAGCTTGCGGGTGATCACAGCGCGCAACCCGGTTCATGCAGCCTTGCATCTGATTCTTGCCTTCTTTACCTGCGGTGGCATCTGGGCATTGCTGCAGGCTGAGTTTCTGGCAATCGCTATCATCCTTGTCTATGTTGGCGCGGTTATGGTGCTCTTCCTGTTCGTTGTCATGATGCTCGATATCAATATTGACCGCATTCGTCAGGGGTTCTGGAATTACCTTCCGCTTGGGGCTTTGTTGGGTTTGCTGATGGTTATGGAAATGGGATTGGTGCTTGGCAGCAAGTACTTCCAGATTCCTGCTGCCGAAGCACTCACACCGGCTGGTGTATCGAATACCAAGAGTATCGGTGCTTTGATGTTTACCGACTACGTCTATCCCTTCGAGCTGGCTTCGATCATTCTGCTCGTTGGCATGATCGCGGCGATCGTGCTGACCCACCGCGGTCCGAAGAAGTCCAAGTACACCAACCCGAATCAGCAGGTCTTCGTCAAGGCGAAGGATCGCATGCGCGTCCTGCAGATGCCGGTTGAAAAAGACTGAACCCCGGGGAAATAATGCTAAATCTCACTCTCTCCCATTTCCTGATTCTGGGCGCGATACTGTTCGCGATCAGCGTCGTCGGCATCTTCCTCAACCGGAAGAACTTGCTGGTGTTGCTGATGGCCATTGAATTGATGCTGCTTGCGGTCAATATGAATTTCGTGGCCTTTTCCCACTATCTTCAGGATCTCTCCGGCCAGATTTTCGTCTTCTTCATCCTGACCGTTGCTGCTGCTGAATCAGCGATTGGTCTGGCCATCCTGATCGTGCTGTTCCGCAACCTCAAGAGCATCCATGTGGATGACCTGGGCAGCTTGAAGGGTTAAACATGGAAATGCAAAAACTCTATCTGCTGGTACCCTTGGCCCCGTTGATTGGTGCCATGATCGCCGGTCTGTTCTGTCGGGTTATTCCGCGTTGGGTTGCTCATACTGCGACCATCGCTGGTGTTGCCATCGCCTTCATTGCCTCGGTTATCATCTTTAAGGATGTTCAGGCCGGCCATACCTACAACGGTGCAGTCTACACTTGGCTGACCAGCGGCGAATACAAGTTCGAAGTCGGTTTCCTGATCGACACGCTGACCACCACGATGATGCTGGTCGTTACCTTCGTTTCGTTGATGGTTCATATCTACACTATCGGCTACATGCAGGAAGACCCCGGCTACAACCGCTTCTTCAGCTACATCTCGTTGTTTACCTTCTCCATGCTGATGCTGGTGATGAGCAACAACTTCATGCAGCTCTTCTTCGGTTGGGAAGCGGTAGGTCTGGTCTCTTACCTGCTTATCGGTTTTTGGTATACCCGGCCGACGGCGATTTTTGCCAACATGAAGGCCTTTCTAGTCAATCGTGTTGGTGACTTTGGCTTCATTCTCGGGATCGGATTGGTACTGGCCCACACTGGCTCGCTGGATTACGCCACTGTGTTCCAGAAAGCGCCAGAACTGGCTAACGTCACAATTAACCTTTTTGCTGGCCGCGAATGGGCAACTGTGTCGCTGATGACCGCAACCTGCATCTGCCTGTTCATCGGTGCCATGGGCAAGTCAGCTCAGGTTCCGCTGCACGTTTGGCTGCCGGATTCGATGGAGGGCCCGACGCCGATTTCAGCGCTGATTCACGCAGCGACGATGGTGACCGCAGGTATCTTCATGGTTTCCCGTATGTCGCCGCTGTTCGAGTTGTCGACAACTGCGCTGTCGTTTGTCATTGTGATTGGCGCCATCACCGCGCTGTTCATGGGCTTCCTTGGCATCATCCAGAACGACATCAAGCGCGTCGTCGCTTATTCGACCCTGTCTCAGCTCGGCTACATGACTGTCGCGCTTGGTGCTTCCGCCTACTCTGTGGCGATCTTCCACCTGATGACGCATGCTTTCTTCAAGGCGCTGCTGTTCCTTGCAGCCGGTTCGGTGATCATCGGCATGCACCACGATCAGGACATCCGCAACATGGGTGGTCTGCGTAAATACATGCCGATTACCTGGATTACGTCCTTGATCGGTTCATTGGCCCTGATTGGCACGCCTTTCCTCTCTGGCTTCTACTCCAAGGATTCGATCATCGAGGCTGTGGCGCTATCGCGCATCCCGGGTGCAGGATTCGCCTACTTTGCGGTGTTGGCCGGCGTTTTTGTAACCGCCTTTTACTCCTTCCGCATGTACTTCCTGGTCTTCCATGGCGAGGAGCGTTTCGGCAAGGCTGATGATGCCCACCATCATGAGCATCACGGTGATCATGATGACGAAGAGGCCTCTCACGATCATCACCATGGTCTGGCACCTGGCCAGAAGCCCCATGAAACTCCTTGGGTCGTCACGCTGCCGCTGGTTTTGCTGGCCATTCCCTCTGTTGTCATTGGTTTCATTGCAATTGGCCCGATGGTCTTCGGCGACTACTTCAAGGGTGTGATCTTTGTCGACCACCACGCCCATCCCGCCATGGAGCACCTAGCTGAACACTTCCATGGTGCTGTTGCCATGGGCGTTCATTCGCTGACTAGCCTGCCATTCTTCCTGGCCTTGTCTGGTGTCGTGGTTTCGTGGTTCTTCTACATGAAGCGTCCGGATATCCCGGCCGCCATCCAGCGTCGTTTTTCGGCGATCTATACGCTGTTTGAGAACAAGTACTACTTTGACAAGTTCAATGAAGCCGTTTTCGCAGGTGGTGCCCGCATGCTCGGCAAGGCCTTCTGGCGTGGCGGTGACGTTGCCATCATTGACGGTCTGATCGTCAATGGCTCAGCCAAAGTAGTTGGATGGATTTCATCGGTAACCCGCCTGTTCCAGACCGGTTACGTTTATCACTACGCTTTCACCATGATCATTGGCGTCTTTGTGCTGATGACCCTGTGGATCAACCGCGCCTAGTCGTGAATAGTTCGCAGAAAAGCAAGGAATAACATGTCGACTTACCCGTTGCTATCTCTCGCAATCTGGATTCCGATCATTGCCGGCCTGGTGGTGCTCACCACCGGTGGTGACCGGAACGCACCGCTGGCACGGATGCTTTCCCTGGTTGGCGCAGTTGCCGCATTCTTGATCACCATTCCGCTCTGGACTGGTTTTGATGTTGCCAACGGCGGCATGCAGTTCGTCGAACTGAAGACCTGGATACCACGTTTCAACATCAACTATCACCTCGGGGTTGATGGCATTTCGATGCTGTTCGTAGTCCTGAATGCGTTTATCACCATCATCGTAGTCGCTGCCGGTTGGGAAGTGATCCAGAACAAGGTTGCCCAGTACAACGCAGCCTTCCTGATCATGTCCGGTTTGATGAACGGCATCTTCACTTCGCTGGATGGCGTGTTGTTCTATGTCTTCTTCGAAGCCTCGCTGATTCCGCTGTATTTGATCATTGGTGTGTGGGGTGGCCCGAACCGGGTTTACGCAGCTTTCAAGTTCTTCCTTTACACGTTGTTCGGTTCCTTGCTGTTCCTGCTGGCACTGATGTATCTGTTCATTCAGTCCGGTGGTAGCTTCTCCATTCTTGAATGGCACAAACTGCCGATCGCGCTTGGTCCGCAGATCTGGTTGTTCCTCGCATTCCTGATTGCTTTTGCCGTCAAGGTGCCGATGTGGCCGGTGCATACCTGGTTGCCGGATGCTCACGTTGAGGCGCCTACCGGCGGTTCCATCGTGCTGGCAGCCATCGCCCTCAAGCTTGGCGCCTATGGCTTCCTGCGGTTCTCATTGCCCATCGCTCCGGATGCTTCGCATGAACTCTCCGGTCTCGTGGTTGCCCTGTCTCTGATTGCTGTCGTCTATATTGGTTTTGTCGCGCTGGTTCAGGAAGACATGAAGAAGCTGGTGGCCTATTCCTCCATCGCTCACATGGGTTTCGTGACACTGGGTTTCTTCATGTTCAGTTCCATGGGGATTGAAGGCGCGCTGGTCCAGATGGTTTCCCACGGTTTCGTCTCCGGCGCCATGTTTTTCTGTATCGGTGTCATGTACGACCGAGTACACAGCCGCCAGATCGCCGATTACGGCGGTGTGGTCAACAAGATGCCAAAGTTCGCGGCGCTGTTCATGCTATTTACCATGGCCAATTGCGGTTTGCCGGCCACTTCCGGTTTCGTCGGTGAATTCATGGTCATCCTTGGTGCCGTCAAGTTCAACTTCTGGGTGGCTTTTGCCGCGGCAAGTTCAATGGTCGTTGGCGCCGCCTACTCGCTGTGGATGTACAAGCGCGTCATCTTCGGCGATGTGGGCAATCACCACGTGGAAGAACTGACCGATATCAACAAGCGTGAATTCGCCATCCTCGCAGTGCTGGCTATCGCCACGCTGTGGATGGGCGTTTATCCGCAGCCTTTCACCGAAGTCATGCACGCCTCGGTCAACGACCTGCTGCATCACGTTGCCATCAGCAAGATTCAATAAACGGTAGCCGACATGTTCGACAATTTTGTTGTCCCCAATCTTCTGCCCGCTGCGCCGGAAATCTTTTTGGCAACGATGGCTCTGGCCATCCTGATGATCGATCTACTGGTCAAGGATAGCCGGCGCACCGTTACTTTCATCCTGACTCAGCTCACTCTGGTTGGTTGCGCCGTGATCCAGTTCGCCACGAGTACTGGTGAGATTACCTACACCTTCAGCAACATGTTTGTTGATGATCTGATGGCGGATCTGCTGAAGCTGTTCCTGTACATGACCGTCGTTATCGTGATGTTCTACTCGCGTGGATACGTGATTGATCGCGAAGCCATGAACAAGGGTGAGTACTACGTGCTGGCGCTGTTCGCGACGCTCGGCATGATGGTCATGATCTCAGCCAATCATTTCCTGACCATCTATATCGGCCTTGAGCTGCTATCCCTGTCGCTCTACGCCATGGTCGCCATGAATCGTGATTCCGTGTCGTCCACCGAAGCCGCGATGAAGTACTTCGTTCTCGGTGCTCTGGCGTCCGGGCTGCTGCTCTATGGCATGTCGATGATCTATGGTGCCACCGGCACGCTGGAAATCACCGGCATCGCCGAGCGCCTCTACGGTGGCGGTGTGAACAAGTCGGTGCTGGTCTTCGGCCTGGTCTTCCTGGTCGCTGGCCTTGCCTTCAAGCTCGGTGTCGTCCCCTTCCACATGTGGATTCCCGACGTCTATCAAGGTGCCCCAACTTCGGTGACCCTGTTTATCGGATCTGCACCCAAGCTTGCCGCATTTGCCATCGTTATGCGTCTCCTGGTCAATGGTCTGATTACCATGGCTGCAGATTGGCAGGCCATGTTGGTCATTCTGTCGGTGTTGTCGATGGCCATAGGTAATCTGGCTGCCATTGCCCAGACCAACCTGAAACGCATGCTGGCCTATTCTGCCATCTCCCACATGGGGTTCATGCTGCTGGGCATCGTGACGGGTGTGGTCGATGGTGATGCCCGTTATGCACTCAACGCCTACAGTTCGTCGATGTTCTACGTCATTTCCTACGTGCTGATGAGCGCTGGCACCTTCGGCATGATCCTGATGATGTCGCGCGCTGGCTTTGAAGCGGAAGAGCTCGAAGACTACAAGGGTTTGAACAAGCGCAGCCCATGGTTTGCAGGCATCATGCTGATGTTGATGTTCTCGATGGCCGGGGTGCCATTCTTCATCGGCTTCTTTGCCAAGTTCTCCGTGCTGCAGGCAGTTGTTGCAGCAGGTTCTGGGTATATGTGGCTGGCCATTGTGGCAGTGCTCTTCTCTCTGATCGGTGCGTTCTACTATCTGCGTGTTGTCAAACTGATGTACTTCGATGCACCTGCTGACGAAACGCCGCTTACCGCACCAATGGACATGCGTATCCTGATTTCTGCCAATGGCCTGGCTGTGGCCTTGCTCGGGATCTTCCCGCAGGTGATCATGTCGCTCTGTGCCTACGCGCTGTTGCGTTCGCTCTGATGCTGGCCTGAAAACAAGATTTAAAGAACGCCCCGCTAGCCGGGGCGTTTTACTTTGTGGAGTTTGTCATGTCGCATGATGCACACTTGATCGAATCGGAAGTCTCAACCGAGACCGTTTTCCGCGGCTCCTTGCTCAACGTGCGCAAGGATTTCGTCCTGCTGCCGAACGGTAAGGAATCAATCCGCGAATACATCGTTCATCCGGGAGCTGTCGTTGTCCTGGCATTTCTCGACAATGGCAATCTGCTGTTTGAGCGCCAATACCGTTATCCATTACGGCGGGTCTTTCTCGAATTGCCCGCAGGCAAGATTGATCATGGTGAAGCGATCATCAACACCGCCCGACGCGAACTGAAAGAAGAGACTGGATACGTCGCGAGTGAATGGGAATACCTTGGCGTGATGCACCCGTGCATTGGTTATTCCGACGAGCGTATCGAAATCTTCGCTGCTCGTGGCCTGCATCTGGCTGGCGAAAAGGAACTCGATCACAACGAGTTCCTGGATGTAATTGAACTATCGCCCACCGAAGCAAAGCAGGCGGTTTGGGATGGACGAATTACCGACGCAAAAACCATTACTTCGTTGTTCTGGCTAGATCGACCCTAGAAATTAAACATATTTATGGTGGGCCCATTGCCCAACGAAAAAAGGCCCCGGAGAATCTCCGGGGCCTTCTGGTTTGAAGCTAGGTTATATCTTTAGCCGCAGGTGCCAACAGCGCCACAAGCGGTACAGAAGTCGCACCCATCCTTACGGATCATCGTATGGTTGCCGCACTCGCCGCACAACTTGCCCTGGGTCGGCAGCACCTTGTTGCTGGTCGAGTCTTCCGGCGCTTCGAGGATGCCCATCTGCTGCAGCGGGAAGCCGGCCTCATCAAGGATGCCGAGCATGGCGTAGCGGTGGATGATCAGGTTGGCAATGTAGGCGACCGTGGAGGGATAGGTCTGCTGCTTGCGTGAGCCCGGGACGAAGGCCATGAAGTCGCCGAGCGGCTCGGAGTAGTCAATCAGCTTGCGCAGCTTCATGCCAATCCAGGCCGGGTCGAGAACGCGCATGTCGAGGGACAGCAGCTTGGATAGGCCGTCGAGGGCACGCGGGTAGTTGCCCGAAAGCCACATCGAGTAGGGGCGGGTAACACCGTCCGGCAGGGTGATTTCCTTGAGGCCGAGGACGAAGTCTTCGCCGGTCGAAGGATTGTTGATATCCACCGTCCAGGACAGCGTGCCATCGGTGCCGGTCTTTGGCTCCTTGGCGCTGAACAGGGCGTCCTTCACCGGCGTCGGGCCTTCGTGCTTGAAGGCGCCGAGCTGCTCGCAACGCCATGCGATGACCTGGGCCATGGCGGAAACGACGGAGGGTACGCGCTTTCGTTCACCGTGCGGTGGCATCGGCATCTCGAAAGAGTCGCCCGGTGTCTTGGACAGAGCATCCAGTTTCATTTCCAGCCAGCCGTGATCTTTGGCGCGCATGTCCATGGACAGCGTCTTGGCGACAGCACCCAGGCCGCGCGGTTCGGCAGGGCCGTTGGCCCAGACTTCGAACGGCCAGGCCTTGCCTTCCGGTTCTACGTGGCCGACGAACAGGGCAAACTTGCCGATCGGCGAGTCAAGCATGTAGGTCCAGCACAGGTTGCCTTCCGGCAGGTTCGGACGGCCCGGCCAGCGCAGGCTGGCGAGCACCGGGGCAGGCAGGTTTTTGATCGACAGGCGGCGGTTGGCGTCGGAGACGAAATCCTGTGGCGACTTGGCATCGGCTGCCGCGTCGGTTTTGGCTGGCTCACTGGTCACGGAAAGCACAGAGCCGAGAACGCTGTTCGGGCGATAGGTGGCCAGGCCCTTGAGGCCGGATTTCCAGGCGCTCATGTAGAGATCCTGGAAATCAGCGTAAGGGTAGTCACCCGGTACGTTCACCGTCTTGGAGATCGAGGTGTCGATGAACGGAGCAACTGCAGCCACCATGTCGCTGTGGGCCTGAGCCGAGATTTCCAGCGCAGTGACGAAGTATTCCGGCAGCTTGGCAACGTCGCCACCACGGTGCTTGTAAAGGCGCCAGGCATAGTCTTCGACCGAGTATTCCTTGATCGTGCCGTCCTGCATGCGTTTCTTGCGGTTGTAGGTCCAGGAGAAGGGCGGTTCGATACCGTTCGAGGCATTGTCGGCAAAGGCCAGCGAAATGGTGCCGGTTGGCGCGATGGACAGCAGGTGCGAGTTGCGCAGGCCGTGCTTGCGGATCTCGGCCTTGATGTCGGCCGGCAGGCGGGAGGCGAAGTTGCCGCCGGACAGGTAGAGTTCGGCATTGAACAACGGGAAGGCGCCGCGTTCCTTGGCCATTTCGACCGAGTACAGGTAGGCGGTGTCGCGCATGAATTCGCTGATGCGGGCGGCCATGGCGCGCGCTTCCGGCTTGTCGTAGCGCAGCCGGAGCATGGCCAGTGCATCGCCGAGACCGGTGTAGCCGAGGCCGACGCGACGCTTGTTGGCAGCTTCCTGCTGCTGGCGCTCAAGCGGCCAGTGGGTGGCGTCAAGCACGTTGTCGAGCATGCGGGTCGAGATGCGAATGACTTCGGCGAAGGCGTCGAAATCGAACTCGGCCTGCTCGGAGAAAGCGTCCTTGACGTAAAGGGTCAGGTTGATCGAACCCAGGCAGCAGCAACCATAAGGCGGCAGCGGCTGTTCGGCGCAGGGGTTGGTCGCCTCGATCACTTCGCAGTAATTGAGGTTGTTGTCCTTGTTCATGCGGTCAAGGAACAGGATGCCCGGCTCGGCGTGGTCGTAGGTGGATTTCATCACCTGGTCCCACAGGTCGCGGGCGCGGACCTTGCGGTAGACCCAGATGCCGTCTTCACGCTGGTAGGCGCCGGCAGCGCGCATGTCGGCGTTTGGCTCGGCACGGTGGAGCAGCTCGACATCGCCGTCAGCATCGACGGCTTCCATGAACGGGTCGGTGACGCCGATGGAAATGTTGAAGTTGGTCAGGTCGCCCTTGTCCTTGGCGTGGATGAACTCCTCGATATCCGGATGGTCACAGCGCAGCACGCCCATCTGCGCACCGCGGCGGGCACCGGCAGATTCGACGGTTTCGCAGGAGCGGTCGAAAACACGCATGTAGGAAACCGGGCCGGAAGCACGCGATTGGGTGCCCTTGACGCGGGCGCCTTGCGGGCGGATGGACGAGAAGTCGTAGCCGACGCCGCCACCGCGGCGCATGGTTTCAGCGGCCTGGGCCAACGCGGTGTAAATGCCGGGCTTGCCATCGGTATTCTCGACGATGGAGTCGCCAACCGGCTGCACGAAGCAGTTGATCAGCGTCGCTTGCAGATCGGTACCGGCGGCGGAATTGATGCGGCCGGCCGGAATGAAGCCGTTTTCCTGAGCCCACAGGAACTTGCTTTCCCAGTGAGCACGATCAGCTTCCTGTTCGACCTGGGCCAGTGCGTAGGCAACGCGACGGCGCACGTCATGAACGTTGGTTTCCTTGCCCTTGGCGTACTTTTCGATCAGCACTTCGCCTGAAATTTCCTGTTCCGGCAGCGGGGAAAATTCAGGCGCTGCGGGGATGTCTGTCAGCGAAAGCTGTTCGGCGATTTTGCTCATCAAGGGCTCCTCTACAAAATTCAGTTTGTCTGGGTTATTAATTTTCGAATGTTGCAAAGCTACTAGATATAGTGTGCCAAGGCAATATCTTGACTATATGCGGTGTTTTGTGTGTTCGCTGCAGGGGATGCCGACGGGGTAAAAAAAGCCAGAAAAAACAAAGCCCCGGCACCTTTCGGTGGCCGGGGCCGGGCAAAAAAATATTTTTGCTTTAGAGGGCGAGCAGGGTCTGCGCGTGGTGCGCCATCATCCATTCTTCATTGGTCGGAATGACCAGCACGTCGACGCTGCTGTTGCCTGCAGAAATCTGCAGGTCATGGCGGGCATTGGCTTCCGGGTTGAGGCGGATGCCCAGCCATTCGGATTGCAGGCAGACACGGCGGCGAACTTCGGCCGCGTGTTCGCCGATGCCGCCGGTAAAGACCAGCGCGTCAAGGCCACCGGCCGCGGCGGCCAGCGAGCCGAGCTCGCGGGCGATGCGGTAGCAGAAGAGATCGACGGCTTCCCGGGCTTCCGGCTTGTCGCTGGCGAGCAGGGTGCGCATGTCCTGGCTGATGCCGGAAACGCCGAGCAGCCCGGATTCCTTGTAGAGCATCCTGGTCATGTCCTTGACCGACAGGTTCTTGGTTTCCATCAGGTGCAGGATGACACCGGGGTCGAGGTTGCCGCAGCGGGTGCCCATGACCAGTCCGTCGATGGTCGAGAAGCCGAGTGTCGTGGCGACGCACTTGCGATCGACCATGGCGGCCATGCTGGCGCCGTTGCCAAGGTGGGCGACGACGACACGGCCGGTGGCGCGGCCGGAATGCTGTGGCAGGGCGCGGGCGATGTACTCGTAGGACAGGCCGTGGAAGCCGTAGCGCTTGATGCCCTCGGCGGTGATGCTGCGCGGCAGGCCGAAGGTCTGGGCGACTTCCGGCTGGCTGCGATGGAAGGCGGTATCGAAACAGGCGATTTGCGGCACGCTGGGCAGCAGGGCCTGCAGGGCGATGATGCCGGCGACGTTGTGCGGCTCATGCAGCGGAGCGAGCGGGATGAAACTTTGCAGGTGACCGAGCACGATGTCGTCGATGACTGTCGGCTGGGAATAACGCTCGCCGCCATGCACGACGCGGTGGCCGACAGCGACGATCTGCCAGTTGGCGTGGCTGGCGGTAAACCACTTGAGCAGGGCATCGAAGGCCTGGGCATGGCTGACCTTGCCACCTTCGAGCAACTGGTCGGCGATGCGGTCGCCGGCCTTGTTTTTGGCGACCATCCTGGTCGTTTCGGCGCCAATGCCGTCAATCTGTCCGGAGACTTCGGCATCCGGGGAAATCGGGTGGTCGAGCGGGAAAAGGGCGAACTTGATGGAGGACGATCCAGCATTGATCGTCAGGATGCCTTGCTTCATTTAAACAGTTCCAATCTTGCGGTTGTGGTGGGCGATCAGTGCGGCAATGACGCACGATGCAGTACGGGTTTCGGCCGAGTCGGCGCGGCTGGTCAGCACGATGGGCACCTTGGTGCCGAGCACGATGCCGGCGGTCAGGGCATTGGCCAGGTATTCGAGCTGCTTGGCGATCATGTTGCCGGATTCGAGATCCGGGACGACCAGGATTTCGGCATGGCCGGCAACCGCCGACTTGATGCCCTTGGTCTTGGCGGCGACGATGGAAACGGCGTTGTCGAAGGCAAGCGGGCCGTCGAGGATGCCGCCCTTGATCTGCCCGCGATCAGCCATCTTGCACAGGGCAGCAGCATCGAGCGTGGACTGGATTTTCGGATTGACTGTCTCGACGGCGGACAGGATGGCCACCTTGGGTTCCGGGATGCCGATGATGTGGGCGAGGTCGATGGCGTTCTGGATGATGTCGACCTTGTCTTCCAGCGTTGGCGCGATGTTGATCGCCGCATCGGTGATCATCAGTGGTCGTGGATAGGTCGGCACGTCCATCAGGAAGACGTGGCTGATCCGGCGGTTCGTGCGCAGGCCGTTGGCGCGGGCGACGACTTCGCCCATCAGTTCGTCGGTATGCAGGCTGCCCTTCATCAGCGCCTCGGCGTCGCCGGTGCGGACCAGCGAAACGGCGAGCGCGGCCGAATCGTGGCTGTGCGCGGCGTGAACGATGCGGATGCCATGCAGGTCGATGCCGAACTCCTCGGCGACCGCGCGAATCTTGTTTTCCGGGCCGACCAGAATAGGTTCGATGATGCCGGCCTGGAAGGCCATGACCGGGCCTTTCAGCGATTCCTGATCACACGGGTGGGCGACGGCGGTGGGGATCGGCTCCAGTCCCTTGACGCGTTCCAATAGGTGAATGTATCGCTCGTGCTTGTCGTCGATACGGATCTCCGGCATGTGCACTTCCTGCAGGCGGGAGACCTTTTCGGTCGGGGCCAGTACTTCGGCAGTGCCGCGTACCACCTGCAGGTTTTCCTGGTTGGTGCACACACAGTCGAAAATGACGTGCTTGTTATGGTCGAATTTCTGTTTGGCGGTAACGGTGATCGTGATGTTGTCACCGATGGTGACCGGGCGGGCAAAATGCAGGGTCTGATCGACCAGGATGGTACCGGGGCCGGGGAACTGTGTGCCGAGGACCGTTGAAATCAGCGAACCGCTCCACATGCCGTGGGCGATCACTTCGCGGAACATGCCGCTTTCCGAAAACGTGGGATCGACGACCGCCGGATTCACATCGCCGGTCAGAATCGCGAAGAGCTTGACGTCTTCGGGCATCAGCGTTCGTTTCAGGCTTGCCGAATCCCCGATGTGGATTTCATCGAAGGTCTTGTTAACCAGATAACGTTGTTCGGGTTGGCGGTTCATGAATCCCTGCTCCAGTGAGTCACGCGATGGACTAGTATAGGTTGCTGCGGTGCAGCAAACAATATCGGCCTGCTGCTGGCACCGCATCCATTGTGAAGAAATTCACTTTCGACTCGCTGCGCGGCGCTCGCGGCTGATCAGCGGCGCCGGCATATCGACGTCCAGGCCAGGGTGGCGCTGCAGCAACTGATCGAGTACCCACTGGTTGGCTTCGTAGGTGAATTCCCGCGCTTCCAGCGGGGCGCCGGTCAGCGCCTCGGCAAAGAGCGCGACGGCGGCCGAGCGGCTGACGCCATATTCGCAATGCACCATCAGCGATATTTCGAACGGTGCGGCGTGAAGTTCTTCGATGAAGGCGCTGATCTGCGCTGCCATGTGGTAGTCGAACAGTCCGGGGCAGGCCGGCATGAATTCGTCGGCTGGGACGGCATCGAAGAAGGACAGGCGCAGGATGTGGCGGAACAGCGGATCCAGCCTGGCTTCCGGTGTCGTCGGATCGGTAATCGAGATCACGGCCATGTAGGGGGAGCCGCGCAACTGTTCGGCCAGCTTGCGTGAGGTGTATTGAACCTGGCTGATGGTCATCGCATCATTCCATGAAAACCGGGTCGGAAAATACCAGGGTGCCGTCCTTGCGCATCATCAGGTTGTCGGCCTTGATCAGGTCCGGCAGAGCCCCGTATTCGCCGGAAAACACCTCCAGCGCCTTGAGCGACTCCTGAACCGCATCGCTCCAGCCCATCGGTGTCACGGTCAGGTGGTGCAGCGCGATGCGCCCCATGTCCTGAGCCAGGTTGCGCCACATCATGCAGGCATCGAAATAGGAGGTGGACAGTTTGGTGGCGACTTCGACGGCCTCGCCGCTGCCGGGAAGCGGATAGAGCCGCTCGACCTCGACGATATGAAAGGGATAGCCGCGACTGGAACGGCCAGCCGTACCGTGGTCGGCATAAACCACCGGGAAATGGTTGCCCGTCGGGCGGTCTTCGGCCGTGTAGTAGGCGTAATCGGTGGGGGAGGAAAGCACCTTGTAGACACGTTCCTGGCCATCGACGGTGTCGGCCTCCAGCACGATGGTGCTTTCGCCGCGGCCGATTTCACGACGGCCTTGTAACAATGGGTGGTCGGGTACTGGATCGGGAAGTAGTCCGTCAGCTTCGGCCATGATGGTCTCCGAAATGGCTTCATGTTGGCGGGCTGAATGCCCGCCAACATGGATTTAGCCCGTTTGGCCGGTTGGCTGCAATGAGGCAGCCGGGCCGGTCTTAGGCGACGATGTGCGAACCGGCATCGACGTAGATCGTCTGGCCGGTCATGCCGGACGAGCCGGAGGTGCACAGGAAGGCGGTCAGGGCGCCGACTTCTTCGATGGTCACGGTGCGGCCGAGCGGTGCCTTGAGGGCGTCGGCTTCAAGCAGGGTGTTGAAGTTGGCGATGCCGGAAGCAGCACGGGTCATGATCGGGCCGGGCGACACGGCGAAGACGCGAATGCCCTTGGGGCCGAGGTCGTAGGCCATGTAGCGGACGGCGGACTCAAGCGCTGCCTTGATGATGCCCATGACGCCGTAGTTGCGCACGACGCGCTCGGCACCGAGGTAGGACATGGTGATCAGCGAGCCACCGTGGTTCATCAATGGCTCCAGGGCCTTGGCCATGCGCAGGAAGCTGTGGCAGGACACATTCATCGCCGAGTCGAAGCCGGCTTCGGTGGTGTCGATGACGCGACCATGCAGGTCGTCGGCGTTACAGAAGGCCATCGAGTGGACAGCAAAGTCGATGGTGCCGAACACTTCGCCGCACTTGGCGATGACGCCTTCGAGGCTGCCTTCTTCAGCAACGTCGAGCTTTTCGAATAGTTTTGCGCCCAGTGCCTCGGCCAGCGGTTGCGTATAACGGGCGGTCTTGTCGTTTTGGTAGGTCAGGGCAACTTCGCCGCCCAATGCCACGATGGCCTTGGCAACGGCAAAGGCAATCGACTTGTCGTTGGCGATGCCGGTGATCAGGCCCTTCTTGCCAGCCAGCGGGAGGGCCATGTTCAAACCGCCTGTTACGGCCGTGTCGTTTATCGTGTTCATGCTGTTCTTCCTTCCAAATAATTTTGGGGCTGATGCGCCGCATCAATCTTTTCTTGAATTGTCGATTTGGCGCGCTATGTTTCATGCTGTGCTGCAGCAATATTCTTGCACACCCGGATTACGATTTGTTGAATGCCGGTGAATCCACTGTTTGATCTGGGACAAGAAACTGTCATGTAGCAGTGCTAGTCTTTTGCATGTCATACGCAGTCTTTAGGAGGTTGTCGTGGCACTGAACGAATTGCATGCTGAGGCGGTGGCCGGTGTGGTTGATCGGGTGGTTGCCCGATACCGGCGCGACGCATCAAACATGGTGCAGATCCTGCGCGAAATCCAGGAAGCCTGCGACTGGATATCCCCGGAAGCGATTGACCGCCTGCAGGCAACACTCGGCGTCCCGCGCACCAAGATCGAGGGTGTTGCCGGTTTCTACTCGTTTTTCTATACCGAGCCGCGTGGCAAATATCGGGTGTTGTTTTCTGACAACATCACAGATCGTATGCTTGGCAGCAAGGCGATGATGGATCGGCTGTGCAACAGCCTGTGGATCGAGCGCGGCAAAGTGTCCGAAGACGGTCTGGTCAGTGTGGCCCAGACCGCCTGCACCGGCATGTGCGATCAGGGACCGGCCCTGCTGGTCAATAACTACGCTGTGGCCGGGCTGACCGCCGAGCGCATTGATGAAATTGCCGAGCTGATTCGTGGCAAGACGCCATTGGCGGAATGGCCGGCTGCCTATTTCAAGATCGAAGACAATATCCAGCGGGCCGACATTCTGCTCAAAGCCGACTTCAAGCCTGGTGATGCCCTGCTGGCAGCCCGGGCCCGGGCGCCCAGCGATGGGTTGAACTCATCCAACATGCGTTCCTGGCGCGAGGGGCTGCCGAGCGGGATCGGTGGGCCGGCAGCAACGCTCGACGAAATCAAGCGCGCCAACCTGCGTGGTCGGGGTGGTGCTGGTTTCACCACGGGCCTGAAATGGGAAGCTTGCCGCAACGCACCGCTCAAGCCCGGGGCGCAGCGCATCGTTGTCTGCAATGCCGATGAAGGCGAACCCGGAACGTTCAAGGATCGCGTGCTGCTCTCGAAGTATCCCGATCTGGTGTTCGAGGGCATGACCGTTGCTGCCTACGCGGTCGGTGCGACCAAGGGTTTCGTCTATCTGCGCGGCGAATACCGCTACATGCTGGACCACCTGAATGCCGTGCTTGCCCATCGCCGGCGCGAAAAATTGCTCGGCCCGGACATCCTCGGCCTGCCGGGTGCCGATTTCGACATCGAGATTCACGTCGGTGCCGGCGCCTATGTCTGTGGCGAAGAGTCGGCGCTGATCGAATCGCTTGAAGGCAAGCGCGGCACACCGCGCAATCGTCCGCCCTTCCCTGTCACCAACGGATATCTGGACCAGCCGACCATCGTCAATAACGTCGAAACCTTTGCCGCAGCAGCGCTGATCGCGCTCAATGGCGGCGAATGGTATGCCGCCATCGGCACCAAGCATTCGGCCGGGACGAAGATTTTGTCAGTGTCCGGCGATTGCGAGCGGCCGGGCATCTACGAATACCCGTTCGGCGTCAGCATCCGGCAGGTGCTCGAGGATTGCGGTGCCACCGACACCCAGGCGGTGCAGGTCAGCGGGCCGTCCGGCATCTGCGTTGCGGAGAATGAGTTCGACCGCATCATCGGCTTTGAAGATATTCCGACAGCCGGTGCTTTCACCGTGTTCAACAAGACGCGCGACATGTTCGAGGTGGCGCGCAACTACGTGCATTTCTTCCAGCACGAAAGCTGCGGTTTCTGCACGCCGTGCCGGGTCGGCACCTCGCTGCTCAAGAACTTGATGGACAAGTTGCACAATGGCTGCGGTTCGCCTTACGACTTCACGGAAATCGAAAAGCTGAACCAATTGCTGCAATCGATGAGCCACTGCGGTCTCGGCCATACGGCCTGTAACCCGGTGCTCGATACCATTGCCAAGTTCCGGCCGTACTACGATCAGCGGATGATTCAGCAGGACTTCACGCCCGCTTTCGATCTGGACCGCGCCTTGTCGTCTGCCCGGCAGATGACCGGCCGTGACGATGCAGGCGCCCATCTGGCCAGCGAAAACGGAGGTGCAGCATGAGCCATACCTTTACCCTCGATGGCAAGGCCGTTCCTTTCGTCGAGGGGCAAACCATCATGCAGGCGGCAAGTGCGGCGGGGTTTTTCATTCCGCACCTGTGCTATCACCCGGAGTTCAAGCCGCATGGCTCGTGCAAACTCTGTACGGTCAAGGTCAATGGCCGGCATACGGCCTCGTGCACCATGCGCGCCTCGGCTGGCATGATCGTCGAGAGCGAAACCGAGGAAATCAATTCTGAACGTCGGGCGCTGACCCAGATGCTCTTCGTCGAGGGCAACCACTTCTGCCCGTCGTGCGAAAAGAGCGGCAACTGCCAGTTGCAGGCCACGGCCTACCATCTCGGCATGATGTCGCCGCATTACGACCACTTCTTCCCGAATCGGGCGGTCGATGCCTCGCATCCCGAAGTGCTGCTCGACTTCAATCGCTGCATCCTCTGTTCGCTGTGCGTGCGGGCGAGCCGCGATGTCGATGGCAAGAACGTCTTCGCGCTCTCGGGCCGCGGCATCAAGACGCATCTGATCGTCAATGCCAAATCCGGCCAGCTCGGCGACACCGACTTTGCACTGACCGACAAGGCCGCGCAGGTCTGCCCGGTTGGCGTCATCCTGCAGAAACGCCAGGGCTTTGCCGTACCGATAGGCGAGCGCAAGTTCGACAAGGCGCCGATTTCGGAAACTGCCGAAACCACGGGAGGGCGCTGAGATGACTGCCAAGAAGAAACTCAAGGTCGCCACGACCTCGCTGGCCGGTTGTTTCGGCTGCCATATGTCCTTTCTCGACATCGACGAGCGCTTGTTCACGCTGCTCGAACACATCGAGTTCGACCGCTCGCCGCTGACAGATATCAAGACCTGCAGCCCGGACTGCGACATCGGCATCATCGAAGGCGGGCTGTGCAATGCCGAGAACGTCCATGTGCTGCGCGAGTTCCGCAAGAACTGCAAGATCCTGATCGCCATGGGCGCCTGTGCCATCAATGGCGGCCTGCCGGCGCAGCGCAACCATCTGCCGCTGACGACCATCCTGGAAGAGGTCTATCACACCAGCCCGGGGCTGGCCAACGGCATGATTCCGAACGATCCGGAACTGCCGCTACCGCTGAACCAGGTGCACCCGATCCATGAGGTGGTCAAGGTGGATTACTTCATGCCCGGTTGCCCGCCGTCAGCGGACGCGATCTGGAAGGTGCTGACGGACCTTCTTGCTGGTAAAGAGCCCGAATTGGGCCATGGCTTAATGCATTATGACTGAGGTGGCGCTATGACCTACCAACTGGAAACCGCCCAACACCCCGAAACCCTGCGCCGCGTGGCGATCGACCCGGTATCCCGCGTCGAGGGCCATGGCAAGGTGACCATCCTGCTCGACGACCAGAACAAGGTGCATCAGGTGCGCCTGCACATTGTCGAATTCCGCGGCTTCGAGAAATTCATCCAGGGGCGGCCGTACTGGGAAGTGCCGGTCATGGTTCAGCGCCTGTGCGGCATCTGCCCAGTGTCGCACCATCTGGCCGCCTCCAAGGCGCTCGATATCATCGTCGGCGCCAAGAAGCTGACGCCTGCGGCGGAAAAGCTGCGCCGGTTGATGCATTACGGCCAGATGCTGCAATCGCATGCGCTGCATTTCTTCCATCTCTGTTCGCCCGACCTGCTGTTCGGTTTCGACAGCGATGTGACCAAGCGCAATATCGTCGGCGTGGCGGCGGCGCATCCGGAGACCGCCAAGCGCGGTGTGCTCTTGCGCAAGTTCGGCCAGGAAGTGATCCGCGTCACGGCCGGCAAGAGAGTCCATGGCACCGGGGCGGTGCCGGGGGGCGTCAACAAGTCGCTGACCATTGCCGAGCGCGACGAGTTGCTGAAGGACATCTATCACATCGTCCAGTGGTCGCGCGATGCGGTGCACATGATCCAGAAGGTCCATACGCAGGACCCGGGGCTGTACAACAGCTTCGGCATCTTCCGCTCCAATTTCATGTCCATCGTCGGCCATGGCGGCGACCTCGATTTCTACCACGGCACGCTGCGGGCCCGTGACGACAACGGCAAGATCATCTTCGACCACGTCGATTACCAGCAATACAACCAGTACATCGAGGAAGAAGTCCGGCCGTGGAGCTACATGAAGTTCCCGTTCTTCAAATCGATCGGCAAGGAGCACGGCTGGTACAAGGTCGGCCCACTGGCCCGCGTCCAGAACTGCGACCAGATTTCGACCCCCTTCGCCGAGCACGAGCGCAAGGAATTCGTCGATTACGCCGGTGGTACGCCGATGCATGCCCCGCTGGCCTATCACTGGACGCGGATGATCGAGATGCTGCATGCCGCCGAAGTGATCAAGGAACTGCTGCACGACGACGACCTGCTCTCGGACAACCTGATGGTGCAGGGCGAACGCCAGATGGATGGGGTTGGCGTCATCGAAGCGCCGCGAGGGACGTTGTTTCACCACTACCGCGTCGATGAGAATGACCTGATCACCATGGCCAACCTGATCGTGTCGACGACCAACAACAACCAGGCGATGAACGAAGCCATCCGCCATGTTGCTCGCCGCTACCTTCATGGCCGCGAAGTGACGGAAGGGTTGCTCAACCATATCGAAGTCGCGATCCGCGCCTTCGACCCCTGTCTGTCATGCGCGACGCACGCGCTGGGCAAGATGCCGCTCGAAGTCGAACTGGTTGATGTGGAAGGCATGGTCGTCCATTCCCTAAGCCGCGAATGAGTGCGCCGGTCGTCATCTTCGCCGTCGGCAACCCCAGCCGCGGCGATGACGCGATCGGCCCGGAACTCTGCGGCCGACTCGAAGGCTGGTTGGAGAGTGAAGGTCTGAGCGGACAGTTCGAACTGATCGAAGACTTCCAGCTCCAGATCGAACATGCGCTCGATTTGCAGGGCAGACAACTTGCCCTGTTCATCGACGCCGGTGCCAAGACGCCGGGGCCTTACACCTTCCAGCCCACCGTGCCTGCCACCGGCAACGCATACACCACGCATGAACTGCCGCCGGAAGCGGTGCTGCAGGTCTATGTACAGACCGAAAAAAGCGAACCGCCACCGGCTTTCGTTCTCTGTGTGCGTGGCGAGCAGTTCGAGCTTGGCGAACCGCTGAGTGCTGCGGCCTCGAAACACCTTGAGGCGGCTATGGTGTTATTGGCTCAACTCTGCCGCAATCCCTCGCTTGGCGCGTGGGAGCGGGCCGTGTCTTCAGTCGACGCCTGAATTTGTCATTCCTTGCCGGGCAGTTTGCACCCCAGTGACTTCCAGTGGGGGTTGCAGGGCTTTTTCACGCAGACCGTGCATTGCAGATTTCAAATGAATATTTTGAAATGACATTTGAAAGTGCGCTGTATTCGTATTTCATGGCGACTCCTTTTTTCATCAACAGGAGTCTGCAATGCTTAAAGCTTTCTACGAATCGCTGGTCAACGTTCCCGGTGTCGCCGTGCTCAACGGCGCCTCGGAAATCGAGCCCTATCGCCCGGATACGGGCGGTGCCACGCGTTATCCGGCCGGGGTGCTGGTCGTTACCGAGGTATCTGCCGTGCCGCGCATCCTTGCGGCAGCCAATGCGCACCGGGTGCCCTTGTGGCCGATCAGCGGCGGGCGCAACTTTGGCTATGGCACGGCTCAGGCAGTCAAGCCGGGGAGTGTGGTCGTCGATCTGTCGCCGCTCAAACAAATCGAAATCGATACCGAGGCGGCCGTGGCGCGCATTCAGCCCGGTGTTTGCCAGCATGATCTGGAACAGGCCATCCAGCGTGCCGGCGCCCGCCTGCTCGTGCCGACCACCGGCGTCGGCCCGAATGGCAACATTCTCGGCAATGCGCTGGATGGCGGCTACGGCCTGACGCCGATTGTCGATCATTTCGAAGCCGTCTCCGAACTCGAAGGTTTCTGGGGTAATGGCCAGGCCTTTCGCCATGCCTACAAGGATTTGCACTGCGGCGATCTTGCCGAGCGCTGGCGGGTCGGCACCGGACCTTACTGGGGCGGCTTGCTGCGCCAGGGCAGCTTTGGCGTGGTCACCCGGGCGACGGTGCAACTCGCTCGGGTGCCAGAGGATTGCCGCATCCTGATTTTCGAATGGGCCTCCGACGAAAAGTTCGAAGCCAGCCAGACGGCGCTCAACCGCATTGCCGAAGACATACCCGGCATCGGCGGCATCATCATGATGAACGACTTTCGCATTCTCGCCACCCAGCCCGATGCACCGCTTGCCACCTCCCGGCGTGGCAGCGAGCGGGCCGAGTACCTGAAGGGCGAGGCGGGGCGGCGCAAGATCTCGAGCTGGACGGCGCTGGGCACGCTGTATGGCTCAAGGCAGGCAGTGCAAGGTGCCGTGCGCGACATTCGGCGTCGAATCAAAGGCTGCCGGATCTGGAGCTTCAGCACCCGCGAAATCCGCCTGCTGCAAAGCCTGTTCAAGGCCCTGCCGAATCGATTCTTCCCCAGCCTGCGCCGCCATCTCGGTTCGCTGGTCAATGCCTTGGGAACGGTCGAAGGCGTGCCGATCACCGCTTTTTTGCGCATTGCCTATGCGCTGGAGAAAAATGCCCGGCCACTCGATATCTCGGCGCACCCGGCCCGGGATGGGCAGGGCATCCTGTGGTACGCACCGTTGCTGCCATTCACGCCCCAGGCCGTGCGCTGCTATCGGGAAATCATGGGCGAAGTGCTCGCCCGCCACGGTTTCGACCCTCTGTTGGCCGTCACCTCGCGTTCATCGCGTGTTCTGTCCGCCACCATCCCGCTGCTCTTCGATCCGGCCAGCCCGGAAGACGTGGCGCGGGCCAAGGCATGCTACCGCGATCTGGTCAGTTCCGGCCTGCGTCGCGGCTGGCCTCCGTACCGCCTGGGTGTGGACTACATGGACCTGATCGGTGCCGAAGACGGCTCGGAGCAAGCCGAACTGCATCAACGCCTGAAATCCGCACTGGACCCGAATAACGTCATCGCGCCGGGGCGCTATTCGGGCGAGCGGCACTAGGCCGGGTGGATTGCCCCGTTTCGCCATGGGCGGTCAATCGAAAGGGTTGGCGCGTGCTGCTTCAATAGGAGCCGGCATGCCGCCGACCCGATTGATCCGTTGAGTATTCAGGAGCACGGGCTCAGACTGAAAAAGAATCAGAATCAGGGTTGCCGATGCTTGCTTATGGATGTGTAATTTGCTGGTGAGCAGGTATTTTCGACCCTTCGAGGTCTATAATTCAAATAGCTAATGACTCCATGGTCAGTAATAAATTGGGTGTCTCATGAACCGTTCCAGAGTTGGCAAGTATTTGCTTTTTGCCTTGTTTTTGTTGGTGGCCGCCACAATCGGCTTTTACCTTTACCAGCAGCGTCCAGCCGGCTTGCCGGCGGGCCTGGCTGCCGGGAATGGGCGGCTGGAAGCGACCGAGGTTGACGTTGCCACCAAGATCGCCGGGCGCCTTGCCGAGCTCGGGCCGCGCGAGGGCGATTATGTCGAGGCGGGGGCGGTAGTGGCCCGGCTCGATGCCGATGATCTGCGGGC
The DNA here is from genome assembly GCA_018262195.1 of Pseudomonadota bacterium. GTDB lineage: Bacteria > Pseudomonadota > Gammaproteobacteria > Burkholderiales > Rhodocyclaceae > Azonexus. The sequence goes on along the minus strand of JAGTRS010000006.1, from coordinate 82,746 downwards.
CCAGTTGCAGGCGGCCGAGGCGCAGATTCGCCAGGCACAGAAGGCGGTGGATCAGTCGCGGGCAGGCGTGCGCAAGTCGCAGTCCGATGTCTCGCTGGCCGGCAAGACACTGAAGCGTTCCGAAGATCTGGTTGGTCGGGGGTTCATCAGCCGCAGCAAGCTGGATGTGGACCAGACTGGCATGGAAGGCGCGATGGCCGGCATGGCGCAGGCGCGCGGCAAGGTGGGTGAGGCTGGCGAGGCGGTTGCAGCGGCCGAAGCCAAGGCAGAGAGCCTGCGCGTGACGCTCAACGACACCTCCCTCAAGGCGCCGATTGCCGGCCGTGTGCTGTACCGACTGGCCGAACCGGGCGAAGTGCTGGCAGCGGGCGGCAAGGCGCTGACTTTAGTCAATCTTTCCGACATGTTCATGACCATCTACCTGCCGACCGACAAGGCCGGGCAGGTGGCACTGGGCAGCGAGGCGCGCATTGTGCTAGATGCCCTGCCGGGTCAGGTGATTCCGGCAACGGTCAGTTTCGTCGCGCCGAAAGCGCAATTCACGCCGCGCGAGGTGGAAACTCGTACCGAGCGGGAAAAGCTGATGTTCCGCCTCAAGGTCAAGCCCGATGCGGCCTGGCTTGAGGCGCATCGCGACTTGGCCAAGGGTGGCATGCCGGGCGTGGCTTATGTCCGGCTCGATGCCAATGCGGCCTGGCCAGCCAATCTGCAGGTCAGCGGAAAGTAAATCGCCATGGACCGCGCGCCGGTCGCCCGTCTGTCCGAAGTCAGCCATCGCTACGGCGCCGTGGTGGCACTGGAGGCAGTTGATATCGCCCTGCCGGCCGGCTGCATGGTCGGGCTGATCGGGCCGGATGGCGTTGGCAAATCGTCGCTGCTGGCCTTGGTTTCAGGCGCCCGGAAGATTCAGACGGGCAAGGTCGAGGTGCTCGGGGGCGATATCGGCGACCGCCATTTTCGTGCCATGGCCCAGCCGCGCATTGCCTACATGCCGCAGGGACTTGGCAAGAACCTCTATCCGACGCTGTCGGTTTTCGAGAATGTCGATTTCTTTGGCAGGCTGTTCGGGCAGAGCAAGCGCGAGCGCGAGCAGCGCATCGACGAACTGCTGACCAGCACCGGCCTGGCGCCGTTCAAGGATAGACCGGCGGCCAAGCTGTCAGGCGGCATGAAGCAGAAGCTCGGCCTGTGCTGCGCGCTGATCCATGACCCCGATCTGTTAATTCTCGACGAGCCGACGACCGGCGTCGATCCGCTCTCCCGCCGCCAGTTCTGGGAGCTGATTGACAGCATCCGCGCCCGGCGGCCCGGCATGAGCGTGCTGGTGGCGACGGCCTACATGGAAGAGGCCGAGCGTTTCGACTGGCTGGTGGCGATGGATGGCGGCCGGGTGATCGGCACCGGCTCGCCGGCAGCATTGCGGGCGCAGACCGGGCAGACGACGCTGGACGGCGCCTTTATCAAGCTCTTGCCGGAGGAAAAAAGGCGGACTCACCAGGCGCTGGTCATTTCGCCGTGGGTCGATAGCAGCCCTGGCTGGGCTATCGAGGCTGACGGGCTGACCCAGCGCTTCGGCGATTTCGTCGCCGTGGATGGTGTCAGTTTTAGGATCGACGAAGGCGAGATTTTCGGTTTCCTCGGTTCCAACGGCTGTGGCAAGACGACGACGATGAAGATGCTGACCGGTTTGCTGCCGCCGACCGAGGGCGTGGCCCGACTGTTCGGCAAGGCCGTCGATGCGCGTGACCTCGAAACCCGCAAGCAGGTCGGCTACATGTCGCAGTCCTTCTCGCTGTATGGCGAACTGACGGTTGCCGCCAACCTCGATCTGCACGCCCGGCTTTTCCACCTGCCGGACGCCCGGCGCGGCCCGCGGATTGCCGAGTTGATGGCGCGCTTCGGGCTGGAACCCTACGCCGACAAGGCGGCCGCCGACCTGCCGCTGGGCATTCGCCAGCGCCTGTCGTTGGCCGTCGCCGTGGTCCATGAACCGAAGCTGCTGATCCTCGACGAGCCGACCTCCGGCGTTGATCCGGTGGCACGCGACGAGTTCTGGGCGCTGCTCGTCGAGCTGTCGCGCCAGCAAGGCGTCACCATTTTCATCTCGACGCACTTCATGAACGAGGCCGAGCGCTGCGACCGTATATCGTTGATGCACGCTGGCAAGGTGCTGGCCAGCGATACGCCGGCGGCGCTTTGCAAGTTGCGCGGCGAGCCGACCCTGGAGGCGGCTTTCATCAGCTATCTGGAAGAGGCTTCCGGCATCGTTGGGGCGAATGCTGCGGTCAACCCGGAAAAAGAGCCGAAAACCGAAAGTTCCAGCCCCATGCTGCAGGCCGCTTCGGACTGGACGCTGGCGCACAAGCAGCCGAGCGCCTTCAGCCTGCGCCGCCTGCTCGGCTATGCCTACCGCGAGGCGCTGGAACTTCGCCGCGACGCCATCCGTCTGGCCTTCGCGCTGCTTGGTTCGGTGGTCATGATGTTCGTGCTCGGACATGGCCTGTCCTTCGATGTCGAAGGGCTGCGCTTCGCCGTGCTCGATCGCGATCAGACTCCGGAAAGTCGCGACTACATCGCCAACGTAGCCGGTTCGCGTTATTTCGTGCAGCGCCCGGCCTTGGCCGACGATGCCGATCTCGACCGCCGCATGAAGAGCGGCGAGGTGTCGCTGGCCATCGACATTCCCGAAGGCTATGGCCGCGACCTGCGGCGTGGTCGCAAGCCGGAAGTCGGCGTCTGGGTCGATGGTGCCATGCCCTATCGCGGCGAAACGATACGTGGCTACATGGATGGCCTGCACCGCGATTACGTGCGCCAGATGATGCGCGAGGCGACCGGCAGCTACCCGGCCAAGGTGTTGGAGATCCAATCGCGCTATCGCTACAACCAGGATTTCAAGAGCGTTTACGCCATGGTGCCGGCGGTCATCCCGCTGCTTCTGCTGCTCATACCGGCCATCCTGATGGCGCTTGGCGTGGTCCGCGAAAAGGAGCTCGGCTCGATTACCAACCTCTACGTCACGCCGGTGACGCGGCTCGAATTCCTGATCGGTAAGCAGTTGCCCTACATCGCCGTGTGCATGGCCAGCTACCTGCTGATGATGGGCGAGGCGGTCTTCATCTTCGGTGTGCCGGTCAAGGGCAGCTTCGCCGCGATGACGCTGGGTGCCTTGCTCTACGTCACGGCGACCACCGGCCTCGGCCTGCTGATGTCCACCTTCACCAAGACGCAAATCGCGGCACTGTTCGGTACCGCCATCGTGACCATGCTGCCGACCATTCAGTTTTCCGGCCTGACGACGCCGGTCGAGGCCCTGGAGGGGGCGGGGTACTGGATCGGGCAGGGTTATCCGGCGACCTATTTCATCCTGATCTGTCGCGGCGCCTTCACCAAGGGCTTGGGTTTCGCCGACCTGTGGCAGTCACTGCTTGCCCTGGCCGCCTTCATTCCGCTGCTGACCGTGGCCAGCGTGGCCTTGCTGAAAAAGCAGGAGAAATAGCATGGGCGGCTTTTCCCTGAGCAACATCTTCCGCCTCGGCCTCAAGGAGCTGCGCAGTCTGGCCGCCGACAAGGTCCTGCTCGGGCTGATCGTCTGGGCCTTCTCGGGGGCCATTTACGAGGCGGCGACGGGGAGCTCGCAGCAACTTAACAACGCGCCGGTCGCCATCGTGGACGAGGACAACTCGCCGCTCTCGGCCCAGATCGCCGATGCGCTCTATCCGCCGTATTTCCGTCGTCCCGAATTGATCGGCCTGGAACAGGTCGACGATGCGATGAACCGGAACCTGTACTCTTTCGTGCTGGTCATCCCCAGCCATTTCCAGCGCGACCTGAGCGCCGGGCGGCGGCCCGAAATCCAGCTCAACATCGACGCCACGGTGATCAGCCAGGCCTTCATCGGCGCCAGCTACATCAACAATATCGCCAGCGGCGAGGTGGGCGAATTCCTGACCGGACGCCGCGCTGCCGAGGACACGCCGATCCGCCTGACCACCCGCGCCCGCTTCAACCCGAACCTGACCGGCGTCTGGTTCGGCGGCGTCATGGAGGCGATCAACAACGTCACCATGCTGACCATCATCCTGGTCGGCGCCGCCTTCATCCGCGAACGTGAGCACGGCACCATCGAACACCTGCTGGTCATGCCGCTGCGGCCGTTCGAGATCATGATGGCGAAAATATGGGCCAACGGGGTGGCCGTGCTGATCGGCGTGGCCTTCGCGCTGCTCGTCATGGTCCAGCAGGTCTTGCAGGTGCCGATAGCCGGATCGGTCGGGCTCTTCCTCGCGGCGGCGGTGTTCTACCTGTTCTCGGCGGCATCGATCGGCATCTTCCTCGGCACGCTGGCCCGCTCGATGCCACAGCTCGGCCTGCTCATCATCATCACCATCGTACCGCTGCAACTGCTCTCCGGTGGCGTGACGCCGCAGGAAAGCATGCCGGCAGCGATCCAGAACATCATGGCGGCAACGCCGACCACCTACTTCGTTCGCCTGGCCCAGGGCATTCTTTACCGCGGTGCCGGGCTCGATGTCATCTGGCCCGATCTTCTCGGCATGACGGCCGTCGGCGCCTGCTTCTTCGCGATTGCGCTGATTCGCTTCCGCAAGGCCGTGACCCAGACGCAGCTCTGAGCTGTATCAGGAATTGTTGATGCAAATCATGGGCGATTGATTTGCCTAAGCGGATCATTCAAACGACTTGATGTTTCATGGGAAGCGTTCCAAGTCGACATGTTTTTCCTCAGATATATCTTCACGGCGGCCTCGGTCGCCGCCTTTTTTGGCGCTGCCCAAGCCGCTGATACCGCCGAGCGGCAGTATGTCGCCCTTGCCCAGTTACCGGCTGACGGCATCAAGAGCAGGCTAGGGCAAATGTTCGAAGTTGATGTCGATTTGTCGCCGGCCGGCAGCCTTGAGGTCAATGCGGCGGGGGAACGGCTGGAGGTTCTCTACCGCATGTCCTTCAACCAGCTTGCCGAAGGCTGGAGCTGGCAGCCACTGGCCGATCCCGCCGTCGATGATTATTACCGCTTCAAGTTCCTGCCGCTGCAGTCCGTGGCCGAAGAGCGCGGCGAATATCAGCACGAGGACAAGATCGGTACGCCGCAGCAGATGAAAGTCACCTGGCGTTATGACTATTTCCTGGCCTTCGAGAATCTCTACGATTTCTATCCGCGCAAGGTGGATGACGATGCGGGATTCTCGGCCAATCTGCCAGCTGCCGTGGCCGGGCATGTCGGCCTGCGCGCCAAGGCCGTGCTGGTCGAACCGGTGATCAGCGAGAGCACCACTTTCTGGAAGGCAACCTACGGCAAACCGACCGATTTCACGTTGAAGAAGCGTTATCTGGTTGGCAAGCTGCAGGAAATCGACTTTGTCGATACGTCCAGCGGTGAAGTGCTTTGCCGCATACCGCCGGGGCAGGGGCATTGCACTGCCCGCTGATGACGAATATGGTGCCGGCTTCGGGCGGCGTCATGGAGTTTGTGGCTTTGCGATAGATGAGCACCATAAGCTCTTTCCGTTTACGTGCGCCCAGAACATTTTCCATCCACGCAACGAAGGTTCCCTAAATGCAGAAACGCTTCATCGCCAGCGCCGCCCTTCTTCTCGTACTCTCCTTCCAGGTTACTGCCGCTGAACCGAAGGAAGAAATGACCGCCTCCGGCATCGGTATCACGATGCTCAAGGAAGGTAGTGGCGCCAGTCCGAAGGCCAGCGATACGGTCAAGGTGCACTATCGCGGCACGCTGACCAATGGTCAGGAATTCGACAGCTCCTACCGCCGCAACGAGCCGGCTGCCTTCCCGCTCAACCGCGTTATTCCATGCTGGACGGAAGGTGTTCAGAAGATCAAGGTTGGCGGCAAGGCCAAGCTGGTTTGCCCGCCCAGCCTGGCTTACGGCAGCCGCGGCGTGCCGGGCATTCCGCCCAATTCGACGCTGGTTTTCGAGGTTGAATTGCTCGACATCGCCAAGTAAGGAAACAGGCGGCACATGGTCTGGTCGCTACTGGCTGGAGGCCTGCTCATCGCAATTCGCCGTACCGGGCGAAAAGAGCGGGCCTGAGCGGTGCTCAGCCCGCTGCTCGCGAGCATGGCTTCGACCGTGGTCGAAGCCATGAAAATTGCTGCTTAACGGTAAACGAGTACCGGTACCTTGGAGTGGGTCAGTACCTTGTTGGTTTCGCTGCCGAGCAGGAAGCCGCTGATGCCGCGACGGCCGTGCGAGGCCATGAAAATCAGGTCACAGCCAGATTTTTCGGCGGCTTCGATGATGGCTTCGTAGGGTATGTCGCTGGTGGCTGACGTCGTGCTGCATTCGACGCCGGCTTCGGTACACATTTTCTGCACTTCGCCCAGATATTCGGTGGCTTGCTGCTCCGCGAGTTCGGCAAACTTTTCCGGCGTCGTTGGATCGATCAGGGCGCCTTCACCAAAATAGGCGATCGGGTATTCCGGTTTGGCAAAAAATACCGTGATCCGGGCGCCGGTTTCCTTGGCGAAGGAGACGGCGCGCTCCGCCGTGGCACGGGAAAGCTCGGATCCGTCGGTCGGGACAAAGATATGCTTGAACATTCATAACCTCCTGAAATGGTCTGCTGGCGTTGCATTCCGCCGTCTTGAGGTTCATGCTACGCCAAGTCGGGAGGAATTTAAACATGCGTCTCGGATTTCTTGGTGCGGCCGGTGAAGTGACCGGTTCCTGCACCCTCGTTGAAACGGATGAGGTCCGTTTTCTGGTCGATTGCGGCATGTTCCAGGGTGGCCCCGAGGCCCGTCAGAAGAACCAGCGGGCGCTCAATTTCGGCTTCGATGTCCGCGAGATCGACTTCGTCCTGCTGACCCACGCCCACATCGATCATTCCGGTCTGCTACCCCGTCTTTCGATGCTCGGTTACCGCGGGCCGATCTATGCCACACCAGCGACCATTGATCTGCTGGAAGTATTACTGCCGGACAGCGCGCACATTCAGGAAAAGGAGTCTGAGTGGCAGTTGCGTAACCGCCATCGGCGCGGCAAGGGTGAACGCGGCATCGTGCCGCCTTTGTACACCGTGGAGCAGGCCATGGCTTCGCTCAAACTGTTGCAGCCGGTCAGCTATGGCGAAAGCCTGCAGCCGGCCAAATCGGTCAGTGTGCGTTTCCACGATGCCGGGCACATTCTCGGCTCGGCCTGGCTGGAAGTAAGCGTCAGTGGTGAAGGGAAGCCTCGCCGTCTGGTATTTTCCGGCGATCTCGGCATGTCGGACCGGCCCGTGCTGTACGACCCGGAGCCAGCGCCCGCGGAAGCCGATGTCGTGCTGATCGAATCGACCTATGGCGACCGCCTGCACCGCTCACTGGCTGAAACCGAGGACGAAATCGTCGCCGCCTTCGAACGGACCAAGGCGGCCAAGGGTAATCTGATCATCCCATCTTTCGCTGTCGGGCGAACGCAGGAAATCATCTACATGCTGGCCAGTCTTGTCCGGCGCAAGCGCCTGTCGCCGCTGAAGGTATATGTCGATTCGCCCATGGCCAATGCGGCTACCAGCATCACATTGGCCCATCCAAAACTGCTCGACCCTGAAACCCGCGAACTGATTGCCTGGCAGCAGGCGCATCCGGACAAGATGTATATCGAGTCCGTGGCCGATGTCGAGCGCTCCAAGGCCCTGAACGAAATTCGCAGTGGTGCGGTGATCCTGTCGGCCAGCGGCATGTGCGAGGCTGGGCGGATCAAGTACCACCTGCGCGAAAACCTGCCGCGCAGCGAGTGCAGCGTGCTGATCGCCGGTTTTCAGGCGGCGGGAACGCTCGGACGACGCTTGGTCGACGGAGCGCGGCTGGTCCATATCTTCGGTCAGCCGGTCCCGGTCAGGGCGCGGATTTACACGGTCGGCGGTTTGTCCGCCCATGCCGATCAGGCTGCCTTGCTCAAGTGGCTGGGCGGCTTTCACAAACAGCCGGGGCGAACCTTCGTTGTCCATGGCGAGGCAGGCGCTTCAGCCAACTTCGCCAAGGCGATCGGCGAGCAGCTTGGCTGGTCCAATGTGCGCCTGCCCACTCCCGGTGAATTCGTCACGCTGTAAGATCATAAAAGTCTCACGTACCCAAGGTGAACGCGATGTCCAGTAATTCGACAGAGAAACACAACGGTGTAAACATTCATAACCTGAGCCCGCTGGAAACGCTCGGCAAGTCGCTTGGCAACGCAGTTGATCCCTATGGGGTGACCACCTCGATGCTGGCGGCCCAGATGGCCTGGCTGATGCACCCTCAGGAGCTGGCGAGGGCGATGAGCAACCTGTCCGGAGATCTGATCGAGCTCCAGACGCACGTGATGCGCCGGGCAATGGGGATTCCCTCAGCCGACGTCATCCGGCCGCATGCCGACGACGCACGTTTTTCTGATCCGATATGGACCGAGTCGGCGACCTGGGACATCGTCAAGGAATGGTATATCGCCTTCACGCACCGCCTTGAGGACATGTATTTCGAGACACCGGGACTCTCCGACAAGGAGCGTCGCCGCTCTGCCTTCTGGTTGCGCAACTGGCTGAACATGGTGGCGCCGACCAATTTCTTCCTGCTCAACCCGGTGGCCATGCGGCGCTTTGTCGAGACCAACGGCGAAAGCCTGAAGCAGGGTTGGGAAAACTTCCAGCGTGACGCCAAGGCCAAGAACATCCTGATGGTCGAACCGGATGCCTTCAAGGTAGGCGAGGATCTGGCGACAACGCCGGGCAAGGTGGTCTTCCGCAATCGTCTGGTCGAGCTGATCCATTACACGCCGACAACCGCCAAGGTGCGGGCGATGCCTATCGTCATCATCACGCCGTGGATCAACAAGTTCTACATTCTTGACCTGACGGCCAAGAAGAGCATGGTCAAGTACCTGACCGACCAGGGTTTCTCGGTCTTCATCACCAGCTGGAAGAATCCGGGCGAGGATCTCGCTGACATCCGTTTTGACGACTACCTGCTCGAAGGCGTCAACGAGGTGGTGCGCGTTGCCAGCGAGTTCTGCAAGGTGCCCAAGGTGCATCTGGTCGGCTACTGCATTGGTGGCACGTTGGTCAGCACCTACATGGCCTGGGCGAACAAGCGTTTCGGCAAGGACAAGGTGCCGGTGGCGCACTGGACGCTATTTACGACCCTGACCGATTTCGCGCACCCGGGCGATATCGATGTCTTCATCGACGAGGCGTGCATTGGCGCGCTGGAAGAGTCGATGGCCAAGAAGGGCTATCTCGACGGCAGCGAAATGGCTTCCTCCTTCCGCATGCTGCGCTCGAACCCGCTGATCTGGCATTACTGGACGCAGAGTTACCTGCTTGGCGAACCGCTGCCACCCTTCGATGTGCTGTTCTGGAACATGGACACCACCCGCATGCCGCAAGCCATGCATTCGTATTACCTGCGCGAGCTGTATCTCGAGAACAACCTGATCAAACGCGATCATCTGACCATCGCCGACGAAAAGATCGACCTTGATCTGATCGAGCAGCCGCTCTACGCGGTGACGGCCGAAGATGACCATATTGCACCCTGGAAGCAGTGCTACCGGATCCGCAAACAGATCAACGTCAATGCGCCGGTGCGTTTCGTACTGTCGACCTCCGGCCATATTCTCGGCATCGTCAATCCGCCGGCCAATCCGCCCAAGCGCGCCTACTGGATCGGCGAACCGGAACGCAATGAACATTGGGAACACTGGTTTGATCGGGCCGAGAAAAAGCCGGGCACCTGGTGGGAAGACTGGACCCGCTGGCTCGGCGAACGAACCGGTGATCTGGTCGAGGCTTATCCGGCCGCCAACCGCAAGTTCCCCGCGCTGACCAGCGCACCAGGAACCTACGTTCTGGAAAAGTGAGCCTTTGCGTCGTCATGGACTGGTTGTTTCCGGTATGAATTGGTACATTGCCGGCTGACAAGAAGATCAACGGTGAGACAAACATGACGACTGCACTGGCGACAAAATCCACGAAAGCATCGCAGGCCGGGGTAGACCTGTTGCGGATCGTCCGCATCAACGAGGAAATCAAGTCCGTGGTGGCGGTTGCGTTCAAGATCAACATCATGGCGCTGAACGCGATTTTCCTGGCCAAGCGGGCGGGCACGGCGGCCCGCGGTTTCGGCGTACTCTCCAACGAGTTGCGCGTCTTTTCGCAGGATCTGCGTGATTGCATGGCTTCGCTGACCGGCCTGATTCACGGTTGCGTCACTGAAGTCTCGCTTGTCCTGCAGGATATCCGGCATACCCGCCTGTTGCGCGAGGCGGTGGCACTTTCGCCGGTGGCCCGGATGGTCGATGTCCTGGCCGAGCGGGAAATGGAAAATGAGCGGCACACGCAACGCCTGGCCAGTTTGCGCAAGCAACTCAAACGGGCGCTCGAAGATGCTTTCCAGATGGTCGAATTGGGCGGTGTGCTGGCCAAGTCGGCAAAAATCGAAGCCGCTTATGGGCAATCCTTTGCCTTGCCTCTGGCCCAGGTTTCCGGGGAATTCGACGGCATCGTCGAAGAAATCCGGACCTCGCTGGAGTCGCTGCGCCGTTCGGCCTTTTTTACCGGAAATAGAGAGTAGGGGAGCGAATAAGTGAAAACGACAAAAACAATTTTTTCGGACGGCAATCACAAATGGGTCGCCATCGTTCGCGACCCGGAGAAACCGAATTACCTGATCGACACCAACGAATATCTGGTCACCCATGGCGGCCAGGGAGTTCTGCTTGATCCGGGCGGTGCCGAGGTTTTCCCGGCTGTCTTCTCGGCGCTTTCGTCAGAATTCGACCCGTCGGCGCTGGCTGCTGTCTTTGCCTCGCACCAGGATCCGGATATTTGCTCGTCGCTCGCCCTGTGGCTTGAGTTCAATCCCAAGATGCGCTGCTACGTGAGCTGGCTGTGGGCCAGTTTCATCCCCCATTTTGGCGGTACTGCCGATACCTTCATCACCTTGCCTGACGAAGGGGCCGACATTTCGCTGGCTGGCCTGATCCTGCGGGCGGTGCCGGCGCATTACCTGCATTCTTCCGGCAATTTCAACCTGTACGACAAGGTCGCCAAGGTGCTGTTCTCCGGCGACGTCGGCGCAGCCTTGCTGCCCCCGGGCGAAGATGGGCTGTTCGTCGAGAATTTCGATGCCCACATCCGCCATGCCGAAGGCTTTCACAAGCGCTGGATGGGCTCCAATGAAGCCAAGCGTCGCTGGTGCGAACGCGTCGCCCAGATGGACATCGACATGCTTTGTCCGCAGCACGGCGCCATCTATCAGGGTGCCGATGTCCAGCGTTTCATCAACTGGTTTGACGAACTGCAGGTGGGCATCGTCAGCGCCTGATTGTTTCGGGATTTGATGGCGGTCAAGGTGTGCTTCCGGGGGCTGCCCCGAGAATGGGGCTTCGCCCGCAACAGAGCAAACCATGACCACCATCCGCAGTTACATGACCGATGACCATCGCCATTGCGATGACCTGTTCGCCGATGCCGAGCAGGCCGTCGGCAAGGGCAATCTCGATCTCGCCCAGGCAAGCTTCGGCCACTTCCGTTCGGCGGTGCTGGCCCACTTCAATACCGAAGAGAAAACGCTCTTCCCGACTTTCGAGGCCAAGACCGGCATGACCATGGGACCAACCCAGGTCATGCGCATGGAGCATGGGCAAATGCGGGCCTTGATGGACGAGGCCGCCGATGCCCTCAAAGCCGGCAATGCCGAGGATTTCCTCGGGCTTGCCGATACCCTGCTGATCATGGTGCAGCAGCACAACATGAAGGAAGAGAACATGCTCTATCCCATGTGTGACCAGCACCTGTCAGCCGAACTGCCGGCCATTCTCGAACGGCTGGAACTGGAACTGCACGAAGAATGACTCACCCGAAAACCCCGCATGTGGTCGACGCCCGCTACATGGAGCCGCCCGAGCCCTTTGTTGCGACCATGGAAATGCTCGACACCCTCAAGGACGGCGAAAAGATGCTGCTCCTGCTCTTCCGCGAGCCGCATCCGCTCTACAAGGTGTTGCGCCAGAACGGCCACGACTACGAGGTCGAGCAGGTCGCCGACGGTACTTTTGAAATCCTGATCTCAAGATAAAGTTGCACCAAGCATGCAAGCGGTGATGGCTTTCGAAAACGCACCGCCCTTTGCGGCGCCGTTGCGTTTTTTTCTGACTGCCCCGCTGTTTGCCGTTCTGGCCGGCTTGCTGATCGCCTACGAAGGCCCCGATCTGTTTGCCTCCCGCTGGATGCCCGGCGCACTGGCGGTGACTCACCTGATTACCGTCGGTTTCATGTTGCAGGTCATGCTCGGTGCCTTGATCCAGATCCTGCCAGTGGTGGCTGGCGCCAATCTGAAGCGGCCACTGGCGGTGGCCCGGATTGTCCATCTCGGGCTTTCGACTGGCGCACTGTTGCTGGCTGCCGGGTTCTATCTCGCCATGCCGGCTCTGTTGAGTACCGCTGCGCTGGTGCTCAGTCTGGCCACGGTGGTTTTTCTGACGGCGACCATCCTGGCGCTGAGCGGCGTTCCATCGACCAGCCCGACCATTCGTGGTCTCAAACTGGCACTGTTCGGTCTGGCCGGTGTGGTCGGTCTTGGTGTTCTGATGGCGCTGGCACTGGCCTACGGCTGGGCACTGCCCTTGCCGGCGCTGGCTGATCTGCATGCGGGATGGGGGCTGGGTGGCTGGGCCGGGGTTCTGCTCGCGGCGATGGCCTATGTCGTGGTTCCGATGTTTCAGTTGACCCCGGGTTATCCGGCACGGCCGAGCTGGTGGTTTCCGGTGGTCATGCTCGGCATGCTGCTGCTGTGGAGCGTGGCCGTATCGGCCGACCAGCCCTGGCTGGTTCGCGTCAGCCAGTTTGTCGCCGCCATGGCCGGCATAGCCTTTGCCGGACTGACCCTGCGCCTGCAGGCCAAGCGGCGCCGGGCGCGGGCCGATGCCACCTATCGTTACTGGCAACTCGGTCTTTCGGCCAGCATTGTTGCCCTGCTGTTGCTGGCCATTTCCGTCCTGTGGCCCGCGGCGGCCGAGATTGAAGGCTGGACGCTGCTCTTCGGCGTGCTGCTGGTGGCTGGCGGCTTCCTGCCCTTCATCATCGGCATGCTCTACAAGATCGTGCCCTTCCTCGGTTGGCTGCATCTGCAGGAGTGCGGGCAAGCAAAAGTGCCGGCGCCGGCCATGAACAAGCTGCTGCCCGATGTCGATACGCGCCGGCAGATGCTGGCCTACGCGACGGCATTGCTCCTGCTGCTGGCAGCGGTGCCGTTTGCCGGCTGGCTGGCCCGCCCGGCCGGCCTGGCCTTTGCCGTGGCCAACGGCTGGTTGTGGTGGAACCTGATGAGCGCGATCCGCCGCTACCGTCTTGCCGAAATCGACATCCTCCGGAAACTGGCCGCCCTGTGAGCTATCTCGCCCTCAAGCATCTGCATGTGACTTGCGTCGTGCTCAGCGGGCTGGGTTTCTGCCTGCGCGGCTGGTGGATGCTGACCGAATCACCCTGGCGTCAGCATCGACTGACGCGTGTCCTGCCGCACATCGTCGATACGCTGTTGCTGGGCAGTGCGCTGACCATGGCCTGGCTGAGTGGCCAGTACCCCTTCGTCAACGGTTGGCTGACCGCCAAGTTCTTTGGCCTGCTCGCCTACATCCTGCTCGGCATGATGGCCCTGAAGCGCGGCCGGACCATGGCGATGCGCCAGCGCTATTTCGGCCTGGCGCTGCTGACCTACGCCTACATCGTCAGCGTGGCACTGACGCGGAATCCGCTTCCCGGCCTGTAATCCGTATCCAGCGTTGTTGCTGCACCCTGGCTTGTGGCAAGGCAGGCTACGGCGCGCCATGCCGCAGAACGCCATCTTGCAAGTTGCCGCTCGTCGGCTATGCTGAATTCATGGAATGGTGCTGCCGCGGCCTTTTGGCCGGCACCGGTTCGCTTGCCTTCACGCTTGCAAGAGGGGGGACCAAATGCCCAAGCCATCAATGCTCAAACAATCACCGAGGGAGGTCGTGGTGCGAGGTTCAGCGCAGTGCTGCGGAATGATATGGCGACGCGGGATGTGTTTGCCTCGCCTGCTCTGGCCCTGGGTGGCGGCGTTGCTGATGTTTGAAGGGATAGCGCCGGCCATGGCGGGCGAGCTTAGCCCATACAATCCGCCGAGCCAGCGCCAGTCAGTGGTTCGGCCGTCAGCGGCCGATTCCGGCTTGAGCGCCGAGCGCCGCCAGTACTACGCCGATTTCAAACGCGAGATGGCTTCCGCCACGCCCGACAAAAGGAAGGCACTGAAGGCGGAATTCATCAGAAAGCGGGACGGGAGCGTCAATCTCGATGAAAAGGCGCACTACCAGCGCCTTGTCGACATCCTGTCAGGTTATTGAGAAAGGACGGCTCGCCATGAGAAATACTTTTCTCGTACTGGTACTGCTGGTGTTGAGCATGGGTTCCGGCTGGGCAGTGACTGCGCCGGCAAGCGGCCCGGGCCAGGAAGCCGAAAAATGGAGCTACGCGACCTTGCCAAAGGCTTCCGAAGAGGCCGTTTCGTCCACCTTGCCGCAGGCTGAAAGCGATTCCGACGAAAAATACTTCTGGGATAGAAGGGAGGAGCGCCAGTTCAAGTACAACGCCCTGATCGCCCTGAGTTGCACGACGGTTGTTCTCTATCTGTTTGCGGCGATCATGCTTTTTCGGTTGCCTGAACGGGCCAAGGGGCAGCACCTTATCCACCTGACCAGTCTGGCGCTGATCATTTATGGCACCCTGACGCTGGCGCTGCTGCCAACCACCAGCGACGGCTTGACCGCTCCCATCGGCATTCTTGGTGCGTTGGCTGGCTACCTGTTCGGTCATGCCTCGCCAAAATCCGGGGGCTCCAGCCGGGAGGACAAGGACTGAACTCCCGGCGGCGAATAAATTGCCCTGCTGACTGACCTACATCCGCCCCAGCTTGCGGTACAGCGTGTTGCGGCTGATGCCGAGTTGCCGGGCGGCGGAGGAAATGTTGCCGCCGGCAGCTTCCAGCGCCCGCATGGCGGCCTGTCGGCTGATCGCGTCCATGCTGTTGGCGCCTTCGAGCGGTGCTGCTGCCCATGGGTCGTAGGCTGGAGCGCTGCTGGTCGGGGCCAATGGAGAGGATTCGAACAGTTCTTCCGGCAGATGGCTTTCGGTGATCAGTGTTTCATTGTCGTCGAGCAGCGCAATGGCGACCCGGATGACATTGAACAGCTGGCGGATGTTGCCCGGCCAGCCGTATTGCTCGATGGCGCGCAGGGCGCCTTCCGAGAAACTGACCGGGCCGCCCCGCGCGGCGATTTCGGCAGCGGCCAGCTTGGAAACCATGGCACGAATGTCGGTGCGTTCGCGCAGGGCGGGCAGGGTGACGCTCATGCCGTTCAGGCGGTAATAGAGATCCTCGCGGAAGGAGCCACGGGCGACTTCTTCTCGCAGCTTGCGGTGCGTGGCGCAGACCAGCGAGATGTCGACCTGGATCGAGCGGGTGCTGCCCAGCGGCGTGACGCAGCGCTCCTGCAGCACGCGCAGCAGGCGGGCCTGCAGGTTGAGCGGCATGTCGCCGATTTCATCGAGGAAGAGCGTGCCGCCGTGGGCCTGCTGGATCTTGCCCGGAGCGCCTTCCTTGCGGGCGCCGGTGAAGGCGCCGCCCTGATAGCCGAAGAGTTCGGACTCGATCAGGGTTTCCGGAATCGAGGCGCAGTTCAGCGCGACGAAAGGCGCATCACGGCGTGGGCCGCTGTTGTGGAAGCCCTTGGCGAACATTTCCTTGCCGGCGCCGGATTCGCCCTGGATCAGGATCGGGATGTCGCGGCCCAGCATGCGGCGAGCGCGGTCGATGGCGGCCTGCAGGCGGGGGTCACCGGTGTTCAGCGTGTCGAGTGTCAGCGTCGGCGTGGACGAGCCAGAGGTCTCGGGGCGGCGCGGGGCGCGCTGGGCCGGCGGTTCGTCGAAGACCCGCCCGGCCACGGCGAGTGGGGGCAACTGGCCGCGCAACTGGAGGCTGATGACCTTGCCGCCGACGTTGATCTCGCAGCTCCCTTGCGGGTTGTGGCGCAGGCGGTCGACGAGGGCCGACAGGTTGCTCTCGAAGACCATCGAGAAGTCGCGGCGCACGGCATCGACCTGGCGGATGCCGAGAATCTCGGTGCCATTGCGGTTGATCGCCAGCACCTGGCCATCCGGCGAAACGGCAGCGATGCCTTCCTTGGGGCTGCCCAGGTAGTCGGGGCGGCTATGGAAGCAAACCAGGATGTCGCGGGCGTGAATCGACTCGAACAGGCGCTTTTCGACGATGGCCGATGACAGGCGGACCAGCCCCAGCGTATGGCGCTGGTGGCTGCGGTAATCGCCGGAAATGTCGAGGACGCCGATCAGCCGGCCATCCGGGCCGAAGATCGGGCAGGCACAGCAGGTCAGGAAGCCGTTGTGTTCGATGAAGTGCTCGGCACCGAGCACGGCGACCGGCGCTTCTTCGGACAGGGCGGTGCCGATGGCATTGGTGCCGCGCAGGTTCTCGTCCCACGAGGCTCCGGCCGACAGCGCAACGCGGTCAGCCCGGTTGACGAATTCCGGGTCGCCGACGGTTTCCAGCAGCAGGCCGTTGGCGTCGGCCAGGATGACCATGCTCCCCGAGTCACGAATCTGCTCGAAGACATGTTCCATGATCGGCCGGCCCTGCATCAGCAGGTAGCGGTTGCGGTCCTGTTCGGTTTTGAGCGCGACGCGATCCATCGCTTCGGTGGCAGGCGTCAGGCTGAGTTCGCCCAGGCCAAAGCGCCGGCAGCGCTCCCACGAACGGAGAATCAGCGGGTCGACCAGACCCTCGGGCATGGTGCCCTGATCAAAGAATAGCTGCCTTGCCTGTTGCAGGCGCTGGCCATGGACTTCGGCCAGCAATTGAATTTGTCCCATCTCGCCTCCGGTACGCCCAGAATTTATCGTTGTTATTCTGTTGCTTCATAACGTAACACCTGCCCTTTTTATAAGCAATGTAGCGAGCAGTGCGCCACAGAGTTTAGCAAGTGGCGTGCCAGAGATTAACTCGCCATCCCGTTTTTTCAGTATCTCCGGAGAAGCCCTGTTGCCCGCGCCTGATTCACTGGCTGGCGTCACCTGGCACAGGGTTTGCAGACAGCTACTCACAAAAGTAGCAACCCGCAATCAAACAAGGAGACATTGTGAAACATCCCTTCCGACACCTCGGCGCTGTGGCCGCCGCCCTTTTCATCGGGCTGACTGCCCAGCAGGTTCTAGCGCACGGTGACGTCGTACCGCAGGCCGTTGATACGACCGGCCTGAAAAACGTCGGCGCCGATTTCCTGGCCAGCAACCCTTACCGCAAGGATAAGACCGCAATTCGCATCGGAGATTCCGCCTTTAACCAGAATTGCGCCCGCTGCCACGGCCTTGGCGCCATCTCCGGCGGTATTGCCCCCGACCTGCGCTACCTGCCGCTTGGCGACGAAGGTGACGAGGTTTTCCTGCAGCGCATCCGCAAGGGTGCCGTGCGCGATGGCCGCGTCTATATGCCGCCGTTCGAAGGCACGCTGAGCCAGGAAGCCATGTGGGCCATTCGTACCTGGCTGGAAACCGTCCATGAAGAATGATCGCCGCCTCTGGCTGAAGGCGCTCGCCGCCTTGCCGATCTTCTCCGTGCTGCCTGCCCTGGCCGACGGTCTTGAAACCATTCGTCAGCGTGGTCGCCTGCGCGTCGCCGTCTATAACGACTTTCCGCCATATGCGATGGCAGGCGGCAAGGGCATCGACGCCGACATCGCCCGGGCGATCGCCGGCAAGCTCGGGCTGACCGCTGAAATCGTCGGCTACAACGCCGATGAGGACATGAACGACGACCTGCGCAACATGGTGTGGAAGGGGCACTATCTCGGCACCCAGCCTTCCGATGTAATGATGCACGTGCCGGTCGATGAGCATCTGGCGCGCGCCAACGACAAGGTGCGCATCTTCGGCACCTACCATCTTGAAACGCTGGCCCTGGCGCGCGATCCGCAACGCGTACCGCAGGCTCTGGCTGGCTCGGCGGCGGTGGCGCTGGAAATCTTCACCCGCGAGAAGATCGGTGTCGAAACCGCCTCGCTGGCCGATTCATTCCTCCTTGGCGTCTTGAATGGCCGGCTGCGCGAGAACGTTGTTCATTTCAAGACCGTCGCCGAGGCGACCAAGGGCATGGCCGATGGCAAGGTGGCTGCCGTTCTGGCGCCGCGTGCCGAGCTGGAAGCGGCACTCAAGGGGCAGGAAAATGGACAGGGCAAGGCCGTTATCGATAGCCCGAAATTTCCCGAGCTGAAGGTTGATCACTGGCCGCTCGGCATGGCTGTCAAGGTTGAAGAACAGGCCCTGGCCGAAGCCATCGGGTCGGCGCTGGCCGACTTGAAGAAGGACGGCAGCATCGCCGCCATCTTCAAGCGCCACGGCATTTCCCACCAGCCAGCCTGAAAGGCGACCATGCGACTGATCAGCGTTGTATCTGCTGCCGTTCTGGCGGCCTTCGGCGGGCTGGCCTGGGCCGGGCCAATGGCCTATGTGCCCAATGAAAAGTCGGCCACCGTCAGTGTCATCGATACGGCCACCGACCAGCGGCAGGCCGATATTGCCGTTGGCCAGCGTCCGCGCGGCATTGCGGTCGGGCAGGGCGCCATTTACCTGACTGATGGGAAGACCGGCAGCCTGCTGATTGTCGATAGTGCCACCGGCAAGCTGTTGAAGAGCGTGCGGGTCGGCGATTCACCCGAGGGCGTCAGCCTGTCGACCGATGGCAAGCTGCTCGCCGTGGCGGTCGAGGACGATAACGCTGTCGTTCTGCTGGCGGCGCCACAGGGCAAGGAGCTGGCCCGCATCAAGGTGCAGGGCAAGAACCCCGAGCATGCCGTGTTCAGCCCCGACGGCCGCTGGCTCTACGTCAGCGCCGAAGAGGCGGAGCAGGTCGATGTCGTCGATGTCGCTGCCCGCCAGCAGGTGGCCAGCATTCCGGTTGGCAAGCGGCCGCGCGGCATCGGTTTTTTGCCTGACGGCAGCCGCGCCTACGTCGCCAGCGAAATGGCCGGCAAGGTCTACGCCATTGATGTGGCAACGCGCAGCGTGATTGCCGAAATCACCGCCGGCCAGTATCCGAACGGGATCGCAGTACATCCGGATGGCCGGCGGGTGTTCGTCTCGAATGGCCGTGACCCGTCAGTGATGGCCATCGATGTGGCCAGCAATGCCGTCATCGCTACCATCGAAGTCGGCAAACGCCCGTGGAATATGGCGATCACGCCAGACGGTAGCAAGCTCTATGTGGCCAACGGCCGTTCCGGCAGCGTCTCGGTCATCGACACCGCCAGCTACAAGAAATTGGCCGACATTGCCGTTGGCGAATTACCCTGGGGAGTGAGCATCCAATGAGCACCCAACGCTATACCCTGCCGGCCATTTTGTTGCACTGGGGGCAGGCCCTTATCGTCGTCTGGCTGCTCTGGCTGGGCTGGACGATGACCGATCTGCCCAAGGGCGCCGAGCGCAGTGCCGCCTACGGCCTGCACAAGTCACTTGGCTTGCTGATGCTGTTGCTGGTCGCCATTCGTCTGCTCTGGCGCGCCCGGAATCCCGCGCCGCCGGCCGTTTCCAGTGGCTGGGAAGGCAAGCTGGCGACCGGCGCCCACCACCTGCTCTATGTCTTCCTGGTCATGGCGCCCTTGGCCGGCTACCTCGCCTCGTCCTTCACCTCATATCCGCTCAAGTTCTTTGGCTTTGAAATCGCCAAGGCAGGCTGGCCGGACGAATCGCTGAACGGCACCTTCAAGCTGTTGCACGTCGCTTTCGTCTGGGGCGGTGCCGGCCTGATCGTCCTGCATGTGGCCGGCGCCCTGAAGCATGTGCTCAAACGCGATGGGACAGTTCAGCGCATGTTGCCCGGCGGGTTGTTCAAAAACTGAACAACTGCTCCATGGTAGAGCACGTATCCCTGGCCAAAGTAATGGTTTGTCCATGGAACATGCTCATGCATCTCAGATAATCGCCATTTTTGATTTTCCGATACCTCCGGACCTAGGGTTGAAAAGGTAGTAAATCCAGTCCGGAATCCTATAATGGCCCCATCTGTCGTGTGGATTTGACGCGAACTCGGATGGAAGAGGGAGAATGAAAAACAGGCGAGGACGGGCTTCCGTCATGCTTGCGCCTTGGGGGCGAGCCATTGTGCTGTTCATGGCGGCCATTGTGCTGCTATTGGAAGCATCGATTGCGGTTTCGTCCGAAGCGCCAATCACCCTGGGTGTCGTACCCCAGTTCGAGCAGCGAAAGCTGTTCTCCATCTGGAAACCGATTGTTGACGAACTCAGCCGGCGCACCGGTATTGAAATTCGGCTTGCCGTAACGCTGACTGTTCCCGAGTTCGAGCAGGCGTTGGAGAAGGGGGCATTCGATCTGGTCTATGCCAACCCGTATCACATCCTGCGGGTCAGTGAATCTCCAGGCTATATTCCACTGGTTCGGGATCAGGAGCCCTTGCACGGCATTCTGGTCGTGCATCGGGACAGTCCGGTAAAGACCATCAAGGAACTGGCGGGCAAGACACTGGCAATACCCTCGCCGAATGCGCTCGGTGCCAGTCTGCTCCTCCAGGCCGATCTTGAGCGTCTTTACGGTGTGCGCATGTCGACCGTGAATGTGCGAACGCATAGTTCGGTGTACCTGAATGTCCTGAATGGCCTGGTCGATGCGGGTGGTGGCGTCGAAAAGACCCTGGCTGAGCAGAACCCGGCTATCCGGGACGGCTTGCGGATTCTTTACACGACCCGGGACATGCCTTCGCACCCAGTGGCGGCACATCCCAGGCTCAGGCCGGAAATTCGCGAGCGGGTGAGAAAGGCCATTCTTGAGATGGCTGCAACCACGTCCGGAAAAGCCTTGCTGAATGAAGTGCCGATGGCCATCCCGGTCAGCACCTCGCTGGATGACTATCTGGTGATGCGCAAGTGGGGGCTCGAAAGCTATTGGGTCAGCGAGCGGAAATAGGCCTTCCATGTCCCTGCGCTGGAAACTTCTTTTACCCCTCCTGATTGCCAGTGCCGTGGTACTGGCCTATCTCAATTTTGTCTGGAGTCCGCGTTACCTCGCCACCCAGAAAACCGAATATCTGCATGAAGTCGATCATCACCTCGACAGCGTGATCGAAGGTCTGATTCCACTGATCTTGGCGAGTCAGCTCGACATCATCAACGAGAATATGGGCGAGCTGATAAAGAAGAATCAGGAGTGGAGGCAGATAGTGCTCCGCGATGGTCGTGGGCGGCAAATCTATCCGCCGATGGTCGGCAGCCCCCTCATTGCCGAGGAGCATGCTGGCTTGCTGACTCTGGAAAAGCCGATCGGCTACCTTGAGCAACCGATCGGCCGGCTGAGCGTTCAGCTGGACCTCTCAGATTGGCTGGAAAAGCGGAAGGAACAGCACGCTCAGCTGACCTTGCTGTTTGCCGGGGCTATTGCCCTGCTGGCCGTGATCTGGATCGGGATGGTCGAAGGCGTTGTGGTCGGTCCCATGCGTCGTTTGTCCCTGGCCGCTGAAGCCGTTGCCCGGCGCCGTTACGATTTGCCGCTGCCAGAGGCCGGCAGCGATGAGGTTGGGGCGCTGGTCAGGAATTTTTCGGTGATGCGCGAGGATTTGCAGAAGTATCACAACGAGTTGCTGGGTGAAATCCGCGAACGCCAGCAAGCCGAGCAGCAGTTGCTCGAGCATCGGCAACATCTGGAGGCCGAGGTGGCTCAGCGTACGGCCGATTTGTCGATGGCGAAGAGTCAGGCTGAATCGGCCAACCAGGCGAAGAGCATCTTTCTCGCCAATATGAGTCACGAAATTCGCACGCCGATGAATGCCATACTCGGACTGACTCACCTGCTGCGCGCAGGAATTGCGCCGGAACAGGCCGAGCGCCTGTCCAAGATCGACGGCGCAGGTCGCCACCTTTTGTCGATCATCAACGACATTCTTGATATTTCGAAAATCGAAGCCGGAAAATTGCAGCTGGAGCAAAGCGACTTTGCCCTGGGTTCGGTTCTCGATCATGTCCAGTCAATGATTTCCGACTCGGTGCGGAACAAGGGCTTGAGTATGGATCTGGATGGTGACCATGTTCCGCTCTGGTTGCGCGGCGATCCACTGCGGCTTCGGCAGGCTTTGCTCAACTTTGCCAGCAACGCGGTGAAGTTCACCGAGAGCGGTTCCATTGCCTTGCGTGCCAACTTGCTGGAGGACGATGGCGACCGGCTGCTGGTGCGTTTCGAGGTTTCCGATACCGGCGTTGGCGTTGCGCCGGAGCAGAAGGCGCGCTTGTTCCATGCCTTCGAACAGGTCGACGCTTCGACCACCCGGAAGTACGGCGGAACTGGCCTCGGCCTGGTGATCACAAGGCGATTGGCCGAATTGATGGATGGTGAGGTTGGTGTCGAGAGTGTCCTGGGCGAGGGCAGCACGTTCTGGTTTACCGCACGTTTGCAGCGTGGACACGGCGTCATGCCTGTCAATTTGAACATTGACACCAGTAGTGCCGAAATGCAGTTACGAGAGGCTCATCTTGGTTCCCGCTTACTGTTGGCAGAGGACAACATCATCAACCGGGAGGTGGCGCTCGAATTGCTGCATGCGGTCGGCCTGGCCGTCGATACGGCGGTCGATGGTCTCGAGGCGCTGGAAAAGGCCAGGCATCTCCCCTATGACTTGATCCTGATGGATATGCAGATGCCCAACATGGATGGCCTGGAGGCAACTCAGGCGATTCGTGCCCTGCCGACGGGCCGAACGGTGCCGATTCTGGCGATGACCGCCAATGCCTTCGAGGAAGACCGGCGAGCCTGCAGCGAGGCCGGGATGAATGACTTCATTCCCAAACCGGTCGATCCGGATGTGCTCTATGCAAAATTGCTGAAATGGCTGATGCCCGCTACTCCGGAGCCGCGAGTGGAATCGCTTGCCAAGCCTGAGCAGGTTCCGGCTCCTGTCCGGAACGAGCTTCCCGATGCGGCTATCGAGTCTGTTCTGGAGCGGCTGGCCGGTCTTTCAGGCCTGGATTTGCGCCAGGGACTGGCGGTCTTGCACGGGAGAAAAGCGAAATACGTGGAGCTCCTGAACCGTTTTGTCACATCGAATATCGATGTAACGGCGAAAGTGGCCGCCTGCCTGTCCGCAGGAGAGCAAACCGAGGCAAAGCACCTGGCCCATAGTCTGAAGGGCGTTGCGGCAACGCTGGGTGCAGTGAAGCTGGCGGCCGAAGCAGCCCGGCTGGAAGAGGCGTTGCGTCAGGAGACGGGCGTGCAGATTGATCTCCTGCGTCCTGCTCTGGATGTCATTGATATTGAATTTCGGGCGCTCGTCGAAGCGTTGGCCACAAGCGCCCCTGTTCCGGTCGCTGTATAGCAGGCGGCCACCCGGAGGGAGTGAGCGGAGAGCCGCGTTGGCGCTTATCCTGGTGCATTGATTTCAATCCGGTGCTTATCCGCGCTATGACTTATGTCATATAATTCAATTTTAATGTCATCCAAAATGATCTTTTCTGGTGGAAAGCCGGGGCGGCGATCCATGTTTGACGGCGCTGTGAAGGAGTAAGCATTTTGGGCTTTGTGGCGTCTGCGCGGCGAGATGAGATGAATTCGACTCTGGACGACATTTTGTCGATTGCTCCGGGAATCACCGACCGGAATGAAGCGATGCGTGAACGGCAGCATCGGTATCGGGTCCGAATGATGTCGGCTGTTGGCGTCAGCTACCTGATCGATTTCCTGCTGTTGGCCCTGTTTGCCGCCGCGGGAACCGTTCCGGCGCAAGTGCCGGTGGTCTATGGCCTGGCGGGGCTGGGCCATGTCCTGATCTTCTCGATATTGCACTGGACCGGCGTCAGCGATCGGGTCAGAAGCTCGCAAATGACGGAATGGCAGATGATCTACGCCATTGCGGTCCAGCTCTGCTTCGTCGTCTGGGTGCCGTCGATCGCCACCTATTTCCTGTCGATCATTTTCATCATCTTCGGTTTTGGTGCCCTGCGCATTTCGCTCCGTAGCGCCGTCATCATGTGGGCATTGGCCATTGTGGCCACCGGTGCCGTGCTGGTGATCTTTCGCGGCGAGCGGATCGGCGTCGCGCATCCGTCCACTTTCGAGTCCGTTGTCATCCTGACCAGCTTTGCGCTGGTTCTGCTGCGCTGCATCCTGCTTGGTTACTATGCGTCGCAACTGCGGATCCGCATGTTCAAGAAGAACGTCAATCTGGCTGAAGAGATTGCCGAGCGAAAATGCATGGAGGCAGAACTGGAACGGCACCACCTGCATCTTGAAGAGCTCGTTGCCGAGCGGACGCGGGCGCTGTCCATCGCCAAGGAGGCGGCGGAAACCGCGAATCGGGCCAAGAATGCCTTCCTGGCGACGATGAGCCATGAATTGCTGACACCGCTCAGCGGCATCATGGGTATTACCGAATTGATGAAGCGCAATGCAACTGACGAAACAAGCCAGAATCAGTTGCTCAAGATGGGCGATGCCCAGAACCGTTTGCTGCACGTTATCAACGGCATTCTCCAGCACAGCAAGCTGGAAGCCGGGCGCCTGACCCTGGAATGCAACGCTTTTTCTCTCGACTCAATTCTCAAGCGCGTTTCGTCGCATCTTCGCCCACTCGCCGATGAAAAGGAGATCGAGTTGGTGGTGGCAGATCTGTCGGGCTGGGATGGCGTCGAGTTCTTTGGTGATTCAGGGCGCATCGGTCAGATCGTCAGCGAGTTCGCGGCCAATGCCATCAAGTTTACCGAGCGTGCTGGCCGGGTAAAGGTGGCTTGCGAGGTGGTGGAGGTTCCCGGTGATGCCGTTCTGTGCCGGTTTGCGGTTTCCGATAACGGAATAGGCATTTCCGCGGCGAAACTGGACCGGGTCTTCAACTCGTTCGAGCAGGTTGATGGTTCCTTTTCGCGTGCCTACGGCGGTCTTGGCCTTGGCCTGGCCATCTGCAAACAACTGGCTGAACTGATGGGCGGCAAGGTGGGGGCGGTCAGCAAGCCGAGCGTTGGCAGCACCTTCTGGTTCACGGTTCGCCTGCTCAAGGATTCGAGTACCGCTTCGGCCCGTTCATCTGCGCTGAACCAGAGTTAGGCGCAGCTACAGCGATTGAATCGGGAGGGGCGTCCGGGCTGCTATCAGTCCGGACGCCCTCTGGTTTCATAACGATGGCCTGAGGCCATTCTTGTCGGGGAGTTGCTGTTCTCCCTTTGTCGCGCCGAAACCGGGGCGCGGTGGTCTTTACTCCAGCGACAGAACCCAGTGAATCGCCGCCTTGAGGTCTTCGTCGCTGATCTTGTCGGCCGGGTGGGGAATCATCGGGACCTGGCCCCAGTTGCCGGAACCGCCATGGCGAACCTTGTCGAAGAGCATGGCCGGCGCCTTGGCATCACCCTTGTATTTGGCGGCGACTTCCTTATAGGCCGGGCCGACGCGCTTGGCATCGACGGCGTGGCAGGCGACGCAGCGGGCTTTCTTGACAATGGCTTCGGAGGCCTGGGCCTGTGGTGTAGAGATGAGGATGACCGCCGCGGCAAGGCCAAGCAGCAGGGAATTGGTCAGTTGCTGGTTCATGAATTTTCCTTTGGTTAAACGAGGCCGGCCGCCTGCAGTTCGGCCCATTCGGCATCGGTAAACAGTCGGGAACGGGTGATGAAGGATTTCCCCGTGCCGCCTTCGAGCGAAAAGGTATCGCCGTTGCCGGGAATGACGTCGATGATCAGTTGCGTGTGCTTCCAGTACTCGTATTGCGCGGCGGTCATGTAGAACGGCACGCCGCCGATGTCGCCGAGGTGGATTTCGTAGGCGCCGATGGTCAGCTCGCCGGGCAGGTAGCAATTGGGAGAACTGTTGTCGCAGCAGCCGCCGGACTGGAGGAAGAGCAGTTCCGGTCCGTATTGATCTTTCAGGAGCTGAATCAATTCCAGCGTGGCCGGTGTGGCAGTAACGCGGTCGACCATGGTTTTCTCCTGAAAACGAAATCTAAAAAAGGGGGGCGGTCGCCCGCCCCCGAAGAGTTGCCCGCAAAAATATGGGGCAGTGGAGGAGATGCTCCTTGGCACCGGCCAGTCGCCAGCGCGCCCCGGGGAAGGACGCGATAGCCGGTCGGCGCCGAAGATGGTGCTTAGAAGAAGCCCAGCTTGTTTTCCGAGTAGGAAACGAGCAGGTTCTTCGTTTGCTGGTAGTGGTCGAGCATGACCTTGTGGGTCTCGCGGCCGATACCGGATTCCTTGTAGCCGCCGAAGGCAGCGTGTGCCGGGTAGGCGTGGTAGCAGTTGGTCCACACGCGGCCGGCCTGGATGGCGCGACCCATGCGGTAGGCGACATTGCCGTTACGGCTCCAGACGCCGGCACCGAGGCCGTACGGGGTGTCGTTGGCGATGGCCAGGGCTTCGGCTTCGTCCTTGAAAGTCGTCACGGCCAGCACCGGCCCGAAGATTTCTTCCTGGAAGATGCGCATCTTGTTGTGGCCCTTGAACAGGGTCGGCTGGATGTAATAGCCGCCTGCCAGGTCACCGTCCAGATTGGCGCGCTCGCCACCGATCAGGCACTCAGCGCCTTCTTCCTTGCCCAGCTTGAGGTAGGACTGGATCTTTTCCATCT
Source organism: Pseudomonadota bacterium (assembly GCA_018262195.1). GTDB lineage: Bacteria > Pseudomonadota > Gammaproteobacteria > Burkholderiales > Rhodocyclaceae > Azonexus. The sequence continues at coordinate 56,113 of JAGTRS010000006.1, read as the reverse complement.
GCACGTCGGAAGCCTGGGCACCCATCATGGTGTCGGTATCCAGCGGGGAACCCTGCTTGATGGCGGCAACACGCTTCAGGACCTTCTCGATGAACTTGTCGTAGATCGATTCCTGAATCAGGGCACGGCTCGGGCAGGTACAGACTTCGCCCTGGTTGAAGGCGAACAGCACCATGCCTTCGATAGCCTTGTCGAGGAAGGCGTCATCCTTGTCCATCACGTCGGCAAAGAAGATGTTGGGCGACTTGCCACCCAGTTCCAGCGTGGCCGGGATCAGGTTGTTGGCAGCGGCCTGGGCGATGACGCGGCCGGTGGCGGTGGAACCGGTGAAGGCGATCTTGGCGATACGCTTGCTGGTGGCCAGCGGCATGCCGGCTTCGCGACCGAGACCGTTAACGATGTTCAGAACGCCCGGCGGCAGGATGTCGGCGATCAGGTCGACCAGGATCAGGATGGAGATCGGGGTCGATTCGGCCGGCTTCAGCACGACGCAGTTACCGGCGCCGAGGGCCGGGGCCAGCTTCCAGGCGGCCATCAGGATCGGGAAGTTCCAGGGGATGATCTGGCCGACGACGCCGAGCGGCTCATGGATATGGTAAGCCATGGTGTTCTCGTCGATTTCCGAGATGCCGCCTTCCTGCGAGCGCAGGCAGCCGGCGAAGTAACGGAAGTGGTCGACGGCGAGCGGGATGTCGGCGTTCAGCGTTTCGCGGATCGGCTTGCCGTTATCGACGGACTCGGCGTAAGCCAGCAGTTCCAGATTGGCTTCCAGACGATCGGCGATCTTCAGCAGGATGTTGGAACGGGTGGCTGCATCGGTCTTGCCCCAGGCCGGGAAAGCGGCGTGGGCGGCATCGAGGGCCAGTTCCACATCTTCGGCGGTGGAGCGAGCGGCCTGCGTGTAGACCTTGCCATTGACCGGGGTCACGACGTCGAAATACTGGCCCTTGACCGGGGCGACAAATTTGCCGCCGATGAAGTTGTCGTACTGGGCCTTGTAGGCAATCTTGGCGCCTGCGGCGCCCGGGGCTGCATAAATCATGTTTGTCTCCAGTGTTCTTGAATGAAGTTGCGAACGGGTAACTCAAGGCCGGCAGATTCTGTTGGTGCTCGTGATGACCTGCCGTGACTCGTGCCAGATAAGGTGCATGGCGCGTGCCAGCCGCGCGCATGGCATGCTGAAAATGGGAAAACGTTTATTTTTCAATGGCCTGTTGTTCGCGCTGCGGCCTGTGGCGACATGCTGGCAACTGCGGGGGTGCTCCCGCACTGAACAACTGTTCAGTTATGGAGCAACCATCCAACTGCCACACCCCGGTCGGTACTTTTGGGGATGTCATTTTTGACGACCCGATCTCATGGATTTCGCCAGCTGATTATCTTGCTGATTTAATTTGAATATTGGGCATTTGATCAATGTGTTTTTATTCAAATGTGCTAGATTTAATCAATATTTCAATTTCGGAATTGGCATGGCCCAACGCAACCTGCGAAGTCGCCTTCTTGTTCTGGCCATCGTGCTATGGACCGGTGCGCTGGGTACGTCGATGGCCTGGAATCTGAGCAATGCCAAGCAGCAGGCCATGAACATGGCTTATACCGAAGCACGGGCCAATCTCAACAAGGACATCAGTTTTCGGCGCTGGGGCACGATGCATGGTGGGGTGTATGTGCCGATTACCGAAACCCAGAAATCCGTTCCCTGGCTGTCGCACGTGCCCGGGCGTGACGTGGAGACAACTGATGGACGAAAGCTGACGCTGCTCAATCCGGCGTCCATGCTGCGCCAGATGATGGATGTCTATGCCAGCACCTACGGTGTGCGCGGCCGGATCACCGGGCTGCGGCAGCTGAATCCGGGTAATGCACCGGATGACTGGGAAAAGGCACAGCTCGAACGATTCACCCGCGGCGAGGCTGACGAGGTCTGGGCAGTGAACTCTTTCGATGGCAAGCCACATCTTCGTTACCTGCGGGCCATGTTCATGGAGCCCGGTTGTGACAAATGCCATGCCATTCTTGGCTACAAGACTGGCGACATGCGCGGTGCAACCGGCCTGAACCTGCCGCTTGCGCCCTATCTCGAACAGATTGCAGCCAGCCAGGTCGTTCTGGGTATGACACATGTGATCATCTGGCTGATCGGTCTCGGCGGCATCCTTTGGGGCAACTGGCTGGGCAGGGGGTGGGCGCAGGAGCGTGATCGTGTGCAGCAAGAGCTGGAGCGCCATCGCGACGATCTGGAGACCCAGGTCGCCGAACGCACGGCCGCGCTTTCCGACGCTGCCCATGCGGCAAAGGCAGCCAATCAGGCCAAGAGCACCTTCCTGGCCAATATGAGTCATGAGATCCGCACGCCACTGAACTCCATTTCCGGCGTGGCGCATCTGATCCGGCGCAACGGCCTGGTGCCGGGGCAGGCGGAACAACTGGACAAGATCGATACGGCAAGCCGGCATTTGCTTGAGATCATCAATTCGGTTCTTGATCTCTCCAAGATCGAAGCAGGCAAGTTCGTGCTGGCCGAAAGCCCGCTCTCCGTACGCAGCGTGATCGGCAATATCGTCTCGATGCAGCAGGCCAGGGCGCTGGCAGGCCATCTGGTCCTGAGCACCGAGATCGATCCGGCGGTACCGGAAGTGCTCACTGGCGACGCCGTGCGACTGCAACAGGCGCTGCTCAACTATGTCGGCAACGCCATCAAATTTACCGAAGTGGGCGCCATCGTTGTGCGTGTACGCCTGCTCGAGCAGGACGAGGCTGCCGTGCTGCTGCGATTTGAAGTCGAGGATACCGGAATGGGTATCGCACCGGAAGAATTGGCGACCCTGTTCTCCGAATTCCGGCAGATTGATAATTCATCGACCCGGCAACATGGTGGTACGGGTCTCGGGCTGGCGATTACCCGGCGGATCGCCCAAATGATGGGCGGCGAGGCAGGAGCAAGCAGCACGATCGGAAAAGGCAGCCTCTTCTGGTTCTCTGCCCGCTTGAAAAAATCGAACCTTAGCAGTCTGGCCGTGCTGATCCATGATGAGGATTGCGCGGAGCATGTGCTGGCAAACCATTATCGCGGCCGGCGGATCCTGCTGGTCGAAGATGACCTGATCAATCAGGAAATTGCTGTTTCCCTGCTTGGCGACGTCGGCCTGATGGTCGATATCGCCGCCGATGGACAGCAGGCGGTAACGGCCGTCGGCAAGGCAAGTTACGACCTGATCCTGATGGACATGCAAATGCCGGTCATGGATGGCCTCGGGGCCACCCGGGCAATTCGTTCCCTGAACGATATTCGCCAGGTGCCGATCATTGCCATGACCGCCAACGCCTTCGAAGATGACCGCCAGCGCTGCGCCGAGGCGGGCATGAACGATTTCGTCGCCAAACCTGTCGAGCCCGAATTGCTGTTTGGCAAGATTCTGAAATGGCTGAAACTGGCGGATGCAGAACGGGCGGACAGGCAAGCCCGGTAAGTTATCTGCAATCGAGCCCGCTCATGGCGCTTTGCTGCGCCGTGACTCTCCCGCAATGGCCGCAGACCTCGATACCCAATTTTGTTATGACGCTGGAGATTTCAGCATTCAGTGCCTATGCTGATGGAGTAGGGCGGCTGTTTGAAACGCATCCCGAATTCAGGTCACTACAAGGCCGTCCGGTCATTCGCATCAATCCAATAATTTCAGGAGAGGAATGGTCATGTCACGACAACAAGTCAAGTGTCGAAACCTGTTCGCACTATCCGCCATCGCCTTGCTGTGTTCGGCTGCCGTCGATGCAATCGCCGCCACCCCGCAAGTGTCCATGGCGCCCGAGCACACGGTACTCCTCAAAGCCGATGGCTCGGTCTGGCAATGGGGGGTGGTCGATTTTGTCGGCGCCAGAACTTCGCCGGGCAGTAACTGCTATGCGCAGGGCGCGCCCAAGGCGGCACCGGCCGCCGTAAGTGGCTTGGCAGGTATCGTTGCCGTGGCTGCGACCGGGCGAAACAGCATTGCCCTGAAGAGCGATGGAACAGTCTGGCAGTGGGGGTTGAACGCCCAATTGCTGGCCAGTTGTCCAAGCGGTTCCATTGCCAGCGCGCCAACCCAGGTTGCCGCAGCTGCCGGCCCGCTGCAGAACGTGGCAGCCATCTGGGCGCGTTCCGGCAGTTTCTTCGCCCGCAAAACCGATGGCTCGCTCTGGGCCTGGGGCAACAATGAAATGAACAAGCTGGGGGCCTATGCTCCGGCGCAAACGACCCGCACCACCAAACCGGGCGCCAGCGTCCAGAACATTGCCCAGCCGCTGCAGGTCGCCCATCTCAAGATCAGCACCGCCGGTGCCTGGCCGCCGGCCACACCGCCGATGGCCTTGACCTCCGGCGATACGCATACGCTGGCCTTGCTCTACGACGGCAATATCAAGGCGTGGGGTGGCGGCCAATATGGCGAGCGCGGCAGTGGCGCTTACGGTACCGGGGCCAACCCGTACTGGAGTGGATTTGCGTGGACCGACTGGCCGGCGATGACGGCGATCAGTGGCGTCAGCAGCATTGCCGCCGGCCTCTACAAATCCGCTGCGGTTAAGAACGACGGCACACTGTGGGTCTGGGGCTGCAACCAGAGTGGCGAGCTGGGCGATGGCATCGACTGGGGCTCAAACGCCAATATCCTGTGTGAGCGCCTGCCAGAGCCAGTCAATAACCTGAACGGGGTGGCCGCTGTGGCCATGGGCGACAGCCATACGACCATCCTCAAGGTCGACGGCACGGTCTGGGGCATGGGTTACAACGGCAGCGGTGCCCTGGCGGCCGACAACAGCGTGGTGCGCAGTCTGGTGCCGCGCCAGATTCCGGGCTTGAGCGGCATCACGGCAATCGATGCGGCCAAGAATTGCTCGGTGGCGATCAAAAACGACGGCACGGTCTGGGAATGGGGCGTTAATTGCAATGGCCCGAACTACCGCCCGGTGCCACCCGAGCAGATCGGTGTCGGCAGCGTGTCTGCTGCGCCAGTTTGTGGCAGCGCCCAAGGGCGATCCTTCCCGAGCACGCCGGCAGCCAATCTGTGCCTGATCGGTGCGGCTTCGGCAGTCACCGGTGCCGGGCCATGGAACTGGAGCTGCGGTCCTGCAGGCGGGCAAACTGTGAGTTGTACTGCCGGCAACGGGCCGGTGTTCGTGCTTGATCCTGTGGGCGGCAAAGTCTTCCCGGCCGGCAGCATCACGCTCAAGGTCATCGCCCAGGGCAGCGGTACGCTGACTTACCAGTGGTACAAGACGAACGCGGCCGGCGACAAGATTCAACTGACCGATCAGCGCGGCATGATCACCAAGCTGGGTACCCGCACCGGCATTGCCGGCTCATTGACGCCGCAACTGACTCTGTCGGGGGTGCAGGCCGGCGATAGCGGTTCGTACTATGTCGTCGTGAAGGATCAGAACGGGGTTTCAGCCCAGAGCAAGAGTGCCCAGGTCAGCGTGATGAGGTCGATTGTTCCGACGCGGCCGGATCTTTTACGCTGAGTTCTGACACCTGAATGGGCAGTAAAAACCGGCCAAAAGGCCGGTTTTTTTGTTGTGTAGAACAAAATATTTGCAGCGCCAGAATCAATCTGCAACAGAGGAAATCTTTCTATCTTTACGAAAAGGAAGAGATTTCAAATCCCAAAATCAACCAAAGTATGAAAAATGCCATTATAATGGCTGGGTATTTTTGTCGGAAGAATTTGCGGAAGAGAATGCTGGCATTGACACGACCACTGCATATATCCGATTTGCTCAAGAACCAACGTGTGGCTTGGCTGGTTCTGTTCGTCTCGCTGATGGTGACGGGCGTTGCCTGGTTTATCACCGATCGCTACATCGAGAACTCCGTACGCCAGCGCTTCGATTTTCGGGTTAATGAGATCGGGCAATCCATTTCAAAACGTCTCAAAGAGTCACAGACAGTATTACGGGCTACCGCCGCTTTCATTCATTATTCAGATGAAGTGACCACCGACGAATGGCGTGGATTTGTCGATGTCCTGAATATTCCGGAAACATTCCCGGGAATGCAGGGGTTTGCTTATCTGCCGCTGATTGCCAGGGATCAACTTAAGGATCACATCCTTGAGCTTGGACTTCGGGGCGCGACGGATTACAAGGTATGGCCCGAGGGGGATCGCGAACTCTACGCTCCGATTGCCTATATCGGTCCGGAAACCGAGTCGAACAAGGCTGGGCTTGGCTTTGACGCTTATTCCGACCCGGTGCGGCGCGCAGTCATGGAGCATGCAAGGGATATCGCCGAGCCGGCGATATCACCACGCGTGCAATTAGTATTAGACAAGGGGGAGGACAGGGCCGGTTTTGTCTTCTACATGCCGATATATGTTTCCGGATTGCCAACACAGAGCATGGCAGAACGCCGCCTGGCGATCCGGGGTTACACCTTGAACGCTTTTCGCGCAGACGTATTCTTCAAGGGAATCGGACTCGGCGATCACGAGAATATCGATCTTGAGGTCTACGATGCGCCAGCCCCCCGTGCTGGTGGTCTGCTCTTCCAAAACTCGTCGGACGATGGGGTAAAAGCACTGGCTCCAGCCCGTCGTGGCGCATTGTCTGCCATGTTCGAAATTCCGAACCGCCCGCGTTCCTGGGGGGTGTTTATTCAGGCAAGGCCTGAGTTCTGGACCTCTTCCGAGCGCTTCTTGCCACTGATGGTCGCCATTGGTGGTCTCGTCATTGATTTTCTGTTGTTCCTGACTGTCTGGGCGCTCGGGCGCAATCGTCAGCATCTTGAGCAGTTGTCCGAGAATCTGAAGGAGCAGCTGACGTCAAGTGAACAAGTGCTTGGTTCAGCCGTGGAAGCGATGGGTGAAGCGTTTGTCATCTATGACGCGGATGACCGTCTGATCTATTGCAATGAGCTGTACCGGGAGATCTACGAAGTATCCGCACCGGTCATCGAGGTCGGGCGGACTTTCGAAGAGATCATTCGCTATGGCGCCGAACGTGGCCAGTACGTGGCAGCCGTAGGGCGGGTCGATGAATGGGTCGCCGAACGGATGGAACGACATCGGGCAGCCAATTCCGAACTCGTGCAGCAGCTTGATGACGGCCGCTGGATCAGAATTCGCGAGCGGCGGACGACCAATGGCCACATCATCGGTATCCGAATGGATCTGACCGAGGTCTATCGGGCCAAGGAAGCTGCAGAAGCGGCCAGCCGTGCCAAGAGCCGCTTCCTGGCAACGGTCAGCCACGAAATCCGGACGCCGATGAATGGGATTCTTGGCATGGCCCAGATCCTTCTGGATCCGGAAATTCCGGCGGACAAGCGGGAAGAGCATGTGCGAACCATCCTGCGCGCTGGACAGGCGCTCCTTTCCTTGCTCAACGACATTCTCGATTTGTCCAAGGTTGAAGCCGGCCGCCTCGAATTGTTTCCGGTCTCCTTCTCACCAGTTAGTCTGGTTGAGGAGACGATTCGCCTTTTCGCTGCAGCGGCTAACAACAAGGGACTGCTCCTCAACTGGCGCTCATCGATTCCAGGCAAGCAACGTTTTCAGGGGGACACTGATCGCCTGCGTCAGATGCTGTCCAATCTGATTGGCAACGCGATCAAATTCTCCGTGAATGGGGAGATTCTGGTGGTCGTTGATACCCACGAAGAGTCTGCACAAGGCGTTCTTCTTGAGTTTTCCATCCATGATGCCGGCCCGGGGATTTCGGTCGAGGAACAGCTAAAGCTGTTTGAGCCCTTCTCACAGGTCGACGACTCAGCAACCCGCCAACACGGTGGCACCGGGCTGGGGCTGTCCATCGTACGGCAATTGGCCCGCCTGATGGGGGGCGAGGCTGGTGTCGACTCTACGCCGGGCAGTGGTTCGCGATTCTGGTTCAGGGTTCTGGTCAAACCCGATACGAATGCTGCAATAGCAGACGCCGCATCGGAAAAACATGCATATGGTCAGCGGGATGGGGAGCAAGTCCCTCACCTGGTTGGACATGTTCTGGTGGCGGAAGACAATGCAACCCACCGGCTGGTCATATCCTCGGCGCTGGCCCGTCTTGGGCTACTCGCTATTGAGGTCGAAAATGGACAGCAGGCCGTGGATGCGGTGACCTCCGGATCAAGGTTCGACCTGATCCTGATGGACTTGCTGATGCCGACCATGGATGGTCTGACGGCAACTGTGAAAATTCGTGACTGGTGTGAGGGGCAGCAGCTTGCCATGCCGACGGTATTGGCGATTACAGCCAAGGCTTTTGATTCAGACCGTGAGCAATGTCTTGCCGCCGGGATGGTTGGGGTGATCACCAAACCTGTCGACTTCAATAGTTTCACCAGAACCCTGGCGGAATACTTGCCTGAAGCCAATACATCATCCAGGTGCCGGATGGAGCATCGGGTTGACCGCGAGTTGGTCCTTGATTTGATTGGGCAGTTGATGCCTTTGCTGTCCGAGCACAAATTCGATGCCTTTGCCTGCTTCAGCCGACTCAAATCAGCTGTGGCCGGTACGGCGCTGGCGGACGAAGTGGAAAAAGCTGGCGCATTGCTCAATCGCATGGAGTTCAATCAGGTGATTGAGGCCATGAACAGGCTGGCCGATGGGCTTGGAGGGGCGAAAGACCAATGACAGTTTCACGACCGAAAATTCTCGCTATCGACGATACGCCGGAGAACCTCGTCCTGCTGGCGACGGCACTCGAAAAAGAGTTCGATTTCCAGTTGGCAGCTTCTGGCGCGGCAGGACTTGTACTGGCTGAAGCTTCGCCCCCTGACCTGATCCTGCTCGATGTCATGATGCCCCAGATGGATGGTTTCGAGACCTGCCGGCGCTTGAAAGCGAATCCGGTGCTGGCGGCTATTCCGGTCATCTTCATCACGGCATTGTCGGATGTGGAATCCGAGGTCACGGGACTCAAGGAGGGCGGGGCGGATTTCATTACCAAGCCGATCCGTATCGAACTGGTCCGCCAGCGCATACGCAACATTCTCAAGCTCACCCAGTTGTCGCTCGAACTGCAGCGCAGCGAGCAGCGCCTGAGCCTCGTCATGGAAGTCACCGGCGATGGAATCTGGGACTGGGAGGTGGCGACAGGCAAGGTGATCCACAATGCCATGTGGTGTCATATTCTCGGGCTTTCACCGGATTACCTCGAACATTCGCTGGGCAAGTACAGCGAGCGGATTCATCCGGAACATGCCGAGGGCGTGCGGGCTGCACTCGATGCAGCATTTATCGGCGTGGACTACTACACCTGCGAGTACCAGATACAGCATGCCGAAGGACATTACGTCTGGGTCTCGGACCATGGCAAGGTCGTCCAGCGCGATGCCTATGGGGCGCCGGTACGGCTCGTCGGCAGCATTCGGAATATCGATGAACGCAAGCGCAACGAGGCCGAAATCCATCAGCTTGCCTTCTACGACACCCTGACAGAATTGCCCAATCGACGCCTGATGAATGACCGCCTGCAGCAGGCGCTGTTCAAGTCGGCTCGCAGCAAGCTGGTGGGGGCGGTCATGTTCATCGACATGGATCGCTTCAAGGAACTGAACGACACGCACGGGCACGCCATGGGCGACCTGTTGCTTCAGGAGGTCGCGCACCGCCTGAAACTTTGCGTACGGCAGCAGGATACCGTTGCCCGCCTGGGGGGTGACGAGTTCATCGTGCTGCTGGAAGGGCTGTCAGCATCTTCATCACAAGCCCTGATCAATGCCCAGGTCGTCAGCAGCAAGCTCCTGCGGTCGCTCAACGAGCCCTACCAGTTGGGTGAGTTGTCCTATCACAGCACGCCGAGCGTTGGCCTGACCATGTTTTCCGGGGATGGCGACACTATCGACGAAATCCTCAAGCGCGCCGATGTCGCGATGTACCAATCCAAGGCGGCCGGTCGCAATCGCGTCAGCGTCTATGGCGATACCGGCAACGCGGAGGCTGTCTAACCGGTTTCCGGGAGCAGACTGTAGGGCCTTCAGCGCTACAGTCTGGTTTGCCGAAAGACTGGCTTTGCTTTGGGTGTAGCGTCTGGTCACAGTGGTTGAAGCTGAAGGGCAGGGTTTTCAAACTGGCACCTTATTCCCGTAAATCCTGCACAATCCCGCCATTACCCAAGCGACTCCAGCCTCAAAGGAAGACTCATGCCGACACTGCCCATTGAAATTCAAACAAACGCCGCGCCGCGCTTTGCCGTCATCTGGTTGCACGGTTTGGGGGCCGATGGCAGCGACTTCGTTCCCATCATCGACGAACTTGGCCTGTCCGGCGCCGAAGGCATTCGCTTCATCTTTCCGCATGCCCCCTATCGGGCGGTCACCTGCAATGGCGGCTACGAAATGCGCGCCTGGTACGACATCATTTCGCTGGAACCGACCAACCGGGAGATCGATGTCGCCGGTCTGCTCGAATCGCGGGCCACGGTCCGGCAATTGATCGCCCGGGAAGTCGAACGAGGTATCCCGGCCGAGCGCATCTTTCTGGCCGGGTTCTCGCAGGGCGGCGCCGTCGCCTATCTCACCGCGCTGACCCATGACCAGCCGCTGGCCGGACTGATCGCGCTGTCGACCTACATCCCCGCTCCGGAACTGCAGATCGAAGAAGCTGCCGCAGCCAATCGCCAGTTGCCCATTTACGCCGCCCACGGCATCCACGATGACGTCGTCTCGCTGGAACTCGGCAAAAAGGCAAAAGCCTTGCTGGAGGCCAATGGCTATCAAATCGCCTGGCAAACCTACCCGATGCCCCACTCGGTCTGTCTGGAAGAGGTCAGCGCCATCGGGGCATGGCTGCAAGCACAGATGCGCGCCAAGGCCCAATAACCCGGGGCGGTTCGGCCTGGATATTCGGCTACAGATCGTTGGGCTGCGCATTCAGCCATAAGCACTCGTTCGTCGCGGCAACTTGACAGTCGAAAGCCGTTTGCTTACCGCCCCAATCCGGCTCTGCAAAATCGTCATGCTGACTGCGTTACAGTGCTGAAAACCATACTCGGGGAGAAAACACACGATGAAGCTGCTCACCAGGCTGATCGCCATAGCTGCGCTAACAATCCATTTGAGTCCAGCCCTGGCCGAAGGTCCGGATATTGTCAAAGACTCGGAGGGGCATGAATTGGTCGTGGTCAAGGCAGGCGAATTCATGATGGGAGGTGCGGAGTCGGCTCAAGATGTCGTGACTGCGTTTCCAGACGCAGACGTTTCACCAACGGCCCTCGCCGATGAATATCCCCGCCACAAGGTTCGCATCACCAAGCCGTTCATGTTGAGCCGATATGAAGTCACGGTTGGGCAGTTTCGGCGCTTTACCGAAGCGAGCGGTTATCAGACCGAAGCCGAAACCGATGGCAAGGGCGGATGGGGCTATAACCTTGACTCGAAAAAAAGCGAGGGAAGGCGACCGCATTTCAATTGGAAAAATACCGGCTATCCGCAAACAGACCGGCACCCGGTGGTCAATGTCAGCTATAACGATGCGCTCGCTTATTTGCAGTGGCTAAGTGCAAAGGAAGGCAAGCACTATCGGCTGCCCACCGAGGCGGAATGGGAATATGCGAACCGGGCGGGAAGCAATTCCAGATATTCCGGGACGAACGCTCCATCCGAGTTGCCAAGAATTGCCCGGGCAATAGACATGTCGCGCCACTCGGCTTTTGGCCACGTTCAGGACCTCGTGATTGAAGCCGATGACCCAACGGCCTTTCCGGCATCTGTAGGGAGTTACAAGCCAAATGCCTGGGGCATTTTCGACATGCACGGAAACGCCTGGGAATGGGTCTCCGACTGGTACGGTGAAGATTACTACGCAGCTTCCCCGGTCGATGACCCGCAAGGGCCGAGTACCGGCCATGCCAAAGTACGTCGCGGTGGGGGCTGGAACAGCTTTCCGATCTGGCTGCGTTCGTCATTCCGGAATATCAACTCGCCGAGTAGTCGCTGTCTCAACCTCGGTTTCCGGGTGGTGCGAGATATTTGAAGTCTGCGGGCAGGGGGATGGCAAAGATCCATCCCTTTCGTTTCCCGCTAAATCTAATTACGACTGACCGCTAGTAATCGTTGTTCTGACCAGCCATTTTGCATCAGGCGACAATCGGCCAAAAGCAGCCGGTGAGGCAGTGAGCAGTAAGCAGACATGCGCACGCCAAAAGAGTATGCTTTTTGATTGACGCACAGGATCAGTCGGCTTGTATTTGTGCTGCCATCCCAGCAAATATCGCCATGATTCACGGGGGCGACAACGAATGTCGCAGAATTAACCTTGACTGAGAAATATGCTGCCAACGAACCTCGCATTTCTGAGAATTGCCAAACGAGCAGAGCGTCAGGATGACAGCGTGCTGCAGAAAACATTCGTCAATTTCGGTTCCGTATTCGAAGTTCTTTCTTCTGTTGACCACCAAATCATCTTTGGTCGCCGTGGAACAGGAAAGACCCATCTGCTTACCGTCTTGCGGCAGAGGAAAAGTGCAGAAGGGATCATCGCTACTCAGTTAGATATGCGTAACCTTGGGTCTGCAGGGGGGATTTATGCCGACCCAACCATACCGCTCGCTCAGCGAGCAACCAGATTGCTCGTCGATGTCCTAGCCGCCATTCATTCCACGTTATTGGAACAAGCCGTCGAAAATGATGGTCTTGTGAATCTGGGAACTACGGGGAGCGCTCTTGATGAGTTTTTTTCAGCGCATACGGCCGTAAGAGTTGTGGGTACTGTCACGCAAGAGGCCTCTAAGTCTGCAGAAAACAGCGGTTCACTTGAATCAGCAATCGGGGTCACGATGTCGGCAACTGGTGCCACATTCAAAGCTGATGGAAAAGTTGCAGATTCAGCACGTGAGGCGCAATCAGCGAAGATCGTAAGGACCGGGCAAGAAACGTTGCGGGTCAATTTTGGTAGCGTTGGCTCTGCGCTCAGGAAGGTTGTGGATACTCTTCCTAATCGACAACTATGGATACTTCTCGACGAGTGGAGTGAAGTACCCTTAGACCTGCAACCATTTTTAGCAGATTTACTTCGCCGGGCGGTACTGCCGATACGCGGTGTTGCGGTCAAGATTGCAGCGATTGAGCAACGCAGTCGCTTCCTGATTCCTGACTCGACTGTGGGCAATATTGGACTTGAACTTGGTGCAGATGTTTCTACAGCAATAACGCTTGATGATTACATGGTCTTCGATAATGACGAGGCGAAAGCTGTCGAATTCTTTAAGACACTCGTCCTGAAGCACGTTCAAGCTGCCCTTGAGTTGGAATCGGTGACTGTTCCCGCAACCGAAACGGAATTGATTTCGCAGGGCTTTACCCAAGGCAGTGCCTTTGACGAAGTTGTGCGAGCTTGTGAAGGAGTCCCCAGAGACGCAATCCACATACTCAGCCATGCGGCGCAACGAGCCAACGAACAACTCATTTCAATCGGTGAAATTCGGACTGCAGCCCAACAGTGGTATTTGGCCTCCAAGGAAGCAGCGGTGGGATCCAACGAAAACGCACGAGCACTGCTGGTTTGGGTAGTCGAGCGAGTCATCAAGGAGCGCCAAGCAAAGGCGTTTCTTCTTGAATCGGGCACTCGTGATGCGCTCATCGACTTCTTGTACGACGGAAGGGTTTTGCATGTCTTGCGCAAAGGGATTTCAGCCAAAGATTCACCGGGCAAACGCTTTCAGGTCTATGGAATTGATTACGGATGCTACGTGGACTTGGTCAATACAGCCCGCGCTCCCAGAGGGGTACTTAATCTAGGTGATGACTCACCAGATTTCGTTGTTGATGTACCGAAAACTGACCTGCGTTCGGTTCGACGCTGCATTCTCGATCTGCCGGCCTTTTACCACAGCCTTTAATGTGGATTTAGGTCCGCTTTGGGCACCTAGCGGACAAGCGCCCATCGACAAGATGTCTCCATCCAGGGCTCGTCCAATCCCTGAAAGCCAACGCTTCAGCATCCACAAAACAAAACCGGCCACGCAGGCCGGTTTTTGTTTGGTGCTGATTTTTTCGGCTTACAGCGCCAGAATCCAGTTCACCAGCAGGCGGGCGTTGCCTTCGGTGATTGCCACGGCGTTGGGGGGCATGGAGAGGCCGCTGACTTTGCCTTTCCAGTGGCTGCTGTAGGGGTTGGAGCCTTCGAGGACAACTCGGGTCAGGAATTCGGAGGCGCCGGGTTTGCCCTTGTATTGCTTGGCAACGTCGGTCCACGGTGGGCCGATCGGTTTCATGCCGTCCGGGCCGGGCTTGCCGGGTTCGATGCTGTGGCAGGTCATGCAGCCGCTGGTGCTGGCCAACTTGAGCATTTCGCCATCTTTCTTGGCGTCGGCCAGGGCGAGCGGGGTGATCAGGCTGCAGGCCAGCAGGGCGGCCAGTGCTTGGTGACGGAACATTGCGGTACTCCTGTTTGTTGATTGTGGAAGATGGCAGGTTTCAGGCATTGATGGCTCTGCTCATGTCCACCAGGCCATGCCGTGCAGCCAGGTGAAGCAGCTTGAAATCGTTGTCGGCATTGAGTTTCTGCCGGATCAGGGTGAGGTAGTTGAGGACGGTTTTCGGGCTGAGGTGCATGGAGCTGGCGATGCAGTTGGCTGATTCGCCGTGGGCCAGCATGCGCAGCACTTCGAATTCGCGTGGCGTCAGGTGGGCGAGGGCGCCGTCGCCGTCGAGCGCCTCTTCGGCCAGTACCTGGGCGATTTCCGGGGAGAAGATGCGTTTGCCGGTGGCGACTCGGCGGATGCCGTCGATGACGTCGCCAGGCTCGCTGTATTTGGTCAGGTAGCCGAGCGCTCCGCTGCGCAGGGCCTGGGTGATGTGGCCGGCGCCTTCGTGCATGGATAAGACGAGCACCTTGAGGCCGGGCTGGCGGGCCAGCATGCGGCGGATGGCTTCGATGCCGCTGCTGCCGCGCAGGCTGAGGTCGACCACGGCGACATCGACGGCGACGCGCATGATCAGCGCATTGGCCTCGTCGGCGCAGGCCGCTTCACCGACTACCTGCAGGCCGGGCTCGGCGTCGAGCAGGCGGCGATAGCCGGTGCGGACGATAGCGTGGTCATCGACCAGAATGATGCGGATCATGCTTGCTCCTCCTGTTGTTCTTTTCTGCCTATCGGCAAGCGGGCCCTAAGCTGCAGCCCGGTTGTCGCGTTGCTCTCGATCTTCAAACTTCCCCCTGCCATTTCCAGCCTTTCCGCCATGCCGAGCAGGCCGCCGCGACGGGCCGGGCCGGCCTCGGGCAGACCTTTCCCGTCGTCCTCCACGCTCAGGTACAGCGTATTTCGTGCCAGTTCAATGCGGATCCGGCAGTGCCGTGCTTCGCTATGGCGAACCACATTGGTCAGCCCTTCCTGCACCACGCGGTAGACCACCAGGGCTGTCGCTTCATCCAGCTCAGGCAGTTCCGCTGGCATCTCGAGGTCAAACGCGATGTCCGATCCGCGCTGCTGCCAGCTGGCCACCAGTTCGCGCAGGGCGCTGGCCAGGCCCAGCGCATCCAGACCATGTGGCCGCAGGCGCTTGAGCATGGCGCGTAATTGTTCGCCGCTGGTGCGCACGTCGCGCCGCAGATCCTCGGCGCATTCAACAATGCTTGGCGGTGCCAGGCGTGTCGCGTTGCGTTCGAGAAAGGCGGCGGTAACCCCGATGGCGGTCAGCGTTTGCCCCATCTCGTCATGCAATTCCCTTGCCAGAGCGTGGCGTTCTTCTTCCTGCACGGCGATGAGCTGGCGGGCGAGCTGTTGCTGGGCTGCGCGGGATTCCTCCAGTTTGCCGGCCAGCGCGTCAATGGCGCTGGCGACGCGGCGAAATTCGCGCAGGGCAAAAGGCGGCATCGCGGCGTCGGGGGCGTTGTCGGCCAGGCGTTGCAGGCCGGCTTCCAGCTCCCGCACCGGGGTCAGCGCGCGATCGGCCGACCACCAGGCAACGAGCAGGGTTGCTCCAGAATAGAGCAACAGGGTGATGCAAATTCGAACAGTGTCGCCCAGGCGCTCCTCAATCTCGGAGTTCGGGTTGGGGGCGATGCTCAGGGTATGGTCACCGAGGCGCATGCTCTGGGCAGGTGTGGCGCTGGTCGCAATGCCGAGCAGGGGGGCGAGCCAGTGGGGGTTTTCGTCGGCTTTGGGCGGCGTTTCACCGAGGTGGATGCTCAGGTGGCGCAAGCGGGCATTCGTGAGCAGGGCTTCCAGCTCGGCCTTGCTGCTGGCCCGGGCATCTCCGGCCTTGAGCAGCACCGTGACCAGTTGCTCCGAGGCGGCCACTTCAGCCTGGATATCGCCGCGCAGAGAGTGGAGATTGATCGTCACTGCCAGCAGCATCAGGCCGGCGAGCAAACCGCCTAGCCAGGTGACCAGTCGCTTTCGTAGATCCATGTCCCCACCTTGTTCTTGACTATGCAGGTGTTTCAGCAGGTTTCGTACCGGACCCGCGAAAGCTCGGGAGTTTTTCCCGGTTTGGGGGTGAGCTTGTCCCGAGACTTCGGACAAATCGGCTTTCTATACTCGGTCTGCCTGTCGGGATAGATGGGCTGGCCCGATGTTCAGGGGGCATCACGACACTACTCAGGAGACACATCAAAAAATGAAATCAACCCGGTTCAATCCCCGCCAGACCCTCATCGCAGCGCTGGTTGCTACGACATTCTGCTCGCCGGCGATGGCATCCAAGACGGTGAGTTGGGAAGATATTCTCAACGACGACAAGACGACGCAGGACGTGCTGTCCTACGGCCTCGGTCTGAAGGCGCAGCGCCACAGCACGCTGGCCAAGGTCAATACCAAGAACGTCGATCACCTGGTGCCGGCCTGGAGCTTCTCCTTCGGCGGCGAAAAGCAGCGCGGCCAGGAAGCGCAGGCGCTGGTGCACGACGGCGTGATCTACGTCACCGCTTCCTATTCGCGCATTTTTGCCGTCGATGCCCGCACCGGCAAGCGCCTGTGGGAATACGAAGCCCGCCTGCCCGAAGACATCCGCCCCTGTTGCGACGTGATCAACCGCGGCGCCGCCATCTACGGCGACAAGATCTACTTCGGCACGCTCGATGCCACCGTTGTTGCCCTCAACAAGGACACCGGCAAGGTGGTCTGGAAGAAGAAATTCGGCGACCACAAGATCGGCTACACGATGACCGGCGCGCCGTTCGTCGTGAAGGACCAGAAGAGCGGCAAGGTGCTGCTGGTGCACGGCTCGTCGGGTGACGAGTTCGGCGTTGTCGGCTACCTGTTTGCCCGCGATCCGGATACCGGCGAAGAAGTCTGGGCCCGCCCGATGGTCGAAGGCCACATGGGCCGCCTTAACGGCAAGGACAGCACGCCGACCGGCGACGCCAAGGCGCCAAGCTGGCCGGAAGGTCCGGACGGCAAGAAGGTCGATGCCTGGAACCATGGCGGCGGCGCCCCGTGGCAGACCGCCAGCTACGACGTGGACAAGAACATGGTGGTGATCGGCACCGGCAATCCGGCCCCGTGGAACACCTGGCACCGGACCAAGGAAGGCGACGACCCGCGCAACTGGGACAGCCTTTTCACCTCCGGCCAGGCCTATGTCGATGCCAGCACCGGTGAGCTGAAAGGCTTCTTCCAGCACACCCCGAACGATGCCTGGGACTTCTCCGGCAACAACTCGGTGGTGCTCTTCGAGTACAAGGATCCGAAGACTGGCAAGCTGATCAAGGCCTCGGCCCATGCCGATCGCAACGGTTACTTTTTCGTCACCGACCGCGAAAAGCTGACCAACGGCGCCGGCTATCCCAACAAGCCGACTTCGCTGATCGGCGCCTGGCCCTTCGTCGAGGGCATCACCTGGGCGAAGAGCTGGAACCTGCAGACCGGCAAGCCGAACATCGTCGAAGGCCAGCATCCGCCCAAGCCGAAGGAGGGCGCCGACAAGGGTGAGTCGATCTTCGTCTCGCCACCCTTCCTCGGTGGCACCAACTGGATGCCGATGAGCTACAGCCCGCAGACCGAGCTGTTCTATATCCCGGCCAACCACTGGGCGATGGACTACTGGACTGAAAAGCTGACCTACAAGGCCGGCTCCGCCTACCTCGGTCAGGGCTTCCGCATCAAGCGTCTGTTCGATGACCACGTCGGCACCCTGCGCGCCATGGACCCGAAGACCGGCAAGATCGTCTGGGAGCACAAGGAGAAATTCCCGCTCTGGGCCGGCACCCTGACCACCGCTGGCGGCCTCGTCTTCACCGGCACCTCGGACGGCTACGTCAAGGCCTTCGACGCGAAGAACGGCAAGGAGCTGTGGAAATTCCAGACCGGTTCCGGCGTGGTCTCGGTGCCGATTACCTGGGAAATGGACGGCGAGCAGTTCCTCGGCATCCAGTCCGGCTACGGCGGCGCCGTGCCGCTGTGGGGCGGCGACATGGCCGACCTGACCAAGCAGGTGACGCAGGGTGGCTCGATGTGGGTGTTCAAGCTGCCGAAGTCGCTTAAGAACTGAGCGTTTTCCCCCGCGCCTCGGGCGACCTTTCCCCGCCCCAGGCGTTGTGCCTGGCGGGGCCGGTGCTGCATGGACACCGGCCCTGTCACTTTTTCGCCGCAATGCCATCCACACGTGCTCTCCGCCGATGGCGGAAGGCGCGCCTCACCGGGAACTGTCCACGATGCGACGCCTGCTCATCATTGCCCTGCTTCTCCACCTTCCCGCGGCATTCGCCCAGGAATCCGGCGATCCGCCGGTCATCAACGGCTGTGCCATCTGGCCGCACACCCAGTGCCGTGGTGCCGATCTGCGCCACGCCAACCTCGCCGGCAAGAACCTGGCCGGAGCTGATTTTTCAGGCGCCAATCTGGCCCGTGCCAACCTGACGGGAGCCAACCTGGCCGGTGCTAATTTCGACGGAGCCGATCTCACCGCCGCGCGGCTCACCAAGGCCGCAGCCCCCACCGCTACTTTCCGGGGAGCCAGGCTGGTCGGGGCCGACCTTGAGTTTGCCAGGCTGTTCCGCACCGATTTCAGCAACGCCGATCTGACCGGCGCCAATCTCGAAGCGGCCAAGGCCAACTTCGCCTGGTTCCGGGGGGCCAGACTGACCAATGCCAATCTGCAGGAGATCAAGATGTTTACCGTCAATCTGCGCGGTGCCGACCTGACCGGCACGTTCCGCCGTTTCGCCGTTTTTCAGGATGCGGATTTCGAGGGCTGCACCGGCTGCCCGGCCGACTGGTGATCGCCATGCGCCGCTATCTGCTTCCCGTCCTGGTCATTGCCGGCATCCTGCTGTCTGTTCCCGCGACTGCCAACGAAATTGCCATCGCTCCCCAAGTTGACGCCAGCCGCCTGCCGCAACTTGGTACGAGCTGGCTCGCTGCCAACCCATATCGCCATCAAGCACCAGCCAGCGAGGCCGTCGCCATCGGACGCGACGCCTACAACCAGGCCTGTGCCCGCTGCCACGGCGCCGATGCCAGCACCAACGCTGCCCCGGCGCCTGACCTGCGCAACCTGGATCGTGGCTGCCGCCGCATCGCCGATGCCGAACTTAAAGCGTGGTGCCAGCGCGACAACGATGCCTACTTCGCGAAAAGCGTGCGCAACGGCAAGATCATTCTCGGCGTCACCCACATGCCGCCATGGGAAAACGTCTTGAAGCAGGAACTGGCCTGGGCGATCCAGCTATTCGTGGAAAGCCGGGTGGCGGCAAAGTAAACGCCGGGTAGCCGCTATTGTTCGGGGCGCGTCAGGCCGAATGATTTCAGGATCACCCAGAAGCCGATGGCCGAACTGCTGCCAACCGTGAGGGCGGCAATGCTGCCCAGCAGATGCTGGAATACTTCCGGACTGCCGGGCCAATGGGCCATGCCGTATATCAGGAAGGCGAAAAAACCGACAAGGGAGAGAATGCTCAGCACGAGCAGGATCACGATGTGGCGTCGGTCAATCACCTTGCGTTTCCAGATCACCAGGCCCAGCGACAGGGTCATTATCCAGTTGGCGTAAGGGCCGAGAACGGCCAGGACGAGTTGTTCCAATGTGTTTCTCGGCAGCAAAGGGGGCGATGCGATTGTATCGACTCCGCTCGGTCTCCTCCGCTCATTTCTTGAGCGTGTTCACAGTGACCGGTCGCCGGTCGCTTGGTGCGGGCCCTGTGACTACGAAGCAGACCACTAGAATGGCCGCATGCGAGCTTCGATCTTGACCACCATGTTGTTGGCTGGAACATTGACGACTTCATTGAACCCGATTTCGGTTTTCACCCTGAAGTGCTGTTCCTCGGTCTGGACGACCAATCGCGGAATCTCGGTAGCGCCGTAGCGGCTGACGACATAGCCGGCTGTCTCGTAGCGGGTGCCGACGGGAACCGTTTCCTGGCCGCTCGACGAAATGAGCATGTTTTCCACATAGATCAGGTAGTTGCCAGGACGCATCTCGGTAAATTCAAACAGGCCGTTGCTGTCGGTCTTCGTGTACAGGGCGTATTTGGAAATACGCGGGTCGCCGACGAAGCTCTTCAATTGAACCTTCCGCCAGGAGCGTTGAGAACGGTTTTCGCTTTCCAGTCGAACGATCTCCTTGACGTGTTCGGTCGCCGGGTAGAGGTACACCGTCACGCCGGACATCGGCGATCCCTGGGAGAAATTCAGGATGGGCGCATCCCGCCCGGCCTGTTTGCCGCCATTGATGATCTTGTGGAAGACCACGCCCTTGATGCTGCTGTTCCCCTTGACCAGGGCCGCTTTGGCGTAGGCCTCGTCAAAGGGGGGTGAAGTGACGTTCACCGTGACTGGCGTATCCAGTTGTTGGTCCTGGACCTTTTTTTCTGCACGGCGCATTTCGCTGCCACAAGAAGAAAGCAGCAGGCAGGCCATGATTATCGAGATGAATTTCACTGCGGACGGAACACGCATCGGTCAGTATTTCCTTTCACTGGGTCATAGAGGAGGCAGGTTCATTGCCCGCCAATGACATTGTACTTGAGTGGCGCCGTGCCTTTGAATACCGGGGCGGTTGGCGGAGTGAAAGAAAAAACGGCCCGGGTGCCGAGGCAGCCGAGCCGTGGGGAAGAGGGCGGCGAACCGCCCACAGGGAGTCGTTTAGCCCTTGTGTAGCTTGAAGACCCAGACGGAACCGCCCTGTTCGAGGAAGTTCACGCGCTTGGCCACGTCGCCGCCCCACAGCGGCACGGCGCCGCCCCAGCCGGTCGTCACGGCGATCATCTGCTCGCCATCCTGTTCCCAGCTGACCGGCGGTGCAACGATGCCGGTGCCGGTCTGGAAGGACCACAGTTCCTTGCCTGTCTTGGCATCAACCCCCTTCAGGAAGCCTTCCGGGGTGCCGTAGAACACCAGGCCACCAGCGGTGGTCAGGACGCCGCCCCACAGCGGCGCGTAGTTCTTGTTTTCCCAGACGATCTTGCCGGTCTGCGGGTCCATCGCGCGCAGCACGCCGATGTGGTCGTCGTGGATGGCCTTGATGGTGAAGCCGGCGCCGAGGTAAGCAGCGCCCTTCTTGTAGGAAACTGGTTCGTTCCAGATGTCCATCGACCACTCGTTGGCCGGCACGTAGAAGAGGCCGGTCTGCGGGCTGTAGGCCATTTGCTGCTGGTTCTTGCCGCCAAGGAAGGATGGGGCCGAGAAGACAACCTTGCCCTTCTTGCCGTCAGCACCTTGCGTCGGGTCGCCCGGGCGGCCTTCTTCGATGTAGTTCGGACGGCCGGTTTCAAGGTTGTAGCCCGTTGCCCAGGTGATTTTCTTGACGAAGGGGAAGGCATTGATCAGCTTGCCGTTGGTGCGGTCGTTCACGAAGAAGAAACCGTTGCGGTCAGCCTTGCCGCCGGCCTTGATCAGCTTGCCCGTCTTCGGATCCTTGTAGTCGAAGGAAACGAATTCGTTCACGCCGTCAAAGTCCCAGCCGTCGTGCGGGGTGTTCTGGTAATGCCAGGCGATCTTGCCGGTGTCGGCGTCGATGGCGACGGTGGAGGACGAGAACAGGTTGTCGCCGGGGCGCAGGTGGCTGTTCCACGGGGCCGGGTTGCCGGTACCGGCGAAGATCAGGTTGGTTTCCGGATCATAGGTAGCGCCGTTCCAGGTGGCTGCGCCGCCGGTCTGCCAGAGGTCGCCGGTCCACGTGGCGTTGGTGGTGCCGGAGATGCCGTTTTCGGTCTTGTTGCCTTCCTTGTCGAAGGCATAACCCATGTGGCCTTCAACGGTCGGACGGGTCCAAACCAGCTTGCCGGTCAGCGGGTCGCGGGCGTCGATGCGGCCGACGATGCCGAACTCGCCGCCGGAAACGCCGGTGATCAGCTTGCCCTTGGCGATGATCGGGGCGGCGGTGGCGGAGTAGCCGGCAGCGTAATCACCGAGCTTTTCCTTCCAGACGACCTTGCCGGTGTCCTGGTTCAGAGCCACCAGCTGGGCGTCCAGCGTGGCGAAGATGACCAGATTGTCGTACAGAGCGGCGCCGCGGTTGATCACATCGCAGCAGGGCATGATGCCGTCCGGCAGGCGGTGCTCGTACTTCCACAGCTTCTTGCCGGACTTGGCATCAACGGCGAACAGGCGGCTGTAGGAAGCGGTAACGAACATCTTGCCGTTGTGGATGACCGGCTGCGATTCCTGGCCGCGCTGCTTCTCGCCGCCGAAGGACATCGACCAGGCCGGAACCAGGTTCTTCACGGATTTGGTGTTGATCTGTGTAGACGGGCTGAAGCGTTGGCCCTGAGTGCCGAGGCCGAAGCTGACGACGTCGCCGGTGGTCTTGGCATCGTTCAGGATGTCGGCGTCGGTGACGGCGGCCTGAGCCGGGCTGCCGGCCACGAAGGCAGCAGTGATCAGCGCAAGTGTGAGGGCACTCCGCTTGGGGGTATGACTGTGCATGGATTTGTCTCCTTGGTTATCCAATGTTTCCTGATCCGCAGGTCGCGCTGGGCGTGGACTGCGGATTGGACTGACGCACCGGCGAGTCGCCTTCCTTTCCCTGAATCGACTCGCTGGCAGGGAACCCGTTCTGCAAGGGCTGTGCCATGCCCGGGCTGAATACGGCTTTCGCCTGTTGGCCGGGGGCGGCAGGGGAAATCGGGTTTTGTCACGGTTGAACAGTCGGCTGGCCGATGCCTGCTTCAAATGTCATCAGCTGCTCCAAAGTTGCACAGTCTGGTTGTTCAGTTCGTTCGGAATTGTCGTGGTCCAGGCCGGGAATGCCTGCCAATAGGCGCTTTGCCGAAATTGCCCGGGGTTTGGCACGCGGCTTGCGAACCATTCTCGCAAACAGCCCACGTGGCAAAAACGGAGCGAGACAAGATGAAATACCCACTGACCATTGCAGCGATTGCCCTGGCGGCCCTGATGCCGCCGGCCGAAGCTGCAGCGCTGCGCGAAGGCGGTGATCCGCTCGCTTCGGCCCGCTGGTCGGAAATGCAGAAGGCTTTTCTGGCCGGGGCGCCGGTGCTGTTCGATCCCCGGGTCAAGGTCATCGCGCCATCGACGGCGGAAAACCCGATGCAGGTGCCGGTGACGGTCGACGCCACGGCGCTGCCCGGTGTGGTCGAGGTCGTGGTCTTTGCCGATTTCAATCCCATCGTGCAGGTGCTGCGCTTCTTCCCCGAAAGCGCCCCGGCCTATCTCGGCTTTCGCGTCAAGCTACAGCAATCGACACCGGTACGGGCGGCGGTGCGGACAGCCGATGGTGTCTGGCATGTCGGCGGTACCTGGGTGACGACAGTGGGTGGCGGCTGTACGGCACCTTCGGCGGCTGGCGCTTCGAAGGATTGGCAGCAGCGGCTTAATGAAGTAAGTGGTCGCCAGTGGAGCGAAGGGCCGAACGCCGGGCGTGTTCGCCTGCGCATCGTGCATCCGATGGATACCGGTCTGGTCGCCGGCACCCCGGCGTTTTATCTGGAAGAAATCAGTATTGCCGATGCAGCCGGCCAGCGCCTGATGCGGGTGCAGACCTATGAACCGGTCAGCGAAAACCCGGTGTTCACCTTGCAGCGTGACAAGGCCGATGGTCCGGTCGAAGCCAGCGGGCGCGACAACAACGGCAATGCCTTCAAGGCGAGGATCGCGCCGTGAGGCGGCTGGCTTTTCTGCTGCTGTTCGTCGCCAGCCAGCTTGGTGCGGCCGATTTCGACTATCGCCTGAGTGCCCGTCCCATCGCCAAAGACGTCTACGCCTTCATCGGCAAGACCGAGGATTTCGACACCAGCAACGGCGGCAATATCGTCAACACCGCCTTCATCGTTGCGCCGAACGGCGTGATCGTCATCGACAGCGGCCCCTCGCTGCGCTACGGCCAGCAGATGCGCCGGGCCATTGCGGCGGTGACCGACAAGCCGGTGGCGCTGGTCATCAACACCCATCATCACCCCGATCATTTTCTTGGCAACCAGGCCTTCGCCGATGTGCCCATTGGTGCGCTGGCCGAGACGCGCAACGGAATAGCGGCCGAGGGCAATGCCTTCGCCGAAAACCTGTTCCGGATGAGTGGCGACTGGATGAAAGGGACCGAAGTCCAGATCCCGGGCAAGACGCTGGCTGCCGGCAATATTGAGGTGGCCGGCCGCAAGCTGCGCCTGGTGGCCCTCGACGGCCATACCGGGGCCGATCTCGTCATCGTCGACGAAGCGAGCGGCGTGCTGTTCGCCGGCGACCTTGTCTTCAACGGGCGCGCCCCGACCACGCCGCATGCCGACGTTGCGCACTGGCTCAAGGCGCTCGACCAGCTCGACGCGCTGACCCGTGAGCCCGGCTTCAAGGCGCTGTTGCCCGGTCATGGCGCGCCGACGGCAGATGCCGCACCGATCCGCCAGACTCGCGCCTGGCTGACCTGGCTGACTGCCGCCATGCGCGATGCGGCAAAGGCCGGGCTGGACATGAACGAAGTGCTGGCCCGCCCGCTGCCTCCCGAGTTCGCCAATTTGCCGGTCGCGGCCAGCGAATACCGCCGCTCGGTCGGCCATCTTTTTCCGGCCGCCGAACAGGAAGCGCTGGAAGGGGAGAATCGATGAATTCCAGAAGCCATCGCAAATTCTGGCTGCTGTTCGGCCTGTCGGTCGTTCTCCATGCCACGCTGTTCGCCTTCATGTCGTGGCAGCGCCAGCATGTGCCGGCCACCTTGCCGACTATCGTTGCCTCGCTTCGCCTGCTCAATGTTTCCGAATCCGGACCCGTTGCCGCTGCCATGCCTTCGCCGGCGCCGGCAACCGTCCCCCAGAAGGCCCGGCAGAATCCACAGCGCGCTGAGCAACGGTCGGCTCCGCACGTTACGCAGACTGCCGGGCCGGCCAATGTGCCGGCCCAATCCGTCGCCTCGCCAGCCGTGGTGGCGGCGGAAACCGGCGGGGCTGTTGCCATGCCGGCAGCTCCGCCGGCCCAGGCCGCGGCCCCCCAACGGCCGCAAAGCGATCTGCTCGACAGCTATCGCCAGCGCCTGACTGAGCTTCTGGCCCGCCATCAGGAATACCCGCGCATCGCGGCCATGCGTGGCTGGGAAGGCGAAGTCCGCCTGCGTCTGAAAGTGGCGCGCAAGGGCAACCTGCTCGGCGTCGTACTCGATCGTTCCAGTGGCTTCGATGTGCTCGACCAGCACGCGCTGGCCATGCTCGAAGGCCATGGCAGCCTGCCGCCATTGCCCGAGTCGCTGGAAAGCAGCGAAATCCAGGTCATCGTTCCAATCAACTACAAACTCAGAAAAACAACATGAAGAGACAAAGCCCCCAACGTTCCCTGCTGGCGCTTGCCATTGCCGCCGCCTTTGCCCCGGCCTGGGCCGAACCGGTTGTTACTACCGCGACTGTTGAAGTGGTCGGCACCACCCCGCTGGCCGGTATCGGCGTGCCGCGCCTGCATCTGCCGGCCAACGTGCAGTCGCTCGATGATCGTCGGCTGGAAGAAATCGAAAGCCTGAACATCGCCGAGCAGTTGCAGCGCCAGGTGCCGGGCGTCACGCTCAACGAAATCCAGGGCAATCCCTATCAGGCCGACCTCAACTACCGCGGCTTCACCGCCTCGCCGCTGCTCGGCACGGCGCAGGGGCTGTCGATCTATGTTGATGGCGTGCGCGTCAATGAACCCTTTGGCGATACGGTGAACTGGGACCTGATCCCGCATTCGGCCATTGCCGGCATCGACCTGATTCCCGGCTCCAACCCGGCCTTTGGCCTCAACACCCTGGGTGGGGCGCTGGCCATCCGCACCAAGAGCGGTTTCTCGCATCCGGGCGGCAAGATAGAGTTGTCCGGCGGCAGCTTCGGGCGCAGCAACACCGAGCTGGAATACGGCGGCAACAACGGCACGCTCGGCTGGTATGTCGCCAGCGACTGGTTCCGCGAGGATGGCTGGCGCGACTACTCGCCCTCCGACGTCAAGCAGTTCTTCGGCAAGCTGTCCTTCCGCAACAGTGCCGGCGAGGCAGACCTGACGTTGACCCAGGCACGAACCCGGCTGATCGGTAACGGGCTGGTGCCGCAATCCATGCTCTCTGAGCGTCGCGAGGCGATCTTCACCCGTCCCGACGAGACCCGCAACGACCTGACCCAGCTCGCCCTCAGCGGCAAGCTGTGGCTCAGCGACACGCAGAGCCTGAGCGGCAGTGCCTATGTCCGCAAAACGCGCACCCGCACGCTGAACGGCGACATGAATGACGACTACGAGAACGACTGGGCGACCGATCCGAACACGCCGAACGGTGCCCACAACCGGACCAGCACCCGCCAGCTCGGCACCGGCGCCGCTGTGCAGTGGAACCTGAGTACTCAGGCGCATCAACTGGCCGTCGGCGCCTCCTGGGATCAGGCCCGCATGCGCTTCGTGCAGACGCAGCAACTGGGGGCGCTGACCGACTCGCGCAGCATCGACAACCTGCTCGATATCGAAGAAGAAAACCGCCTGTGGGGCACGACACGCACCGCCGGCCTGTTTGCCACCGATACCTGGTCCATCACCCCGGCGCTGCACCTGACTGCCTCGGCCCGCTACAACATGAGCCGGGTAACGACGCATGACGAATTGACGCTGACAGCGCCCAATCTCGATGGCGACCACCACTACCGCAAGCTCAATCCGGCCATTGGTCTTAGCTGGCAAGTGCTGCCGGCGCTCAATGCCTACGCCGGTTTCAGCCAGGGCAACCGCATCCCGACGCCGATCGAACTCGGCTGCGCCGACCCGGCCAACCCGTGCACCCTGCCCAATTCGATGGCTGCCGACCCCTACCTCAAGCAGGTCGTGTCGCGCACCGTCGAAGCCGGCCTGCGCGGCAACCTGGTTGGCAACACCCAGTGGAATGCCGGGGTCTATCGCACGCTGAACACCGATGACATCCTCTTTGTCGGCACCTCGACCAGCGCCGGCTATTTCACCAATTACGGCAAGACGCAGCGCCAGGGCCTGGAGCTCGGCCTCAACGGCAGCCTGAAGGCTATCGACTGGTTCGCCAGCTACCACTGGCTGCACGCCACCTTCCGCTCCGATGCCTGCCTGCTGGCCGAAAACAACAGCTCGCGTGGCACGGCGGCGGAATGCACCAGCGGCGGCCAGGATGACGAAATCTTCGTGAAGAAGGGCCATCGCCTGACCGGCCTGCCAGAGCACAGCCTCAAGTTCGGCCTGGCCTGGCGTGCCACTGGCTGGCTGCGCGTCGGCGGCGACGTGCAGGCTTTCTCCAGCCAGTACGCCCGCGGCAACGAAAACAACCAGCACCAGAGCGGCACCTTTAACGATGCGCTGGGTAACACGCGTACCTTTGAGGGGCCGGGCAAGGTCGGCGGCTACGCCATCCTGAATCTCAATGCCGAAGCGAAACTCGGCGGCGGTTGGCAAGTTTTCGCCAAGATCAACAACGTCTTCGACCGCAAGTACGCCACGGCTGCTGCGCTGGCCGAAAGCCCCTTCGTCGGCGGCAGCTTCCAGGCCGATCCGGACGACTGGCGTCGCCAGACCTTCGTCGCTCCCGGCGCGCCGCGTGCCGCCTGGCTGGGTGTGCGCTACGTGTTTGGCGGCAAATGAAAATGCGATATAGGCCATTCGCCGCACTGCTCCGCTTTGTGCGGCACCGTGCGAGTCATCGGCCAAGCTTGCGGACCCGCGTTGGCCTGGTGCTGACCGGGCTGGCCGCCAGCCTGTTGCTGGTGCTTGGTGCTCTCTGGTTACACGGCACGCGCAACGCGATCCACGAAGAAGTCGAGGCGGCGACCCGGGTTTCGGAGCAATGGCTGAAGGTCGTCATCGGCGATCTGCACAACCTGCCGGTAGCCGAGCGAGGCGAGCGGCTGCTTGGCGTGGCCACGGCCATCGGCCGGGTGCGCGCCAATGTGTTGCAGATTCATGATGGTGCCGGCGAGTTGCGCCATGTTTCTCCACCGCCGACCTACAAGGCCGGGCGACAGGCTCCGGCATGGTTTGCCAGCCTGCTGGCGGCCGATCTGCCGACCCGTAGTTTCAGCATCGACGATTTCCAGCTCAGCCTGCACCCCGATGCCTCGCGCGCCGTTCTCGATGCCTGGGACGAATTGCTGGCGTTGGCCGGCTGGGCAATGCTCTTGCTGCTTGCCCTGTATGCCGCCGCCTGCGGCGCGCTGGCCCGTGCCTTGCGCCCGCTTGACCAGATCATGCAGGCGCTTGATCGCATGGGGCATGGCCGTTTCGATACGCGCCTGCCGCAATTCGCCACACCGGAACTCGGCCGCATCTCCCATGCCTTCAATGGCATGGCCGACCGCCTGCGCGCGGCCGTCGATGAAAACGTCAGGCTCGATACCGAGCGCGAAGTCGCCGAACGGATGCAGGCTGGTCTGCAGGCCGAGCGGCAGGTGATCACCCGTGAGTTGCACGACGAACTGGCCCAGGGCATCACCGCCGTTCGCGCCCTGGCCGGGGCGATTGTCCAGCGCACGCCGGATGAGCCCTCGCTGCATATTCCGGCGCAGAGCATCGTCGCGGTGACCGGCGAGATGCAGGACGGCGTGCGCAATATCCTGCATCGTCTGCGGCCGTCGGTAGGTGGTTCGCTGGCGATGGCGCTCGATCATCACCTCGCCAACTGGCGCCTGCAGCATCCCGAGATCGAACTGGTCAGCCGGGTGGCGATTGGCGATGCGCCGGTGGCCGACGATCTGGCCTGTGCCGTTTTGCGCTGCGTCCAGGAAGGGCTGACCAATGTCCTCCGCCATGCCGATGCCAGCCGGGTCGAGTTTTGTCTTGAGCGCGCGGCCGGCTGCCTGCATCTGTCGCTGGCCGACAACGGCCGTGGTCGGGGAGAAAAGCCCTCGGCGCAGGCCGGCTGCGGCCTGGGGCTGACCGGCATGGGCGAACGCATCGCCGCGCTGGGTGGCCATCTCGAATTTTCCAGCCGGGCCGGTCAGGGCTTTCGTATCGCTGTCCATTTGCCGGACATTCGTTCCCTGCATCTTCAGGAGCAATTCGCATGAACAAGTCTCTGCAAGGCAAGCGCATCCTGCTCGCGGATGACCACGCGGTGGTTCGCCTCGGTTTCCGCCTGCTGCTCGAAGGGGCCGGCGCGACGGTGGTGGGCGAGGCCGAGAATGGCGAAAGCGCGGTTCGCCTCTACGCCGAAACCAATCCGGATGTCGTGGTGATGGACGTCTCGATGCCCGGCATCGGCGGCCTGGCGGCACTGGAGCG
Source organism: Pseudomonadota bacterium (assembly GCA_018262195.1). Taxonomy (GTDB): domain Bacteria; phylum Pseudomonadota; class Gammaproteobacteria; order Burkholderiales; family Rhodocyclaceae; genus Azonexus. The sequence continues at coordinate 26,566 of JAGTRS010000006.1, read as the reverse complement.
TCTGCTCGTCTGGGAGCCGAAGGCGAGCGTGCTGATGCTCTCGGCACACAACGACAACATCGTCCCGGTCCGCGCCCTGCGCCTCGGGGCGCGTGGCTACCTGTGCAAACGGGCGGCGCCGGAGGAGTTCCTGCGTGCGGTCGGTCTGGTGGCCGCCGATCAGCGCTACATCGATCCCGAACTGGCGCAGGCCGTCGCGCTTTCCCAGCTTTCCGGTACGGCCAATCCGGTCAAAACGCTGACCGAGAAGGAGCTGGCGGTTTTTCTCAAGCTGGCCGGTGGACGAACGGTCAACGAAGTGGCCGAGGATTTCTGCCTCAGTCCGAGTACGGTCGGGACGCACCTTTATCACATCAAGCAGAAGCTCAATGCGCAGAATGCCGCCGAGCTGACGCTGGTCGCGGTCCGCAACGGCCTGCTCGAGGCCTGAGTGTCAAGTGGTGTGGTGCACGCTATTCGGCACATAAAACTGTGCCTTTGCCCCCGTGGCGGCGTTGCAAATCCTCGCGATAGCACTGGGTATCGCTGTGGTTTTCGCTTTGTCACTGGGATAAATGCATCCGTTTTATTGAGTGCCTCATAGCATGCACCACTCCACCAGCGATCCGTTGTTCCCGGCCTGCCGGCCGCGCTGCATCCGGCAGATGTCGGTCGGTGATGGGCACATCCTGCATGTCGAGGAGTGTGGTCCGGCCGATGGCCTGCCGGTGCTTTTCCTGCATGAGGGCCTGGGCGATGGCAGCCGGCCCGAACATCGCCGGCTATTCGACCCCCAGCGTTTTCGCGTGATCATGGTCGACCCGCGCGGTGTCGGGCTCAGCTTGCCGAGCGGTGAACTGGTCGCCAACACCACGCCCGATCTGGTCGGTGACCTGGAGCATGTGCGCGACGCGCTGGGCATTCAGCAGTGGCTCGTTATCGGCAGTGGCTGGGGCAGTGTTCTGGCATTGGCCTATGCCCAGCTATTCACCGAACGGGTCTGCGGGCTGGTGCTGTGCAGCGTCTTCCTCGGCTCGCGGCAGGAGGTCCAGACGCTGCTGCAGGCACCACCAACCGGCTTTGGGCCAGCCTGGCAGCGCTTCTCCACGTTTATCCCGAGTGACGAGCGCGATGATCTGCTCGAAGCCTACGCCAGGCGAATCCTTGGCGATGATCTGCTGGCAGCCGGCAACGCCAGCAAGGCCTGGCTGAGTTACAAGGCAGCTTTGCTGGACACTGCGCCGCCGATGGATTTGTCTGACGAAGCCCGGCTGGCAAAGGCCAGGCTCCAGCTCCACTATTTGCATCACGGCTTCTTCATTGCGTCAGGGCAATTGCTGGCCGGCGTCGAGCGCCTGCGGCATTTGCCGGCCGCCATCGTCCAGGGGCTGGCCGATCCGCTATGGACGACCCATTCTGCCGAAGTGTTGCACCGCGCCTGGCCGGAAGCGACCTGGTTTCCGGTTGCCAATGCCGGCAATGGCGTCCTGGCACCGGCGGTTGCCAGGGCCTGCATCAAGGCCCTTGGCTGGGTGGCCGAGTGCGTTGAGACGGTCGGCTGAGTCAGCGCCACACCAGTCAGAAATTTCCGATCGCCCGGTTCGCCAACTCGGGCGCAACACGGCAATCGAGTCCTTCGGTTTTATCGAAGTGTGTTTGTGAATTTGTACGCTTCTATCGGCGCGGCACTTCAGTAGGATGGGTTACTTGTCGACCCCACAGGAGATTTGGCCAAATGAAAGTGAAGTCTTCCATTGAACGTGGCGCAGAGTACCTCTGCATCAAGCTGGGTGATGTCGTGACCGCGATCGAACTAATTGGCGTGGTCAAAGGTCTTCCCATGTGGGAAGTCGAGCGCAAGATCGGCGAGGGATGCCGAAAGCGACTGATCGTGTCGGCCCGTTCGCTGATGCCGCTCAACGCACCCCAAGGTGCCGTCTAGGTGGGCCGGAGTGGCCATTCAGGCAGCGTTTTCACTCGAACAGGAGGGTTGCTGTCGTGCGGTGCCACGTTGCAGCGACCGGAAGCAGGTTGATGCTGACAATCGAAATCGTTTCGGATGTGGTTTGCCCATGGTGCTTTATCGGACTGCGCCGGCTCGATGCCGCCATCGCGCTGGTGCGCCAGGAAGTTCCGGGTTTCGTCTGCGAGAAACGCTGGCGGCCGTTTTTCCTCAACCCGAATACACCACCGGAGGGTGAGCCCTACCTGCCGTTTCTCGAAAAGAAATTTGGCGGCCGAGCGCCGGTCGAAGCGCTGTTCGAGCGGGTCCGCGCCGCCGGGCGGCCCTATGGCCTCGAATACGCCTTTGAAAAGATCGCGCGACGAGCCAACACCTTGCAGGCGCATCGCCTGATCCACTGGGCGCAACAGCGCGGCGATGCATCGCAATTGGTCGAGCGCCTGTTCGTCGCCCAGTTCCAGCGGGGCGAGCCGGTTGGCGATCCTAGCGTTCTGGTCAGCATTGCGGCTGAATGCGGTTATCCGGCGGCAACGATCGCCGATTACCTGGCGTCCTCTGAAGATGTCGATACCGTGCGGGAGATGGAAGCGGAAGTGCGCGCTGCCGGCATCTCGATGGTGCCGACGTTTGTCGTGGACCGGAAAATGGTGGTCGTCGGTGCCGAAGACCCGTCGGTGCTGGCCAGGGCTATCCTTGAAGTGCTGGCGGCTGAATCCTTGAAATAAGCGTTTCCATGCCTTTTGCAGTCCCATTGCTTGATTTGACTCATATCAAAAGTCACAATGCCCGAGAACCAATCCCGTTGGATTGTTGAAATTCCTAGAGAAGGATGAAGCGTGCAGGACCACCAGCCGATGCAGATTGAAAATCTTTTGAGTCGCATTCCCTTGTTTGAAGGGCTTTCGCCGGAAGAACTCAGCAGAATGGCCAAAAGCACGCGCGAGCTGCGTATCAGCAAGGGGGGCACCCTGTTCCATCCGGGCGACCCTTGCAACGGATTCCATGTGCTGGTTTACGGGCAGATCAAGCTGGCTATTTCGTCTCCGCAAGGGGCTGAGAAAGTCGTCGAAATCATCCAGCCGGGGCAGAGTTTCGGCGAGGCCATCATGCTGATGGGCAAGTCTTATTTTCTGTTCGCTCAGGCCCTGAACGATTCGCTGGTGCTGCATGTTTCAAAGTCGGCGATCGACGAAGAACTGGAGAACGACCACGGCTTCGTCCGGAAAATGCTGGCCGGCATGGCCAGGCGCCTGCATCAGCTGATGAACGATGTCGAGTCCTACTCATTGCATTCCGGAACGCAGCGCGTGATCGGCTATCTCATGCATGCGCTGCCCGAAAGTCAGCTCAGCGCCGAGAATGTCGTGATTGAACTGCCGGTGACCAAGGGGGTGATCGCCTCCCGCCTCAATCTGACCCAGGAGCATTTTTCGCGCATCCTGCACGAATTGAGTTCGCTTGGCCTGATTGTGGTCGAAGGGAAGCGCATACGCATTCCCAGCGTGCCGAAATTGAAACAGCACCAGCCGGAATAGACTGAAAGCTGACTCGCAAGATTCACCCCAGGCGAACGAGTATGACTTTGTTCACCTTGGGGGCTTGCAAAGCTGCGAGAGCGATTTATAATGCGCGCCTTTTCCTCGATAGCTCAGTCGGTAGAGCGCCGGACTGTTAATCCGTAGGTCCCTGGTTCGAGCCCAGGTCGGGGAGCCAAAAAGCGGCAGTAGCTCAGTTGGTAGAGCGCAACCTTGCCAAGGTTGAGGTCGAGAGTTCGAGACTCTTCTGCCGCTCCAGACATCGCGTTGGCGACGATTCTTCATCGTCGTCGATGCTGCCAAAAGGCCCATTCTTCGGAGTGGGCCTTTTGTTTTTCAGGCCCTGGCCGAGCGCCTCCTGGCAACAAGGAATCCGGATCGTTGCCTGCTGCTTTTGTTCTAATGATTTTCTGTAGGCAACTCGGGCGATTGTCACGATGTGCCGGGCCCGACGTTTGAGAATAATGGTCTCCACGGCAACTGAGGGGTTGCCTCGCTTATCCAGGAGACAAAATGACAAAGCACCTTCCTTCCCGACTTGCCCGGCCTTGCCATCTTGTCAGCCTGCTGGCCGCAGCTTTTTCCGGTCTTGCCATGGCCGATGCTGCGCTGACACTGGACTCGGTCGTCGTGACTGGCAGCCGCGTCGAGCACAATAGCTTCGACCTGCCGGCCGCAGTCGATGTCGTTGATGCCGCCAGAATCGGCGCTGATCAGGCTCGGGTCAATGTTTCCGAAGCACTTGCCTCGGTGCCCGGTGTTACGGTGCAGAACCGTCAGAACTACGCGCAGGATCTTCAGATTTCCTCGCGCGGTTTCGGCGCTCGTTCGGCCTTTGGCGTGCGAGGTATTCGCCTGGTCAGCGACGGCATTCCGGCCTCGATGCCCGATGGGCAGGGGCAGGCGGCCACCTTCAATCTTGACCGGGCCGAGCGGATCGAAGTCATGCGCGGGCCGATGTCGGCCATCTACGGCAACCATGCTGGCGGCGTGATCCAGATGTTCACGCCGGATGGCAAGGGGGCGCCCAGTGTCGAAGGCAGCTTCGCCGCCGGCAGCTATGGCACCTGGAAAAGCGACATCAGCGCCCAAGGCGAGGCAGGGGGCATTGGTTACGTCATCGATGCTTCGCGTTTTGCGACCGATGGCTACCGCGACCACAGTGCTGCCGAACGCGACCAGACCATGGCCAAGCTCACCTTCCGGCCGAGCCAGGATGGCAAGCTGACGCTGCTTGCCAACACCTTCCGGCAGGATGCACAGGACCCGCAAGGCCTGCAGTGGAAGGAGTTTCAGGCCAATCCGCGTGGTGTGGCCTGGGATGCTGCTCGCAACAACTACCCGGCGCTGGCTTACGACACCCGCAAGAGTATCGACCACGCGCAGGGGGGAATCAGCTACGAGCATCGCTTTGGAGATCACACCGTGCAGGTTTCGGCCTATGCCGGGCAGCGCTCGACCACTCAATACCAGTCGATCCCGGTCGGAGCGCAGGCGCCTGCCAAGCAGTCCGGCGGCATCATCGACTTCGACCGCGAATTTGCCGGTTTGTCCGGTCGCTGGACCGGGCGTTTCGGGCTGGCCGGTGGTCGCCTGACGACCACGGTCGGTTTTGACTATGAGCAGGCCACCGATGATCGGCAAGGCTACGAGAACTTTGTCGGTAGTGGTGTGCCGGCCAACTGTATTGCCAACCTTTGCGGTGTGACGGGGCGCCTGCGACGCAACGAGGAGGATCGCGTTGCGACCTTCGATCAGTACGCTCAGGCCGAATGGCAGGGCGAGCGCTGGACCTTCAGCGGCGGCCTGCGTCATAGCCGCATCGCCTTCAAGGTGGATGACCGCTACATGGTGACCGGCAACGGCGACGACAGCGGTCGCATTAGCTATGAAAAGACCACGCCGACCGTCGCTGCCCTCTACCGCCTGACTGACAGCGTCAATTTCTACGCCAGTGCGGCGCGCGGCTTCGAGGCTCCGACCTTCAACGAGATGTTTTATTCGGATGGCGGCGGCTCGTTCAATTTCTCGCTGAAGCCGGCAACCAGCATGCACTACGAAACTGGCCTCAAGGCCATGCTCGGCGCTGCCAGCCGCCTCGATGTGGCGCTGTTCGAGATCAAGACCCAGGATGAACTGGTAGTGCTGTCGAGCAGTGGTGGCCGGACGGCCTACCAGAACGCTGGCAAGACAGAGCGGCGCGGTCTGGAGATGGCATTCGATACGCGCTGGGCGGAGCAATTGAGCAGTCGCCTGGCCTATACCTACCTTGATGCCCATTACGCCGAGCGATTCACCACCTCGACCGGTGCGGTCAGTGCCGGTAGCCGCCTGCCGGGTGTTGCCGCCCAGAACCTGTTTGGCGAAGTGGCCTGGAAACATCAGCCGACCGGCTTCCACGCCGCGGTCGAAGGCATCATCCGCAGCAAGGTCTATGTCGAGGACAGCAACCTCCAGAAAGCAGCGCCGGGCTATGCCATCGCCAACCTGCGCGTCGGCATCGATCGCAAATACGGCCCGCTCAGCCTGCGTGGCTTCCTGCGCTTCGACAATATTTTCGACCGCCAGTACGTCGGTTCGGTGATCGTCGGCGACAGCAACAGTCGCTTCTATGAATCGGCGCCGGGACGGAGCTGGTTGGCCGGGGTCAGTGCCCGCTACGTTTTCTGAATTACCTCATGTCCCAACTTGCCCGGCTGTGTGCCGGGCATTTTATTGTCTGCCGTTTTGGGTGTTGTTTTTTGGGGCAATAGGTCATGTGCTGTCCAAATAATGAGCATTCGGTTGTTCGGGATTTTTTAGGTGTTTCCGTTGGCTACGTATAAAACTTATTTATATCAATCGGTTAGTTTTATTTGTGACGTTTTTCTCGCCCTGGCATGAGCTTCGCAATAGATGTGCATCCTTGCTGCCGCCGCTTGCGGTGCTTGGGGGGAAGTCGCCGCGCCCGAGGGGGTTGGGCGTATTTCGGTATAAATATCTGGAGACAATTCATGCAGAAGAAAATTATCGCCCTGGCTATCGCCGCTGCCACTTCCGGCGCTGCCTTTGGCCAATCCAACGTGACCATCTACGGCAACATTGATATGGGATTGATGACTACCAGCGGCAGCAACGGCGCCGTGCCGGCCAGCGGCAACGTGGGTACGACCAACCAGGCTCGCAATTTCACCGGTCAAGCCGCATCCTTCAGTCACTTGGGCTTCAAGGGCGTTGAAGATCTCGGAAATGGCCTAAAGGCTCTGTTCGATATCCAATATCGTTTTAATCCCGACACTGGCGGTGGCCTGAACCAGGCTGGTCACTCTTACGTTGGCCTGACCGGTGGGTTCGGTACTGTCGTTGCCGGTTATCTTGATGGCCTGCGATACGGGATTTATGGCAAGTACAACCCGTTCACCAACTACTCGGTCGGCAATTTCGCCTCGATGACCACCCAGTACGACCGTGCGGCCAACGCCATCGCCTACATCTCTCCCGCCTGGAACGGCTTTACGCTGATTCTGGCGACTGCCACCAATACCCAGGGCAACGAAGGCAGTCTGAAAGGCGTTCATACCAATGGTGTGAGCCCCATTACCGGCAGCAGCAATGCCGACGACCGCTTGTTCTCCGTAAACCTGATCTACGCCAATGGCCCCTTGAGCGTTGATTTGGACTATGAAACCACCAAGGCGGCAGGTCTATCGGATAGCCGTCTGTATGTGGCTACCGGTGGCGTATCCTACGATTTCGGCGTCGTCAAGATCGGTGGTGTTTACGATGTGATCAAGGGGCAGCAGAACTCGCTGATTGGCGGCAATATCGATCTTGATGCCACTACCGCCGGTTTGCAGAATCTGGGCGGACTGGCGGCCGGGCAAGAGTATGATCGCCGCAACTGGTTTGTCGGCGCTACTGTGCCGGTTGGCAAGGCCAAGCTTCTTGCTAGCTACGGCCAGGTCAAGGACAAGACACTCAGCGAAGCCGATGCCAGCAAGTGGGCAATCGGTGCCCGCTATGCGCTGTCTAAGCGTACAGAACTGTACGCCGATTACGCGCATATCAAGAATGAGCGCAACGCTTCTTTCACGATTAACCCGATGGGCAATTCGGCCGGGCTTTCCGGTACGGGCGTCAATGGCTTTGCTATGGGTATAAAGCACGCCTTCTAAATCATTTGGCTGGATTACGGGGGCATCGTTGTAGATGCTCCTCGTTCAGGAGTTATTCTTGCGTCAGATGTCATTCTTACATCTGTTTGGGGCGTCCTGCGGGGTGCCCCCTTTTTTTGCTTGCATCCTGTGTCTCTGTGTTTCATCGGCAGTGCCGGCATGGGCTGCAGGCGATGTCATCACCTACCTGGTTGCCAATAGCAGCTACGCCGCAACACGCGATGCATTGGTCGAGGTCATCGAGGGAGAGGGGCTGGTTGTCGGGGCCATCTTGCCATTCAACCAGATGTTGCAGGGTACCGGGCACAAGGGAGCAATGACACCGTTCCGCGAAGCAGAAATTGTTCAGTTCTGCAGCGGTGCACTGGCCTGGCAGATGGTCCAGGAAGCGGTCGAGCAACTGGCGGTGTGCCCGCTGTCGATTGCCCTGTACAGCCGGGTTGGCACTGCCGAAATCATGCTTGCATACCGCTCGCCCGGCGATGGCACGCCAAGCCGCCGACAGGCATCGGAATTGTTGCGGCGAATCACCGCGCGGGCCGCTGAACTGGCGCGCTTCGGATGGACAGTCGCGCCAGTTCAGCTACGGTGATTCATCAAGGCCTTCAGGCCATTGACGTTGAGAATCCGGATGTGCTTCTGCTGGACGGCGATATAGCCTTCTTCCTGAAACTTTGAGAAGGCTCGAGACACTGTTTCCAGTTTCAGGCCAAGATAGCTGCCGATTTCCTCACGCGTCATGCGCAGGTAGAACTCGGCGTGCGAGAAACCCCGTGCAGTGAAGCGCTGCGACAGGTTGAGCAGGAAGGCAGCCAGCCGCTCTTCGGCGCGCATGGTGCCGAGCAGCATCATTACGCCATGGTCGCGAACGATTTCCCGGCTCATCACTTTGTGAAAGTGGTGTTGCAGCGTGTGGATTTCCCGCGACAGTACCTCAAGGCGGGAAAACGGAATGGCGCAGATCTCGCTGTCTTCGAGCGCGATCGCGTTGCAGGTGTGGTGTTCGGTGCTGATCCCGTCGAGGCCGAGCAATTCGCCGGCCATCTGGAAACCGGTTACCTGATCGCGGCCATCTTCGAGCAGCACGTCTGTCTTGAAGAAGCCGCTGCGGATGGCGTAAATGGCGTCAAAACCCTCACCGGCGCGGTAGAGGTGGTCGCCTCGCTTGATACGGCGACGGGTGGAAACCATGTCGTCGAGGCGCTCAAGTTCCTCGATGCTGAGCCCGAAGGGCAGGCACAGTTCGCGCAGGTTGCAGTTCGAGCAGGCCGTCTTGATGACGGACAGCGAGATTTCCTGATTTAATGGGTGTGTTTGTGCCATTGGCAACCTGCGTTAGCTTGATCCAAGTCAACAGCAAAACCATGCCATCCGAACATAATCCGAACAACTTTTGATGGCTTGCCTAATGAATTTCGCAACTGAAAACCTCGTCTTCGATCCGCAGATCATTCGCCGTTTTGACGTCAACGGCCCCCGGTACACGTCTTATCCGACGGCCGATCGTTTTGTCGAGGCATTCGACTCCGATGCTGCCAAGCTTTGGCTTGGCAAACGCAACATTGGCGGGATCAGCCGGCCACTCTCATTATACTTCCACATCCCGTTCTGTAACACTATTTGCTATTACTGCGCCTGTAACAAGATCATTACCAAAGATCACGGGCGGAGCGGCAAATACCTCAAGTATCTGGCCAAGGAGCTTGATATTCAGGCGGCGGCGCTGGAAGGTCGTGATGGTGAGCACGAGGTCATCCAGTTGCATTGGGGTGGCGGTACGCCGACTTTCCTGTCGCACAGCGAGATGCGCCAGTTGATGGGCGAAACACGCAAGCATTTCAAGCTGCTCGATGGCGGTGAATATTCGATTGAAGTCGATCCGCGCAAGGTGGATACGGCGACGGTTGCCTTGCTGGGCGAACTCGGTTTCAACCGCATGAGCGTCGGGGTTCAGGACTTCGACGAGCGCGTTCAGGTCGCGGTGAACCGCGTGCAGAGCGAGGAAGAAACTTACAGTGTGATCCGCGATGCCCGGGCCAATGGCTTCAAGTCGGTTTCGGTCGATCTGATCTACGGGTTGCCGTTCCAGACGGTGATGGGTTTCAATCGGACGCTGGAGCGCGTTCTGGCGATGGATCCTGACCGCCTGTCGATCTACAATTATGCACACATGCCCAGCATGTTCAAGCCGCAGCGCCGGATCAACGAGTCTGATCTGCCGTCTGCCGATACCAAGTTGCAGATTCTGGCACTGGCGATCAAGAAGCTGACCGATGCGGGTTATGTCTTCATCGGTATGGACCACTTTGCCAAGCCGGACGACGAATTGGCGGTTGCTCAGCGTCAGGGCCGCCTGCACCGCAATTTCCAGGGTTATTCGACTTACGCCGATTGCGACATGCTGTCTTTCGGCATTTCGTCGATCAGCAAGGTCGGGCCCACCTACTACCAGAACGTCAAGACGGCAGACGAGTACTACGATCGTCTGGATACCGATACCTTGCCTGTCTTCCGTGGCATCGAACTGACGGCCGACGATATCCTGCGCCGTTCTATCATCCAGGCGCTGATGTGCCATTTCGAGTTGTCCATCGAGAGCATTGAAAGCGCCCACCTGATCGACTTCCGCCAGTATTTCGAGGCTGAATTGGAAGACATGAAGGAGATGGAGCGGGCCGGTTTGCTCAAGATTGATCGCGAGTGGATCACTGTCCTGCCGCCCGGACGTTTGCTGGTGCGCATCATCTCCATGGTCTTCGACCGCTATCTGCGGGCCGGACGCCAACGGGCGACCTACTCCAAAGTCATCTGATTGCCGTGCGTAGTGCCGGGTGGGCGGAGTAAACTGCCCGCTTCGGTGACTACTGGTTTGCACGATGCCTGATTCCGGCTATCTCGCGCTTTTTCTTGTTGGCCTGCTCGGCGGCACACACTGTGTCGGCATGTGCGGTGGCATTGTTGGCGCCCTCTCGATGGGAGGGCAAGCGCGCTGGTCCATGCACCTTGCCTACAACGGCGGGCGCATTTTTTCCTACGCGTTGGCCGGCGCAATCGCCGGGGCGCTGGGGGCTGCCAGCATGGGGCTTGAAGGCCAGGTGCCGGCTCGCCTGATTCTCTATTTCATTGCCAACCTGATGCTGGTGGCGATGGGCCTCTATTTGCTCGGTGTCACCAAGGCGCTGGCCTTTACCGAGCGAGCCGGCCAGAGCCTTTGGCGACGCTTGCAACCCTTGACCCGTCGTTTTCTTCCCGTGCGTAGCGTGGCGCAGGCTTTTCCGCTGGGCGTGTTGTGGGGCTGGCTGCCCTGCGGTCTGGTCTATAGCGCATTGGCAACGGCGCTCAGTACCGGTTCGGCCGAGCGTGGTGCCCTGACGATGCTGGCCTTCGGGCTCGGTACCTTGCCCAACCTTTTGCTGGCCGGCATAGTGCTGGCCAGGCTCAACGAGTTCGTCCGTCGTCCTATTGTGCGTACCCTCTCCGGCCTGTTGGTGCTAGGCTTTGGCTTATACGGATTCCTCGGCCTGATGCGTCTGTCAGGCGGGCTTTAGGATAGGAAACACCATGAAAATATTGTTGCCGGTTGATGGTTCGGCCTGCGCGCTGCGCGCCGTCGATCACCTGATCAGCCATGCAGCCTGGTTCCGCGATGTGCCGGAAATTCACTTGTTGCATGTCCATGCGCCGATTCCGATTGGCCGGGTACAGGCCCACGTCGGCAAGGAAACCTTGCATGCCTATTATCTGGAAGAAGGGCAGGAGCAGCTCGCCGAGGCACAGCGGAAGCTGGATGCGGCCGGGCGCTTTCATACAACGCATATCCATGTCGGTCAGCCAGCCGAGGTGATCAGCAAGATGGCAGGCGAACAGGCCTGCGACCTGATCATCATGGGGACGCATGGCCGCAGTGCGGCGGCCGGCATGGTGATGGGTTCGGTGGCGACGCGTGTGTTGCACCTTTCACCCTGCCCGGTGTTGCTGGTCAAATGACCGACGAGGCCGATCGGGGCCGGGTTGTCGAGTTCGCTATCGGTGGCATGACCTGCGCTGCTTGCTCGGCGCGTCTCGAGAAAGTTCTGAACCGGCAGGCCGGCATGCAGGCCAATGTCAATCTGGCGGCCGAACGCGCCCGGGTGCGATTGTCGGCCGCGGCCGATGAGGCTGCCGTGGTGGCGGCGGTGGCGAAGGCCGGGTTCACGGCCGAGTTGGTCGATGGCCAGACGCGCGAACGCGAAAAGGCTGAGAAATTGGTTGTCTATCGCCGGGAAATCCGGCGCTTCTGGATTGCCGTGGCGCTCACCTTGCCGCTGGTCGGCCAGATGCTGTTCATGTTTGGCGAGCATGGTCACGAAAACGAATTGCCGCGCTGGCTGCAACTGGTGCTGGCGACGCCGGTCCAGTTCTGGATTGGCTGGCGTTTCTATGATGGTGCCTATAAGGCCCTGCGTGGTGGTGGCGCCAACATGGATGTGCTGGTCGCCCTGGGTACCAGCATGGCTTGGGGTTTTTCGACGGTGGTGACTTTGTTTGGCCTCAACCAGCACGTCTATTTTGAGGGCGGGGCGGCGGTGATCACGCTGGTGCTGCTGGGCAAGTTGCTCGAAGCGCGGGCCAAGGCCAGAACCTCCGAAGCCATCGAGTCATTGATCCGCTTGCAGCCGAAGACGGCACGTGTCGAGCGCGATGGCCAGTGGGTGGAGATGGCGGTCGAGGCGTTGATGCCGGGCGATGTCTTCCTGGTTCGTCCGGGCGAAAGCGTGCCGGTTGACGGGGAGGTGATCGATGGTGAGTCCAGCGTCAATGAGGCCATGCTGACTGGCGAAAGCATGCCGTTGGGCAAGCGGGCGGGTGACAAGGTCTTTGCCGCCACAGCCAACGGCCAGGGCGCCTTGAGTTGCCGGGCCACCGGCGTTGGTGAGCACACCTTGCTGGCCGGCATTATCCGGCTGGTCGGCGAGGCGCAAGGATCGAAAGCGCCGGTGCAGCGTCTGGCTGACAAGATTTCTTCGATCTTCGTGCCGACGGTGTGTGCCATTGCGCTTGTGACCTTCGTCGGCTGGTGGATATATTCCGGCGAGTTTGCCGAGGCCTTGGTCAATGCCGTGGCCGTGCTGGTCATTGCTTGTCCGTGTGCGCTGGGTCTGGCCACACCGACCGCAATCATGGTCGGAACCGGGCAGGGGGCCAGGGCCGGCATTCTGGTCAGGAATGCCGAGGCACTCGAACGGGCGGAACGCATCACCGTGCTGGCGCTGGATAAGACCGGCACGCTGACTTGTGGCTTGCCGCAGGTGACCGATGTTGTGCCGCGCGCTCTGGCTGGCAACGACGCGCTCTGCCTGGCGGCCTTGCTGGAGCAGAATTCCGAACACCCGTTGGCCAAGGCTGTTGTGGCGGCCGGAGCTGCAGTTCAACCGGGGGGTGACGATAGAAAAGTGACTGGCTTCAAGGCAATTCCCGGTTGTGGCATCGAAGGCCAGATTGACGGGCGGGCATTGCGCCTCGGTTCGCCGACGTGGCTGGGGCTGGCGGCCGACCCGGTGGTTGGTGAGTTGCAAAGGGCAGGCAAAACGGTCGTGGCATTGAACGAGGGTGAATCGACCCTGGCTATTTTTGCTGTGGCTGATGCTCTGCGGCCAACTTCGCGCCTCGCCGTAAGCCGATTGCGCGAGCGCGGCATCCGGGTGGTGATGTTGACTGGCGACAATGCCGCAACAGCGGCGGCAATTGCGGCAGAGGCCGGCATCGATGAATTCCGGGCGGGCATCCTGCCCGGTGACAAGGCGGCGGCGGTTCAGGAATTGAAGGCAGGCGGCGGGATCGTGGCCATGGTGGGCGACGGTATCAACGATGCGCCGGCTCTTGCTGCGGCAGATGTCAGCTTCGCCATCGGGGCGGGTTCGGATGCAGCCATCGAGGCAGCAGATTTAACATTGATACGCAGTGACCTGCTAGGGGTGTCGGATGCTATCGCCCTATCGGCGGCCACCTTGGGGAAAATACGGCAAAATCTTTTCTTCGCTTTCATCTACAATGTGTTGGGAATTCCACTGGCGGCTTTGGGTTTGCTCAACCCGGTGGTGGCGGGAGCGGCGATGGCAATGAGTTCGGTTTCAGTGGTTTCGAACTCGCTTCTGCTCAAGCGCTGGCGGCCTAAAAGCCAGACTGGACGGTAGGAATGGAGTTTCGATGACCATAGGGGTCGGGGAAAAGATAATTGAACAACTGCTTTCTGATGGCGATGCGGGAACGACGGGAAGTGCTACGGCAATGACCGAGCAGGAAACAATGTTCCGGAGCACGATGGAGGCTGCCCAGGTCGGTATCTTCGTGCTCCAGAATCAGCGCTTCAAGTACGTTAATCCGTTCCTGCTGCGCATGTTTGGTTATTCCAGCGAGGAGTTGCTTGACCGCTTGGGGCCGCTTGATCTCATCATTCCCGAACAGCATGCATTTGTGATTGAGCAGATGCAGTTACGGGCTGCCGGTGTCGTTGGCCACAATTATGAATTGACCGGAGTACGCAAGGACGGCTCGACCTTTCCGATCATGGTGCTTGGGTCGCCATCGGAGATCGGCGGGCTGCCGGCTTCTGTCGGCACCGTGCTGGATATTTCGGCGCAGAAGCTTGCTGAACAGAGAATCCGCGAGCTGGCTGACTACGATGTTCTTACCGGCTTGCCCAATCGCCGATTGTTGCGCGAGCGTTTTGAGCAGATGCTCGCTGCGGCTGAGCGAGAGGCATCCGAAATTGCTGTCATCTTCCTCGACCTCGACCATTTCAAGCGTGTCAATGATTCGCTAGGGCACAGCGTTGGTGACGAATTGCTGTGTCAGGTCGCCCGGCGTCTGGATGGTGTGGTCCGACGCATCGATACGCTGGCCCGTCTGGGGGGGGATGAATTCATTTTCGCCATGCCGGGCTTCCATACCGGTGCGGCGGCCGAAGTGGCGCGGCGTCTGGTAGATGTTTTCTCCCGGCCTTTCGAGGTGGCAGGGCATGAGCTGACGGTGACGCCATCGCTCGGGATCAGCATCTACCCTAACGACGGCGGTGACTTGGAAGCCTTGTTGCGCAATGCCGATACCGCCATGTACCGGGCCAAGGAAATGGGTCGTAACTCGTTCCAGTTCTATTCGAGCGAGATGAACACGACCACGCTCGATCGCTTGCTGATGGAAAGTAACCTCCGACGGGCATTGGTTCAGAACGAATTTGTCCTGCACTACCAGCCGCTGGTGAATCTGGAAACAGGTCTGATCATCGGCGTTGAGGCGCTGATCCGCTGGTTGCATCCGGAGCTTGGCTTGATCATGCCGGATCGTTTCATTCATGTCGCCGAAGAAACGGGATTGATCAATCCGATCGGCGATTGGGTGCTCTGCGAAGCCTGTCGACAGGCAAAAGCGTGGTGTGACGACGGGGTTCCCCCGATCTGCATGGCCGTCAACGTCGCTCCCGTGCAGTTCCGTCAGGCCGGTTTTGTCGAGATGGTGGCGGGCGCGCTGGCCACCTCGGGGCTGGACGCCAGTCGCCTTGAGCTCGAACTGACCGAACGCACCGTGATGCACGATGCGGAGATTCACATGGGAACCCTGTCGGCCCTGCATCGGATGGGGGTTGAACTTTCGCTCGATGACTTTGGCACGGGCTATTCATCACTGGCTTACCTGAAGCGCTTCCCGGTCGGCAAACTGAAGATTGACCGTTCCTTCGTCAATGACCTCGAAACCGATCCGGATGACTGGGCGATCGCCTCGACCATCGTCAGCATGGGGCGCAGTCTGCGCATGACCGTGCTGGCCGAAGGCGTAGAAAAAGTCGAACAATTGGCGCTGTTGCGTAAAATGGGGTGTGACATGGCGCAGGGTTACTATTTCAGTCGCCCGATGTCGGCGGATGGAATGGCCGATATGCTGCGTCTTCAACCATTCATCAACAGGTAACAGCAATGGAAAACACCGTGATCAAGATTAGCGGCATGAGCTGCCAGGGGTGCGTCAAGAACATCACCGGGGTGCTCAGCGCCATGGCCGGCGTCAGTAGCGCCGAGGTCTCGCTCGAGGCCGCCGAAGGCCGCGTAGCCTATGATCAGCAGGTAGTGACCCGCGACGCGCTGGTCAATGCGATCGAGGATGCGGGCTTCGACGCCGAATAAACAACGATCAACAAGCATTTCCCGAAAGAACAGCCGTGCCGGAAGAAAAAATCAGACTTACCCAGCTTTCCCATGGTGGTGGCTGCGGTTGCAAGATCGCGCCTGCCGTCCTCCAGAAAATTCTGGCCGGAACCACGGGTAGCATCATCCCGCCGCAGCTGCTGGTCGGCACCGAGACCAGCGACGATGCCGCGGTCTATCAGATCAACGCGCAACAGGCGATTGTCGCGACCACCGATTTTTTCATGCCCATTGTCGACGATCCGTACGATTTCGGGCGCATCGCAGCGACCAATGCCATCTCGGATGTTTACGCCATGGGCGGGACGCCGCTCTTTGCCCTGGCTTTGGTCGGCATGCCGGTCAATGTCCTGCCACTG
The DNA here is from genome assembly GCA_018262195.1 of Pseudomonadota bacterium. GTDB lineage: Bacteria > Pseudomonadota > Gammaproteobacteria > Burkholderiales > Rhodocyclaceae > Azonexus. Next base: position 10,399 of record JAGTRS010000006.1, on the reverse strand, counting down.
GAAACCATCGGCAAGATACTGCAGGGCGGCGAGGATGTCTGCCGGGCAGCGGGAATCCCGATTGCCGGCGGCCATACGATTGACTCCGTAGAACCCATCTATGGTCTGGTGGCCATTGGCTTGGTCAATCCGGAGCACCTGAAGCGCAATTCGGATGCCAAGCCGGGCGACAAGCTGGTGCTCGGCAAACAGTTGGGCGTCGGTATCTACAGCGCGGCGCTGAAAAAGGATCAACTCCAGGCCAAGGATTACGAAGCCATGGTTGAGACCACGACGCAGCTTAATACGCCGGGACCGGTACTGGCCTGTCTGGATGGGGTGCATGCTGTCACCGATGTCACCGGCTTCGGACTTGCCGGCCACTTGCTGGAAGTGTGTAAGGGCAGTGGCCTGCGGGCGACGGTGAAATACGCGGATTTGCCCATGTTGCCGCGGGCTCGCGAGCTGGCGCAAGCCGGTTTGGTGACTGGCGCGTCCGGCCGCAACTGGGCGAGCTACGGAGACGGCGTACGAATTGTCGGCGGTCTGGAAAACATTGCCCAGACTTTGCTGAGCGATCCCCAGACATCGGGCGGTTTGCTGGTTTCCTGCTCGGCTGACACGGTCACCGAAGTGCTCTCCCTGTTCCTTCAGCACGGCTTTTCACACGTTTCGGTCATCGGCGAAATGACTGAAGGCGAGCCAGGTATCGACGTCATCTGACGTTCTGATGCACTAAACAACCCTTCGCGCCCGTATTAATAAACGGTGGGTAGAAGCAAGTTGTTTCTAATTTGCAAATGCGATATATTCGCATTTGCGTTTGCAACAACTCGGTGTGTTCAGGATTGTGATTCTGACTTTTTCACGCCAGGGTTGTCGCGGATACGAACCCAACGTTCGGCAAGCCAGCCTTTATGCCAGCCAGCCATTACCGACTGACTAGAAAAAGGTTTGCCTGTGAAAACTGCCAAAACTCCGGGTCGCAAGGCCTCGTCTGCTTCCTCCTTCTCCCCCTCGGATGTGCCCCTGCCGTTCAGTAAAATGCTGCCTGTGGCAGCCGCTGTTGCCACAGCACTGTTCACGATCAGCGGCTCCGCCTGGGCCGAGGATGACAAGACCCTGAAGGCGGTGACCGTTACCGCCACGCAGGATCAGCCGGATGGCTATCGCGCAACCAAGACCCGCGTCGGCAAGGTGCTGCAGGATCCGCACGATGTGCCGCAGGCGATCACTACGGTGACCCAGGCGCTGATCGAGGAGCAGGAAGCGAACTCGCTGCGCGAGGCACTGCGCAATGTCTCTGGCTTGACCTTCAATGCCGCCGAAGGTGGGCGTTCCGGCGACAACATGAACCTGCGCGGGTTTTATACCTTTGGCGACATGTATCTCGATGGCATTCGTGATACCGCCCAATACAACCGTGAAGTCTTCAATCTGGAACAAGTCGATGTGCTGCGCGGTGCGGCGGCCATGCTGTTCGGTCGCGGTCAGGCCGGCGGCGTGATCAACCAGGTCAGCAAGACGCCGATGCTGTACGGCATCAACAAGGTGGGTGTTGGCATCGGCACTGACGGTTTCCAGGAGCTCAAGGCTGACCTCAACCAGCGGATCGGTGATACGACGGCCTTCCGCATCAACGTGATGAATCGTGATGAAGGCAGCTCACGGACCAATCCCTATACCGGCACCGAGCCGGAAGTGCATCGCATGGGCTTCGCACCGAGCATTTCCTTCGGTCTGGGAACCAACCATGAGGTGACGCTGAGCCATTTGTGGGTCAAGACGCAAGACCGCGCGGATTACGGGATCCCGTTCAGTGGGCGGCGTCCGAACGAGGCGATGGCCAAGGCTGGAAACTATTACGGCGTGGATGGCAATTTCGATGATAGCGAGACTAATGTCTCCACCTTGAACTACCTGTTCAAGATCTCGCCGGATACCCAGTGGCGCACCGTGCTGCGGGCGGCCAACTACAAGCGGTCCTACTGGGCGGTGGCCGGTCAAGGGACGTTGACAGCCAACAGTACGCAGCAACAGGCCAAGACTCGCCAGTTCGAGACTGACAACTATGTATTGCAGAGCGACCTGAACACGGCCTTTACGCTATTCGGCCTCAAGAACGAATTGATTACCGGTGTCGAGTACCTCAACGAAGACTCGATTCGCTGGGCGCTGCGCAACCTGGGAACCGCAACCAATCCGCTGTACAAGCCGGGTCAATATACGACGGCAGCGCCAGCGACCTACAAGGGCGAAACCTACAGCGCTTACGTGCAGGACAGCGTCGAGTTCATTCCGGACTGGAAGATGACCGTCGGCGTCCGCCGCGACATGATGCGTTCGGAGTATTTCACCAACGCAGCCTTTAGCGGCAACTTCAGCGAAAACAGCTACCGTGCTGGCCTTTCGTGGCAACCGACGGCGGCACAGCATTACTACGCCGGATGGAGTGATTCCTTCAGCCCGACGGCCGACCTTTACCAGTTGTCCGGTAGCCAATATCCGGCCGAGCGTTCCAAGGTGCTGGAGCTGGGAAGCAAGTGGCTACTGGCCGATGGCAACCTCTCTCTGCGCACCTCGCTTTATCGCGCCATCAAGGACTGGGAGCGCAATACTGACCTGGAGTCCGCCGCAAGCATCCTGACCCGCAAGCGCCAGTCGGATGGCGTCGAACTTGAGATGGCCGGAAGGATTACCGACAACTGGGAGGTGTTCAGCGGCATCTCCTACATCCACGCTGAAATTCTCGAGGTGGCGCCAGGTAACGGCAATCCCAACTTCATCGGCCAGTCGCCGCGCAATACGCCGCGCAAAACGTTCAACCTGTGGACGACTTACCAATTGCCACACGGCTTCAAGGTCGGCGGCGGCATGGAGTACAAGAGCCGGCGCTACGGCGGTGCCCCGACCGGTACGGCGGCCTTCAACCCGAACTGGGTGGACTCCTACACGCGCTGGGATGCCATGGTGGCCTACGAACAGCCGAAATACACGGTCAAGTTCAATATTCAGAACCTGTTTGACAAGGTGTATTACGACGCCCTGTATGACAACGGCGGCTTTACCGTGCCTGGACAGGCTCGTCGTTTCATCCTGAGCACTGAGTACAAATTCTGATCGCAACGGAGTCACGTTCATGAAAAAGCAATTGGCCCTGGTCGCGCTGGCAGTGCTGGCGAGTGTTGGTGTGCAGGCGCAGGAAAAAATCCTTAACCTGTATTCTGCCCGCCATTACCAGACAGACGAGAAACTCTACGACAACTTCACCAGGCAGACCGGCATCAAGATCAACCGGATCGATGGCAAGGAAGACGAGCTTATGGAGCGTATCCGCAACGAAGGCGCCAACAGCCCGGCCGATGTGTTCATCACGGTCGATGCGGCGCGTCTGGCCAATGCGGATGCTTTGGGCTTGTTCGCACCGGTCAAGTCGAAGCTGTTGGAAAGTCGCATCCCGGCGCACCTGCACACCGATACCTGGTTTGCCTTCTCGACCCGGGCACGCGTCATCATCTACAACCGCAGCGCGGTCAAGGCCGAGGATGTGGCGACTTACGAATCGCTGGCCGACCCGAAGTTGAAGGGCAAGGTCTGCAGCCGTTCGGGCTCACATCCCTACAACCTGTCGCTGGTCGCCTCGCTGATTACGCATGATGGTGAAGCGAAGACCGAAGAGTGGGCCAGAGGCGTCGTCGCCAACTTCGCCCGGGCGCCGAAGGGTGGCGATACTGACCAGATCAAGTCGGTCGCCGTGGGTGAGTGCGGAGTGGCGGTGTCGAATACCTACTACCTTGCACGCCTGATCCGTTCAGACAAGGTCGAAGAGCGCCGGATGATGGAACGGGTCGGCATCGTCTGGCCCAACCAGGCGAATCACGGTACGCACATCAATATTTCTGGTGCCGGCGTGGTCAAGACTTCGAAGAACGTCGAAGCAGCAGTCAAGTTCCTCGAATACCTGGCCAGCGATGAGGCTCAGCGTTACTTCGCCGATGGCAATAATGAATGGCCGGTGGTGGCCAGTGTGGTGACCGGCAACCCGGCGCTGGAGGCGATGGGCCGTTTCAAGGCCGACACCCTGCCGATTGGCGCGCTGGCAAAAAATGTCGTGGCGGCCCAGAAGCTGCTCGACCGAGCCGGCTATCGCTAAGCGGGGAGACGAATAATGATGAGTATGAACAGACGTCACTTTCTAAAAATGCTCGGGGTTTGCGGCGTGCTGCCGCAAATCGGGCTGGCCTCTGCCGCCGGGGGCGAAGTACGTTCGGCTTTGATCGCTGCCGCATGGCGTGGGCCGAATCCTGGCGACACGTATTTTGGCGGGGTGCTGGCGGCGGACTGGCAGAAGAAAAAGCTGGAAATTCGCCATGCCGTTCCCTTGCCGACGCGTCCGCACGGCCTGCTGCCAGAAGCGGATGGCAGCCTGCTGGTGACCGGAGTTCGTCCCGGTGCCTGGCTAATGCGAATCGATGCTCAAGGCGCGGTGAGCCGACAGATCAGCCTTGAGGACGATGCCTCCACCGCACGCCTGAATGGCCACGCCATCACCAGCCTGAGCGGCGACGTGATCTACACCACCGAAACCGATTTCAAGAGCGGCCGTGGCAGGATCGGCGTACGTGATCGTGTATCGCTCAAGAAAATCGACGAATGGGATACCTACGGTATGGAGCCGCACCAGTTGCTGCTCGATGCTGACGGTCATCTGATGATCGCCAACGGCGGCATTCCGCGAACGCCGACCGACAAGAAATTCGACCTGCAACGCATGGATTCCTCGCTGGTCAGGCTCGATGGCGCGAATGGAAAGCTCCTGCGCAAATGGACGGTGGACGATTCCCGACTTAGCCTCAGACATCTGGCTTGGAGCCATTCCGCAGCAGGCCGTGCTTACCTCGGTGTGGCCATGCAGGCTGAGCATGACGATCCTGCCCGGCGAGCTGCGGCGCCGATTCTTGCCGTACTGGATGGTGATGAACTGCTGATGCCGACCCGGGCCAGCGATGGCGCGGGCTACGCTGGCGATATCGCAGCCGCCTACAACGGTGGTTTTGCGCTATCCAGCAACCAGGTTGGCCTGGCGCAGCTCTGGCATCCGGGTGCTCCCGACAAGCTGGTGCCGATTGTCGAGCTGCAGGAAGCCTATGCACTGACTGAATGGGCTGGGCCGAATCCCGGAGGTGGCGTGCTGGTGGGCACCGGCTTGGGTCTGGTGCGCTGGCACCCGACCGCCAAGGCAGTCTTCCTGCCCTGGCCGAAACCGATGGCGCTGGATAACCACTGGACGCTGATCAGCGAGGCGTGAGAACGACTTTTTGTCAGCACATTTTGCGCTGGTGGGAGATTGCTTTCATTGCCGCAGCCCAGTATATAACCCGATTGTTCGCGTTTGCCTGGACAGTTAGGGAGGCATCGCCTGATTAGGTTCGCGGCGAACAACGATTTCTGGTTTGCCGTTATTGCTTGTGTGAACTTTTCGCGGGCGGCAAGCAGTGCTTCTACATGTACGGGCTTTTGACGGGAGGTATTTCCCTGACTTTGTGAAAAGTTGCCATGTGCAAGATTTTTCCTGTTTTATCGTGTGAACATCTTTCTCAAGAGAGAATCTTTACCTGAAGTTCTAACTTTGATATAGGTATCAATCACCGCGCTGGGACAGCAAAAATGCTTCGGCAATTCAGATCAAAAATAGGCATCCTCACAAAATTCCTGGTGGATGCTAACGAAGCCAGCAGACAAGGCGGTTTGCCGTGGTTTCGACAGTTTTTCGAAGCGCTGCTTTTACGCGCTCCGCCAAGTCGTCTTGGGTTGAGTGAGTATTTTGATTATCGCCTTTACGAGAAAAAACTGACTTGGCGGGAGAAATGCAAATTTGTCGGGTGGCGTGGTGAGGATGCTCTTGATAAATGCAATGCCAAGTCAACGCATATCTATGCAGATGACAAGAGAATCCTGGCTTCAATGCTCGCTAAGGCAGGACTTCCGCATCCAGGCCTTGCCGCCGTCTACCAAAATACCGTACCAGTCAATTTGACTGCCGACCAGTTGCAGAGTCCCGAGGAACTGGTAACTTGGTTACGTGCCTACGAGAAATTTCCGCTGTTTGCTAAGCCTGTGCATGCCGGCTTTGGCAGAGGGGCATTCTTGCTGGCAGGTCTAGATGAAACGAGGGAAAACCTTATTCTCGGGCCGACAGGGGAGCGCATCCGGATTGAAAAATGGGTAGAAAATCTGACAAATCCTGAGGGTATGGGATATTTGTTCCAAGCTGCACTTGCGCCCCACCCCATGCTGGCCGAGTTGCAATGCGGCCAGCTTTCAAGCTTGCGCGTGATGATTCTGCAGCCCGAGGAATCCGAACCCTATATTTTCAGGGCTGTTTGGAAAATTCCCCGACGTTTTAATATTATCGATAATTTTGAATCAGGTAGCCTCGGTAACCTATTGGCCGCCGTGGATATTGGCAGCGGACGAGTCCTCAGAGTGATCCATGGTTACGGATTGGCCTTGCGAAATCTGAGGTTGCATCCGGATTCTGGTCTTTCTTTTGAAAATCTTGTGCTTCCTGAGTGGGCGGCTATTAAAGAAACCGTACTGGCAGCAGCAAAACTGCTTCCCGAATTCAGATTCCAGCATTGGGATGTCGCAATGACAGATGAAGGGCCTGTGCTTCTGGAAATCAATTTATTCAGTGCTGGTGGTACCGAGCTTAGCCAACTCGTTGAAGGTCGCGGCTTGCTTGACTCCAGGTTGTTGATGTGCAACAAGTAACAACAAAGGCTTAATCAGGCCGCCTTGCGCATCACCTTGCCTGGCTTTGGCTGCTCACCATGTGCTTCACGCAGGCATTCGTGGGCACAGGAGGCGCAACGCCCGCAGTCGCGGGTCACGCCCAGATCGCGGCGCAAATCTTTCAGCGTGCGAGCGCCATCTTGCGCGGCTTCGCGGATCTGGCGGTCGGTAACTGCCTGGCAGACGCATACGTACATGAACGGAACTCCACGAACGATATCTATTGAGAACAGTTCTCATTGTAGGTGGATGAGAATGAATGTCAATACGCATTTTGCCTTTCCCGAAAATATTCGGCAGGTGGCGCTAGAATTCGCCCTGCCACTTTGAGTGGCTCCCGCAGATACAAGGAGAATTCAATGTCAGGACACGGTTTTCACGTCCATGGTCCGCACGATCATGAGGTCGAGCATGTTGCCCAGCATGGCGGCGACAGTTTCACATCGCGCCTGGCTGTTTTGACAGCCATTTTGTCCACGGTCGGTGCCATCTTCGGCTACATGGGCGGGCATTCGCAGAACGCGGCGCTGCTCTACAAGAACGAGGCAGCAATCCAGAAAACCTCGGCATCCAACCAGTGGAACTACTACCAGGCCAAGAGCAACAAGCAGAATCTGGCCGAGTTATCAGTCACGCTGACGACGGGCGAAGCGCAGGAAAAGTTCAAGGAAGCCGTCGAGCGCTACAAGAAGGAAAAGGAAGAAATCAAGGCCGAGGCCGACAAGCTTGAAGCCGCAGCCAAGGAAGCTGACCACAAGAGCGAAGCGGAAATGCATGTGCATGAGCGCTGGGCGTTGGCCACGACCTTGCTGCAAATTGCCATCGCATTGGCCGCGATCACCCTGCTGACCCGCAAGCGCTGGTTGCTGGCCGGTGTTTTAGGCGCAACCGGCTTTGGGCTGGTGGCTGGGGTGATGGGGTATCTTCACCTTTGATCTCGCGAAACTTCCTTGCCGGGCTGGCTCTGGCCGTTCTGGCAACCACCGCTGCGGCTGAGCCGCCTTGTCGCGTTGCCTTCGATATCGGTTCCTCCGGAATCCGTGCGGGGGCAGACAACAGTAGCGTGACGGCGCGCGGGGATATCGATTACCTTGGTCCGCTGTGGGCTGGGCGTAATCTGGAAGAGACGGTAGCGCCGACGATCACGGCGCTCCGTGATTTGCCGGAGAAAGCCGGTTTCTCCAAGGAATGCGAGCGCGTCGGCGGCGGCTTTTCGGCCTGGCGCTTGGCAATCGCACAGGGGGCGGACGATCTGTCCCTGCTTCTAGGGCGTATCTGGTCGGCCAGCGGTGTCGCGGTTCTGGTCATTCCCCAGTTGAAGGAAGGAGCCTACGGCTATTTCGGGGCGCGCCAACTGCTGGGTGATGGCCTGAAAACGACGCACGTGCTCGATATCGGGGGCGGGAGCCTGCAGATTGCCGGGGAGCGGACAACATTCGGTGAAACACTGGGCCAGAAGATCTGGCACCGTCATCTTTGTCGGGAAATTCGAAATTCCGAATCGACCCCCTGTATCTTGCAGCCAATGACCGGCGACGAGTTGGTCATTGCGCGCACCCTGCTGGCCGAAAAACTCGAAGGTATTGCCAGCGCGCTACCCGAGCCGGTCAGCATGACGGCAATCAGTCGCCCGGTCAGTCGGGGCGTGCTGCCTGCCGTGCGCAAGCTGGCTGCCGGGAACGGTGAGGGTAAAAGCTTCCAGCGTTCCGAACTTTCCTCCGCCGTCGAGCGCCTGGCGCGCCTGAGTCTGGAGGAGACGGCCGCTGAACTGGGTGGTTCGGGGCATCTGGCCTGGTTGCTCTCCGACATGCTGCTGGTCGAAGGTCTGCTGCAGGCGACCGGCGGAGAGAGCCTGCAGGTCTCAGAAATCGATTTGACCAATCTCCCTGGGCTGCTGGCTGACGATCATGCTTTTGCCTGGCGAGAGCACTATGGCTGCTACCTGGAGCGCCTGCGCAATCTTGGCCTGGATGCCTACGCCAGCGATCCGGCAACTTGCCCATGATTCAGGCGTAAAAAAAGCCACGGTAGTCGCCGCGGCTTTTTTGGGGGGAGGGCTTAGTCGCCGCCCGGCTCCATGTGCGCCTGCAGATAATTCGGCAGCGTCACATTCTCGATCAGGCTTTGTTGGGTTTCCAGCCAGTCGATGGCTTCCTCGCAATGTTCGAGCAGTTCTTCCAGCAAGTCGCGACTGACGTAATCCTGCAACGCTTCGCAGAGGGCGATCGATTCGACCAGTAGCGGGCGCTGGATTTCACGTTCGTACTTCAGGTCGCCCTGCAGGCACTCGACGACATTTTCGCCGATCAGTAGCTTGCCGAGATTCTGCAGGTTGGGCAGGCCTTCGAGGAAGAGGACGCGTTCGATCACTTTGTCGGCTTCCTTCATGACGCGGATCGACTGCTTGTACTGGTAGTCGTTGAGCTTTTCCAGACCCCAGTTACGGAACATGCGGGCGTGCAGAAAATACTGGTTGATCGAAGTCAGCTCGTTCTTCAGCACCTTGTTCAGGGCTTCGATGACTTTCTTGTCGCCTTTCATCGTCGTCGCTCCTTAAGCCGGGGTGCCCGAGCCCATCTGGCTCTGCTGATAGTTTTCCAGCCCGACCAGTTCGATCAGCTTCAACTGCTTCTCGAGGTAGTAGGCGTGATCCATCTCGGTATCCTCAAGCTGGATGCCGAGCATGTCGCGGGTCACGTAATCCTGAGCCTTTTCGCAGGCGGCCATGGCCTTCTTGAGTTCGCCGACAACCTTGTATTCGACGGCGAGATCGGACTTCAGCATGTCAGGCACGTTCTTGCCGATTTTCAGGGCTTCGCGCTTCGAAAGGTCGGGCTTGCCTTCGAGGAAAAGAATGCGCTGGATCAGGGCACGGGCATGCTGGCGTTCGTGCTCCGATTCGTGGATGGCTTTCTGGGCCAGCTCGTTGAGGCCCATGTCGGCATACATCTCGCCGTGGATCAGATATTGGTCGACGGCGGTCAGTTCACCGGCCAGCAATGCGTTGAGGATATCGATGATTTTCTTGTCGCCCTTCATGGCGTTCTCCGGAAGTCGTGGGGGTCGGCGGCTGGCTGGCGAGATCGGCTGGCTTGCCTGAGCGCCCATTCTAGGCGTCGGCGGGCAGCTTTTCTACCCAGATGTAACGTGCGACCGCATGTTCGAGCGCGAGTTCCACCTCGTCGGCCAGGATGACGGTCATAGGCCGCTGCTGCAGCACCCTGATCGGGCGATTCTCGGCCAGACCGTAGGCGGTCAGTTGCTCCCGCTGCAAGGCATCAATTTCCTCACCCAGCGCGGCGAGACGAACCTCGCTGCCGGGCGGGATGAAGGCCAGGGGGATACGGGCTTCGTGGGCGGGACTCATGACCAGACGGCTCGGAGAAGGATGTTGAACAGACCGCCGACGAAAAACGCGAAAGGCACGATCACGGCGACCATGCCGAGGGCAACCTTGGTGCCCTGTTCCTTGACCATCATCATCAGACTGGCAAAGCAGGGGATGAACAGGGTGATGGTGATCATGCCGACGACCGCCTGGATCGGACTCAGGCTGTGCGCCATCGCGAACAAGCCGGTCGCACCGAAGTCGCGGCGCAGGAAGCCCATGACGAAGGCGGCCGAT
>JAGTRS010000087.1 GCA_018262195.1 Pseudomonadota bacterium | reverse complement strand
TTCGTCATCGCCGTGGACATCTCCAACGTGAGCCGCCGGGACAAGCTCACCGGCACCCTGGATGTGCTGCTGCAGACCTTCGCCATCATGGGCCATGCCATCAGCCGCCACGAGCTGGAGGATGCGGATGTCGTGATCCGGCCGAAGACGGCAGCGGTGAGCAGCACCGATTTCGAGGGCCGGCACCTGGCCATCCTGGAGGGCGAGAAGGCCGCCGCCGTCGTCATGCCGGAGCTGAAGGCCAAGCTCGCCAAGGCGCGGGCGCGCTGAAGGCGGGCGCAGGCAAAGGGATCAGCGTTTCAGGAGAATTGGACCAACACCCCGTCCCGGTCGAATGCCAGATAGCTGGAGATCGCGCCGTTCTGGATCGAATAGACCATCTTCTTCAAGTGCTCCTGCGCGTCCTCGGTGCTCGGCATCACCCCCCCGCGCCCACCCAGGCCGGCGACAAACACGATTTTCCAGTCCTGCCCGGTCTTGCGAGATTCCTCGACGAGCGCGGAAAAGTCACTCAGTTCATCCAGCGCCTTGTCAGTACACATCCTGGGGGTCAGCACGCCCCCCTTCCCGGCCTGAAACCGTTGCGTCTCCGTTTCGGTATAGCCTTCGGGCAGCTCGGGTTGGGTGAAAACGAAAAGCAGGCGTTGCGGTTCCGGCTGCTGCCTGGCGGCGTTCAGCAGGTCGGCGTAACTCGTGATGTTCATGCGGCTTTACCTTGTTTTTTAAAGGGAGAGGAAATCCAACTGGCTTTCTGGAAGTATCACGAACCCGGGCCGTCGCAGTCAATCGCTGATTTCGCGCAGCAACACGCTTCAGGCGGCGCAGAAAACCGCCCGCATGCACCCCATCGATAACCCGATACCGCGCGGGAAGAATGGGGTCGGCAGCGGACTGTTTTCAGCGGCGGCATCCTGCTCACGCCTGCCAAACCCCGTACCCGGCTTCGCGGAAATCAATCGCCAGCTCAGGCAACAAGCGCAGACCGAATTGTTTGACGAATCGGTTCGACTGGATCCCCGCCTTGTGTTTGTCGAAGCGCACGTCTGGATCCAGTCCCGTCATGCCGACGTAAATGCACGGCTTGCCCATGACGTAACCGGGGTTGGCTTTCTTGAACCGGCCCTCGTAGAGAACGTCCTTCGACAGCTCAATCACATAGACGTGGTAGTGGTCCCGGCGTCCCATTGCCCTGATAGTCCGGCGTGTGTCTCTCGTAATGCCCAATACAGCGTCAGAGGGCCATGTTAGGTTGGCTTTGAGCCTTGCCGGGTTTCCATCGGGTCGTATCGGAAAACCATTGCAGAAGTGCCTCGAGGGGCATCGGTTTTCCGATATAAAAGCCTTGGCCCAGGTCGCAGTTGCTCGCGGTGAGGAAGGCAAGCTGTTCGGGGGTTTCTATACCTTCTGCGAGAACTGGAATCTTCAGGCTGTGCCCCATGGCAATGATCGCCGCGATCAGGGCTGCATCGCCCGGATTACCGGTCATGTCGTGGACGAAGGACTGGTCGATCTTGAGCTTGCCTATTGGATAGTGCTTCAGGTAACTCAGGTTTGAATAGCCTGTTCCAAAGTCGTCGATGGAGATCTTCACGCCGAGTGCGTTCAACTCCGACAAAGCAGTGGAGTCGCCGCTGAGTTTGTCCATCAGCACGCTTTCGGTGATCTCCAGATCCAGCTGGCTGGGATCGAGACTTGTTCGAAGGAGCGCATCCCGGACAGTTGCAACCAGGCCGGCATTCATGAATTGGCGCGGCGAGATATTGACTGCGACCTTGAGCGCCACACCCAGCGCCTGCTGCATCCTGACCGCGTCACGGCAGGCCGTCTCCAGCACCCATTGGCCGATCGGAATGATCAGGCCTGTTTCTTCCGCCAGGGGGATGAAATCGGCGGGCGATGTGAGTTCGCCGTTGGCGCGGCGCATGCGCAGCAAGGCTTCGACTCCGAATATGGTGTTGGACCTCAGGTCCACCTTGGGCTGGTAGAACAGCGAGAAGCCGCCGCTTTCGAGGGCAAGGTGCAAATCCCTTTCAAGGCTCAAACGATCGGCGCCGCCGCTATCGATTTCGCGTGAAAACACCTTGTATCCGTTGCGGCCGTGTTCCTTGACCCAGTACATGGCTACATCGGCGCAGCGCAAAAGCTCATGCAGGTTCGGGCCATCGTGGGGGAAAATGCTGATTCCGATGCTCGATGTGATGTGGATCTCCTGTGCGCCCGCATTGATCGGCGGCGTCAACGCATGGCGTATGCGCTCGATCACGTGTTTCGCCCCGGCTTCATCGCTTTCGGGCAACAGCAGGACGAATTCATCCCCTCCCATCCGGGCCAGCGTATCGCCGGGGCGCAGGCAGGCTTTGACTCGCTCTGCGAATTCCTTGAGCAGGCGGTCGCCGATATGGTGGCCCATGGAATCGTTGATGTTCTTGAAACGGTCGATGTCCATCATGGCCAGCGTAAAGCCGGTGTTGTTCCTGCGCTGCTGTTCGATCGCCACCGACACCCTGTCATCGAGCAGGGCGCGGTTGGGCAGCCCGGTCAGCGCATCGTGCAGGGCGATGTGGCGGATGTATTCCTCGGTCCGCTTCTGCTCGGTGATATCGTAGGCGATGCCGAGAAACCCCTGCAGGGTGCCGTTTTCGTCGCGCAGCGCAGTCACCGAAAGCCGCACCGGAAAACGCGAGCCATCCTTGCGCACGTAGGTCCACTCGCGTTCTTCCTGGAAATCTGTTTTGGCCTTGGCCACGAACACCTCGAAGCCGGGT
>JAGTRS010000005.1 GCA_018262195.1 Pseudomonadota bacterium | reverse complement strand
ACGGTCAGGTGGCCGTCGCCGGTCGCTTCGCCGACGACAGCGAACGGGCAGCGCTCGCGCTCGCACATGGCCTGGAATTCGGCGATGCGGTTCGGCGGAATCGCCAGTACGTAGCGTTCCTGCGATTCGTTGGACCAGATTTCGGCCGGCGACATGCCCGGCTCTTCGGTCGGCACCTTGCGCAGATCAAAGACGGCGCCGACGCCGCCCGAGTGGGCGAGTTCCGGCAGGGCGTTCGAGACGCCACCGGCACCGACGTCGTGCACCGACAGGATGGGATTGTTCTTGCCCATCTGCCAGCAGCGGTCGATGACTTCCTGCGCACGCCGCTGGATTTCCGGGTTGCCACGCTGGACCGAGGCGAAATCGAGGTCTTCGGCATTGGAACCGGCCGTCATCGACGAGGCGGCACCGCCGCCCAAGCCGATCAGCATGCCTGGGCCACCGAGCTGGATGAATTTCGTGCCGACCGGGAAGGTCTCTTCCTTGAACGACTGCTCGGCCTGGATGGAACCGAGGCCGCCGGCGATCATGATCGGCTTGTGGTAGCCGCGCACGGTGCCGGCGACGTCCTGCTCGTAGGTCCGGAAATAGCCGGTCAGGTTCGGGCGACCGAATTCGTTGTTGAAGGCGGCAGCGCCGATTGGGCCTTCGAGCATGATGTCGAGCGCCGAAGCGATGCGCGACGGGCGACCGTAGGCGTGTTCCCAGGGCTGCGGCGCATCCGGCAGATTCAGGTTGGAAACCGAGAAACCGCAGAGGCCGGCCTTCGGCTTGGAGCCCTTGCCGGTGGCGCCTTCGTCGCGGATTTCGCCGCCGGAACCGGTGGAGGCACCGGGAAACGGCGAAATTGCAGTCGGGTGGTTGTGGGTCTCGACCTTGGTCAGGATGTGGGTCAGCTCTTCCTTGTAGGAGTAGCCACGGTCGGCATCCGGGTAGAAACGCTGGATGGTGGCGCCTTCGATGATCGAGGCGTTGTCGGCGTAGGCCATGATCGTGCCTTGCGGCGCGGCGGCATGCGTTTCGCGGATCATGCCGAACAGCGTTTTGTCCTTCTTCTCGCCATCAACCACCCAGGACGCGTTGAAGATCTTGTGGCGGCAGTGTTCGGAATTGGCTTGGGCGAACATCATCAGTTCGACGTCGGTCGGGTTGCGGCCAGCCTTGGTGAAGACGTCGAGCAGGTAGTCGATTTCGTCGTCGGACAGCGCCAGGCCAAGCGAACCGTTGGCTTCAATCAGCGCGGCCTTGCCACCAGCCAACACGTCAACGGTATTCAGCGGCTTCGGCTCGAAGTGGCGGAACAGTTCGCCGGCAGCATCGAAGCCAGGCAGTACGGAATCGGTCATCCGGTCATGCAGCAAGCCGGCAACGGTCTTCTTCTCGTCAGCGCTCAGGGCACGATTGTTCTTGGTGACGACGTGGAAGGCGATGACGCGCTCGATACGCTCGATGGCATCGAGGTCGCAGTTCCAGGCGATGTCGGTGGCTTTGGACGACCACGGCGAAATGGTGCCGATGCGCGGCGCGACGAGGAACAGTTCGCCAGCTTCAGCGCCAGCCGCCTTCTCTTCCAGCAGCGTCGCCAGCTTGGCGCGCTCATCGGCATTCAGGGCGCGCTTTTGCGCCACAACATGCCAGTAATCGGCCACCACCGATTCGATATCCGACACGGCCGCATTGAGGCGGGCTTGCAGGCGTTGCAGACGGAAGGCGGAAAAGGCGGCGTCGCCCTTGAGGCAAAGAATGTCGGCCATGGGATGAATTCGGCGGTAGCGGAAAGGGCGAAATTATACCCGAGCCAGCCCCCCTTCCGGGCTCATCTCCTGAATGCTTCACGCTTGCAGCACAAGAAAATGGAGGGTGAAAACGATATGAATGCGGAGCCCACAAGGGGGCGAAAACGCCCCGTGATCCAGAATCGCCAAAGACCCCGCCCGGAATCAGCGCTCGCACAAGCCTTGAACGAGACCACTGACCGCGTCGCAAGTTTGTAGTAGCCTTGCCGCCCTTTCGACTTTGACTCGGGTCACGATCATGACGCGTGAATTGCAACGCGCCACTTTCAATCGCTCCGCCCTCGTCCGAGTCCTGTCCGACACAACGCCAGAAGTCTCTGATCCCAAGTACGACTTCGGCGAGCGGCTCGGGCAATGGCTGGACTTTTCGGATGCACTGGCACTCTTCTCGGTACTCAACAGCAGCACCGGGACGAGCCCGGCTGCCCTTGAAAAGCCGAACGCCAGCGCCCGCAATCTGCAGGATCAACTAGCCCGCGTCCGCCACATCCTGAGCGAATCGATTCTCAATGATGGCGTTTTCAGCCCCGAGACGGCCAAGATCCGGTTCCCGACGCCCCTGCCGAACGCCTCGGCCGAGCAGGCTGCCGAGTTCTCGCCTTACCATCGCTATTACCTCGCCCACCAGCGCGACATGAGCAGCGCCATTTCAGCCTTGCGCAGCAACGCCCGCAAGGCCCTAGCCCCGTTATCGCCAGCTCGCAAGCAACTGGCCGAACTCGACCTCAGCTTCGAAAAATTCCTCGCCGGACGCGAGCGCAACCTGCTGGCAAACATCCCAATTCTGCTCGCCAAGCGCTTTGCCCTGCGTTATGAAGAACATCGCACCAGCCTAGCCGACGGCAGCAGCGACGACCCCGCCACTTGGGCCACGCCCGGCAGCTGGCTTGAAGCCTTCTGCCGCGACGCCCAGGCCGTGCTGATTGCCGAACTTGAACTGCGCCTGAAGCCTGTTGCCGGGCTGATCGCTGCCCTGGGCAGCCCCGGCGAAACCAACGAAACGACCCCGCAATGAACCGTAATTTCAGTCTCTTCGCATTCCTTCTTGGCCTGGTAGCCGTCGTCTGGGTAGCCATTGGCTACATCGGTGGCAGCACACTGGCCTTTGCCGTCTCCTGCGTCATTGCCGCCGTCTATATCGTCGGCGGCCTCGAAATGCGCCGCTTCCACGACAACACCACCGGGCTGGCCAGGGCGCTCAACAGCATTCCGGATGATCTCGGCCACCTCGGTGAATGGCTGCAACAGGTGCCGGTGGCGCTGCAGAACGCCGTGCGCCTGCGCATCGAAGGCGAACGGTTTGCCTTGCCCGGCCCTGGCCTCACCCCTTATCTGGTCGGCTTGCTGGTGCTGCTCGGCATGCTCGGCACCTTCCTCGGCATGGTCGTCACGCTGAACGGCGCCGTGCTGGCGCTGGAGAGCACCACCGACCTGCAAACCATCCGTTCCGCGCTCGCCGCCCCGGTCAAGGGCCTCGGCGTTGCTTTCGGCACCTCTGTCGCCGGTGTAGCCACTTCGGCCATGCTCGGTTTAATCTCCGCCCTGTGTCGGCGTGACCGCCTGCAGGTCGGCCAACTGCTCGACAGCAGGATCGCCAGCGTGCTGCGCGACTTTTCGCTCGCCTACCAGCGCCAGGAAACCTTCAAGGCGCTGCAGGCGCAGTCGCAAGCCCTGCCCGACCTGGTCGGCAAACTCGATGCGATGATGAACCAGATGGCCGAGCACAGCCGCCAGCTTGGCGAGCAACTGCTGACTGGCCAGCAACGCTTCCATGCCGAAGCCAAGGGTCTGTACACCGATCTCGCACTATCCGTCGACCAGTCGCTGAAAGCCAGCCTGAAGGACAGCGCAACGGTGGCGGCAGAAACCATCCAGCCGGTCGTCACCGCGACCATGGCCGGCATCGCCAGCGAGACCCGCGGCCTGCACGACAAACTATTCGGCACCGTGGAAACACAGCTCGCCGGCATTGCTGGTCAGTTTGCCCAAACCGTCACCACCGTCAGCGACACCTGGACGCAAGCGCTGGCCCGCCACGAACAGGCCACCGAAGCGCAGCACCAGCAACAGCAAACAGCCCTCAACGCCTACGCCGATACCTTCGCGGAACGTTCCACCGCCTTGCTCGCCACGGTCGAAAGCACGCAGGCCAGACTGCAGGCCGATGCCGCCCAACAGCAGGCCGCGCAAGCCGCAGCCGCCACCGCCAGCCAGCAACAACTGGCCAGCACCCTCGCCAGCCAGTTCGATGGCGTCACCGCCCGCCTCGACCAGGTCGTGTCGCAGGTGGCCGCCACCTGGCAAGCGGCGCTGGCACAACACACCCAGAGCACCGATTCGCTGAACCAGCAGTTGAGCTGCACGCTGTCCGGCTTTGCCGACACCTTCGGCGACCGCTCGCAGGCGCTGCTGGCTTCCGTCGAAAGCACCCATGCCACCCTGAAGACAGAACTGGCCGCCAGCCACGCCGCCTTCGCACAAACCACGCAAGCCGAGCAGATCGCGTTGACGCAACAGATCGCGACCCAGCTGGATGGCATTGCCCAGCGTTTCGACGGCGCCGTGACGTCCGTTGCCGACACCTGGACCGCCGCGCTGACCAAGCACGAACAAGCCAGCGACCGCCTGACGCAAGCACTCGACCAGACCCAGACTTCGCTGGTCGACACCTTCACCCAGCGCACCGCCACGCTGCTCGCCGATCTTCGGGCCACGCAGGCCGAGTGGCAGCGCGATTGGGGGACCGGCGAACAAGCCCGCCAGAACCAGTTCACCGACGCCCTGACCAGCATGGCCGGCAAGCTGGAAACTCAATGGCAGCAACACGGTGACGCGGCGCTGGCGCAACAGCAGCAGATCACGAACACGCTCGGCGACACCGCCCGCGACCTCGTCGCCGCCACCCAGCGCCAGGCCGAAACGACCATCGCCGAAGTCACACGTCTGATGCAGACCGCTGCCGAAGCGCCCAAGGCCGCAGCCGAGGTCATCGGCCAGCTGCGCCATGAACTCTCGGCCAGCATGGCGCGCGACAACAGCCTGCTCGAAGAACGCGCCCGCATCATGGAAACGCTGGGTGCCCTGCTCGACGCCATCAACCACGCCTCGACCGAGCAGCGTAGCGCCATCGACGCACTGGTCGCCTCGTCGGCAGAACTGCTCGAACGGGCCGGCAGCCAGTTCGCCACCAGGGTGGAGAATGAGGCCGGCAAGCTGGTCGAGGTCGGTGCTGGCATTGCCGGTGGTGCCCTTGAGGTCGCAAGTCTGGGCGAGGCCTTCGGTCACGCCGTCAAGCTGTTTGCCGAATCCAATGACAAGATGATGACTGCCCTGCAACGCATCGAAGGCGCGCTGGCCAAGTCGCTGACGCGTAGCGACGAGCAGCTTGCCTACTACGTTGCGCAGGCGCGGGAAATCATCGACCTCAGCATCATGTCGCAGAAGAAGATGGTCGACGACCTCCAACGCGTCGCCATCAATCAAGGCGAGGCCTGAGCATGGAAGACATCGACGCCAGCGTCGAACACAGCACGCCCATCTGGGCCGTCTTCGGCGACCTGATGTCCGGCCTGCTCGGCGCCTTCGTGCTCATCCTGGTCGGTGTGCTCGGCGTACAACTCGAACTGGTCACCAGCCTGGAAGCCGAAATCCAGAAGCGCCAGCAGGAAGAACAGCGCCGCGAGGCCCTCGAAAAGGCGCTGGCCGGCCCGCTCGCCTCCGGCCGCATCACGCTCAACAACGGCAAGATCGGCATCAGCGGCAACGTGCTTTTCGCGCTCAATTCCGACCAGTTGCAACCGGAAGGCCGTCAGGTACTCAAGGGCCTCGCCCAGCCCATCGCTGCCTACCTGTCGGTGGGCGAGCAGATGCTGATGGTCAGCGGCTTTACCGACGACATGCCGGTGCGCGGCAGTAACAGCAAATTTACCGACAACTGGGAGCTCTCGGCCCAGCGCGCCCTGACGGTGACCCGCACGCTGATAGAGGAAGGCGTACCGTCCGACGCCATCTTCGCCGCCGCCTTCGGCTCGCAACAGCCGGTGGCCGCCAATGCCGACGCCGAAGGCCGCGCCCGTAACCGCCGCGTCGAAATGGCGCCAGTACCCAAGTCCAGAAACAACGGCAAGGAAGCCAATGGCTGAAACGGGCGAACCGGGTAGCACGGGCGAAGCGGCCGACTTCCCGGCCCGGATCGACGCCCTGCGCGCCAGCGGCGCCACCGAATGCGACCCGGTGCGTTTCGCCTATCTCGAAGCCCTGTCCCGCCGCGCTGCCACGCAACCGCTAGCAATCCGCCAGTCGCTCAACGCCAGATTCGACGCCGCAGCCAGCGAATTGGCCAGCCGCCCTGCTCTAGCGACGCCCGAAGTCACACCAGAAACCACAGCCAGCCCGCTTGCCGACCTGCTCGCCTACATCAGCGGGCACGCCCACGAGCAGCCGGGTGCCACGCAGCCCACCACCGAAGCTTCTGCGGTCAACCGGAAAATTCGGCCAAAATCGAAAAGTGCTTCGGACGGCCACCGTCCGCAAACCCAGGAACTCAAGTCCGTCGCCTATTTCCGCAACGAGTGGTCCAAGCTCAGCACCGAGCAACAACTCACCCAAACCCTCGCCCAGGCGCCGGAAAACGCCGGCCCCATGAACTCCCAGCACCTCGTCCTGCGCAGCCTGCAAGTCATGCGGGACATCGCACCGGACTACCTGCAAGGCTTCATGTCGTATGTTGATACGCTGATCTGGCTCGAGCATGCAGATCCGACCAAGCCGGCAGCCGGACGGGCATCGGGTGGCGAGGGAGAGAAAAAGCCCCGAACCGCAAAGCGTAGCGCTACGAAACGGTGATCGAACCACGGCTATCAGCCATCAAGAGACGTTTGCCCGTAATACTTGTCGAGCAGCCGACTGGACTTGATGAGATGCCGCGCCTAACCACTAGCCTTGAATAAGCGCTAGCAATGCTGTTAGAGAGGGAAAGCATCATACGATCCCTCTAGTGGAGGGAGGTCGTGAAGACGACGGGCATCGCCGCAACGCGGGTCACCCCGTCCCGCATCGGCCTCTTGCGCAAAATCGCGACAGGGGCTTGGGCGCAGGTCGTAGATCGCGCAGCTGACGCTGACTCCAATGCTTCCTGTCAGTGCAACGCAGCGCCTCGGGTGATCGCGGGTGCCACGCATATGTGCACATCGACTAAAGACCGGGTCATTTTCGGTCAATGCAGTCGGAACCCATCCCCCGTGCCCGGAATCGAGTTCTTGCCGTGAGAATGTCACCGGATATGTGGCGCAACAGGCGCCGCAACTAGTACAAATCCCCAATCTCGCTCCTCCTGCCAACGGCTTCTCTTTGTTGTCCGAAAGTTGCCAGCCTTTTTCCTCAAAATCATTATCCAATAAGTAAGTTGATTGACTCAATATGCTGAAGCACTGTCCGTGCGCAGGTGACATAACCCCGAAATCCGCGACCGTCTCTTGAGGGCAGCTTGTAGCCATTCCCACAGACCAGCGGAAAGCCTCACAAGAATCGAACTGGACCGTTTGACCTGTTCTCACGCCATTCGCGACGACCGGGGAACCAAAGAGCCCCGTTAGCATCGAAATTGCTTGAATGCTCTCTGGCAGCGAGATTTGCGACAAAATTGCCGCCTGCCGATACCACACCCTACAAATAGCGATTTCGATGAACGCCCCTGCGCCCCAATTTTTTGCCTTTGACAACACCTATGTCCGCGACCTGGAGGAGTTTTACGTTCGCTGGAAACCTACGCCTTCGAGCAAGCCGGTTCTGATTCGCCTGAACGATGATCTGGCCCGCGAGTTGGGGGCTGATCCGGTGGCGCTGGCTTCGCCGGAGGGCATCGAGGCGCTGGCGGGGAACCGCTTGCCGGAAGGGGCCGAGCCGATTGCGCAGGCCTATGCCGGGCACCAGTTCGGCGGTTTTTCGCCGCAGCTGGGCGATGGGCGTGCCTTGTTGCTGGGTGAGGTGATCGACCGTAACGGCGAACGGCGCGACATCGCTTTCAAGGGTTCCGGCCGCACACCGTTTTCGCGCAATGGCGACGGCAAGTGTGCGCTGGGGCCGGCCTTGCGCGAGTACATCATCAGCGAGGCAATGCACGCGCTGGGCATTCCGACCACGCGTTCGCTGGCCGTGGTGGCGACCGGCGACATGGTGCGCCGCGACCGCGCCCTGCCCGGTGCCGTGCTGACCCGCGTCGCGGCCAGCCATGTGCGGGTCGGCACCTTCGAATTCTTCGCCAACAATCAGGGGCCGGAACACGTCAAGCGTCTGGCCGACTACGTGATTGCCCGGCACTACCCGCAACTGGCCGACAGCGCGCAGCCCTACCTCGACCTGCTGACCGCCGTCGCCGAACGGCAGGCCGAACTGGTGGCACGCTGGCTGGGCGTCGGCTTCATCCACGGCGTGATGAACACCGACAACATGACGCTGTCCGGCGAGACCATCGACTACGGCCCCTGCGCCTTCATGGAAACCTACAGCCCGGGCACGGTGTTCAGTTCCATCGACAGTGCCGGCCGCTACGCCTATGGCAAACAGGCCGGCATTGCCCGCTGGAACCTGGCACGGCTGGCCGAAACCCTACTGTCGCTGATCGACAGCGATGCCGATCGCGCCATTAAGCTGGCGACGGCGGCGATCGACGCCTTCCCCGAGCAGCACGCGGCACACTGGCTGCGCGTCTTCCGCGCCAAGCTGGGCATCGATGAAACGGGCGATGCCGAAGCTGATCGCCAGTTGATCGACGACTTCCTGCTCACCCTCAAGCACAACCGGCTCGACTTCACCGTCGCCTTCCGCGCCCTGTTCGATGCAGCAGCCGGCAACGCGGCGCGCCTACAAACGCTGCTGGCCGAGGCCACCGATTTCACCGACTGGCAAAGCCGCTGGCAGGCCCGCCAGTCGGAACGCCCGTCCGAACTGCTCGCCGCCATGCAACGCGCCAATCCCGCCTACATCCCGCGCAACCACCAGGTCGAGGCCGCACTCGATGCAGCCGTCGAGGACAACAATCTGCAGCCCTTCGAACGCCTGCTGGCTGTCATTCAGTCGCCGTTTGACGAGCGGGCGGCCGACGCGGAATATTGCGAGCCAGCCCCCACGGAATTCACCACCACCTACATGACCTTCTGCGGTACCTGACCCCCGGAGAC
Source organism: Pseudomonadota bacterium (assembly GCA_018262195.1). Classification (GTDB taxonomy): domain Bacteria; phylum Pseudomonadota; class Gammaproteobacteria; order Burkholderiales; family Rhodocyclaceae; genus Azonexus. Next base: position 115,253 of record JAGTRS010000005.1, on the reverse strand, counting down.
CCCCATGACCGAAACCACCACCGATCTACTCACCTGGAACGGCATTCTCGAAATCATCCGCAATGGCAACCCGCTGCCGCCGCGCCGCGACGAGCGTAGCGCTGCCGACTGGCGGGAAGTACTGACGCAGGACCAGTTCTACGTGACGCGCCAGAAAGGCACCGAACACGCCTTCAGCTCAAGCATGTGCGCCGTCTTCGAGCCTGGCCGTTACGCCTGTGCCTGCTGCGGCGAACCCCTGTTCGATGCGCAGACCAAGTTCGACAGCGGCAGCGGCTGGCCCAGCTTCACCCAGGCCATCGCGCCCGGCCTGGTGAACTACATCCTCGACACCAGCCACGGCATGCACCGTGTCGAAACCACCTGCGCGGTCTGCGACGCACACCTCGGCCACGTCTTTCCCGACGGCCCGGCACCCAGCGGCCTGCGCTACTGCATCAACGCGCTGGCGCTGAAAAAGCTGGCCAGATCCTGATTCAAGACAACCTGAATATTGAAAGCCCCATCACCCCAAGCATCATGACCATCACCATCTATCACAACAACCGCTGCAGCAAATCCCGCGACACCCTGGCCCTGCTCGTCGAAAAAGGCATAGCCCCCGCGGTCGTGGCCTATCTGGAAACACCTCCCGATGCCGCCACGCTGCGCGCCCTGCTGAAAAAGCTCGGCCTCACCGACGCCCGTGCCCTGATGCGCAAGGGCGAGGCGGAATACAAGGAGCTCGGTCTTGCCGACCCTTCGCTGTCGCAGGACGCCCTGATCGATGCCATGCTCTCCCACCCCAAGCTGATCGAACGTCCCATCGTGGTCAATGGCGACAAGGCAGTGATCGGCCGGCCACCGGAAAACGTACTGGCGATTTTGTAGGCGGCAATTCGTCTAACAACGGCTCAAACCCCTCCCCGGCCCTCCCCTTTTCAGGGGAGGGAGCTGATCGAGCACGGTTGGAGAAGCTCCTCCCCTGAAAAGGGGAGGGCCGGGAGGGGTTTCTTGAAGCAAGTCTTCACGCCAGCGTAGCCGGCTGGCTATGCAAAGCCAGCCGTGGAGGCCGGGAGGGGTTTTACTGACTCGCGCCGGCCCTGCCGGCTATACTGGCCAAACAACGCTTGCCGGAGTTCGCCATGCCTGCACCTTCCGAGCAGTACGTCCTTGCGCTGGACCAGGGCACGACCAGTGCCCGCGCCATCCTGTTCGATCGTCAGGGCAGCATTCAAGGCGTCGCCCAGCAGGAAATCACCCAGCACTACCCCCAGCCCGGCTGGGTCGAGCATGACGCCGACGAAATCTGGCAGGCGCAGTTGGCCGTGGCGCGCGCCGTGCTACGCGACAACGGCGTTTCAGCCGCGCAGATCGTCGCCGCCGGCATCACCAACCAGCGTGAAACCACGGTGCTTTGGGACCGAAGCACCGGCGAACCGCTGCACCGCGCCATCGTCTGGCAGGATCGCCGCACTGCCGGCATTTGCGACGAAATCACAGCGGCCGGCCATGCCGAGCTGTTCCACGAACGTACCGGCCTGGTGGTCGATGCCTATTTTTCCGGCACCAAGCTGAAGTGGCTGCTCGACCACATTCCCGGCGCCCGTGCCCGGGCCGAGCGCGGCGAACTGGCTTTTGGCACCATCGACAGCTGGCTGGCCTGGAAGCTCTCGGGCGGGCAAGCCCATGTGACCGATTCGTCGAATGCCTCGCGTACCCTGCTCTTCGACATCCACCGCTGCTGCTGGGATGAGGAATTGCTGGCCTTGCTCGACATTCCGGCGGCGCTGCTGCCGCGCATCGTCGACAGCAGCGGCGAAATCGCCACCATCGCCGCCGAATGGCTGGGCGCCGAGATTCCGCTCAGCGGCATGGCCGGCGACCAGCAGGCTGCCACTTTCGGGCAAGCCTGTCTCGAACACGGCATGGCCAAGAACACCTACGGCACCGGCTGCTTCCTGCTGATGAACACCGGCCGGGCCCCCATGGTCTCCAGCCACCGGCTGCTGACCACCGTCGGCTGGCAACGCCAGGGCCACACCACCTATCTGCTCGAAGGCAGCGTCTTCATGGGCGGCGCCACCGTGCAGTGGTTGCGCGATGGCCTGGGGCTGATTTCCAGCGCCGACCAGATCGAGGCACTGGCCGCCAGCGTGCCGGATAACGGCGGTGTCTATCTGGTGCCTGCCCATACCGGCCTCGGCGCGCCGTACTGGGATCCGTTTGCCCGTGGTGCTCTGTTCGGCCTGACGCGCGGCACCACCCGCGCTCACATCGCCCGTGCCGCGCTGGAAGCCATCGCGTTTCAAAGCGCCGAAGTGTTGCAGGCCATGGAGAACGATGCCGGCCAGCGCCTGAGCGAACTGCGCGTTGATGGTGGTGCCGCGAAAAATGACCTGCTGATGCAGTTTCAGGCCGATCTGCTTGGTGTACCGGTGGTGCGGCCGAAAATCACCGAGACCACGGCACTTGGTGCGGCATATCTGGCCGGGCTGGCCGTTGGTTTCTGGCGAGACGAAGCCGAACTGACGGCACTGTGGCAGGCCGAACACCGCTTTGAACCTGCCATGGCCGAAGGCCGGCGTACCGAACTGTTCGCCGACTGGCACCGCGCCGTCGAACGCAGCCTGCATTGGGCGAAAGCCGAATGAGCAACGCCCCATTCATCCGGGAAGACAGCCTAGCCAGGCTGCGCGACTCTCACCCCTGGGACATCCTGATCATCGGCGGCGGCGCCAGCGGGCTCGGGGCAGCCGTCGACGCAGCGGCACGCGGATATCGCACCCTGCTCGTCGAGGCCCGCGACTTCGCGTCGGGCACCTCGTCGTGCAGCACCAAGCTGATCCACGGCGGCGTGCGCTACCTGCGCCAGGGCGACATTGCGATGGTGCGCCACGCCTTGCTCGAACGCGCCCGTCTGCTCCATAACGCACCGCATCTGGTCCATCCACTGGCTTTCATCATTCCCGCCTGGCGACACTTTGACCGCCTGCTCTACGGTGCCGGGCTGACGATGTACGACCTCCTGGCCGGCAGTCAAAACATGGCACACTCGCGCAGCCTCAACCGTCAGCAAGTGATCGACGCCCTGCCCGGCCTGCGCCGCACGGGTTTGTGTGGCGGCATCCGCTACTGGGATGGCCAGTTCGACGACGCGCGGCTAGCCATCACGCTGATGCGCACGGCCACCGACCTCGGCGCCACCTGTCTCAATTACCTGCCGGCCACCCGGCTGATCAAGGCGGGCGGCCGGGTCGCCGGTGCCATCCTGCGCGACGCGGAAACTGGCGAGGAATTCGAAGTCCAGGCCCGGGTAGTGATCAACGCCACCGGCGTGCATGCCGACAGCGTGCGACACCTCGATGACAGCAATGCCGCCCCGCTGCTCACCCCCAGCCAGGGCATCCACCTTGTCGTCGATGCCGATTTCCTGCCCGGCCAGCAGGCGATTCTGGTCCCGGAAACCGAAGACGGCCGCGTCATGTTCGCCATTCCATGGCAAGGCAAGGTGCTGCTTGGCACCACCGATACGCCGCGCCCCGAACTCACCCGACTGAACGACCCGCAGCCGCTGGCCGAGGAGATCGACTTCCTGCTGCGTACTGCCGCCAGCGTGCTCACGCGGCCACCCACCCGGGCCGACATTCGCAGTGCCTTCGCCGGCCTGCGCCCGCTGATCCACCCGGACAACAAGGATGGCAAGAGCACCGCCACCCTGTCGCGCGAACACGCGGTGCTGGTCAGCGACAGCGGCCTGATCACGATCACCGGCGGCAAATGGACGACCTACCGGCTGATGGCCGAGCAGGTCATCGACCGTGCCATTGAAGTCGGCCGGTTGAACGCTGTGCCGTGCCCAACCCAATCGCTGAAACTGCACGCCAGCCCGGCCCAGCCAGGTAGTGATGTCTACGGCACTGACGCACATCAACTCGCCACGCTTCCCGGCCATGAGCAACCGTTGCACCCGGCGCTGCCCTGCACCGAAGCCATGGTCCGCTTTGCCATCCGCCACGAAGCGGCACGGACGATCGAAGACATTCTGGCCCGCCGGACGCGTGCCCTCTTCCGTGATGCTGCCGCCGCCGAAGCGACGATCGAACGCATCGCCGGGCTATTCGCTGAAGAACTACATCCGTCGCCCGAACGGCTGACGGCGATGATCGAAGCGGCGCACGACAGCGCCAGACGCTTCAGGCTGAGCGCCTAAGGCGGACAGGGACAGCGCCAAGAAGCTCTAGGCCTTCTTTTTTTGCGCATCCGGCTCGCCCAAGGCCGAGACTTTTCTGAATTCCCGTTTGATGCGTGTTGGCGTGTGGCAACATAGCTTCGTCCAACATCATTAGCCGGGAGAGTTTTGCCATGTGGAAGGTATTCGACATCAATGAGCTGAAGGCAAAAGTGGCCGGTTCTGAGCCCAGCTTCTTCGAGTTTCTGAGAGCTTCGCAAATGTCGTGTGCCGTTTACAGACTTCCTGCCGGCTCCCGGGACATGCAGGCGCCTCACCTCGAAGATGAGCTCTATATGGTGCTGGAAGGCAAAGCCAGGGTTCGCGTCGATGACCAGGAGCAGGATGTCGGGCCGGGAACCGTCCTTTTCATCCAGGCAACGACGCAACATTCGTTTTTCGACATCACGGAAGACCTGACGCTCCTGGCGATGTTCGGACCAACTGCCGGCTAAAAAAGACTGCGGCAATAGCCTAGAATGAACAGAGGCTGGCTTGGCTAGCCACGCTCAGGAGCGTTCGATGCTACAAGAAATTTTTGAGAATCACTTCCTGCTCGCAGCCCTTATCCTGGTTTTTCTGTTCGCAGTACCGGCGCTGATTTTGCGCGGGCGTGGCGTGCGCGACCCTTTTCGGCCGGAACGCCGCAGCCAGCCGCGACCGGGCGAAGATCGCCGAGCCTAGGGCCCCGGTGCCACCGCGGCGGATACCGGCAATTTCAATTCTGGCCGCATTCCCGGGTTGATCCTGGCAATCAGCCCCCGGCAACCGCTTTCAGGATCAGCGGCACCAGCGCCTCAGGCAGCTTGATACCGCCCGTCGTGGCGAAGATCTGGGCGGCGCCCGACATTTTCGCCCACGTCTTGCGGATGATGCCGAGCCACTTTTCTTCGGTGTAATCAGCCTGCTGGCCGGCAAAGCCAAGCATGTAGTACTCGATGAAGACGAGGCAACTGACGTCCTCCAGCATCTGGGTATCGGCGTTGGTTTTGATGCCTTGCTTGCTGACCGCCAGTTTGACTTGCTCAATCGTCGCTTCGTCGTAACCCGCCTGGCGCATCAACTCACCGGCCGTTTCGGCATGAAAACGATAGAGCCCGGTGCGCCACGCAAAGTAGCCGGGCTTGCCGAGCGGATAGTTGCTGCGCGGCACCGTCCATCGTTTTATATGCTGGGCACGCACGGCGAGCCGGGCGACTTCGCTGGCCTCCGGCGCGAAACGACCGATCATCTCGGTCATGCGCTGGGCGTAGAGCAGCTCTTTTGGCTGGCCTTCGTCCTGATTGGGATCCTGTGCGTTGGCGGCGTCGAACAGGGCGATGGCCTGGTTGAAGTGTTCCGGATTGGCGATCATTGAATCTCCTGGCAGCGTGTCAGTGCAGATCAGAAAGGCCTGCAAATGTAACAGGGCTTTCCGTTTCCGGCGCGGCGCTCAGCGCAACACCGAAGCGTAGCCCTCTTCTGCCAGCACCTGGCGCACGGCCGGGCGGGTCAGCATGCGGCGGTAGTGGGCCTCGCAGTTTTCCGGCAACGGAATGCCGATGCGGTCGGCCCAGAATTCGACGTAGAACAGCGCGGCATCGGCGATCGTGAAGTGATCGACGACATATTGCCGGCCAGCCAGTTCACGATTGACGAAGGCGAAGGCCTTGTCGATGATCTGCCGCCCCTGCGCCTTGACCGATTCGTGGTCCGAACTGCTCGGCGCGAAGCGTTCAGTGGTGAAGATGCGGGCGAAGCCCTGGGTGTGCAGCGTATGCACGGCGTGATTCATGACGCTCAGCACCTGCACCTCGTCCTTCAGGCTTTCCGGCAGCAGCTTGCGCTTCGGATAGCTGCGCGCCAGCCACCAGGCAATGGCGGAAAACTCGGTGAGCGCCGTGCCGTCATCCAGAACCAGCGCCGGGATGGTGCCCTTGGGATTGATCGCGGCGTACTCCTTCTTGTACTGGTCGCCAGCCAGCAGATTGACGATGTAGGCCTCGAAGACCAGGCCGCATTCTTCAAGCAGGATGTGTATCCCGGTCGAGCACGAACCCGGGGTCATGTAGAACTTCTTGGTCATTCGGTTTTTCCTCGATAGCGATGCCGGCCAACAAGCCTCTCCAACTAACCCAGAGGCTGCTGCAAAGACAATGACAGCCTGGACGCAAAAGCGATGCCACCTGCCAAATGCGCGTAGAACCCCGATTTACCGTTGATTACCGGCACTGCAGCACGCCACCTTGTCGCGTTCCAGACAATTTACGACGCCTGAAACAAGCCAGCTGGCGAAGCCCCGGAGCCCCGCTTTTCGGGTTAGTCTGTCCTGACTGCCGCCGGCAGCCCACCAAGGAGCGCCATGCCCACCGCACCACTGCCTGAACAGCGGCAGAATCTGCTCCTGGCCAGCCTGAGCCTGGCCGAACAGTCCAGGCTGCTGGACGATCTCGAATCCGTTTCGCTGCAAGCCGGCACGGTTTTGCAGAACGCCGGCGAAGCGCTGAGTGAGGTCTATTTCCCGACCAGTTGCATCATTTCGTTGGTCGCCAGTACCCATGATGGCGCAGCCACCGAGCTGGCCATGGTCGGCAACGAGGGATTGGCCGGCATTTCGCTGGTTCTGGGTGACGATACGAGCAGCCACAAGCTGGTCGTTCAAGGGGCTGGCGCCGCCTATCGCCTGAAGGCGGAAACCCTGCGCTGGGAACTGGCCGAGGGCGGCCGCCTGCAGCGCCTGGCGCTGCGCTATGCCCATGCGCTGATGACTCAGACTGCCCAAGGCCTGCTCTGCGCCCAGCACCACAGCTTCGAACAGCAACTCTGCCGCTGGCTGCTGCTCTGCCTGGACCGGCGACCGGATAACCGGATCGCCATGACCCAGGAACGGATCGCCAGCCTGCTCGGCGTTCGCCGGGAATCGATCACCGACGGCGCCGGCAAGCTGCAGGCCGCCGGCCTGATCCGCTACGCCCGCGGACAGATAACCGTGCACGACCGCGCCGGTCTGGAAGCCTGGGGTTGCGAATGCCACAGCGTCGTGCACGCAGAATACGAGCGCTATTTCCAGTCGACCGTGACGGTTGATCCGCCCAGCCGGTTTCGCGCCAATCCGCAAACCCTGCGCCATCGCGCCGAGGCCCGTTGGCGGGAGCAACCGGTTGTCGCCTCGGATGACCCGACAGAAACCACCCGCTTGCTGCATGAGCTGGAGATTCGCAAGATCGAGCTGGAGATTGACAACGAAGCGCTGCACGAAGCCCACGACCAAGCCGATGCCCTGAGCGAGCGCTATGCCGACATCTACGACTTTGCGCCGATCGGTTACTTCACGCTCGACGCGCAAGGCAACATCCTCGATCTCAATCTGGCCGGTGCCATCCTGCTTGGGCTAAAACGCTCCCAGAAGGGCCGGCATCGCTTCATCAGCTATCTGGCGCCCGAATGTCAGGCGGCTTTCGGGGAGTTTGTCGACACCGTCCTCAATCAGAAAAAAAGCGGCTTCTGCGAGATTGCAGTGGCGGCAAGCGAACTTCGCCCGGCATCCACGCTCAGGGTTGAAGCTGTCCCTGATGAACAAGGTACCGAATGCCGGATGGTGCTGATGGATATGACCGAACAACACAGTGCGCTGCGGGCGCTCAAGCATTCGGAAATTCGCTATCGACAGTTCATCGACGACCTGCCCGTTGGCAATGATGCTGCCACGAAACCGGGTAACGAAAACTGACCTCAAATTGGCCGGACAACAACGGCGAACGCCGTCGCCCGGCCATCAAGGCCGATCAGGCTGCGACTTTGGGACGCAGTTCCTTGGTGTGCTTCTCGAAGCCCGCCACCTGATTTTCAGCTTCTTCAGCCGTCACTTCATAGAGTTCCTGAACCTGGCTGACCAAAACTTCGCGCTTGCTGTCGATGACAGCCAGTCGGGCATTGTTGATCTTGCCCCAGCGTGACTTGATCTTCACGCCAACCGACGTCCAGCCTGCTGCATCAATATCCCAGCTCATATCCGACTCCTTGTATTCGGCCCCCGGGCGAAATTGCCCGGCGCCCGCCCCGACCACAAAGCAGATCGGAAACGGCAACCGGAATGTCTGTTGGGGCGCTCCGGGATGCGAAACCAAGACTAGCCGGCCAAGCCAATGTCGTCTGCGCGAAATCCCGCTTAAGGCAAAAAAGCTGATTTTTCGTGAAAGCCGGACGCCCGACCAGACGTGCCAGCGGCCGCGTAGCGCTGTCACCCAATGGGTGGATTGCAACGAAGGAGCAAAGGCCCATAGTCATGCGACTTGTTAGGTATGGGTAAGCGGTCAACTGAGGTTCCAAGGTTTAGACTTCAGCCTTTCCATTTCAGCCGTCCAGCATGCGCATCCTCCACACCTCCGACTGGCACCTCGGCCAGCACTTCATGGGCAAGAGCCGGCAGGCCGAGCATCAGGCGCTGATCGTCTGGCTGCTCGAACAAGTGGAAACGCAGGCGGTGGATGCCTTGCTGATCGCCGGCGACATCTTCGACACAGGCACCCCGCCCAGCTACGCCCGCGAGCTGTACAACCAGTTGGTCGGGCAACTGTACAAGGCCGGCATACCGCTGCTGGTGCTCGGCGGTAACCACGATTCGCCGGCCACACTGGGCGAAAGCCGCGAACTCCTCGCCCATCTGGGCACCACCGTCATCGGCGCAACGCACGCCGACCCGGCGACGCAGGTTATCGTCCTGCCGCAACGCAACGGCGAACCCGGCTGCATCGTCTGCGCCATTCCCTTCATCCGCCCGCGCGACGTGCTGCAAAGCCAGGCCGGGCAAAGCGCCGAAGACAAGCAGCTGTCGCTGCAAACGGCCATCCAGGAACATTACAGCGCCGTTTTCGCCGCCGCCGTTGAACGCCAGCAGTCGCTGGCCGCCCAACTCGGCCCGAATTTCGGCCGCCAGCTACCCATCATCGCCACCGGCCACCTGACAACCGTCGGCGCCAGCACCAGCGAATCGGTGCGTGAAATCTACGTCGGCGCCCTCGAAGCCTTCCCCACCACCGCCTTCCCGCCAGCCGCTTACATCGCCCTCGGCCACATCCACCGGCCGCAGAAAGTCGGCGGGCTGGAACACATCCGCTACTGCGGCTCGCCATTGCCGCTCAGCTTCGACGAAGCGAAGCAAGCCAAAGAAATGCTGCTCGTCGATATTGACAGCGACGGCCTCAAGGCCGTCACCATCCTCCCAGTGCCGAGATTCCAGGCACTGGTTGCCGTCAGCGGCAATCTCGAATCACTGGCCGGCGCAATCGGCGCTGCCGCCGCCCAAGGCACGCGCGAATGCCCGGCCTGGCTGGAAGTCATAGTCGCCGAAGACGATTACCTGGCCGATCTGACCGCGCGCATCGAAGCACTGACTGAAGGATGGCCGGTCGAGGTCCTGCGCATCCGCCGCCAGCGCGGCAACGCCGTCGCACGCCTGGCGGCAGAAGCCAGCGAAACCCTGGACGAACTCAGCCCGCACGACGTCTTCGCCCGCCGCCTGCAGCAGGAAGAACTCGGCGACGAGATGCAGCAAGCCTTGAGCGAACGCTACCGCGCCGTCGTCGCCAGCCTGCAGGGTGAAGAAGCATGAAAATCCTGACCCTGCGCCTGAAAAACCTCAATTCGCTCAAAGGCGAATGGACCATCGACTTCAACAAGCCACCGTTCACCGACAACTGCCTGTTCGCCATCACCGGCCCGACCGGCGCCGGCAAATCGACGCTGCTCGACGCCATCTGCCTCGCGCTTTACCACCAGACGCCGCGCCTGAAGACCATCACGGCTACCGACAACGACATCATGACGCGGCACACCGCCGACTGCCTGGCCGAGGTCGAATTCGAAGTGAAGGGCGCCGTCTACCGCGCCTTCTGGAGCCAGCGCCGCGCCCGCGACAAGATCGATGGCGCCCTTCAGGCGCCCAAGGTTGAGCTGGCCTCAGTTGCCGCCAATGGCGACGGCACCATCCTCAGCACCCAGACCAACGACAAGCTGAAGCGCATCGCCGAAATCACCGGCCTCGACTTCCCGCGCTTCACCAAGTCCATGCTGCTCGCCCAGGGCGGCTTCGCGGCCTTTCTGAACGCCAGTGCCAACGAGCGGGCCGAACTGCTCGAAGAACTGACCGGCACTGAAATCTATGGCGAAATTTCGCGCAAGGTTTTCGAACAGGCGCGCGATGCCAAAAACCAGCTTGACCAGCTGAAAGCCCGCGCCGACGGCATGGAACTGCTGAGCGACGAGCAGCGCGCCGCCATGCAACTAGAAGCCGGCCGCCTCGAAACGCAACTCACCGACGTCCACCGCCGCCACCAGCAAACCCAGACCCAGCACCAGTGGCGTCTCGATTTGGCGCAAGGCGAACAGGACGTCAAAGCGGCCGAAGGCAAGCAGCAGGAAGCAGATACGGCACTGACTGCGGCGGCACCGGAATTGAAGATACTCGCCGACAGCGAACCGGCCGAGGCCCTGAAGCCGCTGCACCTGCAATGGCAACAGGCAAGCACGGCCAGCCAGCAAACCGAAGCCGAACTCAAGGCCCTGCACGCCGACCGCGAAAAACTGCAGGCCGAACAAATCAAGCAGTACCAGGCCGCCAGGCAGTTCAGCACCCAGCTTGCCGAGCAGGCCCGGCAAGCCCTGCAACAAAGCCAGCGCGAAGCCAAACAAATCGACGACTTCTGTGCCGCCCAGCCGCAACGCGCCCAGCTCGGCGAACGCCTCGGCGTCTGGCGCCAGCAGTTTGAACAACGGGCAAAGCTGGGCCGCGACCTCGCCGCGCAGCAGCAGGCGCAGCAAAAACTCGAACAGGAAATCGCCGAAACCGCCCGCCAGAGCACCGCACAAGCCGGCGCAGTTGCCAGCGCCGAAAAGGCCAAAGCCACCGCCGATGCCGCACTGGAAAAAACCCAGGCCGAGCAGAACCAGCGCCTGGCCGGACAGACGCTGGCCGAACTGCGCCAGCACTGGCAACGCGAGCAGGCTGGCCTCAACCGCTGGCAGCAACTCGAAGCCCTCGCCCAGCGCCGCCGTGAACTGGCCATGCTGCAAACAACGCAGGCCACGCAAGTCCAGCAGGGCGAGCAGAAGATCGCTGCCCAGGAAAAGGCGCTGGGCGCCCTGCGCGACCAGCACAAGGAGCTCGCCGCCCAAGTTGCCGACAAGCAGAAGCTGCTCGAGCAGGAACGCCGCATCCAGAGCCTGGAAACGCATCGCCGGCAATTGCAGCCAGGCGAAGCCTGCCCGCTGTGCGGCGCGCACGAACACCCGGCCATTGCCGACTACACAGCGCTTGACGTTTCCGCCACTGAAACAGCGCTCAAGGAAAAGCAGGCCGCACTCGAAGCGCTGGTCCAGAAAGGCCAGCAAGCCAAAGCCGAACAGGCGGCAACGCAGGCCACGCAAAAGGAATGGCTGGCCCAGCAAACCCGGACAACGCAGGACATCGCCCGCGCCCAGGCTGAATGGACCGAACTCCTCGCCAGCCTGAGCGGTAAAACGCCGCTGCCTGCCGACGCCTGGCAGGATGCCCAAACCCTGGCCACCGCACGCAATACCGCCGAACAGGCAGTCGCCAAACTCACCGAGCGGATGAAAGCCGCCGACCAGGGCGAACTCGCGCTGAACGCCGCCCGCAAGACCGCCACCGAAGCCGCCCAAGCCCTGCTCAACGCCAGCAACCAGCAAAAGCTGTTGCAACAGACTGCGCAAACCGCCCAGCTTCGTCAGACTGAACTCGCAAAAGCGGTGCAAACACTGCTTCAGGAAAAGGCCGAACTCGACAGCAGACTAGCGGCCACGCTGACCGAAGCCGGCTACGAAATCCCGGCCGATCCAGCCATCTGGCTGCAGGAGCGCGATGCCGAATGGCTGCACTGGCAGCAAACCCAGAAACGCCGCCACGAACTGGCCGAAATCCTGATCAAACAGCAGGATCGCTTTGATGCCACGCAGACGCAGGCCGCGCAGTGGCAGGAACGCTGGAAAACGCTCGCCGCCGAACGCCAGGCCGCTGAACAGGAGCCAAGGCCTGACGAAGCCACCGACGACCCGGCGACGGCCCTCACCCGCTGCGCCGAAACCATTGCCGACCTGACGCAGCAACTCGCCGCCCAACACGGCCGGCAGACCCAACTCGAAGCCAATCTCGCACAGCAGAAAAAAACCGTCGCCGAGGCATCGGCCACCTGGCAAACCGCACTCGCCGCCAGCCCCTTCGCCGACCTTGCCGCCTACGCTGCGGCACTGCTGCCCGCCGAAGAACGCCAGCGCCTGCTGCAAATCAAGGAAACCCGGCAACTCGCCAAACAACAAGCTGAGGCAGTGCTCAAAGCCGCCAGCGAAAAACTGCGCCGCCTGCAAACCACGCCACCGCCGCAAGACTCAGCCGAGACTCTCATTCCGCCGCTGGCCGAACTCGAAGAAGCTCTCGCTCAGCTGGAAACCAGCCGCCGCGAACTCAGCGAACAACTTGGCGCCCAACGCGCCCTGCTCACTCGCGACGAACAAGCCCGGCAAAACCAGCAGGCGCTGTTCAATGATATCGCCGCGCAAACCGCCGAAAGCGACCTCTGGCAGCGCCTCGACAGCCTGATCGGCTCAGCGCGGGGCGACAAGTTCCGCAAGTTCGCCCAGGGCCTGACGCTGGACCACCTGCTGCATCTCGCCAACACCCACCTCGCCCGCCTGCACGGCCGCTACCTGCTGCGCCGAAAAACCACCGGCGAACTCGAACTCGACATCGTCGACAGCTGGCAAGGTGAAGTCGCCCGCGACACTCGCACCCTTTCCGGCGGCGAAAGCTTCCTGGTCAGCCTTGCGCTGGCGCTGGCCCTTTCCGACCTCGTCAGCCACAAGACCAGCATCGACTCGCTCTTCCTCGACGAAGGCTTCGGCACCCTTGACGCCGACACCCTCGAAATCGCCCTCAACGCTCTCGACACCCTCAACGCCAGCGGCAAGATGATCGGCGTCATCAGCCACGTCGAAGGCATGAAAGAACGCATCCCGGCGCAGATTCGCGTGGAGAAAGGTGGCGGGGTTGGGTATTCGCGGTTGAGGATTTAAGCAGCGGAACAGCTGCTACGGTCGACGTCGAAAATTGGCTATTTTTCACGTCGACCGCAGGCTTTCTGGGTAGTCAGCCAGTCTGCTCAACAATTCATTCCTGCCGCCAAATGCTTGTGCCATATCCGGCGCTCAATTAAGCTGCACCTTCCCTTTTTGCAAGCGCGCATAACGATGCCAGCAAGCTCCCCCCGCGAGAACCGCGCCGCCGAAACCGCAGCCATCAAACGGCTAAAGCCCGGAGCCCCCGGCACCAAACGTCTTGTGGAACGCTTCGGTGATGCGCTCCTATGCGTTCGCTACCGACACGACCCGCTGCGAAACTGTTGCCTGACCACAGTCGAGCCGATCATCGAAGAGCGACCGGAAAAACCCGAGAAAACAGCGTGGATACGCATTGCCTACAGCGAGACCGAACTACGCTTACGCGTCAAGGAAGCGGGAGGCACCTGGCACCCGGACCGCAAACTCTGGTTGGTACCGCTCAAGAAAATAAAGGCACTCAAACTCGAAACGCGGATGGTGAGAGATGCTTAGCAATAGATATTTCGGGATATCCAGCAATGGAAACATGTATCCATATTCGGCAACAAATATCCACATATGGATTTTTTAGTGACGTCCACTTCGCGTTAGGCACACCACATAATGACTGGGAAGATAATGACACTTAGGCGTTACACGAGCCTACCCGCGCTAATCTATTTGCTTCAGTCAAAATCGTTAACACTTCTTAGTCCAAGCTCTTGGGATGATGGAAACGACAAGCACTGCCTTGAGCAATACAAAGAAAAGCGCGGGCTCTCGGTCTTGTTAGCGGCGTGCTTCACTGACGCACCCGAGACCTATCATCATTGGCGAGTGTTTGCGGGTGACTCTAGTGGTTGTTGTGTTGTTTTCAATCGCGAAAAGCTCTTGTCTCGCCTCAGACCAATTCGTGGCATCACGTGCGGGGAAGTTGATTACCGCACCCTTGAACGAATGCGAAATACCACGCCACTCATCGAGGATTTGCCATTCATAAAGCGCAGCGGATATATCGACGAGTCAGAGTTCCGAGTCATTTACGAAAGCAGGCGAGGGAAAGTCACAAAGAAAGACATACCCATTTCAATCGAGTCTATTGAGCGAGTCGCCTTTAATCCGTGGATTAACAGAAGTCTGTTCTCTACGGCGAAACAACTTTTGCTATCCATCGATGGATGCCAGAGTCTTGAAAAGAGAATTGTGCGATCAACACTCACTGGTAATGCTGAGTGGAAGGAAATGGTTGAAGATGCTGCCTAACCCGGCGCTCAACCTCGCTCCCTTCGGTCGCTGGACGCTGCGCGATAAAGCCGCGCAGCGCCGGTTAGCTCTACGTTAGAAAAAAGACCAATGGCCACTGTAAGCATTCACGCCAAAACAGACGATATTGTCTTTTCTCCGCCCGCTAAACGTCGCGCGTTGCTCGGTGTAGCGTCGGCACTCCTTCCTGGCGCTCTTGTGTTAGCGAATGCCCACGAGACAAGGCGTGAAGCTCTTGTATTGTTGCTGGGGCACATCACTGAATGTTTGTTGAAGAGTATTGCTCTTAAGTCAGATAGCAACGATCAGGAGCTTAAAAAGCAGAGTGTCCGTCACAATCTTGTAGAGCTTTGGAGGCTTGCGGCAGTCGAGTGTACGCAGCTCCAGATGGGCACACCACCGTGGGTCGAAGCGCTAAATGCATTTCACAATGAACCGTATGTCTCTCGGTACATGCGTGATATTGCTGCCTACTCGCTTCCAGCGATTGAGCCTGCACTTGAGGGAGTCACGTCCCTTCATGCACATGCGACGGAGTGCGCTTGAATCCGATGCCTTACCTGGCAGTCGAGCAGGACAGCCAACAAGCTGCGCTTGTTGGTTCCCTCCGCGCTACGCGCTCCGGCGCCCCTCATTTCCACGATAGGCAATTCGCATAAACAAAGGGGTCGGAGTGAATTAAGAATCAAAATAACAAAGCTATCTCTATCTGCCACCCCTCTTTTAACCAAGAATATGCAAGTGCCCACAAAACCCCCAGTCATCCACCACCACCCCGCCCGCCAGCCAAGTACCAAGCCGCCGTTGCTCTTCGTCCATGGCGGTTACAGCAACGCCGCGCTGTGGGGTGTCCGTTTCATTCCGTATTTCCAGGGTCAGGGTTACGACTGCTACGCGCTTGAGTTTTCCGGCCACGGCAGCCGGCCGGCGGATCGGGTGCATCTCGACGATTTCGGCATCGACGATTACGTTACCGATCTGGCTGCGGCCGTCGCCAGCCTGCCCGCTGCCCCGGTGCTGATCGGCCATTCGATGGGTTGCCTGGTCAGTCAGCGTTTTCTTGAACAGGGTACGGCGCGCGCCGTGGCTTTTCTGGCGCCGGTGCCGCCGACCGGAACGGGTGGCACCGTCAGCCGTTTTGCGCTGACCATGCCGGATTTCTTTGCCGAGTTGCCGAATGCGGTCAACGGCACGGTCAGCGAAAAAACCATGCGCACCATGGCCCGGGTGTATTTTTCGCCAAGCATGGCGCCGGAGGAAACCGTCGAGTACCTGCCGCTGATCCAGCCGGAATCGGAAAAGGCCGTTACCGAAATGCTGATCGCACCCTTGCGCAGCGCCCGTGGCCGGGCCCGCATTCCGGCGCTGGTCATGGGCGGTTCGGCCGACCAGGTCTTCCCGGCCTCGATGCTTTTCTTCACGGCTGCTTCGTGGAATGCCAAAACGCAGATCATCGACGGTGCCGGTCACATGCTGATGCTCGACCCGCAATGGACAGATGCAGCCGGCAAGCTTGAGGAATGGCTGGAAAGCCTGGCCTGAGGCCGGCTTCCGGGGGCCGAAGCAGAAGCCATCCCCCGATCACTGAATAAAAAAATGGCGCAGATTGGATCTGCACCATTTTTCATTTACCCGGCTTACGCTGCGAAGTGTTCAGGAACGGGGCTCGCCGCGCTCGTTGACGGTGATGGTTTGTCCCGGTGGATTGGCCATCTGCACACGATGTTCCTGGCCACGGAAGGAGTAGGAAACATCCCAGTAGTCAGGGCGTCCGGCGCTTGTTGCATTGCTGCAGCGTTGCACATCGCGGGTCTGTGCCGGTGCATCGCCGCGCCCGATATTGGCCCCAAGGAGCCCACCGGCAACAGCCCCACCGGCCGTGGCCAGATCCTTGCCGCGCCCGTCACCGATCTGATGGCCGAGTACGCCGCCGATGACGACGCCGGCGATGGCTGCCGGAATGTTGGCGGCTGTGCGTTCAGGGGCAATTTGTTCTTGTTCGACCCAGCAGCGCTGCTCAGGCGTTCCAACGACGGCGCGGACGGAGGTGACATTGGCCTCGTAAAGCCGCTCGTCATTGCGCCGGCGACTGTCGTAAATCGGCGCTGGTGCTGGGGCATAACGATTATCTTCAATGCGTGCGTCGCGAACCACTTCCCGTACGGAGGAAATGCGATCATTCAAGCCCATCGCGGCCAGTGATGGATAACGGCCGGGCTGCAGGACAACGCAGCGGCCGGTGAATCCGGCATTTTCACAGACCTCCCAGCGTTGATTGAGAACGATGGCGGATGAAGCGCGGTCGTTGAAGCCCTGGCGTGCGAAGTTGATGACCCGGTCTTCGGTTTTGAATGATCGGCCGGCAAAACCTTCCTGTTCGAAGAAGGTTATTTGCGGAACTGCGTTGTCCCTGGGTGCGGCAATGGGGTCCGGCGCATATCGATTTGCCGAAATACGGGCATTGCGCTGTATCAGCCTGACCGATGAAACGCGTTCATTCAGGCCCATGGCCGCCAGCGACGGGTACTCGCCGGGGCGCAAGACAACGCAGCGGCCGCGAAACTTTCGGTCTTCGCAGACCTCCCAGCGCTCGCTGCTGACGATGACCGACGAGGCGCGGTCATTGAATCCGAAACGTTCGAAGTTGCCGACTTGCCGGTCGGTGGAAAACGATTGCCCGGCGAAGCCTTCGCGCTCATAGAACGTCACCTCGGCGGCAGCCGCTGTGCTGATGGCCAGGCAGGCCATAGCAAGGATATTTCTCAATCTGGAATTCATCGATCTCTCCGGTTTGGGGGCCGCCAGATAGCAGCTTTTGGCGGCAACGATAGCTCCGTCTGCCCACCCGGACTGTGTGGCAACGCACAGAGTCAGCGGCCTGAAACGGGCATCGTGTATCGACCGCGCCGAACAACGCCCAACCTACTGGTAGCCATGACAACACCCGGAAAACCCAAACCGTTCTCGATGATTCGCGAGTTTCATCTGGCCGACTGGTTCACGCTCGGCAATGCCGTCAGCGGTGTTGGTGCGCTGTTTTCGACCATGACCTATCTGCAGACCGACGATATCAGGCACATCCATTTCGCCTGCGGGCTGCTCGTTGCCGCGCTGATTTTTGACGTTCTGGACGGACGGATTGCTCGCTGGCGTCAAAGAACATCGGCCATCGGCCGCGAGCTGGATTCGCTGGCCGACATCATTTCCTTTGGCGTGGCCCCGGCGATGATGGGCTACGCCCTGGGCATGAACGGACTCTTTGACCGCATCGTCCTCGCCTACTTCGTCGCCTGCGGCGTCTCGCGGCTGGCGCGCTACAACGTGACTGCGGAAGCGCTTTCGGACGGTGGCGACAAGGTGAAATACTTTGAAGGCACGCCCATACCCACCTCGCTGCTGATCGTTGGCATCCTGTTTTTCGCCGCATCAACGGGTGCCGTCGGCGGCGGACTGTGGTTCGGCGAACTGACGCTTGGCGGCTTCAAGCTGCATCCGCTGGTCCTCATGTTCGCCTTGTCCGGCTCGTTGATGATCAGTCGAATCAGGGTTCCCAAGCCGTAAAGGGCTAAAATCGGTTTAACGGACCAGCTCTGGTTTTCGTTTTAACAGATCAACGGGGACAGTTTTCAGCATGTTTTTCGCCCTCATTTTCCTGACGCTGGCCGCCTTGGGCGCCTATTTCTTCCCGGAATGGTCCTGGGCGGCGATTCTCGGGGCTTCTTTTGGCTGCGTCGTGGCTTTGCGGCTGGCGCTGTATTTCACCGAGCGCTCGAAAACGGCATCGGCAAAGGATAGCCAGCCCTGATTGCGGCCAGCCCGGCGATGGGCTCAAGCCGGAATATCGACCAATGCATCGTTCGCGCCGGTATCGCAGCCTTGCAGGAATTGCTCAAACTCGTGCAGCGGCAGTGGCCGGCCGAACAGGTAGCCCTGGTAGTTCCGGCATCCCACATTGGCCAGGAAACGCCACTGGGCATCGGTTTCGACGCCTTCGGCAATGACTTCCAGGCCGAGGATGTTGCCCAGGGCAACGATGGTCTCGGCGATGGCGGCGTCGTTGGGATCGGTCAGCACGTCGCGCACGAAGGATTGGTCGATCTTCAGCTGGTTCAACGGAAGGCGCTTGAGATAAGCCAGGGATGAGTAGCCGGTGCCGAAATCGTCCAGCGAGAAGCGGATGCCCAACTGCTTGAGTTCCGCCATCCGGCCAATGATGGTTTCGGTGTCTTCCAGCAGCATGCTTTCAGTCAATTCCAACTTCAATCGCGTGGCCGGGGCGCCCGTTTGGTGCAGGAGATCCCTTATCTGGTCGGTGAACCTGGTCTGCCTGAATTGACGGGCGCTGACGTTTACCGCGAGGGTGAGCCCGGCAGTTTCCGGCTGTTGAGACCAGGCGGCCAGTTGCCGGCATGCGGTGACCAGCACCCAATGTCCGATGGGGATGATCAAACCGGTTTCTTCGGCCAGCGGTATGAAGCTGGCCGGCAAAATCGTACCTCTTTTTGGGTGTTCCCAACGTAACAGTGCTTCGCCACCGGTCGGGCGTCCGGATTCATCCATCTGGACCTGGTAGCACAGGTGGAACTGTTCTTCATCGATGGCCGTGCGCAACTCGGCCTCAAGTATTGCCCGATGCGTTACCGCGGCCTGCATTTCGGGGTCGAAGAATCGCAGGGTATTGCGCCCGGCTGCCTTGGCTTGGTACATGGCCGTATCGGCCCGCCTCAGCAGTTCCTTGGCGGTAACCATTGTGCCGTCGAACAGCGCAATGCCGATACTGGACGCGCAACGGTAGTCAACCGACAAACCTTCAGGGTGCCTGATCAGACTGAAGGGATGATTCAGCTGTGCCTGGATGTTGCCTGCGATCAGTTCGGCCTGAATGGTGCCATCCCCAGCTCCGTCGATGTCTTCGAGGATGACCACAAACTCGTCGCCACCCAGTCGTGCGGCTGTGTCACCCTGCCGGATACAGGTTTTGAGACGCTTGGCCACTTCAATCAATAGCTGATCGCCCACCTCATGGCCATGGGTGTCGTTGAGGAACTTGAAGTTATCGAGGTCGATGAGCAACAGGGCGCCATGGCGCTTTCGCCGCGCGCTGCCGATCAGCGCATGTTCCAGTCGATCGAACATCAGTCGCCGATTGGGCAGATGGGTCAGCGAGTCGTAAAAAGCCAGACGGTGGATTTCCTCTTCGGTCCGCTTGCGGTCGGTGATGTCCTGGTTGAAGCCGACAATGCCGATGGTTTGGCCATCGACCTTGATCGGCGCGACGACATTGTTGAAGATGCGCTTCTGGCCATCGACCTGGTACTCGACTTCCTCCTCGACCACTTCGCCTTCATAGACGCGTCGGTTGTTGTACTGCCACACGGCCAACTCTTCCGGGCTGACATCGCTATCGTGCGGGCGCTTGCCCAACAGGCTGCCCCAGTGTTCGACGACCAGCGCGTTTTCCATGATGCAGCGGCCATCGAGGTCACGTGCCCAGTATTCCACCGGGGTGTTGTCGACGATAGCACGCATCAGCGACTCACTTTCCCGCAAGGCCTGCTCGGCATTTTTCCGGTCGGTGATATCGCGTGACAGGACGATGAAGTGCGGCAGATGGTCGCCATCGGAGGCCTTTTGCGCCACCGACAATTCGAACCAGCGCGGCCCTTCGGGAAGATCGAGCTGGAACTGCGAGCCGGTGGATATCCCCTTCTCCATGGCTTCGTGCAGGGACCGGATGCAAATGACTGCGACGTCCGGCGGCAAGACCTCATGAACCGTCTTGCCGATCATCTCGCTCGGAGAAGTCACCAGCAGTTCCGACCGCTGGGCATGGCAATCAAGGTAGCGCCCCTCGATATCGACTTCGAACATCAGGTCGGGCAGTGCCTGCAGGGTGGCGGCAAATTTGTTCTTGAGAGCGACCAGTTCGAGTTCCTGGCGCTTGCGATTGGTGATGTCCGTCGCCACGCTGGCCAAGCCGGCAATCTGCCCTGATTTGTCGCGAAGCACTTGCCTGACGACCCAGTAGCATCGCTCACCATCATGTCCGCTATCGGGCAACGCCATCTCGCAGGCAGTACTTTCCCCACTCGCCAACAGCTTGTCGTCACAAGCCTTCATCCGACCGGCCAGTTCGTCGCCGAACAACTCACTGTCATTGCGACCAAGGATTTCTGAAACAGGCCGCCCCAAAATGATGCCGGCCATCTGGTTGGCGTAGATATAGAAGCCGTTCAGATTCTTGACGAAAACGGGCGCCGCCAGCTTGTCTAGCAGCGCCTCATGGGTGCCCACCCCAGCCGTTATCGTTTCCTCGAACAACCCCATCAACCAGCCTCACATGTTGGATGCAGCCTGAATGCCAGCAGCTACGATTTGTTAGTTTTGAAATATTCTGGGGTAAGTTGTCAGAGTTAATTGTGGATTTTTTAACGACTTGCCCGACATATCCCATTTGTTTAATGGGCAAAGCTCAGTGTTTCTCCGACAAATACCAGCCATTTCAAAAGCACGTTCACGCTGTGATGCGGGGTGATTTTTCAACTGGCGCCATGTCGGAAAAATTGACAGAACCAAGGAATATTTTGCCAATTCATCCGGCTGATTTCTGCCGAGTCCGATAGACAGGCGGTCGGTTCGTTTATTGCTAGTTGCTACTGACAAAGAAGGCATCCCCAACCGCATTAAACGGAAAGCCCTGTGAACACTTACCATTTTGCTGAAAGACGCCTCAACGAAAGGCGCCAGGAGGTCGAACAGTCGCGTGCTGAAAAGACTACCCCTTCTGACACGTTGCCCATCCCGAACTCGAGACGTAGTGGCGACCGGCGGGTCGGCGAACGACGCAAGGAAAAACTTGGTCCACCGCCTGGTATGGCGGAACGGCGCTTTCGTCCGGAGCTGCGGGGCGTGGTTTTTCCTCTCTATTACAACTTCAAGTAGAAAACTGAGAACTCATTGGTTCAGCCGGGCTGAACCAATGGCAGCCGAATTGCTTACGTCTCGCTGTTATGCACTGCGCTCAAACGCTCGGAGACATACTCGCCGCGCGCTGTCGAGTTGTTTTCCTGACCGTTTTTCTCGCACCACGCGAAAAACTCCTCGGGAACGATCTGGTATTCAAGGGCCATCACGCCGGAGCGCTGGAAGTTGCGGCGGGCCAGAACAGCCATCGCCTTCCACTTTTCGAACGACTCCTCGAAACACTCTGGATCAACGGCCGTTGCCTTGACCTCCGCCCAGGTTTCCGGGGTGTACCAAGTAACGCCGATGACCATGGCCTGCGTACGCCGCTTGGCCTTGATGCTTTGGTAGAGGGTAGGTTTTCTCATGGTGGTGGGCGATGGCAGGAAAGGTTGAAAATTGGCGGATAACCAACAGGAAGCACGAAATAACACCGGTTTTCGGGCTTGATTGGTTGGTGATGCAAAAGCAATGCCATCAAACACCTTCACCCGAAATCGCCGTATCGAATGCTTAAAACCCGTCGCTCTTTTTCCCACTCACTCGCGCCGCCAATAGGGCCGGCACTGCCAGAAAACGCTATCATCTGCGCCCCGGAACCTCGCCGCTGCACCATGCGCCCCCTCGCCTTCGTCGATCTCGAAACCACAGGCGCCACCGCCACCCATGACCGCATCACCGAAATCGGCATTGTCGAAGTCGATGAAGATGGTTCGGTGCGCGAATGGCAGCAGCTGGTCAATCCCGGCATTCGGATTCCGCCGTTCATTGAGCAACTGACCGGCATCACGACCGAAATGGTGGCCGATGCCCCGCCCTTCGAGGCCGTGGCCGCTGATGTCATGCAGCGACTGGAAGGCCGGCTGTTCATCGCCCATAACGCGCGCTTCGACTACGGCTTCCTGAAGAACGAATTCAAGCGGCTCGGCATTACCTTCCGCGCTTCCGTGCTGTGCACCGTCAAGCTGTCGCGCACGCTGTTTCCCGAGCACAAGCGCCACAATCTCGACAGCCTGATCGAGCGCCACGACCTGCGCGCCGAGGCCCGCCACCGGGCGCTGGCCGATGCCCAGTTGATCCACCAGTTCTGGCAAAAGATCCACCTCGAGCGCAGCCTTGAAGCCATCGATGCCGCGCTCAAGGCGCAGAACGCCCACCCCAGCCTGCCGCCGCACATCGACGCCGGCATTCTTGATGACTTGCCGGAATCGCCGGGCGTTTACCTGTTCTACGGCGACAACGACCTGCCGCTCTATATCGGCAAGGCCAAGGACATTCGCCAGCGGGTGCTGTCGCATTTCTCGGGCGACCACAGTTCAGCCAAGGAGATGGCGCTGGCCCAACAGGTCAGGCGCATCGACTGGATCGAAACAGCCGGCGAGATCGGTGCCCTGCTCAAGGAGTCACGGCTGGTCAAGACGCTGCTGCCGTCGGCCAACCGACAACTGCGCAAGAACGACGATGTCTGCACCTGGACGCTGGTCGATGAAGGCGAAGGCTGGCTGCGTCCGCAACTGGCGCTGGCCACCGATCTGGATTTCGACATCCACACTTCGTGCTATGGCCTGTTCAAAAGCACCAAGGAAGCCAACGAGGTACTGCGGACGCTGGCCGAATCGCACAATCTGTGTGATGTGCTGACCGGTCTGGACAAGGCCAAGCCGGGCAAGCCCTGCTTCGGCCACCAGATCAGGCGCTGCAAGGGGGCCTGCATCGGCAAGGAGCCGCTGGCCAAGCACACCATGCGGCTGATGACCGCACTGACCAGCCTCAAGCTGGTTTCCTGGCCCTTTACCGGCCCGGCGCTGATCCGCGAAGGCGAAGAGGCCCATCTGATCGAGGGCTGGCGCTACCTCGGCACAGTGAAAAGCGATGAAGAAATCCATACACTGCTCGATGGCTCGCGCCCGCCGTTCGACCGCGACGCCTACAAACTGCTCGCCAAATACGTCAGCAAGATGACTCCGCTATCATTCAAACGCCCCAACAACCTGGAATAAAGCCATGAAACATGTGCTCCCCCTGCTCCTCGCAGCCCTCGCCCTGCCGGTTGCCGCCGAAGAAATCGATTGCGCCACCACCGCCTGGAAACTGATCGGCGCCAACCATCGGGTCTGCGTCTATGCCTACGATGATCCGAAGATATCGGGCGTCACCTGCCATGTCAGCCAGGCGCGTACCGGCGGCGTCAAAGGCAGTTTCGGGCTGGCTGAAGACCCGTCGCAGTTCTCGCTGGCCTGCCGCCAGATCGGCCCGATCAACCTGCCGGCCAAGCTGGCCGATGACGAAGTGGTGTTCAGCGAAGACACCTCGCTGCTCTTCAAGGAAACCAAGATCCACCGTTTCTTCGACAAGAAACGCAATGTGCTGATCTATCTCGCAATCAGCCGCCGGATCATCGAAGGCGCCCCGGCCAACGCCATTTCGACCGTGCCCATCCAGCCCTGGGGCGGCAAGTGAGCCTGAAAACATCGCTGGGTGATGTTGCCCCCTACATCACCAAGGATGGCTCTGAGATACGCGAACTGCTGCACCCCAGCCAGCATGCAGTTCGCCAGCAAAGCCTGGCCGAAGCCGTCGTTCCGCCGGGCAGCACGACCCGGCTACACCGGCATGGAATCACCGAAGAGATCTACCACGTGACCAAGGGTTGCGGTTTGATGACGCTGGGCGATGAGCGCTTTGCCATCGCAGTCGGCGACAGCATCGCCATCGCTCCGGGCACACCGCACTGCGTGGAAAACACCGGGTCGGAAGCCTTGCACATCCTGTGTTGCTGCGCTCCGGCCTATTCGCACGACGATACCGAACTGCTCTGACTTTCTGAGTTACCCGTCTTCCGGGTGATTCAAGGCTAAACCAAGGCCTGCAAAGCCTCAGGCAAACCGCCAATCACCAACTTTACCGGCACCGCCAGCATCAGATTGAGCGGTAGCCCGAAATCCTCGACGAACATCCCGTCACGATCCACCGGCCGACCAGCGCAGACTTCGAGCTCCCCGCCACACGCCTTGGCCACCCTCTGGGTTGTCGTTGCCCCGTCGGCAAGGTAGCCAACAACCGTTTTGCCGAGCGCCAGCGCAAAGCCGACTTCGACACAGGTGCCGGAATCCGGCTCGCAACCCCGGAAAGGATTGAGATTCGCCAGTACGGCGTCAGCCGAGCGGATCAGTTCGATGTTGGCATGGTAGATACCGGCGGGAGTCGTTTCGACCCCATCGAGCGGGATCAAGGCTTGATGCCCGGCCAGCGCACACAAGCGGCGGGCCTCGTTGGCCCATGCAAGGACATCCTGGCGAAAAACATCCGGACCGGCGAGATAGATTTTCATGGAGTTTCAGCGCTCACACTTTCCGCTCATCACCGTCCCTTTTCAAACCACTTCAGCAAGGTCTCGTAAAGTACTTTCGGGATAACCGGTTTGGCAATGAAGTCATCCATCCCCGCCTCGAAGCACTGATCCTTGTTCTCGGCGAAGGCATTCGCTGTCATCGCCAGGATGGGAATTACCGCGCAGCCAGGTAGTTGCCTGATCTGTCGTGTCGCATCAAGGCCGTCCATTATCGGCATCTGCATGTCCATCAGGATCGCGGCGAAATTCCCTGAATCGGCCTTGGCCACGGCCTCCCGGCCATCCACGGCAAGATCGACCTTGAGACCGACATCCTCCAGCAGCATCTGGGCGACTTCACGGTTGATCGGTTCGTCTTCCGCCAGCAGGATGCGCTTGCCTGAATGATTTTGCTTGATTGCCTGCTCAGCGAATACACCCCCGGTCTTTTCGGCCTCCTCGACCGAATGCGCTCCCTTCCTGAGGGTCGCCGTAAACCAGAAGGTACTACCCTGGCCTTCGGTGCTGGTTGCGCCGGCAGTTCCTCCCATGACTTCGGCAATTTTCTTGGTGATTGCAAGGCCCAGGCCGGTCCCGCCGTACTTGCGGGTGGTCGAACTGTCGGCCTGCTCGAACGCACCGAAGAGCTTGGGAAGGACATCCGGGGCGATGCCGATACCGCTGTCCTCGACTTCGAAGCGCAAGGTGGCAGTTTCGTCGGTTTGCGATTCTTCCTTCACTCTCAGGGTGATGTGGCCGCTCTCTGTGAACTTAAGGGCATTGACGGCATAGTTGAGCAAGGCCTGCTGCAGCCGAGTAGGATCGCCGTGGAGGTTGTGGGGCAAGGAGACTGTCTCGACCTGCAGGCGCAGCCCTTTGCTGCGAGCCTTTTGACCGAGCATGGAGGTAATGTTGCCGAGCAGAGCCTCGACATGAACCGGGGCATCATCCAGCGTGAATTTGCCGGCTTCGATCTTGGAGAGGTCGAGCACCGCATTGATGATGTCGAGCAGGTGATTGCTGGCGCCCTCAATCTTATCGAGCTTGTCGGTCTGCTGCGGGCTCAGTCCGCTGCGACGAAGGATGTGGGCCATGCCGGTGATGGCGTTCAAGGGGGTACGTATCTCGTGGCTCATGTTGGCCAGGAAGGCGCTCTTGGCGATGTTGGCGGTTTCGGCGGCTTCCTTGGCCAAGGCAAGCTCCCGGGTGCGATTCATGACCAGTTCTTCAAGATGGTCGCGGTGCTGCTTCACTTCAGCTTCGGCTCGCTTCCGTTCGCTGATGTCAATACCGACGCCAAGTAGATAGGCGTCGCCATCGATCACCATGCGGGTACCGCTAAAGAGGTAGGGGACACCTTGCCCGTGCCGATCCTGGAATACAGCCTCGACGCTTGTCGCGCCACTCCGGAAAACCTGCTCCATAGCATCAGCAATTCGTTCCCGATCCAATCCGGAGAAAAAGTCCGAGCCATGCATCATCGCCAGTTCGTCATCGCTGTAGCCGGTAATCTCGTTGAAATGCTTGTTCCAGCGCACAAATCGGCCACTGGCATCAAATACGTAAAAAACACCAGGAAGTGCGTTGATGGTCTCTGTAGAAAATAACCGTTCCCGGGCTAGTGCGAGTTCCACTTGCTTACGCGCCGTTATGTCGTCGTAAAGCCCCAATACACCGGTCACCGTGCCTGCTGCATCGCGCAACGGAACCTTGGACGTACGCAACCAGATGGTTTGGCCATCCGGGGTGGTCTGAGGCTCCTCAAAATCGAGTCTTGGCTGGCCTGATTCCATTACCAGCCGATCATCAGCCTGATAAAGATCGGCTTGCTCGGCCCAGCCCAAGGCAAAGTCATCAAGCCCGATCAGTTCGGCGGGCGAATTCTTGCCGGCATCCCGCGCAAAAACCGGGTTGCAGCCCAAGTAACGACAGTCACGATCCTTCCAGAAAACGCGGATTGGTGCTGTATCGATGACTTGCTGCAGCAAATCGCGCGAGGTGGCGAGCGCCGCCGACATTTTCTCCAGGGCCTGCGCTGCCGTGCGGTGCTCGGAGATATCGCGATTGAAGCCGACTGTACCCACCACCTTGCCAGTATCGTCGAAGACCGGAGCCCTGTAGGTCTCGAACCACTTTTTCGCTCCATCGGCATCGATGATTTCCTCTTCCACGCTCATCTTTTTGCCGGAAGTGAGGACCACCCGATCGGCCGCCTGATAGCCTTCGGCCAATTCGGCGGGCCAAATGTCGAAGTCGTTCTTGCCGATCAGTTCGTCGGCGTTGCATCCGCCTTGAAATTGGGCGAATCCCTGATTAACGGCGAGGAAGCGGTTCTCGGTATCCTTTAGCCAGACGGCGAATGGGAAGTTGTCAAGCAAGGCCCGCTGATAGTGGTTGCGCTGCTGCAGTTCAAGCTGATTCTGTTTGCGCTCGGTAATGTCCTCCACCATGGCCACCACATAATCCAGGCTGCCGTCCGGCTTGCGCACATGGCTGACAGCCAGTCGCGTATAAACCGGGTGACCATCCTTGTGGATGAAACGCTTGTCCATGGCATAGCTGTTGATTTCACCAGCCAGCATGCGGTTGAACTGCGCCAGGTCGGGTGCCAGATCCTCCGGATAGGTGAGCTCCGTCCAGGTCTTGCCGGTCAATTCATCGCGCGTATAGCCCAGCGTTGCGCAAAGCGCATCATTTACCTCAATCCAGCCTTTTTCCACGCTGGTGATGGCAAGACCGATGATGGAGTGATCGAAGTAGGCATGAAAGCGCTCCATACTGGCGCGCTCTTCTGCAGTTACGGCATTCTGTGCCGCCTGCACTGCCTCCCGGTCAACAAGTTGTTGCTCGTAATCGCGAAATATCTGGCACAGCAGCATGGTCGCGAGGGGGTAGATTAGCAAGAGTACCCACCAGGCCTGCTCGATGAAGGCATAACCGGCCTGGTTGGGAATTTGCGTGAAGGCGGCCAACTGCATCAACTGCACCACTATGCCCAGCCCCAGATAGTGGATGGATTGTGGTTGGCTGCCACACCGTAGCCACCAATGCCGCGCCAGTACCCCGAACAAAGCCGAGAGCAGCACAATCATGACGCCAACTGGCGCACCGCCGCCACCGAGTTGATAGCGATAAAACGCAGCCATTCCTGCGGCGATGGCTGCTGTCACGCCCCCACCCACCACGCCGGCCACCGTCAGCACAATTGAGCGGCCGTCAAAAAACACGCCGGGGGCGAAATTCACCGGATTCACCATCCCCAGCAAGGCCACCCCGCCAAACAGGAGCCCGAGCAGCACCTGCCGGTTCAGCGAAAACTTGTGGAATCGTGAAATAACAAGCTGACCTGCTGCTACCAAAGCGACAAGGAAGGCGATGTTGTTGATCAGATTGATATGCATGCTTTTGATTCGGGCAGGTTATAGGCTCAATCGTTCTTGCGGCACAGCCTGGCTATCTTACTGCGATGTTCTCGTTTAGCTACGGCAGGTTTTCGAGCGAATCTGCCACTGCTGATGGCAGCCATTGGCTGGAAACCAATGTTTCCTCCTTGCCGAGTCCCGCCTGATGGCAATTACGCTCTGCTGGCAGATTGATGCGAAGCGATGGCCAGTTCAGGTGAACTTCCCTACCAATGCATCGCCAGATTTCTCCCAGACAAATATTGATACAAATCGTCGCACAAACGCTACGGGAAAAATTGCGTTCTGGCGCAACACTAGCTGCTTGCCGATTTCGACAAGGAGTCTCCGATGCAAACTGACCACCATTGGCAAGAACTGACTCTTGCCCGATTCATGCAGATCTCCCGCCTGCATCTTGGCCTGATGCAAGCCCCGGTCGCCATCAGGCCACCCCAGCGTGTTGCCGGTGCTTGCCGGCACGTGCTCCGTTCGCTGCTGGTCGCTGGCTCGCTCGGCGCACTGTTCAGCGGAACGGCTTTCGCCAGCGAAAGCATTTCCACTGATCCGGCCAAACGCAGCGAAAACGCACAAAGTACCCGCACCAAGTGCAATGAGCGCTCCGCCCATTCCATCGAGTTTTCCTTGCATGGCAAAAAGCGCTGATCGATGTCCAACAACGCCACCCAACAAGAGGTCAACATGAAACTGAAGCCCCTGAAAATGACCGTCGCCGCCATTGCAGTTGCCGCCGCCCTGGGCGGTGCCTATTCGCTCGGCCAGTCCGCGCCGTTTGGCAGCGCGCATGCGGCTGCCCAGCCGGCCGCCGCCATCGCAGCGGCTGCCGCGCCTGCCATCAGCGTTCCCAACGGCCTGCCGGACATGCGCAGCATCGTCGCCAGCAACGCCCCAGCGGTGGTCAACATCAGCGTCACCGGCACGCGCAAGACAGCGGCTAATGGCCCCGATCTGCAGCAGATGGATCCGAACGACCCGTTCTTCCAGTTCTTCCGCCACTTCCGCGGCCAGATCCCGGAAAGCCGGCAGCCCATGCAGGGCCTGGGTTCGGGCTTCATCGTCACGCCCGACGGCACGGTGCTGACCAACGCCCACGTCGTCGATGGTGCCGAGGAAGTCACCGTCAAGCTCAACGACAAGCGCGAATTCAAGGCCAAGGTGCTTGGCCTTGACAAGGCCAGTGATGTCGCCGTGCTGAAAATCGACGCCAAGAATCTGCCGACGGTAAGGATCGGCACCTCACTGCAAACCCAGGTCGGCGAATGGGTGCTGGCGATCGGCTCGCCCTACGGCTTCGAAAGCAGCGCCAGCGCCGGCATCGTCTCGGCCAAGTCGCGCAACCTGCCGGACGGCAGCTATGTTCCCTTCATCCAGACCGACGTCGCGGTCAACCCGGGCAACTCCGGCGGCCCGCTCTTCAACATGAACGGCGAAGTGATCGGCATCAACTCGCAGATCTACTCGCGCAGCGGCGGCTACCAGGGTCTCTCTTTTGCCATCCCGATCGAAGTGGCGATGAATGTCGAGAAACAGATCGTCGCCCACGGCAAGGTCCAGCGTGGCAAGCTCGGCATCAGCATCCAGGAAGTCAATCAATCGCTGGCCGACACCTTCGGCCTGAGCAAGCCGGCCGGCGCGCTGGTCGCCTCCGTCGAAAAGGGCAGCCCGGCTGCCAAGGGCGGGCTGGAACCGGGTGACGTCATTCTCGGCATCGACGGCAAGACCATCGACGCCGCCGGTGAATTGCCGGCCGCCGTCGCCACCAAGATGCCCGGCGAAACGGCCCGCCTGCAAATCTGGCGCAAGGGTGAAACGCGCAACATCGACGTCAAGATCGGCAGCTTCGGCGAGGAAAAAGTGGCAGCCGGCGAAGCACCTTCCGCCGACAAAGGCCGCCTCGGCGTCGCCGTCCGCCCGCTGACCCCGGAAGAACAGCGCCAGGCAGAAGTCAAAGGCGGCCTGCTCGTCGAACAATCCGGCGGTGCCGCCGGCCGCGCCGGCATCCGCCCGGGTGACATCATCGTTTCGGTCAATGGCCAGCCAATCGGCAATGTCGACCAGCTACGCGGCATCATCGCCAAATCCGGTAAGAAAGCCGCGATCCTGATCGAACGCGGCGATTCACGAATATTCGTGCCGGTTGATCTGGGCTAAACGTCAAAAGGCCGTTCGGATGAACGGCCTTTTTCATTTACCAGCCTTGCTTTAGCCGCCCTGGTTCCGTTTCGTACCCGAGTACTTCACCGAGAGCGTGACGAGAAACAAAAACTCCTGTTCGGCGGGTTGATCGCGAAATGACATTGGCCGTCTGATAGGAATCAAGCGCAGCGGTATGACAGCTGCCAGTGCATTGTAGAATGAATGCCATCGAATCAAGCGCCACCATCCCATGCCCTGCCATTTGCTTTTCCATCGTTTCCTGATTGTTGTGTTGGCAGGCCTGCTTTTTCCATTCGGCATGTCATGGGCCCAAGAGAAAGTGACGCTTCAGCTCAAGTGGACTCATGCCTTTCAGTTCGCCGGCTACTATGCCGCGGTGGAAAAAGGCTATTACCGGGAAGCGGGACTCGAAGTTCAACTCGTCGAGGCTGCCCCGGGTATCGATCCTGTCGAATCAGTCCTGAGCAATTCGGCCCAATACGGTGTTGGTACCAGCAGCCTGCTCCTGGCTCGCAAAGCCGGAAAACCGGTGGTTGTCCTGGCTGCCATATTCCAGCATTCACCGCTGGTACTTATTGCGCGGGAGGACATTACCCGGAAGGGAACGCAAGGTATCCACGATATCGCTGGCAAACGGGTGATGATTGAACCCCAATCAGACGAGTTGATCGCCTATCTGAAACATGAAGGGATCACGCTCGATCATCTGGTCCAAATACCCCACAGCTTTGAACCCAAAGATCTGATCGAGGGCCGAGTGGATGCCATGTCGGCCTACGTCAGCAATGAACTTTATTATCTGGATCGCGCAAATTTCGCCTATCAGGTGTACACGCCGAGAACAGGCGGTATCGACTTTTATGGCGATAACCTATTCACTACTGAAAAGGAGTTGAACACCCATCCGGAACGGGTTCGCGCCTTTCGGGAAGCCAGTTTGCGTGGCTGGCAGTATGCGATGCAGCATCCGGAAGAAATCGCTGATCTCATCATTGCCCGGTATTCCAGTCGTCACCCGCGCGACTTTTATCTATCCGAGGCTAAACGCATGGCTGCGTTGCTACGTATCGACCTGGTCGAATTGGGTTATATGAACCGGGGACGCTGGCAGCACATTGCCAACACCTATGCCGATCTCGGCTTGTTGCCCAGTAACTACAATCTTGACGGGTTCATCTACGAGCCTGAACCACGCCGCGATCTGACAAAACTCTATATCGCCATCCTTCTGCTGGCATCCGTCAGTGCCATCGCCTTGTACATTCACCGCATCAATCGCCGTCTCTCCCGTGCGTTGAACGAAAGCCGGAACAACCTGACGGTCATGGACGGGCTGCGCAAGGATCTTGTGGCTCAGCGAGACCACCTGGAAGAGATGGTCGAAGCCAGAACCCAGTCGCTATGGATCGCCAAGGAAGCAGCTGAGGCCGCCAATCGTGCCAAGAGTGCTTTCCTGACCAACATGAGCCACGAGCTGAGAACGCCAATGCACGGCATCATGGGCATGACTCAATTGGCCAGACGAAAAGCTTCCGACCCAAAGCAAATCGATCAACTCGACAAAGTCAGCCAGACGGCCGACAAGCTACTGGTCATCATCAATGACATCCTGGACATCTCCAGAATCGAGTCCGAACAAATGACTCTGGAGATGGGAGAATTTACGCTCGATGGCGTCATCACCAATCTGGATAGTCTGACCAGCAAGAAAGCATTGGAGAAAAACCTTCGCTTGAGCTTCGAGATCCCCCCCGAACTGGCCCGTTTGCCACTGCAAGGCGATGCCATGCGCCTGGGCCAGATTCTGCTCAATCTGACCAGTAACGCCATCAAGTTTACAGCCACGGGTACTGTAAGCGTACGCTTTGATACCACAGAGGAAACCGCCAGGAGCCTACGCTTGCGAGTTGAGGTAACCGATACCGGTATCGGAATTAGCGACGACGATCAGAAGCGACTCTTTACAAGCTTCGAGCAGGCCGATGGATCCATTACCCGCAAGTTCGGCGGAACTGGGCTGGGGCTAGCCATCAGCAAACGCCTGGCTCAGATGATGGACGGTGACATCGAGGTTCGCAGCCAGGCCGGAAGCGGCAGCACTTTTTCGCTCACGGTGGGACTGAACAAGAACTTGGATGGTGGCCACCCCTTAAGATAACCGGCAGCCTGCCCTGATGACTGTTTTTCTGCGTATGGCGGAAGCACATCGCAAACTTAGGTAGCGTCGAATGCAGACTCCGCTACGGCCGAAAAAAAGCCCCTTTCGGGGCTTTTTCAATAGAGGCGATAGCGCGATGTGCTGATCAGTTCAGTTTTTCCGGGCTGCCGCAGCACTGCTTGAACTTCTTGCCGCTGCCGCAGGGACAGGGGTCGTTGCGGCCGGGTTTTTCGGTTTCGCGCTGTACCGTTCCGCCGGTGCGCTTGTTGCGCCAGAAGTTGTACAAAGTCTGGACGATGACCGGCAGGTTTTCCTGAATTTCGGCGACCAGACGTGCTTCTTCGGCAGGCGGGAACCAGCGTTCGCCGCTCTTTTCGGCATCCTCCTTGAGCATGCCGTTAAGCAGGAAGAGCGGTTCAAGCAGTTCGGACAAGTCATCAGCATGCTTGCCGGCCATCTCGTACCAGTCTCCGGCCAGACCGGCACCGAAAACGTAGGAATCGGCCCAGGCTTCGTAGTCGTAGTCCTCGCATTTTTCGTCGAGTGGATAGAGCACCGGTGCAATGGTTTCATCGGCCAGCAAGGACGCGGCGAGATCGTTGTTCAGGCGCAGCAGCAATTCCAGCGCAGCCTCGACATCGGGATTGCCGCCAGCTTCCAGACCCTTGCCCAGCGCTTCGCTCAGCCAGACGGCCGGGGCAACCGGTTGCGGACCGCTGACGACGGCGCACAGCATGGCCTGGATTTCGTCGAGGCGCATGGCCTCGCCCTGGAAAACTTCTGATTCGAGCAGTTCTTCAAGCCGATCTAGATCGGCATCGGTCAGGGGATTTGGGTTCATCGCGTTGGTCCTCGGCAATTGCAGAATGATAGCCCAGATCGACCCAGGCTGCAGCCATGCCCTGGCCTTGACCTCGCCCGAAAACACACCTCTCGGACTCCCTCAGACAGCGAGTTGGGCGGCTCGATCAACATCCTTGAGCACACCGGGATCCTCGACCGGGCAAACGACCAACCCTGCCTGATCCGCCTCGAGAATGGAGCGCCCTCCCTGATCCCCGGTCAGCGCCAGCAGTTGGCGCACATGCCTGGCGCCAAAGCCGACCGGGTGCCCCATTTGCCCACCGACATCAGGCCGCGCCATGCTGGCGCCACCCTGCAGGGCATCAAGCACGGCGTGATAACTGTCCGGCTGGATGTAGGGCATGTCTGCGAGCGCGACCAGCCAGCCGGCGGCATCGACGCTGGCCGCAACCCCTGCGCTCAAACTGTGGCCCATGCCCTGCTCCGCTTCGTTACAAACGACGGTTTCCAGCCCTTCCGCCGCCAGCAAGCTGGCCAGCACCGTGTCATCAGGGCGGATGACAACGATGGTTCGCGCGCAAACGGCTGCGAGACGACAGGCCGAGGCGAGCGCCATCGGCGTCCCGTCGGGCAGTGGGTGCAAGCGCTTGTCGGAGCCGAAGCGCCGACTACTGCCAGCAGCAAGCAGGATGCCGACAATCTGCTTCATTCGATGCGACAGGCGTAGGGATCGAAAGCAGGCATGGTGGCCATCCGGAGGTTTTGCCCGTTTTTTACCACGGTCATTTCAGCCAAAATCGAAACGGCGATTTCCGGCGGCGTGCGGCTGCCGATGGGCAGGCCGACCGGGCCGTGCAGGCGGTCGACTTCGGCTTGCGAGAGGTCGAAATACTGCAGCAGCCGTTCGCGACGCTTGCTGTTATTGGCCTTGGAGCCGAGCGCGCCGACGTAGAAGGCCGGCGACTTGAGGGCTTCGAGCAGGGCCATGTCGTCGAGCTTGGGGTCGTGGGTCAGCGCCACCACGGCGCTGCGCGGATCGAGGCCGAGTTCGGTCACGGCATCGTCGGGCATCGCGGCGATGCGCTCGGTGCCGGGGACATCCCAGCCGTCGGCATACTCGCTGCGCGGGTCGCAGATGTAGACGCGATAGCCGAGGGCCTGCGCCATGGTCGCCAGGTAGCGCGAAATCTGCCCGGCGCCGATGATGAGCAGCCGCCAGGCCGGGCCATGCAGGGTGACCAGCGTCTGACCATCCCATTGCTGGCTGTCGCCGGCGCTGCCACCTTCGAGGCTGACTGCACCGGTCGCCAACGCCACCCGCCGATGCACCAATTGGCCGGTGCCGATGCGCTGGGCAAGCTGTTCGAGCAGTGCGGCATCCGGCGCCGGTTCGAGCACCAGCTCCAGCGTGCCACCGCAAGGCAGACCGAAGCGATGTGCCTCATCGGCCGTCACGCCGTAGCGCAGCAGGCGCGGCGCGCTGCCGGCAAACTCGCTAGCCGCGGCGCGACGGATCAAATCATCCTCGATGCAGCCGCCGGAGACCGAGCCCTGCACCTGCCCGTCGTCGCGCAGAACCATCCAGGCGCCTGGCGGCCGGGGGGCTGAACCCCAGGTCCGGGCAACGGTGATCAGCGCGAAGCGATGCCCGGCCGCCGCCCACATGCGGGCGGCGTCGAGGACCTGCGTATCCAGGCTATCCATGTCAGGCCACCAGCTCGGCGGTGTTGAACGGCATCTTGTTCAGGAACTTGCCGGTGGCGGCAGCGATGGCATTGGCTACGGCCGGTGCCAGGGGGGGCACGCCCGGTTCGCCAATGCCGGTCGGGGCTGCAGTCGATGGCACGATGTGCACCTCAACCACCGGCATGTCGCCAATGCGCAGCAACGGGTAAGTATCGAAATTGCCCTGCTCGACACGCCCGCCCTTGAGCGTGATTTCACCGCTCATGGCAGCTGACAAGGCGAATCCAACCGCGCCTTCGACCTGCGAACGGATGTTGTCGGGGTTGATCGCCGTACCGCAATCGACCGCACAAATGACGCGGTCGACCTTGATCGAGCCATCTTTCCTGACCGTCACTTCGGCCACTTGGGCGACGAAGGAGTTGAACGATTCATGCACCGCCACGCCCCGGCCACGACGCTCGCCGGCCGCCGCCTTGAGCGGCGTTCCCCAGTTCGCTTTCTCGGCCGCCAGCTTGAGTACGCTGGCGTGCTTGGGGTGCTCAGTCAGCAATTCGAGACGCAGGGCTACCGGGTCCTTGCCCATCGCGGCCGCCACCTGATCGAGGAAAACCTCGGTCGAGTAAGCCGTGTGCGACGAACCGACCGAGCGCCACCAGAGGACCGGCACGCCGATATTGGTCGGCGTATGCAGATCAACCAGCAGGTTGGGAATCGCATACGGCAGATTCGAAGCGCCTTCGACTGACACGTGATCGATGCCGTCCTTGACCAGCATGGCCTCGAATGGCGAGCCGGTAATGATCGACTGCCCGACCAGCCGGTGATGCCAGCCGACCAGCTTGCCGTTGCCATCGAGCGCGGCTTCGAGCGCGTGGTGGAACATCGGGCGGTAATAACCGCCGCGCATGTCATCCTCGCGCAGCCAGACCAGCTTGACCGGTGCCTTGCCGTTGATCGCCTTGACGATGTTTGCCGCCTCCATCACGTAATCGGAGTGCGTGCAGGCCCGGCGTCCGAAACTGCCGCCGGCGTAGAGCATGTTGAGTTTGACCTGTTCCGGCTTGAGGCCGAACAGCGCCGCCACCCGGCCCTGGTCGACGGTCTGGAACTGCTCGCCATTCCATACTTCGCAGCCATCGGCCTTGAGGTGGACGACGCAGTTCATCGGCTCCATCGCGGCATGGGCGAGGTAGGGAAAATCGAAGGATGCGCTGACCACCTTGGCGGCGCCGGCAAAGGTTTTCGCCGTATCGCCTTTATTCGCGGCAATCAGGCCGGGCTTCTTGGCCATTTCCTTGTACTGGGCCAGGATTTCGTCGCTTCCCAGCTTGAAGGCCTTGCTGTCGTCCCAACTGACCGACAAGGCGTCGCGACCTTTCTTGGCGCTCCACGTATCGGTGGCCAGCACGGCGACGCCCTGTGGTATCTGCACGACATCGACGACACCCTTGATTGACTTGGCCTTGGTCGCATCGAAGGACTTCACCGTGGCGCCGAACTGCGGCGGATGGGCGACCACGGCGACTAGCATGCCGGGCAGGAAAACGTCCTGCGTGAATTGCGCCGTGCCGTTGGTCTTGGCCGCGCTGTCCTTGCGCTTGGCCTGCTTGCCGATCAGGCGAAAATCCTTGGGGTCCTTGAGTTTGACCTCGGTCGGCACGGTTTCCCTGGCCGCATCGAGCGCCAGTTCGCCAAAGCTGGCCTTGCGACCACTGCCGGCATGACTGACGATGCCGTCGCGCACGACAATCTCCGCCGCGCCGACATTCCAGCGCTTGGCGGCGGCGGAAACCAGCATGGCCCGCCCGCTGGCCCCAGCCTTGCGCATCTGATCCCAGGAATTGGCCATCGCCGTACTGCCGCCGGTGCCCTGCGCCGGGCCCCAGAAGGTGTTGTTGTAGCGCTTGGCATCGGCCGCGGCGCCTTCGACGCGAACATTCTTCCAGTCGGCATCGAGTTCGTCGGCCAGAATGGTGGCTAGGCCGGTGTAGGTGCCCTGCCCCATTTCAAGGTGCTTGGACATGACGGTCACGCTGTTGTCGGCACCGATGCGCAAGAAGGCGTTCGGCTCGAAGGTGGCCGTGCTGCCAGCAGCGACCCCAGATTTGCCGGCGGCTCCGGCAGCCATCACCGGCAGACAGAAACCTAGCGTCAGGCCGGCGCTGCCTTGCAGGAAACGGCGGCGACTGAGGTTTTCAATGATGATTTCGCTCATGTTCAAACTCCTCAGGCCAGCGCCTTGGCGGCTTCGTGGATGGCAGCGCGGACGCGCACATAGGTCGCGCAGCGACACAGGTTGCCCGACATGGCAGTATCGATGTCGGCATCGGTCGGCTTACGGTTCTGGCTGAGCAGCGCCACGGCGCTCATGATCTGGCCGGACTGGCAGTAGCCGCACTGCACGACATCGAGCTTGCGCCATGCTTCCTGAACGACCTTGCCGACGCGCTCGCTATCGACCGCCTCGATGGTCCTGATCTTGCGGCCAACCACGGCCGAGACCGGCGTCGTACAGGCACGCACCGGCGTTCCATCGACATGCACCGTACAGGCACCGCACAGCGCCTGGCCGCAGCCGTATTTGGTGCCGGTCATCTGCAGCGTGTCACGCAGCGCCCAGAGCAGCGGCGTATCTGGCGCCACATCGAGTTGATGTGCCTTGCCGTTAATAGTCAGTTTGATCATCTGCAAGCTCCTCGTCGTATTGGGGTCAGCAACCATCCCGTGGCTGCTGTTTGTGCGAATAGTGTGGGCGAGGCAAGGCGGCAAGCGATAACCCAATCGTGCAGACTTATTGCCTGATCCTCCAGAATCGATCCGCAGCCTCTCGCCGGCCAGCGCCAAAACCGCTACTCTCCAGTCATGGATACTGCCGTTCTGACCACGCCTCGCCCAAATGATTCCAACGCCATGGAAAACGCCGATCTGACGCGCCAGCGCACAGAGCTGGCCGCCATCATCGACCGTCACTGCCAGGCGGACGGCGGTGTCGACACGGCCATTCCCAACCTCAAGCTTTTCCGCGGATCGAACACCGAGGTGCCGACCTGCGCCATCATGACCTCGGTATTCGCCATGATGGCCCAGGGCGCCAAGCGCATCACGGTCGGCGACGACACCTACGACTACGATGCCCGCCATTACCTGATTTCATCGGTCGATCTGCCGATTTTTGCACGCATCACACAAGCCTCCGTCGCCGAGCCCTACCTTGGCTTGGGGCTCGCCATCGACCCACTCAAGATCAACGAACTGACTGCCGCCATGCCCAAAAATCGGGCCATAGATGCGGTCGACCGTGGCATTGCCGTCGGCCTGCTCAGCGTCGACATCCAGAACACCGCGCTGCGCCTCGCCCGATTGCTCGATACGCCAGCCGACATCCCGGTGCTCGCCCCGATCATCGAGCGCGAACTGCTCTACCGCCTGCTCGCTGGCCCCCTCGGTTCACGCCTGCGTCAGGCCGCCGCCAGCGGCAGCCACAGCCACCAGATCGTCCGCGCCATCGACTGGTTGAAAACCAACCTCGACCAACCGCTCAGCATCGAACGGCTGGCCAGCCTGGCCAACATGAGCCGGTCGTCGCTGCACCATCATTTCAAGGCCCTGACCGCCATGACGCCGCTGCAATACCAGAAACAGTTGCGCCTGCAGGAAGCCCGCCGCCTGATGCTGGTCAGCGACACCGATGCCGCCTCCGCCGCGCATCACGTCGGCTACGAAAGCCCCTCGCAATTCAACCGCGAATATCGCCGCATGTTCGGCTCCCCGCCGGGTCGCGATGTCGCGCAGTTTCGGCAGAGTCAGACCGTCTGAACCTGCGGCTGCCATGCTCACTGACGAGTTCTCAGCCGAATTCGCCGGTGATGGATCAGCAGGTACCATTCGAAAATATGGCGGAAAGTGGACTTTCAGTAGCCCTGAGACCAAACCGCTAGCCAATTACCTGTATGGGTTATCTGAACCATCTATTGATGACTGGTTCAAACACGGAAATGCCCTATGACGCGGCACGGCTCCCGACTGGCCCCATGCTTGCAAATGGCGTCAATTTAGTGCGTTATCATCATTGCCAGATCAGGAAAACCGCCCATGCTCGATCACGACATCGTCGCCTTCATCCAGTCCGGCGTCAGCATTACGCTGGCTGCTTGCGCGCCGGAGCGGCTGCCGAGTATGAGCCGCGGCTTTGCCTGCAAGCCGGTCGATGGTGAGGCCATCGGGATCGTCCTGCCCCGCACGCAGGCGGCCGAAGCACTCGACAACATTCGCCTGACCGGGCGTGTCGCAGTGGCATTCACTCAGCCGACCACCAACCGGACCACCCAGCTCAAGGGCACGGATGCCCGCATCGCTGCCTTCGACCCGGCAGACGAGCCTCTCATCCGCAAACACATTGAGGAGTTCGTGCCCGAGGTCGTTGCACTGGGTACCCCGGCGGAGTTGGTCCACGCCCTGCTCTCCTACCAGCCTGAGGATCTGGTGATGGTGGTATTCACGCCGACCAGCGGCTTCGACCAGACGCCGGGACCGAAGGCGGGCCAACCCTTGCCAGCCACGCCATGACACCCCGCCTCGATACCCTGCGCGACTGCCTGGAAGGCGTCATTCCCGGTCACATCGTCACCTGCGATCCGGCTGGAGTGCCCAATGTCGCTTTCCTGTCGCAGGCGGAGTACGTCGATAACGAGCACCTCGCGCTTTCCTACCAGTTCTTCAACACCACCCGGCGCAACGTGCTGGCGGGTTCGCCAGTTCGCCTGCTGCTGACCAGCCATCTGACGGCCCGACAGTACCGCCTCTCGCTGCAATACCTCCGCACCGAAACGGCCGGCCCACTGTTCGAACGAATGAAGGCCAAGCTAGCCGGCATCGCCGCACATAGCGGAATGACCGGCATCTTTCGCCTGCTCGGCGCCGACATCTACCGCGTGCTGGACATCGTGCCGATTCCGGGCGGCTGCATCAGCCCGCCCCCGCCGGCCGTCAACTGCCTGAATGCCCTGCGCCGCTCCACTGAACGCCTGAGCGGCTGCGCCAACCTCGAGTGCCTGCTCGAAAAGGCCGTGGACTGCCTGGAGAAGGAATTTGGCTTCAGCCATCTGATGCTGCTGATGCACGACGAGGCGCGCGGCTGCCTGTTCACGCTCGCCAGTCGCGGTTACGCGCAATCGGGCATCGGCTCGGAAATTCCGGTCGGCTCCGGCCTGATCGGCATCTGCGCCCGTGAACGCTCGCCGATCCGCATCGGCTTCATGACCAGCGAGTACACCTACGGCCGCACGGTGCGCGACGGACTGGCCGCCGAGGGTCAACTCGACGCGCTGGAAACCGCCATCCCGCTGCCCGGCCTGCCCAATGCCGCCAGCCAGATGGCGATCCCCATCGTCGCTGGCGAGCGGCTGCTCGGCGTGATCTACGTCGAAAGCCTGGCCGACCTGCATTTCGGCTACGACGAGGAAGACGCGCTGGTCGTTTTCGCCGCCCAGCTTGGCCTGGCCATGCAGCACCACCAGATAACGGACGATGCGCCGGACGAAGCGCCGGTCGCCGAACGCCCCGCCATTCCGCCCGAGGGCACTCCGCTGACCGTGCGTCACTTTGCCGCCAACGACAGCGTCTTTGTCGACGACGACTACCTGATCAAGGGCGTGGCCGGCGCCATTCTCTGGGCGCTGCTCAACGACTTCACCCAACGCGGCCGCACCAGCTTCACCAACAAGGGCCTGCGGGTCGATTCCCGCATCCGCCTGCCCGGCGCCAGCGACAACCTCGAAGCACGCCTCGTGCTGCTGCAACGCCGGCTGGCCGAGCGCAATGCCGGCATCGCCATCGGCAAGACCGGGCGCGGGCGTTTCACGCTCACCGTCGAGCGCCCGTTGACGCTCGTCGAAAGCTGATTTTTCCGGCCCGGCCGCTGTCTTTCTTAAATCTTCATTCAGCATTTCTTAAAAGATTCATAAGCGGGCGCTACGCCCCTTGTCCGGCTTTTTTGGCCGCCTAGACTTCCGTCAACACACCAGACAGGAGTCGCCATGAACTCATTTCCAACCGCAGTCGATCCGCTCCGGCTGTATGAACAGCTGCTGCTGATCCGCGCCTACGAAAACGCCATCGTCCAGGGCAGCACCGACGGGCGTATTCCCGGCACCTGCACATCCGTCGGCCAGGAAGCCGCCGCCGTCGGCGCGATCAACGCCCTTGATACCGACGACCTGATCCTGACCAACCACCGCAGCGCCGGCCACTTGCTGGCACGCGGCGCCGATCCCGGCCGCCTGCTGGCCGAAGTCATGGGCCGACGCGACGGCTACTGCAAGGGCAGGAGCGGATCGCTGCACATTTCCGTCAAGGAACTCGGCGTCGTGCTGACCACCACCATCGTCGGTGGCGAACTCTCGCTCGCCCCCGGCGTCGCCCTGGCCCAGACGATGCAGGGCCGGCCGGGTATCGTCACCTGCTTCTTCGGAGATGGCGCTGCCTGTGAAGGCAGCTTCCACGAATCGCTCAATCTCGCTGCCCTGTGGAACCTGCCGGTGCTCTACATCTGTGAAAACAACCAGTGGCAGGCCTTCGTGCATCGCCGCGAAGCGATGAGCCGTGAACGCGTTTCCGACTGGGGTGCCGGTTACGGTATTCCGGTGCGAACCGTCGATGGCAACGACGTCTTCGCCGTGCTCGAAGCCACCCGGGAAGCTGCCGAACAGGTGCGCGACACCCGCCGACCGGTGCTGCTCGAAGCGCTGACCTACCGCACTCGCGGCCATTTCGAGCCAGACGATCAGGGCTACGTCGACAAGGCAGAACTCGCCGCCTGGCTGGCCCGCGACCCGATCGCCCTCTGCCGCGATCGCCTGATCGCCGCCGGACAGATCTCCCCGGCCGCCGACGCCGAACTGCTTGCCCGGGTCGATGCCCGCATTGCCACCGCGGTGGCCTTTGCTGCCGCCTCTCCTTTCCCATCCATCGAGGAACTCACCCTCGACGTCTACGCCTGAGACCGCCATGCCCACACTCACCCTGAACGATGCCATCGGCCTGGCTCTGGCCGAGGAAATGCGCCACGACCACAAGGTCATCGCCTTTGGCGAAGGGATTGCCACCAAGCGCCATGAACTCGTCACAGAGTTCGGTGCCCTGCGCGTCCGCAACACACCGCTGGCCGAAGGGATCATCGCCGGCACGGCGGCCGGCGCCGCTGCCGGCGGCCTACGCCCGGTCGCCGATCTGCTCTTCGCCCCCTTCCTCTGTTACGCCATGGACGAGTTGGTGAACAGCGCCGGAAAACTGCGTTACATGTCGGGCGGCCAATTCAGTTTCCCGCTGGTCGCGCTGGCCATGACGGGGGCCGGCTGGGGCGTTGGCGCCCAGCACAACCACAACGTCGAGGCCTGGTTCGTGCATAGCCCCGGCCTCAAGGTCGTCATGCCAAGCAACCCGGCCGACGCCCGCGCACTGCTCAAGGCAGCCATCCGCGACGACAACCCGGTCGTATTCCTGCTCGATATCGGCCTGCTCTACCAACCCGGCGAAGTGCCCACCGACGCCGTGCCGATACCGCTCGGCCAGGCAG
Source organism: Pseudomonadota bacterium (assembly GCA_018262195.1). Taxonomy (GTDB): domain Bacteria; phylum Pseudomonadota; class Gammaproteobacteria; order Burkholderiales; family Rhodocyclaceae; genus Azonexus. The sequence continues at coordinate 72,593 of JAGTRS010000005.1, read as the reverse complement.
CCACCGTTCGTGCCGGTACGGATGTCAGCCTCATTTCTTACGGCAAGACAGTGCATCACTGCGCACAGGCCGCCGAAAGCCTGGCGGCCGAGGGAATCGCCGCCGAAGTCATCGACCTGCGCAGCCTGAAGCCGCTCGACGAATCCGCCATCCTCGCCACCGCCCGCAAGACCGGGCGCGTCGTCGTTGTCCATGAAGCCAACCGCCTGTGCGGCGTCGGTGCCGAAATCGCCGCACTGATCGCCGAGCAGGCCTTTGCCAGCCTCAAGGCGCCCATTGTCCGCCTCGGCGGCCCGGATGCCCCAGTGCCATCCAGCTTCCCGCTCGAACAAGCCACCGTGCCACAAGCCGATGCCATTGCTGCCGCTGCAAGGCAACTTTGCGCATCGCGTCGAGCCTTAACCTACCACCCAACGGAGAACTCAAAATGCGCCTTACCACACTGACTTCCACCATCATTTCTTTGGGCTTGATTGCTGGCTCAGCCCTCGCCGGCGAAGCCGACCCAGCCCGCGTCAAGCGCGGCTCCCAGCTGGCTGCTTACGGCGGTTGCGTCGATTGCCACACCCCGTTCAAGCTCGGCCCGAACGGCCCGGAAAAGGACATGGAGCGCGGCCTCTCCGGCCACCCGGCCGAACTTGTCCTGCCGGCACCGCCCAAGCTCGATGGCCCATGGAACTGGGGAGGAGCCGGCAGCATGACCGCCTTCGTCGGCCCCTGGGGCATTTCCTACGCGAGCAACCTGACGCCCGATCGGGAAACCGGTATCGGCGCCTGGAGCGAAAGGGATTTCATCCAGGCGATGCGCAAGGGCAAGCACCTCGGCGCCGGCCGCCCGATCATGCCGCCGATGCCCTGGCAATCGGTCGGCTCGCTACCGGACCACGATCTGCGAGCGCTCTTCGCCTATCTCAAGGCGCAACCACCGATGAAAAACAAGGTGCCGGAATACGTGCCACCAGTAGCGAGCAACCGCTGATGTCTGTTCAGCAGATTTCCAGCCAACGGGTAACGGGAACGGCGCTACTGGCGCCGCCTGGGCACCTGCAATGGGCACCAGGTACGCACTCGCCGTAAAGGAAGCAGTCCTTCATGTGGCATGCAAATCAATGTCCGCAACCCGTGCAACCGGCCACTCAACGGAGGCAGTTCCACCGATGGTTTTGGCCGACAACCCGCCAGAACCAACCCATCATTCCTTATTCAGCCGCCTGCACTTGCTCGTACCGCGGGCAACTTATCAGATGATCATTGACCATCCCCGTTGCCTGCATGAAGGCGTAGCAGATCGTCGAGCCGACGAACTTGAAACCGGCGCGAGTCAGGGCTTTGCTCAGGGCATCGGATTGCGCGGTTTTGGCGGGGACTTCGGCCAGCGATGACCTGGCGTTTTGTACCGGCGCACCGCCGACGAAGGACCACAGGAAATCGCTGAACGATTGCCCCCCAGCAGTCAGCGCCAGATAGGCCCTGGCGTTCTGGATAGTCGCGGCGATCTTGGCGCGGTTGCGGATGATGCCGGGGTCGGCCAGCAGGGCGGCGACTTTCTGCTCGTCGTAGTGGGCGATCTTGTGCGGGTCGAAGTTGTCGAATACCAGCCGGTAGTGCGCGCGTTTCTTGAGCACGGTGGCCCAGGACAAGCCGGCCAGGGCGCCTTCGAGGATCAGCAGTTCGAACAGGGCGCGGTCGTCGCGCAGCGGCAGGCCCCATTCGGTATCGTGGTACTCGCGGTAGAGGTCGAATCCTTCGCACCAGGGGCAGCGTTCCATCATCATGCATCCGTCAGCAAAAAGCGCAGTGTAGCTGCCTCCGCCACCTGCCGACAGTTTGAGGCCGGCAGCAGCATCGTCGATCTCCCTGCTCAGTCGTTACGCGGTTCGCCGGCGAGCGGCGTACTGCGATCCTGCATGAAGCGCCCCGGCGGTACGCCGAAGGCGCGCTTGAACATGGCCGAGAAGGCGGCCTGGCTGGCGTAGCCCAGTTCCGCCGCGACTTCGCCGCACGGGCGGCCGCGGCCGATCAGATCGAGGGCCCGGGCCAGACGCAATTGTTGGCGCCAGGCGCCGAAGCTCAATTTGAGTTCGCTGACGAACAGGCGGGCCAGCGTCCGCTCGCTGGCACCGACGCGGGCCGCCCACTCGGCCAGCGACAGCGCGGAAGCGGGATCATCGATCAGCGCCTGACACAAGGCTTGCAGGCGCCGGTCCTGTGGCATCGGCAAACCGAGCGAGAGCGGCGGCGCACGGCGGATTTCGGTGAGCAGCAATGCCGTCACCTGACGCTGGCGCAGCGACGGCTCATGACCGTCGCCGTCAGCCTCGCTGAGTGCCTCGAAGAGCGCCCGCATCAGGTCGGAAACTTCGATCACCGAACAGGCATCAAGCGGCAGCGGGGCCACTTCCGGGGCGATATAGACGGTGCGGAATTCGACTTCGCCGAGCATGAGCAGATCGTGCTCGATATGCGGCGGGATCCACACCGCCCGCAAGGCGGGCACCAGCCAGGTCATGCCGGCCGCGGAAATCCGGATGCCGCCGCGCAGCGGATAAGCCAGCTGCGCCCAGTCGTGGTGATGCGGTGGGACATAAACGTCGGCCGGAGGACAACGCAGGTTGACCGTCATCGGCAACTCGGCGGTCGGGGCGCGGCGGGGTACAGCGTCGAAGGAAAGGTCTGTCTGCATTGCGATAATTTTTGTCCGAATATCGCATCACAGTCAATAGGTCGGAAAGCTAGACTGTAATCCTTAACGTTTTACTCGGACTTTATCCATGACGACCGCCACCCTGCCCGCCCCCCAGCGCAGCGACATCGAAGTCATTTCGGTGATCGGCTTCGTCCATGGTGTTTCCCATTTCTTCCACCTCTTGCTGCCGCCGCTTTTTCCCTGGCTGATGCCCGAATTCGGGCTGAGTTTCACCGCCATCGGCACGACGATGACCGTGTTTTTCGTGGTTTCCGGCATCGGTCAGGCCAGCGCCGGATTTCTCGTCGATCGCTTCGGTGCGGCACGCGTGCTGGGCGGCGGCATCGCCTGCTTTGCCCTGGCCGGTGTGCTGCTCTATTTCGCCAACGGCTATCCGATGCTGATCGCTGTTGCCGCGCTGGCCGGGCTGGGTAACAGTGTCTTTCACCCGGCCGACTTCACGGTACTTAACCGCCATGTTTCGCAAGCACGCCTCGGCCATGCCTTTTCAGCCCACGGGCTGTCCGGCAACCTTGGCTGGGCGGCTGCCCCGATCTTTCTCACCGGCCTCGCCACTGCATACGGCTGGCGCACCGCAGCGCTCGGCGCCAGCGCCGTGGCCATCGCCGCACTGGCCCTGCTGTTCTGGCGGCGAGATGCGCTGACCGACCCGGTCGAACATCACACCGAGAAGTCCAGCGAACCGGCGGGTACTACCTTCGCCTTTCTGAGTTCGCGCGCCGTCTGGCTGTGCTTCCTGTTCTTCCTGCTGATCACCGCGGCTTTCGGCACCATCCAGAACTTCGCCAGCCCCATCCTGCAGGCGCTCTACGGCTTGTCCATCACCACGGCAGCCTTTGCGCTATCGACCTATCTGGTTGGCGGCGCAGTTGGCATCATCCTCGGTGGCTTTCTTGCCCAGAAAGGCGAGCACGACCACCTGATCGCCGGCGCGCTGGGGGTTGCTGCCCTGCTCGCCATCCTGCTGGCCGCTGGTGTCATGCCTTCCTGGAGCATCCTGCCGCTGATGGCTGGCATCGGCTTCTGCACCGGCACCGCCGGGCCATCCCGCGACCTGCTGGTGCGCCGTGCCGCCACGGCCCGTTTCGGCAAGGCCGCCTACGGGCGAGTCTATGGCTTCGTCTATTCGGGCCTGGACCTGGGCCTGGCCATGGCACCGGTTATTTTTGGCGGGCTGATGGATGCCAGACATTTCAGCGAAGTGCTGGTTGGCATTGCCATCCTGCAAGTGCTGGCCATCTTCAGTGCCCTGCGCGTCGGGAAAGCCATTTAGGTTAGCTTGCGGTTCGGTTTAACAAGCTTGGGATTCCGCCTTGCTGGCGGGCATACTTTTTCTTGCTTCGCCAAGAAAAAGTAGCCAAAAAGAAGGCGCCCCCGGGTTACGCGGTTGGCTGCTCCAACTTCCCTGCGCTACTCGAAACGCCGGGCGGCTGCGGAACTCGGGGCTGCGCCCCTCAGACAGTCCTCGCCGAAGGCCCCCGGCGCTTCTGCGTTGCTCGGCGCTCCACAAGGGGCCCTAAGAGCGCCGCGGAACGAAGCACCACCCAAAAAATGAATTTCACGGCCAATCGGGGAAAAAGCCAAAAAACAAAATCCCCACGTTGGCCGCGGGACGCTTCACCGCGCCCCTTGAGAGGTGCCGAGCAACGCAGGTTTGAGCGGAAAAAGGGCGAGGACTGTTTGAGGGCGTAGCCCGAGTTCCGCAGCCCCCGCTCAAACCGAGTAGCGCAGGGAACCGGCGTAGCCGGCACCGACCCAGGGGTGGCCTTTTCTTTGGCTACTTTCTTTTGGCCACACAAAAGAAAGTACGCCCGCCAGCAAGGCGGAAACCCAAGCTAATTCCTACAGCCCACGCGCCCAGGCCGGCCGCAAATGGGCGGCCTCGGGCGCCGCGATAGCCTGGCGCACCTGGGCCAGCAGCCGCTCCTTGTCGGCGCCGAGCGTGCCTTTCAGGACCAGCCAGTTGGAGGCGTGATCGCTGCGGAAGACCGTGCGTTTCAGATCGAGCGTCGACAGAAAACGCTCCATCTCGACAAAGAGCTCAGGCTGAGTCAGCGGCTCCCTGCCCGGGAAACCTGCCCTGAAGCGCTCTTCACCCTTGGGGAAGCTGACGACCAGCGTTGCCAGATATTCCGGTTGCGTCGCATTGGCGAGCCGCGCCGAGTTTTCGGCATGCTGCATCGACAGCGCCTTGCCGCCCAGGCCGTTGAGGATCATCACCGAGCGCGTGATGCCTGCCGCACCGAGCTTGTCGAGTGCCTCACGCGTGGTTTCGAAGGTTTCGCCCTTGTTGACGGCAGCCAGCACCTGATCGTCGCCAGATTCGGCGCCGACATAGACCATCTTCAGGCCGGCGGCAGCCAGTTCGTCGATTTCTGACTGGTCCTTTTTCCGCAGGTTGCGCGGCAGGCAGTAGCTGGAAATCCGGCGCACAGCCGGCATGTGGGTGCGAATGGCTTCGAGGATGGCCAGCAGACGGCGAGTCGGCAGCACCAGCGCATCGCCATCGGCCAGAAAAACGCGACGAATGTCGTTGCCGTAACGCTGGCCGGTCAGGCGGATGCTTTCCAGCACCTCATCCTCACCGCGTGCCACGAACTTTTTCTGCGGCGCGGTATACATCTCGCAAAAGGTGCATTTGTTCCACGAACAACCATCGGTGACCGGCAGGATCAGCGATTCCGCCTCGCTGGGCGGGCGAAAAACCGGTTCGACGTAGCGGATCGGAATCACGCCGCGCCCACCTTGGCGATGAAGGCCGGCGGCACCGAGGTCGCCTTGCGGGCGGTGTAGTCGAAGAAGATGATGCCGTGCTTGCCGCGCGCCACCTCCCGGCCGCTTGCCTTGTCGCTCAGGCGCCAGACCAGGTCGCAACCGTATTTATTGAAGTCATTGGCGGCCATTTCGATGACCATCGTCTCGCCGTGGAAGGCTTCCGAGCGATATTGCGCCGCGACATCGGCGACCACAATGCCGACACCTTCGACATCCAGTTCGCTGTAGCCCATCGACTTGAAAAAGCGTACCCGAGCCTCGGAAACCAGCGAAATCAGCTGGGCATTATCAAGGTGATGACCATAGTTGATATGGCCAATGTAAATTGGAACATCAGTCGAAAAGCTGAAGCGTTCGGGTAAATCAATCTTGATGCGGGGCATGGTGTCCAGGCGGTTTTGGCAAAAGCACATTTTAGGGGCTGCGGCGTAGAATCGCGAAAAACTCACGGAGCCCTAAGCATGAAAGCAATTGACCACGGCAAACTCGATAAACTCGTCCTCGACGCCCGCAAGGCTGCCGACCAGCGCGCCGAGGGCTATCGCGAACGGGCGCTGAAAATCTACCCGTGGATCTGCGGCCGCTGCGCCCGGGAATTCACCCAGGCCAACCTGCGCGAATTGACCGTGCATCACCGTGACCACAACCACGACAATAATCCGAACGACGGCAGCAACTGGGAGTTGCTCTGCCTCTACTGCCACGACAACGAGCACCAGAAGCAGATCGAGGCCGACCGCGGCTATACCGATAGCAGCAAGCGTGGCGGCGGCGCCACGCACAACCCGTTCGCCGCGCTGCAAGGGCTGCTCAAGAAAGACTGAGCAAAGCCATGGCCGAACAACAACGCCTCGTCATCAGCACCCGCGGCCGGGGTTCGATCGAAATTACCGACGAGATTGCTGCCTTGGTGCGCCAGGCCAAGGTCGAGGCAGGCATAGCCCATATCTTCGTGCGCCACACCAGTTGCGGCCTGGCGATCACCGAAAACGCCGATGCCAGCGTTCGTCGCGATCTCGAAATGCTGATGCAACGCTGGGCACCGGATGCTGACCCAGCCTATCGCCACGACATGGAAGGCGACGATGACATGGCCGCCCACGGCCGTTCGCTGCTGACCGGCGTTTCGCTGACCGTTCCCTTCGCCAACGGCCGCCTGCTGCTCGGCACCTGGCAGGGCATCTACCTGTTCGAACACCGGACGCAGGGTCACCAGCGGGAAATCGTCGTCACCCTGCTCGGCTAGTTATTGCCCATTCTGCTGGCGCCCTGAAGCGCCCCGAAACCACTATGCTCCGAAGTCTCCCCCCCGGGAAAACCCTGAAATCGCCCGGCCAGACTCGACCGGACTATCGCTTTGGCCTATTCTGTTGAACGTTGGTGCAATCGGCCTTTCCGGCCTGCGGTTCTTCACGTTCGTCTTGCTCAAGCCACGGAGGATTTCCCATGAAATTGCGTTCCATTCTTGCCGCTTCGCTGATTCTTGCCTGCAGTGCCACGACCCAGGCCGCCGAATTCATCAACGTTCTGACCGGGGGCACCAGCGGCGTCTATTACCCGCTCGGCGTCGCACTGACCCAGATCTACGGCAAGGTGCTGCCGGATGCCAAGACCTCGGTGCAGGCCACCAAGGCCTCGGCGGAAAATCTCAACCTGCTGCAGGCCGGCAAGGGCGAAGTGGCCTTTACGCTCGGCGACACGCTAAACGAAGCCTGGAAAGGCAACGCCGAAGCCGGCTTCAAGACACCGCTGAACAAATTGCGCACCATCGGCGCCATTTACCCCAATTACATCCACTTCCTCGCCGCCGCCGATTCCGGCATCAAGACGCTGGCCGACCTCAAGGGCAAGCGCGTCTCGGTCGGCGCACCGAAGAGCGGCACCGAACTGAACAGCCGCGACATCCTGCGCGGCGTCGGCATGGACTACAAGGATTTCGGCAAGGTGGAATATCTCGGCTATTCTGAATCGGTTGAACTGATCAAGAACCGCCAGCTCGATGCGACCCTGCTCTCGTCGGGACTCGGTGTCGCTGCCGTGCGCGACCTGGCAACGGCGGTCAAGATCGTGGTGATCCCCATTCCGGCCGACGTGGTGGCCAAGATTGGCGAGGCGTCCTACCAGACCGGCAGCATTCCGGCCAATACCTACAATGGCCAGACGACCGACGTACCGACCGTTACGGTTCAGAACTACCTGGTCACCCACGAGGGCGTCCCGGTCGATACCGTCTACAAGATGACCAAGTCGATGTTCGAGAATCTCGACTCAATGGTGGCCGCCCATGCTGCCGCCAAGGCCATCAACAAGGATCGCGCTGCCAAGGGTTCGCCGGTGCCACTGCATCCGGGGGCCGAAAAGTATTACCGCGAAGCCGGCCTGCTCAAGTAAACGATGCACGCCGCGCCCGAATCGGCCGCTGCAGGCCACGAGGAGGTTTCCGAGCACGGCGTGCAACGCCACCTCGCCGGCCTGCCGCTGCTGATTTTTGCCTCGCTGGCCTTCAGCTTTTCGGTTTACCAGCTGGTCGTCGCGGCGTTTCATCCTTTTTCCAGCTTGGTCACCCGGGCCCTGCATGTCGGCTTCCTGCTGACGCTGGCCTTCATCCTGTTTCCTGCCCTGGGCCGGCGCAGCAAGCTCCACCGGGTAGCGCCGTTCGACTGGTTGCTGGCCGGCAGCGCCTTTGTCCTCTCCACCTACCAGTGGGTATTCGAAGGTGACCTGATCCAGCGCGCCGGTGACCCGACAACGCTCGATCTGTGGGTCGGCGCGGCAATGATCCTGCTGGTTTTCGAAGCCTCGCGCCGCGTTCTTGGCCTGGCCCTGCCACTGATCTGCGCCATTTTCCTGTCCTATGGCCTGTTTGGTCACCTGCTGCCGGGTGATCTCGCCCATCGTGGCTACGATTTCGCCCAAATCATCGACCAGATCGGCTTTGGCACCGAGGGCATCTTCGGCATCCCGATCCTGGTTTCGGCGACCTATATCTTTCTTTTCATCCTGTTCGGCACCTTCCTCGAACACGCCGGGATGATCAACCTGTTCAACGCCATTGCGCTGGGCTTTGTCGGTCACACCAAGGGTGGGCCCGCCAAGGTATCCGTGCTTTCGTCCGGCCTGATGGGCACCATTTCCGGTTCCGGCGTCGCCAATGTGCTGACCACCGGCCAGTTCACCATCCCGCTGATGAAGCGTTTCGGCTATTCCGGCGTTTTTGCCGGCGCGGTCGAGGCCACATCCTCAATGGGCGGCCAGATCATGCCGCCGGTGATGGGGGCGGTCGCCTTCATCATGGCCGAAAACCTCAACGTACCTTACGCCGACATCGTCAAAGCGGCGACGATCCCGGCCGTGCTCTATTACTTCACGGCCTTCTGGATGGTTCATCTTGAAGCCGGGCGCAAGAACCTGCTCGGCCTGCCCAAGGACCAATGCCCGAATCCCTGGCATGCGATGCGCGCCCAGTGGCACCTCGTACTGCCGCTGGCGGCCCTGGTCTGGATGCTGTTCAACGGTTTCACGCCGATGTATTCCGGCATGGTCGGCCTGGCACTGACCGCCATCCTGATCCTCGGCGCCACCATCGCTGCCCGGATGTCGTCGACTGCCTTCCGTTACGTCTTCTGGCTCGGTGTCGCGCTGGCCTGCAGCCTGCTCGTCAAGTGGGGCGTCTATCCGGTGCTGGCGGTGATCGGCACGCTGATCGTTGTCTGTTTTGGGATCAGGGGTGGCAAGAAGACCTTGCATACCCTGCGCAGCACCCTGATCGACGGGGCGCGCCAGGCACTGCCGGTCGGCATCGCCTGCGCCATTGTTGGCGTCATCATCGGCATCCTGACCCTGACCGGCGCTGCCTCCAATTTCGCCGGTTTCATCCTCAAGGTTGGCGAACACAGCCTGTTCATCTCGCTCTTCCTGACCATGCTGGTCTGCCTGCTGCTCGGCATGGGCATTCCGACCATCCCGAACTACATCATTACCAGCTCGATTGCCGCGCCAGCACTGCTCAAGCTCGGCGTGCCTCTGATCGTCAGCCACATGTTCGTCTTCTATTTCGGCATCATGGCGGATCTGACCCCCCCGGTCGCCCTTGCCGCCTTTGCCGCCAGTTCGATCGCCAAGGAATCACCGATGAAAATCGGCTTCAAGGCCGTGCAGATCGCCATCGCCGGTTTCGTCATTCCCTACATGGCGGTGTACGACAACGCCCTGATGCTGCAGGGCGACCCAAGCCTGCTGGCCGTGAGCTATATCGTCGGCAAGGCCCTGCTGGCCATCGTGCTGTGGGGTGCAGCAGCCATCGGTCATCTGCGCGCACCGCTTGCCACCTGGGAACGCGTGCTTGCCGCAGCCAGCGCCTTCATGCTGGTCGCTGCGCTGCCACTGACCGACGAAATCGGCTTTGCGATGAGCGCCGCCTTCCTCGGCTGGCATATCCTGGCTACCCGCAGCAAACTTGCCGCAGGCACGTGAACAGCATTTGCCTGGTTGCCGGACTGCTGCTGGCGCCACTGGGCGACCACATAACCCTGCGCTGGCAGCACTCGATCGAGAAGGTGCGCTGGGAAGAAGACTACCGCCTGGAAGCAGGCGCCCTGCTTCTAACCGAAGCCCGGGTCCGCGGCACCGGTGCAGGCATGGAACCGCCTGAACAGGCTGTATTCGAGGGCGGCGAATGGCATTACAGGCCAGCCCTGCCCCCGCTACCACAGGTTGAACTGCGCCAATCGCCGTATGTGGCGCCCTATACGATCTGCACAGAGAGGCGCTGCGCGCTGGTCACGGCGTGGCTGCCAGGGCTGCCCGAAGAAGCGATTCTAGTGCTGAAGCCCTGCGAGACGGTTGGCGGCTGATGGCGCATGCCCGGGACTGATGACCTCCGAGCGAAGACTGCCATCGACCGACCGTTCCGATGTCAGGTGTATTTCGTGACCTGAGGAGCATCTGGGCGCTGTAATATTGCCGTGCACCAATATCATTCAGCCACAAGCCACCAAATTCAGAAATGATGCGCAGCCTTGTCCACCTGCTTGCGACCCTGGCCTTTTTTCTTTGGCTACCGTTCCCAGCTGCAGCCATAACCGACGATGAAGTTCAGGTCGACTACCGCAACGGTGTCTATTTTGCCCGGCTGAGCATCCGCGTCGCCGTCCCGCCAGCCGTAGCGCTTGCCGTGCTGACCGACTTTGACCATATGACGAACTTCATGCCTGGACTGACCCACAGCCAGATACTCGATCACCATGGCAACATCTATCGCATTCTCCAGCGCGGCAAAGCGCGCTTCGGTCCGTTCATCCACAGTTACGAGAGCGAGCGCCGCATTGAACTGGTCGATTCGACGCGCATCCTCTCACGGTCGCTGGCAGGGTCAGCCCGCCGTCAGGAAAGCGAGATGCGTGTCCAAGCCTTCGAGAATGGCACCCGTCTGGACTACCGTCTGGAACTGGAACCGGAAGTCTGGTTGCCCTCGTCGCTCGCCAGCAACTTCATGCAGCATGAGCTGGCCGAGCAATTCAACGCCTTGGGCGTTGAAATGTTGCGCCGGAAGTAACCTGTCACCTGACGCAAATCTCCTGCGTCAGGAACACCGTACGTCAGTCAGGTCGCATTGATTGAACATCGCTGCATAGGCGGGAGATCATCGTGACGCTGATCAGCTGGGCAGCCGATTAACGACCACCCCAACCGCGATGGTGTCCATGGTGATGGTCGTGCACCGGAACGAATATCGGGAAGCATCCGCTGAGGGTAAAAACAACCAGAAGACCTGCAATTAGTTTTTTCATCATTTCTCCCCGAGCGTACATCTGTATCTGAACAACGCAATACGGAGAGAGCCAACCGACATCGATTTGTTACAGCATGTAATCGCCCCGGTATTTCCCGACTGTACCAGCGCCCGGAAGCGTCGTTTTGCCCACGGTAAGCCCTTCCAGACAATTGTCGTTATTCAAGGACAGCGCCTTACCGAGTAAACGCCGGGATTCCATGAGATCGCCTTCCCAGTCCGTCGCCATGTCACGACGAAAACCTGGCCACAGGACCAGGTGACAGAATAAATATCACAGTTAATCAAGCGGTTAGGTTTTGGCACAGGATCTGCTCTAGCTCAGAGCAAGAGTTCCTTGACGGCCTCGCCCCGCACATCACTGGCCGGTTGCGGGAACTTCAGTCAAGAAACATTTGCCAACTGCCGGTTGCTGTTTTCAACGCGCCGACTCATCGACTACAAGGCACATTTCCAATGACACATAAAGCAACTTACTTCGCGCCAATTGCCAGCCTACTCGGATCGATAAATCATGCGATTTCGGGGCTGCTCTTTGACGACACACCGCCTTTGAAGCGAACAAACACCGAAAAATTCTCTTATCCGCACTTCGAATCCTCCGTGTTTTCGCAACCAGACCCCTCGGAGTTGCTCATGCGGGAGACGGATATCGACCCATTGCTTGAAGCGGAGGTTTACGCCATCTACGGCCGCCGGAAAGATGCCGAGATGGTGCTTGATTCGGCGCTTAAAGCAGGGTTGATCACGACTGGTGATATTTCCCTCTTCTGGTCGCTACAGAATCTTGATCGAAACACTCTGGAGCGACGCGCGCAGTAAGGATTCACCCAAAGTCCTCTTCGCGGCAAGCAGCGAGAAGACCTCAGTGTCCGGCGCTCGCCGCCGCACCGCAGGCGTGGCAGAAGCGGGCAAAGGCGCTCTTGCGCTCCTTGCAGGCGCCGCAATGGTCAAACAGGCAGATGCCGCAATGCGGGCAGTAATCGATTGCCGTATTGGCCAGATCGACCGGCCGCTCGCAGCCGGGGCAGGCTTTCTTGGACAGCCGGGCCAGCGCAGTGTCGTAGCTCAATTCCTTGCGCCGGTCGACATCCGGCATTGCTTCGGCCAGCTTCTGTTTTTCCAGATAGCGATTGAGCGCCACGATGGCGTAACGGCCAATCAGCACAGTAATGACGATGCCGACCAGGTAGCGCACGTAGCCGCCATAGCTTGGCAGATAGGGCACGAGCTCTACGAAGAAAGCGAAGAGCGCGAAATAGATGAAACCCCAGACGAAGGGCCACCAGGTGCTCTGCCGTTTTTTGGCGAACAGCCAGCCGGCAATGCCGAGTAGCGGCAGGGTCAGCGCCAGCCGGTAGCCGAAAACGCGCAATTCCTGATCGCGATAGGCCACGGCGAGCTTGCCGGAGGCTTCCCGTTCCAGTTCGCGCATGTCACGTTGCGCCCGCTCCTCGGCCTGCCGGGCATCGAGCAGACCCTGCTGCTGGCGCTCAACATCGGCCAGCGCCTTGCGTTCAAGTATCTTCAGCTCATCGAGCGCCTGCGTCCGGGCAATCAGCTCAGCATCCTGATCCGGCTGTTTGGTGGCATGGCGGGTCGCCAGCCAGTTGTTGAAGGTGTCGCGCGCCGCGGCCGAATTAGCACGGGCGCCGTTGAGCTTGAGTTGGGCCTGATCGTGGGCATCCTGCGCTGCCTGCCGCTTCTCCTGCATCGCCCTGAGTTCGGCGCGCAGCGCTGTGGCAGCCGGCTTGTCGATGAAGTCTTCGAGCGTGATCCGATGCTCGACCTTCGGCAGATTCTGGACAATCGTCCCACCGAGTCCGATCAGGAAGCTGGCGAATACGAAGGCAACGATCCACAGACCGAAGCGGAACCATTTTTCGGACCAACGCAGTGCCTTGCTCATGCCTTTGCTCCTTTAGCCGCTCCGGCCAGCTTGCCGAATAAAGTCACCGCGGCCAGGGCCAGCAAGCCGCCAAGGATACCAACGACTGCATCGAGTCCCATCGTGACCACACTGCCCAGCGCTCCAGCCAGCCCGCCAACATGCTCGATCCAGTGATGCACAGGCCCGATGCCATGGACCAGAATTCCACCGCCCACCAGGAACATCGCCACCGTGCCGATTACGGTCAGCGCCTTCATCAACTTCGGGGCGGCAAGCAGCAGGCCCTTGCCAACCATCTGGGCGACGCCGTTGGCCTTCTGCAGCAGATACGCGCCGAGATCATCCATCTTGACGATGCCGGCCACGAAACCATAAACACCGACCGTCATCAGCAGCGCGATGCCAACCAGCACCGTAACCTGCGACACGAAAGGCTTGTCGGCCACCGTGCCCAGCGCGATGACGATGATTTCGGCCGACAGCACGAAATCGGTGCGGATCGCACCCTTGATCTTTTCCGCCTCGAAAGCGACCAGATCGACCGACTCGTCAGCCACCGCTGCCACTTCCTCGGCGTGGTGCGCTGCATCCTCTTCGGCACTGTGCAGCCATTTGTGCGCCAGCTTCTCGACCCCTTCAAAACAGAGGTACAGGCCACCAATCATCAGCAGCGGCGTCACCGCCCAGGGAATGAAAGCGCTGATCGCCAACGCGGCTGGAACCAGGATGGCCTTGTTTTTCAGCGAACCAACAGCCACAGCCCAGACCACGGGTAATTCACGTTCGGCCCGCACGCCTGAAACCTGTTGCGCATTGAGCGCCAGATCGTCACCCAACACGCCGGCGGTTTTCTTGGCGGCGACCTTGGTCATCACCGCCACGTCATCGAGGATCGTCGCAATATCGTCAAGCAGGGCGAGCAGACTGGCACCGGCCATATCAGGATTCCGTGTTCGTTGAGCCGTCGCCGGCCGTATCCAGTGAAAATTCGCGTATCCAGTTTGAACGCCGCTCACAGGGCGAACGCCGCTCGACCAGCACTTTGCCCTCTCGGGTGTAAAAAGGCGGCGGAGAAATGCGGGTCACGCCGCGACGGTCCTTGCCGCGCGAATGCAGCGCACGCTCGTTCAGGTTTTCATTTCCCATCGCAGTCTCCTCAAGCGAGGTGGTTCAGATCGACAATTATGCCACGCTGCTATCCGGGCATACCTGCCCGAGAGCAGGTGTTGCCGAGATCAGATATCCGTAAAAACGGCAGCGTCCGGCAGTCGAGACTTGGGCAGTTTGGCGTTGAAATCTCCTTCGCTGCGATAACCGAGCGCCACCATCACCACGGCACGCAAGCCCTTTTCACGGAGGCCAAGTGCGGCATCGACAGCGGCCACATCGAAGCCTTCCATCGGGCAAGCGTCGACGCCAAGGGCGCCAGCCGCCTGTAACAGCGTACCGAGGGCGATGTAGACCTGGCGGTCAATCCAGACATCCAGATCCTGCTTGTCGCGATGCAGTCCGACATAGAAGCTGCGCGAGGTGTTCTGGCCGGCTTTGGCTTCTGGCGTGGCAAAGCGGCCATCGGCATCTTCCTGAGCCAGGATGGCGGCAAGATGCGCCTCATCAAGGTCGGTGCGGGCGCAGAGCACGACGAGATGCGAGCAATTCTGGGCCTTTGGCGCGTTGTAGGCAAAACCACCGGCCAGGGTAGCGACGATCTTCGCCTTGCCTTCGTCGCTGGCGGCGACCACGAAGTGCCAGGGCTGCGAATTGACCGAGGCCGGGGCGAAACGCAGCACGGTCCGCAGGTCATTCATTACCGCAGTCGGAATCTTGCGGGCAGGGTCGAAGGCCTTGCAGGTGTGGCGGGTCGTGGCGATCTGGGCGACGTTCATTGGGGTTCCTTGTCTGAATATGCGTTTGATTCATTGCGGCAAGCGCGCTGCCGGTTAAAATCCGGGTCCGCGCCGCTGCTTGCGGTCGACCGACATTATCTCCCTAATTCCAGAGCGCATGACCGACTACTCCGCCGCCTCAATCCGTGTCCTCAAGGACCTCGAACCCGTCAAGGAACGTCCCGGGATGTACACCAGGACGACCTGCCCGACCCATATCGTGCAGGAAGTCATCGATAACTCGGCCGACGAAGCGCTGGCCGGTTACGCCAAGAAGATTTCGGTTGCAATCCGCGCCGACGGCGTGATTGAAGTCAGCGACAACGGTCGCGGCATTCCGGTCGAAATCCACCCGGAAGAAGGCCGTCCTGCCGTCGAACTGGTCTTCTGCAAGCTGCACGCCGGCGGCAAGTTCAACAAGAAGGAATCGGGCAACGCCTACCGCTTCTCGGGCGGCCTGCACGGCGTCGGCGTTTCGGTCACCAACGCCCTGTCGATCCGGCTGGAAGTCGAGATCAAGCGCGGCGGCGGCATTCATCACATCGCGTTCGGCGCCGGTTTCGTTACCGAGCCCCTGAGTCGTATCGGCGACTGCGGCCAGCGCAACACCGGCACCACGGTTCGCATTCAGCCTGATCCGAAATATTTCGATTCGCCCAAGGTCAATTTGGGCCAACTGGAGCATCTGCTGCGTTCCAAGGCAGTACTGATGCCCAATGTCACGGTCGAACTGGATATCGAAGGCCAGGAAAAGAAGGTCTGGTGCTACCAGAACGGCATGGCCGACTACCTCAACGAAATGATGGTCGGCACGCCGGTGGCGCCGATTTTCGTTGGCGAAAAATACGTCGATACCGCCAATGGCTTTGCCGTCGGCGAAGGGGCCACCTGGGCGCTGGCCTGGTTCGAGGAAGGCGGCGGCAAGCCGGAAAGCTACGTCAACCTGATCCCGACGCTGGATGGCGGCACCCATGAAGCCGGCCTGAAGGCGGGCGTCTTCGAGGCGATCAAGGCCTTCGCCGACCACCACGCCATCCTGCCGGCGAAGGTCAAGCTGGCGCAGGAGGATGTTTGCGGCAAGATGACCTACCTGCTCTCTGCCAAAGTGCTCGACCCCCAGTTCCAGGGCCAGACCAAGGAAAAGCTGACCAGCCGCGACGCCTACAAGCTGGTTTCGCAGATGGTGCGCGACCCCTTCGAGCTGTGGCTGAACAGCCATGCCGATTTCGGCAAGAAGATCGCCGAACTGGCCGTCAAGGCAGCGCAGAACCGGATGAAATCGACCCAGAAGGTCGAAAAGAAGAAGTCTTCCGGCATCGCCACCCTGCCCGGCAAGCTGACCGACTGCGAATCCGACGATATCCTGCGCAACGAAATCTTCCTGGTCGAGGGCGATTCGGCCGGCGGCTCAGCCAAGCAGGGCCGCGACAAGGAAACCCAGGCCGTGCTACCGCTGCGCGGCAAGGTGCTGAACACCTGGGAAGTCGAGCGCGACCAGCTGTTCAAGAACAATGAAGTGCACGACATTTCCGTGGCCGTCGGCGTCGATCCGCACGGCATCGAGCAGATCGACAGCGTCGATGTCACCGGCCTGCGTTACGGCCGCATCATCGTCATGTCCGATGCGGACGTTGATGGCTCGCACATTCAGGTGTTGCTGTTCACCCTCTTCCTCAAGCACTTCCCGGCACTGGTCGAGCGCGGCCATATCCACGTCGCCCAGCCACCGCTGTTCCGCGTCGATGTTGAAGCCCGTGGCCACACCCGCAAGGTCTATTGCCTGGATGAAGCCGAAAAGGAACAGACGCTGACCAAGCTGCGCGACGAAGGCGTCTCGGAAAACAAGATCACCGTCTCCCGCTTCAAGGGCCTTGGTGAAATGAACCCGGATCAACTGTGGGAAACCACGCTTTGCCCGGATACTCGCCGCCTTGTGCCGTTCCAGGCCAGCCGCGAAACCATCAAGGAAATGGCCACCACCTTCACGCTGCTGATGGGCAAGGGCGAAGCATCTGGCCGCCGGGCCTGGATGGAAAAGGATGGCGGGCTGGTTGAGGCGGACGTTTGAGCGATTTTCCGCCTGACCGGGCATTTTCTGGCCTTTCCGTGGTCTGATTCGTATCTGAATCACGCCGAACCCCAAGCTGTTCAAGCAAGCGAAGCCGATGAAAACCCCGAAAAGACTCACCACCCTCGTTGAAGAAGGCCTAGTAGACGAGGTGATCGGGCAGTTGATGAGCGGCAAGGAAGCCACCGTCTATATCGTGCGTTGCGGCGAGCACATTCGTTGCGCCAAGGTTTACAAAGACGCCAAGCAACGCAGCTTCCGCAAGGCCACGTCCTATCAGGAAGGCCGCAAGGTCAAGAACAGCCGGCAGGCGCGGGCCATGGAGAAAGGCAGCCGCTACGGGCGCCAGATGCAGGAAGAAGTCTGGCAAAACGCCGAGGTCGACGCGCTGTATCGGCTGGCTGCCGCCGGGGTACGCGTGCCGCAGCCCTATATCTGTTTTGATGGCGTGTTGCTGATGGATCTGGTGGTCGATGCCGATGGCGGCGCCGCGCCGCGGCTGAACGATGTCGCCCTGAGCGAAGCCGTGGCGCTGGAATATCACGCCATGCTGGTCAATCAGGTGGTGCGCATGCTGTGCGCCGGGATCATTCACGGCGATCTCTCGGAATACAACATCCTCGTCGATGAAAACGGGCCGGTCATCATCGACCTGCCACAAGCCATCGATGCGGCTGCCAACAGCACCGCAGCCGAAATGCTCGAACGCGACGTCAACAATCTGCGCAGCTATTTCAGCACCTTTGCCCCCTCGCTCGCTGACAGCCAGTACGGCAAGGAAATCTGGGCGCTGTACGAGAGCGGCTTGCTCCAGCCAGAGCAGGTTTTGACCGGCCAGGTCGAACTCGACGAAAGCCTTGCCGACGTCGATGCCGTGCTGCTGCAAATTGAAGAAGCGATCAAGGAAGACGAAATTCGTCGCATGTGCCAGTAAACTCAAGGTGGATGCCTGAGCGCGCTGTTACAAGCAGTCACTTCCAGATCGTCGAAAACCCGCGAGAATCGGGCCTGAAAATTTCTGCAGCGTATTTTCGCAAAATCACGCCATGGCCAAATCATTCACCGTCCCCCTTGTCATCACCGCTGGCGTTATTGCCCTCGCCTTTGCGCTCAATCCGTCGCCGGAAAAACACCGGGAAAAGATCAGGCAGGGCATCGCCGAACGCAGCCAGATTGAGCGCATCCTCGGCATCGGCCATCTGACCTCCTTCGTCTCGCAATACCACTCGCTGGGCCTCGCTTCCTACACCACCGTCAATGACAAGCTCACCTCAGCCGGCGCCTTTGGCATGGTATTCGTGCTTGATTGAACCCTCCTGATTGCCCGCTACCAACAACATGCCTGATCAATCCACGCCTCTCCAATTTGCCACGCGCCGCCGCTTGCTGGGCGCCAGCCTGCTATTGCTCGGCGGCTGCGCCAGTCTCCAGTCGTCCAAACCCGTTGCGCCAACCCGGCCCAAGGTCGGACTCGCCCTCGGCGGTGGCGCGGCACGCGGGTTTGCCCATATCGGTGTGATCAAGATGCTCGAATCGCACGGCATCTATCCCGACTATGTGGTCGGCACCAGTGCCGGTGCCGTGGTCGGTTCGCTCTACGCGGCCGGCTATGACGCCTTCGCCATGCAAAAGATCGCCCAGCAGCTCGACGAAAAAATCTTCGCCGACTGGACGCTGGGCGGGCGCGGCCTGCTCAAAGGTGAAGCCCTGCAGGACTTCATCAACCAGCACCTGAACAAACGGCCGCTGGAAAAGCTGAACCGCCCCTTCGCCACGGTCGCCACCGATCTCAACAGCGGCGAACGCGTCGTCTTCCGGACCGGCGACAGCGGCATGGCGGTGCGTGCATCGGCCGCCGTACCCGGTGTTTTCCAGCCCACCCAATTCCGTGGCAAAAGCTACGTCGACGGCGGGCTGACCAGTCCGATTCCGGTGCAGGCAGCCCGCGAAATGGGCGCCGACATCGTTATTGCGGTCGATATCTCTTCCAAGCCAGAAGGCCAACCGGTCGATAGCATGACCGCGATCATCTGGCAGACGACAACCATCATGGGCGGTGCGATTGGCGCCAACGAACTGCGCGGCGCTGACATCGTCATCCGCCCGAAGCTGCCTTACGTCAAGTCCTGGGACTTCACGGCCCGCAACGACGCGATGCTCGAAGGCGAGCGCGCCGCGCAGGCCGCCCTGCCCGCCATCAAGCAGAAACTTGGGCGCTGACCATCTGCCGTCCCCAAAGCATCACGAATTTCTGCCAGAATTCCATTTTTGCAACAGTCCAGCGGATTCACCATGACCTATAAAGTCTTTGTCGATGGCCAGGAAGGCACTACCGGCCTGCAGATCAACGAATACCTCGCCAAGCGCAGCGATGTTGTGCTGCTCAAGATCGATTCCGACAAACGCAAGGATCTTGCCGAGCGCAAGCGCCTGATCAACGAATCCGACGTCACCTTCCTCTGCCTGCCGGACGACGCAGCCAAGGAATCGGTGTCGCTGGTCGACAACCCGAATACCTGCGTGATCGATGCTTCGACCGCGCACCGCGTCAATCCGGCCTGGACCTTCGGCCTGCCGGAACTGGCCAAGGACCAGCGCGCCAAGATTCGCGCCTCCAAGCGCATCGCCAACCCTGGCTGCCACGCCAGCGCCTTTATTCTGGCCCTGCGCCCGCTGGTCGAAGCCGGCCTGCTGCCTGCCGCCACACAGATTGCTGCCAACTCCATCACCGGTTACTCCGGCGGCGGCAAGTCGATGATCGCGCACTACGAAAGCCCGGCCCGCATCAATGCGCCGCGCCCCTACTCGCTCGGTCTGGCCCACAAGCACCTGCCGGAAATGCAGGCCTACACCGGCCTGACCGTCGCGCCGATCTTTCAGCCCATCGTCGGGCCGTTCTACAAGGGCCTGGCCGTCACCGCCTATATTCACCCGCAGCAATTCACCCGCCCGGCAAGCCCGGCTGACGTGCAGAAGATCATCGCTGACTACTACACCGGCGAGCCCTTCATCCGCGTCCTGCCCGTCGATCTCGAAGCGACTACCGAAGGCGGTTTCTACAACGTCGAAGCCAATAACGACACCAATCGTGTCGATATCGCCGTCTTCGGCAATGAAGAACGCATGCTGATCGTTGCTCGCCTCGACAACCTCGGCAAGGGTGCGTCCGGCGCTGCCGTGCAGGCAATGAACGTGCATCTGGGCGTCGAGGAAAGCCTCGGCCTGGTCTGAAGCTTCAGTCCGGTCAGTAGCAAAAGCAAAAGGCCATATCCCGCGGAATATGGCCTTTTTTTGCGCCTGTGTAAAACCGGCGATTAAACGCCCAGCCACTCCAGCAGCTTGCGCAGCCGGCTTTCTTCGGTGGCCATGAAGCCGCTGACGCCGACCCGCTTCAGGACTTGAGTGCCACTTTCGGATTTACCCAGCTCCGTCAGCGCAGCCTGTATCTTGGTTACCTGTTCGGAACTGATGCCCTGCGACGCAACCAGAGGCATGTATGGCTGTGGTTTGGATTGATGGAGGACGCGGTTGCCAGACTTGAGCCACTGGGCATACGCGCCGGAGTAGGACGCAACACCACCAACGTCCGAAATCCGGTTTTCGATCGAGAACGGAATGGCGCCCTGCTCACGGACATAGGTCACCGTCTCATTGTCGAGGATGATGCCCTGGTCGCGCAGTTCGGCGCGGCAGAAGCGTGTCATGTAGGCATTCTTCTCGGGCATCACGAAAGCCTTGCCCTTGAGATCAGCGACTTTCTTGATCGGCGAATCCTTGTGCACAATCAGGATGCACTGGCCATCCGGGTTGGCAGTAGCAACAAACTTGTAGCGGTAATCGCGCAGGCCACGCGCCGGGTAATCTGATGGGCGGGCCAGCACGAAGTCGAACTGGTTTTCCTTCATGCCCTTTTCGAGCGCCGAGAACTCGCGGAAAAACGCGACCTTGACTTCGCTACCGATGGCCCGGCCGAGCACATCTGCCAAAGGCTGGTATTTGACGCGAGCGGCCTCAGCATCGATGCCGCCGGAGGTGCCTTCGCTGACTGCGAAAACCAGTGGTTTCCGGGCGGCTTGCGGAGTCTCGGCCGCAGCTGCGCCAAGGGCAAGAGGAATAAGACAGAGGGGTAACAGTCGACGCATGGGGCAATACTCCTGGGCTGTATTTATTAGAAAGGGATCAGATAATTAATTTCTGATTTACCCATCGATAATAAACCAGCAGCCCCAAATTGCCATGTCATATTTGTTAAATTGTCATATTTTTTAGTCATAAATATGTCGCAATTAACAAATCCATTACCCCCTAACCAAGAAAGGATCGGACGCTTTTGCAGACCGACGCGCCTTGTCGCCGCCTTCCCCCTTGTGGCAATTTGGCCAACCCTTATCGGGCCGAGCGTACGCCTTCAGCAAAATCCTTGATGTATTGCAGGCTGGTCTGATCAAGAACCTGGGCGATTCGCTCGCTGCTGCTGACCACGTTTTGCGCTGCCCGCTCCTCCCTTCGCTCGACCTTGCCCAGCTCACGGATCGCACTATCGAAGAAAACCCACTGGTTCCTGGCCAGGCCGATGGCATCCCGGCTGGCGAGTGAGTTTTCCCTGGCCATATCGAGCTCCAGCAAGCCACTGGCAAATTCCTTGCGGGCCTGCTCGATATCAACCAGGACCCCTTGCGTCTGGTTACCGCCATAGGCCTGCAGGTAGAGGCGCGCCAGTCGCTGCGACAGCATGTTGAGACGTGACGACAGATCGAGCAGCCGGCCAACCGGCGTTTCGCCCTCCCCCTCGATCAGCATGGCCAGCTTGCCGGTGTGCACCATCATTTCATCCGAAATCTGGTTGAACCGTTCGACCGCAGCGGTATCCGGCGCTTTCTTCAAGGCACCGCGCATTTCCTGCCAGAGTGCTTCGCTCCGGGCATACACGCGCTGAACATTCGGCTTGCGCCCGTAACGCGCCAGGCGAACAAATTCGGCATCGACATCGCCGATCGTCGCGTCGATCTGCTGCCTGGCCTGCCCTGCCTTGAGCCCGATGCCGGCCTGCAGATAAAGCTTGGCCAGCCGCTGCGACTGCATGCGCAAACGTCCGGCGCTGGCGATATCCTGGGCGATCTGGCCTGAATCCGCCGCCTTGACGGCTGTTGCCTGAGGAATGGCATGTACGACGGGGATCGACACGACAAGGAAGGGAACCAGAACAAAGGGAAAGGCAAAACGAGACATACCTGATCGACGCATCAAGAAACACCCTGGGTGGAATTGGGGGGCGCATTGGAACACGCCAACATTTCACGCCTTTTACAAGCCTGCCGCATGCCCTATCATGCGTAACAACCCCATCTGCATTTTCTGGAAGCCTTCACACCGCTCATGCCCCCCGGTCTCCGTTTTCGCCTTTGCCTGCTCATCGCGCTGTTCGCTTCCGGTGCGCCGGCGTTCGCCCAATCCATCCTGCTCGACCATCGCACTGCGACTTATGGCAATCCATTGAAAACAGGCGGCGCCCAAAGCCCGACGGCAACCACCCTCAACACCAGAACGCTGGTCACCTTCAATGCCCTGCCAGCCGAGGGCGACTTCGAAGTTCTCGGCCAGATCGATGTTCATTCGCGCTGGTTTGGCACCACCAGCAAGGCCATGAAATTGCTCGCCGAAAAGTCGAAGTTCATCGGAGGCAATGCCGTTGTTGAATCGCGGGTCTGGCTCGCGCCGGCCTTTCCGGCCATGATCGCGCCACACGGCAGCGGCATCGCCGTGCGCATCAATGATCAGAAACTGCTCGAAAGCCTGGCCGATTCGGCCAGCACCTGGGAATGAACATGAACTACGTCATCGGCCACATCACCGTCAAGGATCCCGCCAAATGGGACGAATACCGCAGCCAGGTCCCCGCCACGCTGGCCCCATGGCAGGGCGAACTGGTCTTTCGCGGTGAGAAGCTGGCAGTCTTCGGCGGTGAACACAAACACACCGACACCGTCGTCATCCGCTTTCCGAATGCCGAAGCCGCCAACGGCTGGTTCAATTCAGCGGCGTACCAGGCACTGATTCCCCTGCGCATGGAAGCCGCCGAAATCGACCTGATCAGCTACTCGGCGACCTGATCGAAATAACGCACTCGTGCTGCAGTGGCATGATGTTGGCAATCCCGCATTGCAACAGGAGCACCGCATGCCCATTCAGCAAAACCCAACCCGCATCAGTCTCGCCCTGCAAGGCGGCGGAGCCCATGGTGCCTTCACCTGGGGCGTACTCGACGCCCTGCTCGAACAGGGCAACTTCAGTTTCGACGGCGTCAGCGGCACCAGCGCCGGGGCGATGAACGCGGTTTGCCTGGCCCATGGCCTGATGACCGGTGGCGCCGAGGGCGCTCGCGAAGCGCTTGAGCGTTTCTGGCTGGCGATTGCCGACTCGGCCTTGTTCCTGAGCAACGACGATGGCACAGCCAGCATGTCCCCCGCCCTGAAAATGATGCTGCAATGGACCAACCACCTCAGTCCGGAGCAACTCAACCCCTTCGACCTCAACCCGCTGCGCGACATCGTCGAAGCCCAATTCGACTTCCCCCGCCTGCGCCAGGAAAGCCCGGTCAAGCTCTTCATCGCCGCAACCCATGCCAACTCCGGCAAGCTGCGCGTCTTCCACAACCACGAGATGTCGGCCGACACCCTGCTCGCCTCGGCCTGCCTGCCAACCATCCATCGAACCATCTACATCGACGATCAACCTTACTGGGATGGCGGCTACAGCGCCAATCCGGCCATCTTTCCGCTGTGCTACCAGTGCGAATCGCCGGACATCCTGCTCGTCCTGCTGACCCCGCTGCGCTATACCGAAACGCCGGACACCGCCGACCAGATCCGCGAGCGCCTGCGCGAACTCGCCTTCAACGCTACCTTCCTGCGGGAAATGCGCATGTTCGCCCACCTGCGCGAGCAGATCAGCCCCAGCCGCCTGCCGGCCTGGGTGCTCGACCGCCTGCCCGGCACCAGCCTGGAAAGACGCCTGGCCCGCCTGCGCTTCCATGCCATCAGCGCCGAGCACTTTCTCGGCGAACTCCCCGCCGACAGCAAACTCGCCGTCAGCCGCCCCTTCTTCGAAAAACTGCGAGACGAAGGCCGGGCACACGCCAAACGCTGGCTGAAAGGCAATCGTGATGAAGTCGGCAAGGCCTCGACGTTAGACCTCGGCAAGTTGTTCTATTGAACGTATCCACCGGCTTTGATTTGCCATGCAAAGCATTGCCGCAGTTGACCAATGCTGCGCATGGCATCTGTCCGAGATATATCGATACGTCATCGTGCTGAGTCAGGCCAACCGCAGCCAGTCTGTAGTGCATCCCCAAAGCGGTCATTTACAGTGATTTTTGGCCGTTCCGGCCAAACTGATAACGCGTCTGGCATATTCGCGTTGTTATACTGGCTTCGAAAACCCCAAGAGACTGAACGCAATCAAATTAGCGCAATATTTCCAGTATCACCGATATCAGTTGATGTACGGATCCCGTGTCCGTGTAAACACTGTCTGGCCTCTCGTTTTTCATCTCTTGCCCTTTCTGACTTTTGATCATCAATGGAGAACAACTACATGAAAATGTTCATCACCGCTATTGCTGCCGTTGTTATTAGTTCTGCACTAAACGTCCCATCAGCTTTAGCTGGCCCAGCCACAGACGCCTTAAGTACATGTCTGGCTGACAACACAACAGGCAAGGATCGCAAAGAGATGGCGCGTTGGGTCTTCGTGGGGATGGCATCTCATCCAGAAATCAAGACGTTATCGAATGTAACTCAGGAAAACAGGGATACTTTCGATAAGACCATGGCTAATTTGGTTACGAGATTAATGACAGAAAACTGTCTGGCACAAGCGCGATCAGCGATGGAAAAAGATGGAGGTGAGGCATTTAAAGTTGCGTTCGGCGTTGTTGGCAAGTTGGCAATGCAGGAGTTGATGTCCAATCCAAATGTAAATGCTTCATTTTCCGACTTTGCAAAATACATAGATCAAAAGAAACTTAATTCCGCATTCGCTAATAAATGAGGCTGCTCCCATCAACTTAGACCGACTGGCGCGACAAGACCGCGCCAGCCGGTTATATCAAGAGGTCGTGAGCATCTACTTTTCAAATCTGGCTACGGCCAGCTAAGGGGTGCGCTGCTGCCAGCCAGATGAGCAATTGACGCCAAGCGCCAAGCGATTCAGTGCATCCACGGGTAAACTAGCGGCAATGATCTCAGCCGACACCACCCGCCCGCGCATTCTCTCCATCATCCCGCCGATGACGCAGTTGAATACGCCCTACCCGGCCACCGCCTACCTCACTGGTTTCCTGCGTTCACGCGGCTTCCAGGCCGAACAGACCGATCTGGCGCTAGCGCTGGTGCTCGAATTGCTGTCACCGGTCGGCCTGCCGAAGATCAAGGCGGCGGCCGAGGCCATTGCCGGCAAGAAGCGCTCGAATACGTTGAAGATTTTCCTTAACGAATTTGACCGTTACCTCGCCTCCATCGGTCCGGCCATTGCCTTGCTGCAGGGGCGTGATGGCTCGATTGCCCACCGCATCTGCACCCGTGCCTTTCTGCCGGAAGGACCTCGCTTTGCGGCGCTCGACAATTACGTTGATGAAGATGGCGGCGACCCGCTGGCCTGGGCATTTGGTTCGCTCGGCGTGCAGGACCGGGCACGCCACCTCGCCACGATGTACCTGAACGACCTGGCCGACGTGCTGCGCGAGGCCGTCGACACCCGCTTCGAATTCGTCCGCTATGCCGAATCGCTGGCCCAGAGCCAGGCCAGCTTTAACCCGCTGGCCACGGCCTTGGCCGCACCGAAAACGCTGGTCGATGAAACGCTGGAAAAACTGACGCTGCAGGCCATCGAGCGCAACCAGCCGGAGGTTGTGCTGATTTCCGTGCCCTTCCCCGGCTCGGTCTATGCCGCCTTCCGCATTGCCCAGGCGATCAAGGCCAAGCACCCGAAGATCATCACCGTGCTCGGTGGCGGCTACGTCAATACCGAGTTGCGCGAACTGGCCGAGCCACGCGTTTTCGACTATTTCGACTACGTCACCCTCGATGATGGCGAGACACCACTGCTGGCGCTGTTCGAGCATCTGGCCGGCAAGCGCCCGCGCCTCAACCTTGTCCGCACCTTCACCCGGGTCGATGGGGCTGTCCGCTACTTCAACACCAGCGAAGCGGATATTCCCTTCGAGGAAGTCGGCACGCCGACCTGGGATGGCCTGCCGCTCGACCGCTATCTGTCGCTGCTCGACATGCTCAATCCCATGCACAGGCTGTGGTCGGACGGCCACTGGAACAAGCTGACCGTCGCCCATGGCTGCTACTGGAAGAAATGCAGCTTCTGCGATGTCAGCCTCGATTACATCGGCCGCTACGACGCTGCCAGCGCCAAGACACTGGTCGATCGAATCGAACGGATCATCGCGGAAACCGGCCACACCGGCTTCCATTTCGTCGACGAAGCCGCCCCGCCCAAGGCACTGCGCGCGCTGGCCGAGGAACTGCAGCGGCGCAACCTGGCGATTTCGTGGTGGGGCAACATCCGTTTCGAGAAGTCCTTCACCCCGGAACTCTGCCTGCAACTGGCCGATAGTGGCTGCATCGCCATTTCCGGCGGGCTGGAAGTCGCCTCCGACCGCCTGCTGCAATTGATGAAAAAGGGTGTCTCGGTTGATCAGGTCGCCCGCGTCACCCGCGCTTTCACCGATGCCGGTATCCTCGTTCATGCCTACCTGATGTACGGCTTCCCGACGCAAACTGTGCACGACACGGTTGATGCCCTCGAATACGTGCGCCAGCTATTTGCCGAAGGATGCATCCAGTCCGGCTATTTCCACCGCTTTGCCTGCACTGTCCATTCGCCGGTCGGAATGAATCCGGCGGAATACGGCATCAAGCTGCAACCCTTGCCACCCGGCAAGTTCGCGAAGAATGATGTCCAGTTCATCGACCCCACCGGCGTCGATCACAACCGCCTCGGCAAGGCGCTGAACAAGGCGCTCTACAACTACATGCACGGTATCGGGCTGGATGAGGACGTCCGCGCCTGGTTCGACGAGCGCCTGCCCAAGCCGCGCGTTGGCCGGCATTTCATTGCCAGGGCACTGAGCGGGCAATAAAAAGGCCCGCACTCAGGCGGGCCTTCAGGCTGGGCTATTAACCCGGCGGTTTTCTTACAGAAGTTCGGCCGGAATGTTGCCGCCGTTTTCGGCCAGTTTCTGCAACACGGTCTTGTGCAGCCACATGTTCATCTGCGCCGAATCGCCCATCTTCTCGGCCGGGCAGCCGAGTTCGGTTGCCAGTTCTTTGCGCACCGCCAGGCTACTGTCCAGACCCAGCAGTTTCAGCAGATCGACGATGGAAACCTTCCAGTTGAGCTTTTCGGCATGCGCGCTCGCCAACGACTCCAGCTTCGCCACCACATCCACGGCACTGATTGCCACCGGCGCTGCAGCAACGGGCGCCTCAATGGCGGCAGGCGCTGCCTCGGCAACCACTTCCTTCTTGTCATCACCAAAACCAAGTTTGGCCATAATGTTGCTGAAAATTCCCATGCGATTTCTCCTGTAAGGCTGATTGAACAAATGCACGGCAAAGCAAACTCCGGGCAGCGCTTGATAGTAGAGGCATTCAAAGACCGCCTCGGTAAATTTATATGAAGCTTCTTTTACAATCGCCGACATTACCCACCGCGCTCGCAGCACGGCCAGGATTCCGAAGCGTTGATCCTTGAATGTGCGGCCCGGCCCTAGCGGCTGTCGTAGCCAAATAGCCGCTTGTCGACGATCAGCCGGGCAACGCCTTCGGGGACGCAGGTCTGCCAGTCGCTGCGATGGTGTTGCAGGCTGCTCAGGACATCGCGTGCGTCGATACAGAGGTGGTTATCGTCCAGTGGCTCGACGGCGAGCAGCTTGGTGTTTTCGACGAGGTGGGCCAGCAAGTGCGACAAATTGGCCGGCACCTCGACGTTGGCCAGCGTAATCAGTTTCGATCCATGTTCGGCGCACAGGCGCACCGGATAGACGTAAACGTGGGTGTTGTCCGGAAAAAGCTTGCCGAAGGCTTCGAGAATGCCGCCCTCCATCGAATCGTAGAATTTCTCGTCGAACAGCACCTCGAATTCGCGCACCGAGAGGACGATGCCAATCGGCTTCTGCGTATAGCGCCGGAGATAGGCGCGTAACCGGAAATAGCGCACGTAATCCGAGATCATCACCGTGTAGCCGAGCGAGGCGAGCAGGTCGACACGCGCCAGGAAATCGGCGCCATCGACCCGGTCGCCCCTGACCAGCGAGTTCAGGGTAATTTCCGCCAGCGAAACGATCTCACTTTCGTCGACGGCGGCCAATTGGCTGAACTGCTTGAGACCGGCGGAAATCATGTCGACGTCAATGCACGTCACCGGCTTGAAGTCGCCACGCATGACCATGACCGGTTTGCTGTGGAAGAGATCACCGGGGACGACGACGTTGCCATCGGGATTGAAAACGACAGCCGGCGTCAGGCAACTGCGGATCAAATGCAGGTTCATCAGCCGGTTTTCGACTTCTTCGAAATGCGGCCCGGAGAAATGGATCAGGTCGACTTCGATGCGCTCGGAGGTGAGTCCGTCGGCCAGGCCTTCGATGATCCATTCCGGATGTTCGTGATTGAAGTAGGCACCGTAGATCAGGTTAACGCCGAGGATGCCCAGCGCATCGGCCTGATGAGCATTATCGTTGTCGAGCATGCGGACATGCAGGATGACATCGCTGGGCGCTGCACCCGGGTGCAGTTGCAGGCGGATGCCGACCCAGCCGTGGCATTCATTCTTTTGCTTGAAGCTGCGGGCGGTGACGGTGGCGGCATAGGCGAAGAAGGTCGTGTTCTTGGCGCGCAGCGGGGTCAGGTGGTCAACGACTTGCCGGAATTCGGTGTCCAGCATTTGCAGCAGGCGGTCACGGCTGACATAGCGGTGCACATGCCCGTAGATGTCGTCGCTGATCGCCATGTCGTAGGCTGACATGGTCTTGGCGATGGTGCCGGCAGCAGCGCCAACCTTGAAGAAGCGGCGCGCCACTTCCTGCCCGGCCCCGATTTCGACAATGGAACCGTATTTGTATTGGTCAAGATTGATGGCCAGAGCCTTCTGGTCGGTTGTCTGGGAGGTGTCGCGCTGGTACATGTTGCCCTCTGATTCGGATGAGATTTGTCACCGGAACAAGCTCAGAACTTTGACCTGTCAGCCATGCCGGAATTTCCACTCGTTGTCGCATGCCGATTGGTTGCTGATAGCGTACTCGCCTCCACCGACCAAAGGAAGGTGTGATCGGCCCGAAACGCTACTCGGCAGTGCAGCCTAGATTCGCCGGATCAGCCATTTGCGCGACTCCTCGGCCAGCCCCAGGAATAACGCAAAGGGCAAGGCATAGAGGAACACCACCAATGGCAGTGGCGCCGTGCCGAACAGACTGTTGCCCCAGGGCGTGTAGAGGATGGCCAGCAACAAGCCAAGCTCGCAGGCCAGACCGGCCAGCAGCCAGCGATTTTCGAGCAATGGAAAACTCCAGGCCGGTAGCCGGGGATGGCGACAGACGAAGACATTGACCATCTGCGCCAGCACGATGGCCATCAGGCAAGCCGAAGTGGCTTGCAGGTAGCGCGGGTCGCCGATTTCAAATGTCTCGCCGTATTGCCAGCCAAAGCCATGCAGGACGAAGAAGAAGGCAGCCATGGCCCCGAGCGCTTCGAGCGGCCCGAGGAAGAGATAGGCCCTTGCCAGCAGTGGCCCGGAAAGCAGGCGTTCATCACGCGGCCGCGGTGGGCGCAGCATGACGTCGGGCGACGGCTTTTCAGCCCCCAGCGCGAGGGCCGGCAGCATGTCGGTACCAAGGTCGACCGCCAGAATCTGGATAATGGTCAGCGGTAACGGAATGCGGAACAGCACGAAGGCGAGGTAAGGTATCAGCTCGGGGATGTTCGAGGTCAGGATGTAGGTGATGAACTTGCGGATGTTTTCATAGACTGCCCGGCCCTCCTCAATGGCATTGACGATGGTACCGAAATGGTCGTCGAGCAGAACGATGTCGGCTGCCTCGCGCGCCACGTCGGTGCCGGAGAGGCCCATGGCAATGCCGATGTCGGCCATGCGCAGGGCCGGGGCGTCGTTCACGCCATCGCCGGTGACCGCGACGATCTCGCCCTTGGCCTGCAAGGCCTGGACGATGATCATTTTCTGCTCGGCGGTAACACGGGCAAAAATAACTTCCGGCGCATCGAGGGCGATTCGCAAGCTGGCGTCGCTCATCTGGCGGACTTCATCGCCGGTCAGCACGCGTGGTGTTGCGCTGCGGATCATGTCGATTTCACGGCCAACCGCCAGCGCCGTGCGTGGATGATCACCGGTACACATGATGACGCGCAGGCCTGCCGAATGGCAACGGCCAATCGCCTCATGGACGTCCGGCCGGGGCGGGTCTTCGAGGCCGATCAGGCCACACAGGGCCATCCCGTCTTCGTTCGACGCCTCGCCTGCGGCCAGCGGCTTCCAGGCACAGGCAATGACGCGCAGACCGCGACTGGCCAGGTCTTCGTGGGCACGGTGGAAGTTCCCGCGGGCTTCGGCATCCATAGTCTTCACGGTATTGCCGGCCAGCCAGGTAGTGCACAGCGGCAACAGGTTTTCCGGCGCCCCCTTGCAGAGCAGCACGCCACTGCCGTCCGCTTCGCGGCTGTAAACGGACATCCGCCGCCGCTCGGCATCGAAGGCGATCTCGCCGGAAAATCTCCAGTCTGTCGGCACCTCGCCGGCAAACTGCCAGAGCGCGATTTCCATCGGGTCGCCATTCGGCTGTCCATCAGCGAATTTCAGGCTCTGGCAATAACGGGCCACGGCCCGCAGGTGCGGCTCGCGCGCCGCCGGCCAGTGCTCGGCCGCAAGGTGGTGGCGACCGCCGGCAAACCATTCGCGCACGGCCATCCGGTTCTGCGTCAATGTGCCTGTCTTGTCGGTCAGGATCACCGTCGCGCAACCCATCGTTTCGACCGCCGGCAGATGCCTGACCAGCGCATTGCGCCTGGCCATGCGCTGAGTCGCCAGGGCCAGCGACAGCGTCACCGTCGGCAGCAGCCCTTCCGGCACATTGGCGACGATGATGCCGATGGCAAACATCATGTTGGCCCAGAAAGGCAGGCCAATCGCCTGCCCGAGCAGGAAGAAGACAATACCCAGCCCAAGCGCCAGCATCGCCACCAGGCGCGACACGCGACGGATTTCGCCTTGCAACGGTGATTCGGTGTCACCTGTACTTTGCGTCAGATGGGCAATATGGCCAAACTCGGTGTGCATGCCGGTGGCGTAGACCACAGCAGAGCCTTCGCCGGAAACAATCAGCGTACCGGCCAGCAGCAGACAGTGGGCAGCCAGCGGTTCGACCGCATCGCCTTTTTCGGCCGCCTCACTGCGCGCTTTCGGATAGGTTTCGCCGGTCAGGGTCGATAAATTGACGCGCAAGCCCCAGCTTTCGATCAGGCGGCAATCGGCCGGCACCTTGGCGCCTTCGATCAGCAGCAAAAGATCGCCCGGCACCAGTTGCTCGGCCGGAATTTCCATCTCGCGTCCATCCCGCCGCACCTTGACGCTTTGGGGCAGCAGCTTTTCCAGCGCCGCCAAAGCCTGCTCGGCGCGGTAGGTCTGCCAGAAGGAAAAACTGCCATTGACCAGGATGACGCCAAGAATGGCCAGGCCAAGCTCGAACATTCCCTCTCCCGGCTGCATATAGGCGGCAGTGAAGGCCAGAAAGGCAGCAAACCACAGGATCAGTGCGAAGAAATGGGTGAATTCGCCAAGCAGGCTCAGCCACCAGGGCGTACGTGCCACCGCTTCAACCCGGTTCGGCCCGAATTCGCTCAGGCGCCGCGCCGCCTCCTTGCCGGGCAGGCCATTGTGATCACTATCGAGCGCGGCCAAGGCCTCGGCAGGTGACTGCCGGGCGATCTGCATGCCGGAGTGCTCCATGGAGTGGCCCAAATCTGTTGTCGCTATGTTTTAGTAATAGCCCTGCCCGGCCCACCCGTCCAGTCAATTCCCGGTCTTTCAGCCGAAACCGTCGCCACCGTGATAAATTTGCCGCCGACTTGATTCAGGATTCAGACGCAAGACCATGACCGACCAGCTTAATCTCTTCGACGGCAGCGCAAAAACCACAGCCGCCGAACTCGAAACGCCAGCCCTGCCTGCTACCGAAACGCCTGAACTGGCCGCCGAATTGCCGCTGGAACCCTCAGGCGGCATTGAGCCTGAAGCATCATCTGGCTTGCCTCCTGCGCTGCCCCCCTCAGCCAGTGGCCCTGCGAGCGACATTCCCTCACCCGCCGACTACGCGGCGCGGCGTTACCTAGAATACGCAATGAGCGTCGTCACCGGCCGCGCCCTGCCCTCGGCCGCTGATGGCCAGAAGCCGGTGCAGCGCCGAATTCTCTACGCCATGCACCGGATGGGCCTGTACAAGAGCCCGCGCCATGTGAAGTCGGCCCGCGTCGTCGGTGACGTGATTGGCAAATACCACCCGCACGGCGATTCGTCGGTCTACGACGCCATGGTCCGCATGGCGCAGGACTGGAGCCTGCGTTATCCCATCGTAGACGGCCAGGGCAACTTCGGCTCGCGTGATGGCGACAACGCCGCCGCCATGCGCTACACGGAAGCCCGCCTGACGCCGATTGCCGAACTGCTGCTGGCCGAGCTTGACGAAGGCACGGTGGACTGGAAGCCGAATTACGATGGCGCCAACGATGAACCCGCCTTGCTCCCGGCCCGCCTGCCATTTGCGCTGTTGAATGGCGCTTCCGGCATCGCCGTTGGCATGGCGACTGAAATCCCTGCCCATAACCTGCGCGAAGTGGCGAATGCGGCAGTGAACCTGATCAGGAATCCCGATTTCAGCGAAGACGACGTGCTGGCGATGATTCCCGGTCCGGACTATCCCGGCGGTGCACAGATCATCTCGTCGCCCGAGGAAATCGCCGCTACCTATCGGAGCGGCCGTGGCAGCCTGCGTGTCCGTGCCAAATGGAAGATCGAAAACCTGGCCCGCGGCCAGTGGAAACTGGTCATAACCGAGCTTCCACCGGGCGTTTCCACTGCCACGGTAATGTCGGAAATTGAGGCCTGCTCCAACCCGGTCGCCAAGGAAAAAGCCGGCAAGAAGGTCTTTACGCCTGAACAGCTGAACCTGAAAGCGGCCTTTCTGTCGTCGATTTCGGAAAGCGGCGTGCGGGACGAATCGGGCAAGGAACACGCCGTGCGCCTGGTCATCGAACCCGCTTCGTCGCGCCAGGGACAGGACGATCTGGTCCGCATGCTGCTCGCCCACACCAGCCTGGAAACCAATGCCTCGATCAACCTGACCATCCTCGGGGTCAATGGCACGCCGCGCCAGGCCTCGCTGTACAGCATGATCGCCGAATGGTGCCGTTTCCGGCTCGCCACCGTCGAACGCCGCACGCGCCACCGCCTGACCGCCGCCGAAAAGCGCATCCACATCCTTGAAGGCCGGCAGGCCATCCTGCTCGACATCGATCGGGTCATCAAGGTAATCCGTGAATCGGATGACCCCAAGGCCGACCTGATGGCGCACTTCAAGTTGTCGGAAATTCAGGCTGAAGACATTCTCGAAATCCGCCTGCGCCAGCTGGCCAGGCTGGAAGGCATCAAGATCGGTGAAGAACTGGCCAAACTGCGCGAAGAAGCGGCCGGCCTCAACCAACTGCTCGATTCCGAAGAAGCCCTGCGCGCCTGCGTTGCGGCCGAAATCGAGGGCGATGCCAAGAAGTACGGCGACGACCGCCGGACGCTGATCGAGGCCGATGCCAAGGTCACGATGTCGGATGCCAAGACCGTGTCCATCGTCGATGAACCGACCACGCTGATCGTGTCCAAGCACGGCTGGCTGCGTTCGCGCACCGGCCACAACATCGACCCGACCCAGCTGACCTTCCGCTCCGGCGACAGCCTGCTCGCCTGCCTGCCCTGCCGGACAGTTGATTCGCTGATCATCCTCGATCATCTCGGCCGCGCCTACTCCATCTCGGCCGCCGACATTCCCGGCGGCAAGGGCGATGGCGTCCCCGCGACATCAGTGATCGACTTCCAGGATGGTGGCAAGCTCTGCCTTGCCCTGGCCACATCGCCCGACAAGCGCTATCTGGTCGCAGCCGACGGCGGCTACGGGTTCCGCTGCCAGGGCAGCGACTTCCTGTCGCGCGGCAAGGCCGGCAAGGCTTTCCTGACGCTCGGCGATGGCGAAGCACCAGCCATCTTCATGCCGGCCCCGGCTGAAGGCGAAATTGCCTGCATCACCAAGGATGGCCGCGCACTGGTCTTCAACATCGAGGAAGTCCGCCTGCTGGCCAAGGGCCGCGGCCTGAAGCTGATCGACGCCGCCCCTGGAAAAACAGCGCTTGAAGAGATCATCCCGATCATCGATGGCGTTGCCGGCAAGCTGAAGGGCGAACGCCTCGAAATCTGCCGCGGCAACCGTGGCGGCAAGGGTAAGCCGATGAAGGCACCGCGCAAATAGCGCTTACTGCGCCTGGCCTTCATCACAAAACAGACAGCTAAAGCCTCAAAAAATAGCCTTTGTTGGCTACAGCTGCACACAACACCGCTCAAAAAGATGCCCCGCATGCGGGGCATCTAGACATCGTTCAGTCAGAGACAATCAACTGACAACATTATGCTTCCGTCTGTTCCACCCGAGACCGAGCAAGGCCAAGCCCATCAAGCCCAGAGTCGCCGGTTCAGGCACACCGAATCGACTATCGTTATCCGTATCCTGAATGAACGCAAAATTCTGCCTGATCCCGTTGGATCCAAAGTCGACGGTCAGCGTATGCCACAGGTCACCGACCACTGGGTCCGCACCGATGGCAATCTGGTCAGAATAAGTAACCAGCGCAGAAATACTGCTATCGGTAAATTCGAGATCCCAACCTTGTGCAGAACCAGGTGTTCCCCAAGTACTCGAATCGCTAACATCAGTAGGTGTGCGATCAAAAACTGTCAGTCCGGTGCTTCCGTTAAATATCAGCTTCATCAACTGCAATGGGGCCGCACCTACCGTGAATGAAAAATTCCAGGGATTTCCGTAGGTGCTGTCAGATTGAGAAATTGACCACCCTGTTCCGGTAACACTGCCAGAACTGGCGCCAGTGGCGCCCCAATAGGCCACTTCAGCACCACCGGCAAACACCGCCGTGACTGTCATCCCGTTCATCATTGCGCCAGTGGTACCAAAACCTGTCAGACCGGGAATTACGTCCGTATTCGTTGTGTCATTCTGGTGGATCACAGCCGCTTGAACCTGCCCGATAGAAAGTATCGCAGCGGTCAAACCTGCCAAGAGCATCGGTGCATATTTACGTTGTGCCATGACTTTCTCCCTCAAAACTGCAATGAACTCCGAATCAAGGCTGGAAGAATCGGAATTTGCGAATGCCGAAACAACTGTTCTCTAACAAGCATATATCCTGCCAAAGCCCCTTATAAACCGAATAAACAACGACTTGCAGAAGATAGCTTGAGGATCGCTCGGGGGATTTGTAAATATTGTCGACACTTCAAATCCCTGCTTTGATCATCGGCGTAGCAAAACCTCACCGTGTTCAACTGTTCTCACCATCAGTTTAAAACGACATTCAATGAAGACTATTTGGCCTAACCCCATCTTGGTAAACAAAAAAGCCGAGGCATTTGCCTCGGCTTTAACTTGGGTGACCCAAAAGTGATCAGAGAGCTTCCGCCCCGGCGTGCATCACTTCAACCTGTTCGTGCTCCCACTCCTTGATCGTATCGGAGACGAGTCGGGCTTTCTCGTGGGGGTCCGGCTGATGGTGATGCACTTCCTGAAATACTTCCAGTGCAACGTGGATTGCTTCAGCCTTGGTTGAGGCATGGGTATGAGGCATGGGAATATCCTTTCCGTATCAACAAAGAAAAAGCCCTTGACCAAGCAAGGGCTTTTTCAGTGGCCGCAGACTAGCTCCGGCTTATTTCCGGCATCTTTCGACGCTTAGGCAGCCTTCTTGCCAGCAGCCTTCGGGGCGGCAACAACGTTGGCAGCCTTCAGGGTGGCGCTGGTAGCAGCAGCGACGCTGGCTTCAGCAACTTCAGCAGCTTGCTTGGCAGCCTTGTTCAGACCTTCGTAAGCTTCGTTGGCCGACTTGATGGCGGTCTTGACAGCAGCAACAGCTACTTCGGAACCAGCCGGAGCGGAAGCCAGAGCCTTTTCGACCAGGCCGGAAACCTTGGCGTTGGTATCAGCAACGTGGGTTTCAACTTCCTTGGCGATCTTGTCCTTGGTTTCGGCAGCGATCGAGATCACGTTGCGCGAGTATTCCATGCCCTTTTCGATGGACGGGGTAGCCAGTTCCTTCTGGATGGCGACGAAGGACTGGACGTCCTTGGCACCCAGCAGGGTGGTAACGTTGGACATGGTGGATTCGAACATGGAGCGGGCAGCGGCCAGATTCAACAGGGCCAGACGCTCGATACCGTCAAAGGTGGTGTTGGCAAAGAACAGGGCAAAATTGACGCCGGACTTCGCGAAATCTTCGGGTTTGGTGAACATTGTGATTCTCCTGGGGTTGGGGTGATTTTTTTGCCGCACCATTTATGTTGCAGTGCAGCATGAGTTCATTCTAACCGTCGCCAAGGAGTTGTCAACAATTTTTTGTGCACCGCACCATTTTCATGAAGATGAGTGTGGCAAAAGCCTCAAAGCTCAGGACTCGAGAGGATTCAGCCCCAGCCGCGCGACGATTCCGGTCATCGCCTCAGCCGCCCCGAGCGGCAAATAGTAATCGACGACATCGCTGAGCTTGGTTATCGCCGGGTTGATTTCTACGGTCGGGATACCACTCGCCGCGGCCAGTACAACCGGCTGCACGATATAGGGAAAGATACTGGAGGTGCCGATGCTGAACACGATATCGAAGCCCTCCTGAAAGGCTTCGATAAAGCGATCCAGCTCATCCTCCGGCAAGACCTCGCCAAAGAGCACGACCTTAGGTCGCAGCACCGCTCCACAAGCTGGGCACAGCGGCGGCACCTCGCGACCGCTCATGTCGCTGGCCGCCTCTTCGTGGCTGCAGGCGGTACACATCAATTCCTGCAGGTTGCCGTGGATCTCGACGATCTCGCGGCTTCCCGCCGCCCGGTGCAGGCCATCGACGTTCTGGGTAAAGACCATGACCCGGTCAAGATGGCGCTCGAGACAGGCAATTGCCCGGTGCGCGGCATTCGGCTGGGCGCCACGGCAATTCTCTTCAATCTGGATCAGGTATTTCCAGGTGATGTCCGGGCGTATCGAAAACACCTCGCCGCTTAGCGCATCCTCGATGCGCAGGCCCTCT
Source organism: Pseudomonadota bacterium (assembly GCA_018262195.1). Taxonomy (GTDB): domain Bacteria; phylum Pseudomonadota; class Gammaproteobacteria; order Burkholderiales; family Rhodocyclaceae; genus Azonexus. The sequence continues at coordinate 35,052 of JAGTRS010000005.1, read as the reverse complement.
TCGGTCGTTTCGCTGTCGTAGAGACCGCCGACACCGCGATAGGTCGGCAGGCCCGAATCGGCCGAAATACCGGCGCCAGTAATGAACAGGGCGCTCCGCGCATGCCTTAGCTGCTCGGCAACGGCATCGAGCACCGCATCGGTCGAAGCGGAATGAGGCGTCATGGGATTAATGGTTCCGGGATTACTGGATCAGGAACTTGGTGAACAAGACTTCCTTGACGCCCGTCTTTTCGTCTTCATCGATGACATGGTTGGAGAGCTCGATGATCTCCTCGATCAAGGCCTTCTTGCCTTGCAGCGTGCGCAGGTTTGCCGATTCCTTGCCCGAGAGCATCAGAATGATCTTGTGCTGGATCTGCGGCTTGTGACTTGCCAGCAGATGGGCTGCCTCTGGCGAGGCTGTCTCGAAGACGAGGCCGAACTGCAGGTAGTTATCCTTGCCAAGATTGACCGTGAAAACCATAGGCTCCGGAGCCCCGCCACCGCCATGATCACTGGCGAGGGCGGTGAATGGCGAGAGTAGCGCCACAGCCATCAATAGGGACGCCGCAAAGGCTTTAAGAATCCGGGAAGCGACGTTCATATCTGTCCTAACAGTCCAAATGGCGAATCGGTGGCAAATGGCCTTGCCAGCAGGCCTCGAGGCTTTATACCGCCTGAAAATGAAAAAAGCCACCGCGAATGAAGCATATCGGCCAAATGTAGAAAGCAAGAAATCGATCTGAGTGAGCCCAGTTGCCTGCCGATTCAACGTTTTCAGAACACCACAAATGCCCTAAAAACAAGGGTGCGCAGGCGATGCGGCAATATGTCGCATCCCCTGCGCACCCCAAACTGGGTAGGATGGCGCAAACGCGTAAGGGAGAGCGCCATGAATCAAAAACCGACTACTCAGAACCAGCCAGAAATGGCTTCCTTGCTGCTTGGCGCTGGCTTTGCACTGGCTTCGCTGATCATCCTGCCCGCCGTTGCCCAGCGCGTTGGCCTCGGTTCGGCCGTGACCATTGCCCTGCGTGGCGCCCTGATGCGAGCCTCGAACCGTTTTTGATCTGATCGCTGGCGAAGCAGTGTCATCACAGGCAGACTTCGCGTCTGCCTTTTGTTTTTCCGGACCATGAAAAAATATGCGTTGATCGGCGTGGCGCTCGGCCTCGCCTTGTTGCTGGGCATTGCATTGCTGATGCGTGGCGGAAACACGGCCCGCGATCCGAAACTTCCGGCCGGCGCCGATTTCGTGCTGCAGTCGGCCGACGGCCCGGTGGACTCGAAAGCCCTGCGCGGCAAGGTGCTGCTGGTCTATTTCGGCTACACCAATTGTCCGGACATCTGCCCCGCTTCGCTCGCCTCCGGAGGGCTGGCACTGAAAGCGCTGAGCGGCGAGGAACGCAGCCGGGTCAAACTGATCATGATTTCGGTCGATCCCGAGCGCGATACCGTCAAGCATCTGAAGGAGTACACCGCTTTCTTCCACCCGGAAATGATCGGCGCAACCGGCACGGTCGATGAAATTTCCGCGTTGGCCAAGGCTTTTGGCGCCGGCTACATCAAGCAGGCAGCGCGCTCGGACGGCAGCTATGCCGTCGATCACACCACCTCGACCTACGTCATCGGGCCGGATGGCAAGCTGGCCAGCGTCCTTGAACTCGGCGCACCGACGGACAAGGTAGTCGCTGCGGTGAGAAAACTGCTTTGATCCGTCCATCGACTGTCGCACTCGGACTACTCGCGGTGCTGGCCGCTACGTGCCTTTTGATTTTTGGCCTTTTTTTCCGCTTGACCGTAGCTGACAACGAAAAACTGCTTGCCAACCGCGCGCTGGTCGAAAAGCTCGGCCTGACCGACCTGGCGCTATTCACCGAAGCACGCTACACCCGCCACCCGACCCAGGCCGACCTGCATTCGGCCTTGCAGGACCATCCCGGCGCCTTCGACCATTTTCCGAGCGGCTCGCTGCTTCCTCCCCCGGCTATCCTGACCCAATCCCATGCGCATCTGGCTGGAAAAACAACGTCACCTGATTGACTTCACGCTGGCCTCGCTGGCCCGGCGCAAGACGAAGAACATCGGCCTGCTGCTGGCCTACACGCTGCTCGTTTTCGTGCTGGCCTCGCTGACGCTATTCACCCACGCCCTGCGCAGCGAGGCAACCTTCGTCCTGGCCGGCTCGCCGGAAGTGATTTTGCAGCGCATGGTGGCCGGCAGGCATGACCTGATCCCGCCCGGCTATCTCGACAAGATCGGCCGCATCCGTGGCGTGCAGAAGAAGGAAGGCCGACTCTGGGGCTACTACTACGACCCGGTATTGAACGCCAATTACACCTTCATGGCACGGCCGGCCGACGAGGTGGCAGACGGCCACATCATGGTCGGCAATGCGCTGGCCCGCGAACGGGGGCTGGACAAGCACAACACCATTTCCTTCCGCTCCTATTCCGGCAAGCTGTTCACCTTCGAGGTTTCGGCCGTGCTGTCGCCGGATTCCGAGCTGCTCTCAGCCGATCTCGTGCTGCTCTCGGAAAACGATTTCCGCAGTTTCTTCGAGTACCCGGCCGGGCATTACACCGACATCGCGCTCTCCGTGGCCAATCCGCAGGAAGTCCGCACCGTCGCCGCCAAGCTGTCGAGTGCGCTGCCCGATTCGCGCCCCATCCTGCGTGAAGAAGTCCTGCGCACCTACCAGAGCGTTTTCGACTGGCGCGAGGGCATCGTGCTTACGGTGCTGGCTGGGGCCATTCTCGCCTTCGCCATCCTCGCCTGGGAGAAGGCGTCCGGGCTGTCGGCCGAGGAAAAGCGGGAGATCGGCATTCTCAAGGCCATCGGCTGGGAAACCGGCGACGTCATCCGCATGAAAACCTGGGAAGGTCTGCTCATTTCGCTGACCGCCTTCCTGCTCGGCTTCATCGCCGCTTACGTCCATGTCTTCCATTTCGGCGCGGCAGTGTTCGAACCGGTGCTCAAGGGCTGGTCGGTGCTCTACCCGAAATTCGCGCTGGTCCCGGCTGTCGATGGCCTGCAGATCGCCACCCTGTTCTTCTTCACGGTGTTTCCCTACACGGCGGCGGTGCTCGTGCCAATCTGGCGGGCGGCGATCACCGATCCCGATGCGGTGATGCGATGATTGAGCTGTCCAACATCAAGAAGGCCTTCAACCAGGGCCAGCCCAACGAATACTGGGCGCTGCATGGCATCGACCTGACGGTTGAAGCCGGCAAGGTCACCGCCTTCCGCGGCCCGAGCGGTTCCGGCAAGACCACGCTGCTGACCATCGTCGGCTGCCTGAGCCGGCCGACCCACGGCCGGGTGCGCTTCAAGGGCGAAGATATTTCCGGCCTGCCGGAACGTTTCCTGACCGACATCCGCCGCCAGAGCTTCGGCTTCATCTTCCAGCAGTTCAATCTGATCAAGGGCCTGTCGGCGCTCGAAAACGTCATCCTGCCGGCCTTCCCGACCGGCCGGCCACGGGCCGAACTGGTCGCAGCGGCGGGCGAACTCTTCGATCAGCTCAAACTCGGCCACCGCAGCGCCGCCAAGGTCGAATGGCTGTCCGGCGGCGAACAGCAACGCGTCGCCATCGCCCGCGCCCTGATCAACAACCCGGAAGTGATCATCGCCGACGAGCCGACGGCCAACCTCGACACGGCGCTGTCACGGGAATTCATGGCCATCCTCGAGGGCTTCACGGCGGCTGGCAAGACGGTGCTGCTGACCAGCCACGACCCGCTGGTCGTCGAATCGAGCGCTGTGCATCGCGTCGTCGGCATGCGCGACGGCCGCCTCGTGGACGGCTGATGCTCTTCCAGCCCGCCATCATCGCGCTGCTCATGGCCGCCGGCGTGGCCTTGATCATGCTGCTCGCCGCCGCGCCGTTTGCCGTGCAGGTCATCCGCCACTGGGACATTGCCAGCGGTTCGGAGCGGCAACTGGCGCTCGAACGTCGCACCTATCTGTTCTCGACGCTGCTGTCCTTCGTCATGGTCGTCCAGCTGGCGGCACTGCTGCTTTTTGTCTTCAATGCCGACCGGCTGTCGGTGATGTTCGTCGGCGCCATGTGCGCGGTCGGCACGCTCAACGTCAATGGCTACGGCTTTCCGTCGCTGATGACGCAGATGGCCATCTTCTTCCTGGCCGCCATGTGGCTGGCCATCAACCACGTCGACACGCAAGCCCGCGACTACCCGCTGGTTCGCATCAAGTATGGCCTGCTGCTGCTTCTGCTGCCCGTCCTCGCCAGCAGTTTCTGGCTGGAGTTCCAGTATTTCTCCGGCCTCAAGGCCAATGTGATCACCTCATGCTGCGGCAGCATGTTCTCCGGCGACGCCAAGACCATCGCCGCCGAAGCCTCCGGCCTCGAACCGCTGCCGGCGATCTGGCTGTTCTATGGCGCGATGGCTGCCGCCATCGGCGTCGCCTTGTGGCACTGGCAAAAACGCGGGCGAGTCAGCGGCTATCTGCTGGCCCTGACCAGTGCCGGCGGCTTCGTCGCTGCCATTGCCGGCGTGCTGTCCTTCATTTCGCTCTACATCTACGAGCATCCGCACCACCACTGCCCGTTCTGCATCCTGAAGCCGGAATACGACTACCAAGGCTACTGGCTCTATGTGCCGCTGTTCGTCGCCACGGCGGCCGGGCTGGGCGCCGGGGCCATGCAGCCGTTCGCCCGGGTACCCAGTCTGGCCAAGATCATCCCTGCCATTTCCAGCCGTTTTTCCGGGTTGACCGCAGCAGCCTATATTCTGTTCACCGCGCTGGCCACCTGGTTCGTGCTGACCTCCAACCTGATCCTGATCGAACATTGAAATGCGCCTTTTTCTCCTGATTCTTGCCCTGTTTCTAAGTGCCTGCGGCAAGGAAGCACCCAAGGCCAACGTCAACATCGGCAGCATTGCGCCCACCTTCCAGACTTTCCGAGCCGATGGTGGGGCCGAGCATTTTCCCGCCGCCTATTTCGGCAAGCCGCTGGTCGTCCGTTTCTGGGCCGACTGGTGCAAGTATTGCGAGGGTGAAATGAAGGCCATCGAAACGGTCTATCAGGCCAACAAGGGCAAGCTGCAGGTGCTGGCCATCAACGCCGGGCAGGACAAGGCAACGATCAACGCCTTCATCAAGAAGATCGGCGTCACCTACCCAGCGCTGCTCGATGAAAACTCGGCCATTGCCCGCAGCTACGGCGTCATTGGCCTGCCGACGACCTTCTTCATCGACGCCAAGGGCATCGTGCGCGGCAAGATCGTCGGCGAGGCCGATGAAGCCACCTTCGCCCGCCACGTCCAGGAATTGCTGAAATGAGCGAGAACCGCGCCTGCGACCTGTGCAGCCTCGATGTCGGGGTCAAGCCCTTCGTGCTGAACACGCCGGAAAAGCAATACCAGTTCTGCTGCGAGGGTTGCCTGGGGATTTACCAGATGTTGCATGACATCAAGGAAACGCCGGTTCAAAATGACCAGAATGCAGACAAGAAATCCTGAAAGGAAACGACCATGATGACCGAAGAAATGATGAAGCAAATGCCGCACATGATGAGTCAGGCCGGCCACATCATGAGCAAGCCGATGGCCACCGGCGCGATGATGGCGGGTGCCGGCTTTGCCGCCGGCAAGGGCCTGCTCGGCGGCGCCCTGTTGCGCAATCCGCTGACCTTGCTGGCCGTTGGTGCGGCGGGCGGCATTGCTGCCGGCTTCCTGCTCTTCAAATACCAGAAGGAAATCGTCGATGGCCTGTCCAAGGCGACCGGCATGGGCAAGGACTTCGCGCTGCACCAGAAGGAAAACCTCAACGACCTGATGGCCGAAGCCGAGGACAAACTCGCCGGCAATCCGCCGCCGGATGCACCGGCCAGCGAAACCCCGGCCGCATGACGGAGGCCGCATGACGCAAACCGCCGAACTGGCGCAACGCATCGTCGTCCTGCACCGCGAGCCGGGCTATCTGCGCCTCGAACTGCCAGCCGAAATCTGCGGCGAGGCCGCCGTAGCCGCCATCGAAGAAGGCATGAAGTCATTGGCTGGTCTGAGCAGTGCTGCGGTCGACCGTGGCTGGAAGCGGATTTCCATCCGCTTCGACGCGCAGCAATGCACCACGGCGCAGGTCGCCCGCCATCTGTTCAGCCTGCTGCCCGGCCTGCCGCTTGATGCAGCGCCGGCCGCCGAGCTGGAAGCCGCCCCGTCCATCGACCTGAACAACGGTTTCCAGCCGTTGCTCGACAAACTCAAGGCGATCATCATTCCAGCAGCGCCGCCGGCCGAAGGTTCGCTGCAGGCCCGTTTTCAGCCGATGGTCGAAAGCGCGCTGACCGAGAAGGCGATTACCAATTTCTTCAACGACATCGTCGCCTTCTACCTGATCCGTGTCCATTGGGACCTGATCACCAAGCGCTGGCTGCAGAACCCGGTGGCCAACAGCAATGCCTGGCTGACGGTGTTCTACCTCGTCTTCCTGCTCGTTCGTTACCGCAAGACCAAATGACTCCCAAGCATTTCCGGATCGCCCACCGCCTGCGCCGCCGCCTCCGCGTGCTGGCCCCTTCGCTCGAAAAAGAGCAGGAGCGGTGCTACATCCTGGAAATCCTGCTGCGCAAGCACCCGGCCATCAAGGAGGTACGCATCGTCGCCGACATCGGTTCGCTGGTCGTCGAATACGACCCGGCGGCCTTGCAGGAAGAGCGGCTGCTGGCGACGCTGGATGCCGTGCTCGGCAACCTGATCGCCGCGCCGAAAGCGGCACCGGTTGTTGCCGCGCCAGTCGACGGCCCGGTGCAGGAATGCTCGCTGGCCATCGAGGGTATGAGCTGCGCCTCCTGCGCCCTGCTCATCGAAATGAAGCTCAAGCGCGACCCGCGCGTGCGCTACGCCTCGGTCAATTTTGCCGCCGAGACGGTGACGGTCAATGGCGTGATCGACCGCGAGGCGGTGTCGAAAGTCGTCGGCGCGCTGGGTTATACGACGCGACCGATGGATACGCTGGCCCAGCGCCGGCTGATCGTCGAGCGTGAGAAGGAGCGCGTCGAAGAAGCCAAAAAGCGCTTCATCCAGGCCGCCATCCTGACCGTGCCGGTGATGCTTTCCGGCATGGCCATGCACCGTTTGCCTGCCCTGCGCGTCGTGGAGTTCGCGCTGTCGTCGGCCATTCTGTTCGGCAGCAGCAACAGCATTTTCCGCAAGGCGTGGATGCTCGCCAAGCAGGGCGAAGCCAACATGGACACGCTGATCGCCATCGGCGCCGGCGCCGCCTGGGCCTACAGCATTCCCGGCGTGTTCCGGATGCATCACCACGTCTATTTCGAGTCGGCGGCCGGCATCTGCACCTTCGTGCTGCTCGGCCGCTACATGGAAGAGCGCGCCAAGGGCAAGGCTGGCGAGGCGATCCGCAAGCTCATCGAACTGCAGCCGGAAACGGCGCTGCGCATCGAGGCCGACGGCACCGAATTCGAAGTATCCATCGACGACGTGCAGATCGGCGACCGCCTGCGCGTGCGGGCCGGCGACAAGATTCCGACCGACGGCTGCGTGTTCGAAGGCGCTTCCTCGGTCGATGAAGCGATGATCACAGGCGAATCGCTGCCGGTTGCCAAAACGGCCGGCGACAAGGTGATCGGCGGCTGCCTGAATGGCAACGGCAGTTTCGTCATGACGGTGACCGCCGTCGGGGGCGACACCGTGCTCTCCGGCATCGTCAAACTGGTCGATCAGGCCCAGGGCAGCAAGCTGCCGGTACAGAAACTGGCCGACCGCATTTCGGCCCGCTTCGTGCCGGCCGTCGGCGGCATTGCCGCGCTGACCTTCGCCGGCTGGGCGATGGCCGGCGCCCCGGTGTCCGCCGCGCTGGCTCATTCGGTCGCCGTCCTCCTCATCGCCTGCCCCTGCGCGCTCGGGCTGGCCACGCCGACGGCGATCATGGTCGGCACCGGCCAGGCCGCCAAGCGCGGCATCTACATCCGCAACGGCGAAGCGCTCGAAACGGCGGCCAAGCTGACCACCATCGTTTTCGACAAGACCGGCACGATCACCGAAGGCAAGCCGGTCGTCACCGACACCTTCATCCTGCCCGGCATCGACGAAGCCCGGCTGGCCAGCCTGATCGGCGCCGCCGAAGCGGGTTCCGAACATTTCCTGGCGCGCGCCTTGGCCGACTGGAGCAAGCCGCGCCGGAAAGACACGCTGGCCGCCGAATCCTTTGCCGCCCACCCGGGGCGCGGCGTTACGGCGCAAGTCGACGGGCTGGACATCATTATCGGCAACGCCGCCCTGCTCGACGAAATGGGCATCGCCTGCGCGCCGCTCGCCGATGAGGCGCACCGCCTGGCCGAGCAAGGCAAGACACCGGTATTTGCTGCGGTCGACGGCCATCCGGTCGCTATTTTCGCCATCGCCGACCAGCCGCGCCAAGGCGCCAGGGAAGCCATCGCGCTGCTCCATCGCCTCGGCTTGAAAACGGTGATGGCGACCGGCGACCTCGAAGCCGTCGCCAGCCATGTCGCCCGCGAAGTCGGCATCGACCATGTGCTGGCCCGCTGCACCCCGGCCGACAAGCTGGCCGCCATTCGCCAGTTGCAGGAAGCCGGCGAAAAGGTCGGCATGATCGGCGACGGCATCAACGACGCGCCGGCCCTGGCCGCCGCCGACGTCGGTTTCGCCATCGGTGGCGGCGCCGACATCGCCGTCGAATCGGCCGACATTACGCTGGTCGGTGGCGACATCGCCCGTGTCGCGGCCGGTATCGACCTGTCACGCCGGACCATGGCGATCATCCGCCAGAACCTGTTCTGGGCGCTCGGCTACAACGTCATCGCCATCCCGGTAGCGGCGGCTGGCCGGCTCAATCCGATGATCGCAGCAGCGGCCATGGCAATGAGTTCAACTTCGGTCGTCGCCAACTCGCTGCGTTTGCAGAAGAGCTGAATACGCTCAGCCCTGCGTTTCGAGCTTCTTGCGCCGCAATCGCTCCAGATCGTTGCCGTATCGACGAACCAGCCCTGTTGCCACCTCTTCCATTGAGGCGCTGATCGCCGTCGCAAAGCTGCCGATTTCGCCACCGTAGGTCAGTCTTGCCTGCAAGGCCGCTTCGCGACTGGCAAAGGAAACCTTGCTGACAGGCGTCATCACGCCGCGCAGATCGCTGCCGATCAGATAGGTCGCCGATGAAACCTCGATCAGCGGCTTGGGATCACTGACCGCTGCGAAGTCCGGCGCATAGATGGCCTGAAAGCCCCGGCGCCGCTCACGCAGCATGCATTCGCCAACGCAATGTACCGAGCAGGTTCCCTGCACATGGCCGTCTGCGTAATGCAGCAGATGCCGGGCGTAGTGGAACTTGCGGCGATCCATGTTGCAGACTACGCAGCGGGGGTATTTCTCCAATTCGTTGTCGAGCGGCACAGGATCGGGGGTATCCATGCGAGCATCCTTCTTTTCCTGTGCCGATCCCCTGCCAGCCATGACTAACAAGATTGCGCCACCGAGCAGTGTCCTTCTCTTCATCCGTGTCTCCTGTTCAAGCCCGGGGTTTTCCCCGGGCTTTCATGTCAGCCGATCAATAGCTGGCGCGCAGCGTCAGCACCACATTCCGTGGATCGCCGTAGGTGTTGTAGGTGTTGGTCCCGCCAAGGCGGGTGTAATACGTCGTGTCGAAAAGGTTATTGATATCCAGTGTCAGCGCGTAAGTCTTGTCGATCGTGTAGCCGATCTGAGCCTTGACGACGGTGTAGCCGTTTTGCTCCCGGGCAGCAACTGTAGGTGTCGGGGCACCACTCGCCGACTGGGTCGCCCCGTTGATACCCAGGCCAATGCTGAACCCGTTGAGCACCCCTTCGCCAAAGCGATATTTGCTCCACAGCTTGTACATCTCCTTGGGATACCAGAAGCTGACCGGTTGCCCCGTGCTCGTTCCGTTGTTCAACCACTTGGTGCTTAAATTCGTATAGCTGGCCGAGATATCCCAGCGCGGCAGCGGTCTGCCGACCACCTCAAACTCCCAGCCCTTGCTTTCCAGCTCACCTGCCGAAATGTAATAACCTGGATTATTGGCGTCAGCCAGCGCCCGGTTGGTATCGCGAATATTGAAGACCGCTCCGGTTACCGCCAGCTTGCCACCGAAAAAATCGATCTTGCTGCCAACCTCGAACTGCTTGCCGACACGCGGATCCAGAATGCTGTCATCGACCCGTTTCTGGGTTTGAGGCACGAAAATATCCGCGTAGCTCCCGTAGAAGGTGATGTCCCGGGTGAGGTCATACACCAAGCCTGCGTAGGGTGTGAATTCGCCGTTGGCTTCAGCCCCCTGAGCCCAGTCGGTTGGAGTCGGATGCGGGGCGATATTGCGGGATTTGTAGTTGTAGTTGGAGAAGCGGCCGCCAACAATTGCCTTGAGTGGATCTGCGATATTGAGGGTCAGTTTTCCATAGAGCCCGGTCTGAGTTGTCACGCTCTGACTGCCTGCACGGTAAACGACATTCGGTTCCTGTACCGCCGGCGGATCGGCCAGCAGAACATTGGCAACATTCAGGTAGGCACTGCCGGAAGAGTTCGGATTCGCCCCGCGACCGGTGCTCTCAAAACTGCTGTAGTTGGCGCCAATCAGTAATTCATGCTTTCTGCCCAGGAACATGAACGGGCCACTGGCGAAAAGGTCTGCACTTTCGTGCAGGTAGTCATAATCGAACTCGCGGCGAGCGTAGTTGGCGATCGTCATCGTTGCAGGATTCACGCCGGTTGTTGGATAACTGTCCTTGAAAAAGAATCGCTGATCGCGGCGATTCAGCTTCAGCGTGGTAACCCATTCACTGTCGAATCGGTGCGTCAGCTCGCCTCCGATGTCTGTAGTTTCCCATTCGAGCCTGTTCCAGTCCGGATAAGGGTTGAAAGACCGCGGAACAGAGAGGAAATTGCCATTCGTGTAACTCGGCAAGCCGGAGAAACCGGTGGAATCGTTGTTTTGGTAGGCGACAAAAACATTGGCTTTGGTCGCCGGCGCAATGTCGAAATCCAGCGTTCCGTAGGCCAGCAACTTTTGGTCATGGGCCCGGTTGTAAACGTAGCCACGATCCACATAGGAAACGACAGCCCTGCCCCGCAGGCTCTTGCTTTCGTTGAGCGGACCAGTCACATCGCCTTCCAGCCGGTAGTTGTCCCAGGTGCCACCGGACAGGAGCAAGCTAGTCGCAAAAGCGTCCTTGGGCCGTTTCCTGACAAAATTGACAGTACCGGAGAAAGACCCGGAACCCTGCAAGACACCGGAGGGCCCGCGCAGAATTTCAACGCGGTCATACATCGCCAGATCGAATTGCTGATAGCCTGAAAGCGGCATGGCTGAAGGCGCGCCATCATTTTGCAATTCCAGAGCGCCACCCCGCGAATGGTACTGGCCTTGGGTGATGTCATTTGAAATCGCCTGAACGCCTGCCACTTGCGACAAAGCGTCCCATGTAGTGACCATGTTCTGGTCATCCATCTGCTCACGGGTGAGAACTGATACGGAATTCGGAATCTCGCGCAATGCCTGCGGTGTCTTGCCCGCTACCGAAATCTTCTCTGCCTTGTAACTTCGATCTGCAATGGCCGTCACCAGAACCTCAGGCAAGACTGTCTGACCGGTTGCCGAACGCTTGACGACGTAGGTTCCCTTGCCGGTATTGCTGAAGATCAGACCAGTCCCTTCAAGCAGTTTGCGCAACGCTTCTTCCGGGCCTAGCTGGCCATGCAGCGGAGCGACCCTGGATCCCTTTACCTCGTCGGCGTTGAACAGGATCTGGATACCGCTTTGTGTCGCCAGTGAGGTCAAGGCGCTGCCCATGCTCTGAGCTGAGATGTCGATTGGTTTGGCTTGGGCAAAGACGCTGCCGGAATAGATCGCGGTGATGAGCAGCGCGAGGCGTAGTGGTTGGTGCATGAGGCTTCCCCTGTTACGTTGTGTTCTTTTGCGTGGACGAATTGGTCCGACACTGTTTAAGACGTAAAAGAGGCGACTACCCTGACATCCCTGCCGAAAATATTTTGCGATGTGCTCAGCGTCGACGCAGCCGGGTGCCCTCGGCCGTTTCTTCTGCCCTGATTGGCAGGATGGCGCCGAGCGCCTTGAGCAGGCCGGCACGATCCGTCCGCTCGAAAACGCCACTGACCCGATAGTTGTCCAGCGAAGCATCGGACAGGCTAACCGAACGCTCGTGCTGGCGATTGATCTGGCGGGCGATTTCGCCAAGCGAAGCATCTTCAAATACCCAGCGGTTGCCCAACCACGCTTCAACCGTCTGCGGGCTGATTGCCTTGGCCGCAGAAATTTCGTCCGCGCCGTAAGTGGCTTGCTGGCCACCGTTCAACAGCAGTTTCCGTGAAGCTGAATCGAGACTGATCTCGACCGCCCCCTCCTCGACCGAAACGCTCACTTTGCCCTGATCTTCGAGCACGTTGAAGGTCGTGCCGATGTCGCGCAAGGTTCCCTTGCCGGCCCTCACCTCAAAAGGCCGCACTCCGGGTGCCACCCGGAACAATGCCTGACCCCGTTCGAGCGTAATCCGGCGCTGCCAAAGTGAATATTCGACATGCAGCGACGTGCCCGCATCAATCGTAACGATGGACCCGTCGGCCAAAGTCACCTGCTGGACCTCTCCGATTTTTGTGTATTTCTGCTCGTCGACGTGAGCCGTCGAGTATGCGAAGGCCAGCGCGACTGCTGCAACAAGTGCCATGGCACTGCCAGCCATTCGTTTTTTGCGCGGTTTTGGCCGTGACAAGCCATCAAGCGCGCCCCACAGCTTTTCGAAGCTGGCGTATTCGCGCTGGTGGCGTTCGGATGCCGCCAACCAGCAGCGGAAGCGTTGGCGTTCATGCTCGGCCACTTTGGGTTCGCGCATTCGGACGAACCAGGTTGCCGCCTCCTCCGCCAGATTTTGCGATTCGGCACGATGGGCACTGTCCCCGAAGTCGGTCGCCTCGCTCGTCATGCCGGCATGACCCTCAGACGCAGATGAATCAGGGCGCGAACAAGATGTTTTTCGATGGCGTTAAGTGTGATCTGGTATTCCTGTGCCAGCCTCGACTGGGGAACGCCATCAAACTTGTGCCGAATGAAGACTTCCCGGCACTTGGGCGGCAACTCTTCAATCGCCTTGCGCAGACGATCAAGCTCCTGGCGAGCAACAGCAAAACGCTCCGGCGAAGGATATTCCGAAGCCAAATCGCCACATTCGGTGATATCAACCCATTGCCCCGGCTTGATCGGATTGCCACGAGCGTGGTCGATCGCAAGGTTGCCAGCAATCCTGAACAGAAAAGCCCGGGGATTCTGGATCGGTGACGCTGGTTCTGCTGCCATGTATCGAATGAAAACTTCATGGGCCAGATCTGCTGCAGCCTCGACGCAGGAAAGCCGTCGCGCCAGAAAGCGACGAATTTCACCGACATGTTCGATATAGAGGCAGGTAATCGCGCTGGCCATAGGAGGCGGATGGCAATGTTGAAACTTGCTAATTTGATGGGCGCGATTTTAGTAGTTATAACTTTCGTGAATATGCGGCTAATTGCCGCATGCCCGCTCATTCTCAGGGCACGGCCAGCCGCCTTAATATTGCCACCATGTTTCCCCTTGCCGGTTCAATGCCTGCGTCTCCGAATGTTGAACGGCCAACAGGCAGTTTCCGACGCCCATGCGACGATATGCCGCATTTCGCCGATCAACCCGGCTTGTAAGATTCACTGTCTCCTCAAGGTTTGTGCGGAAACCGGATTCATTCCTGCGCCATTCACAAACCGTCTCCTGCAATGCCGACCTCCGAGAAACGCGATCTACACGTCCTGTACGAAAGCCATGTCGCTGAACTGGATGCTTTTGCACGTCGGCGCGTAGGCGCGGATGATTCGCGCGATGTCGTTCACGACGCCTACCTCAGGCTCATGAACTATGGCGACCATCTTGCAATTGAGAACCCGAGGGCCTACCTGTACCGGGTTACCGCCAATGCCGCAAACGACCATGGTGCCAGATCAAGGGTGCGCGCGGAATGGACAGAACCGGATGTTGATCCCGACACGCTGCATTCGACGGCCCCCGGTCCGGAGACAGCGGCAAACGCGCGGAATACGCTGCAACAGTGTCTGGCCGCGCTGGCAGAACTGCCGGAAATTTATCGCCACGTATTCCTGCTACACAGGGTCGATGGTATGGCCCAAGCCGACGTGGCAGCGGCCCTCGGTATCCCAAAAAGAACCATAGAGCGCTATATAGCCAAGGCGCTGGCTCATTGCCTGGAACGGGTGCAGGCGTAAATCTCTGCCAAGTAGTGGCGGTTTTGCCAGAGATGCACGGTCTTATACAATGACCGACACATTTTGATCTGGCGCAACCTTGCCCCTAACCGAAGCATCCCCCGCGAAAGAAACCCAGGCTACCGCCGCCGCATGGCTGGCCCGGCGGAACAATGGCGAGCACAGCGCCGAGGATCAGCGAGCGTTTCTCGTCTGGCTGAATGCCAGCCAAGCCAACCGCGATGCCTTTGCCAAAGCCGAAGCCTTGTGGGAAGAAATGCGCGGACTCGATGGTGTCGCCGATCAACAACTCGCCGAAGCGCGCGCCTTCCTTGCCAGCAGTCGCCAACAACCGGCACGCCGACGCTATGCATTGGCCGCGCTTGCCCTGATCACGGCAGGCATTGTCTGGCAAGCCGACTGGCTCAGTTACCTCAACGACCAGACCTACCAAACCGCCGTTGGGCAAAGCCAGTCCATTGATCTCGCCGATGGTTCACGGCTTGAACTCAACACCAATTCGGAAGCCAGGGTTCACTACTCCCGCCACGGGCGAGAAGTCCGGCTAACGCGTGGTCAAGCAGTATTTACGGTGGTTCATGCTGATCAACGCCCATTCAATGTTTATGCCGGCCACGGGAAAATCCGCGACATCGGTACGCAATTCGACGTTCGTTACAACGATGATTGGGTCTCCGTCGCAGTGCTCGATGGCGAAGTCGAGGTGACTGGCAAGCCTGATTCGCCGACAACACCACTGCGTCGCGGCCAGCAACTCAGCTACAAACCCTCAGGCGAAGTAACCACTGTCCAGGCCATCGACATCAACACCTTTTCGGCATGGCGCGAACGCAAGCTGGTATTCCAGGGTCAGCCACTCAAGGCGGTGCTCGAAGAACTCGGGCGCTATCACCGCGCAAGCATTACCGTGACGGCACCGAAAATCCTCGATACCAAAGTCAGCGGCGTCTTCCCGACCGACAACCTGCCACAGGCCATGCAAACCATCGCCATGGTTCTGCCAATCAAGCTGACTCAGAGCGGCACACAACACTGGCAGATCGACCGTCGCTGAACCGGGGGGGCATGGTCGAAGGCCAGCACCAGTCATACCCCGCTCGTCGTTGAGAAAACTCTTCTCCTGCTTTAAGTCTTCTCCCCGATTGCAAATCGAAAGTCGAGGCTTTGATTTGCAAGACTCGCCGTCTCGAAATATCCCGAAACCGTACAGCCAAAAATATTTTCACGAAAAGTGGCGGTTTTTAGTGGCCCGGCAAGTCTCACTCTAAGAGTACGAAAAAACCAATTCTTAGGGGGTTCGAATGCAGTCTCTAAACCATCCGGTGGCAGCCATCTGCCTCGCCGTGGCATCCGCTTTTGCACAAGCACAGGAAGCAACCTACGATTTCAACATCCCGGCACAATCAGCCAGCCAGGTGATCAATGCCCTGAGCAAGCAAACCGGCCTGCAGCCCTTCTTCACCGAGGACAGCGTCAAGGGCGTGCAAAGCCAAGGCGTGAAAGGCAAGCTCAACCTACGTGAAGCACTCGACAGGGCGCTGGCAGGTACCGGATTAACCTACCAGATCACCGGCGACAAATCCGTTGCCATCAAGGCTGCGCCAAACAAAAGATCCGTCGAACCCAGGGACACCGTACTCAGCGAAGTGGTGGTTACCGCCAGCACCCGTACAGCCAATCCACTATCCAAGGTACCCGCATCGATCAGTGTCATCTCGCAGGAGGATTTTGACGACCAGCAAGCAGTCACTGTCTCTTCCGTGATGAAAAAACTGCCAAACGTTGAGTTCGGCGGTGGTCCCCGGGTCAACGGAGAGATTCCAGCCATTCGCGGCGTTTTTGGACCGTCGATCACGCTTCTGGTTGACGGCGCTCGCCAAAACGATAGCACCTCACCGGGACTCAAGTCCCCGCTTTTTGTCGATCCTTATTTCTTGCGTCAAGCCGAAGTCTTGCGTGGGCCGGCCTCTTCGCTTTATGGATCGGGTGGCAATGGCGGCGCCATGATCTTCACCACGCTGAACGCGCGTGATCTGCTTGCCCCGGATCAAGCCATCGGTGGCGGTGCCCGACTGGCTTATGCGAGCGCCGACAAATCGTCTCGCCTGAATGCTCGGCTGTATGGCGGCAACGATGTCGTTGATGGTTTGGTTGCCATCGGCGTACAGAACTGGAACAAGATCCGCCAGGGTGGCGGCACCTACCTGGATCCCAACGACGGCGATTCGAGAACCGGCCTAATCAAGCTCGGGATTCAGCCAGCTGCCGATAGCCGTATCGAACTGTCGCATCAGTTCTACGACAGCGACAACTTGCAGGTGAACAATCCGCAGGCATCTGACTTCAGATCCGCAAATCTCCCGATCGACAAACCCGCCATTCAGATGACCCATGTAAATCAGAGCAATACCGTTCTGAAAGGGATGTTCGGCAAGGTAGACGGCGGCCCCGCCGTTTTAGCCACCCTCTACAAGACGATCTTGGAGTACAAGGGCGACCGCAGCCCTAACCCGGCCATCACGAACGTCCTTTACACCAATACCCAAACCGTCACCGATGGTGCCAGCCTGCAGGGAACGCGCGTCATCGACGGAACTGGCTGGGGTCGTCACCGGCTGACCGCAGGTATCGATTATTTCAAGGACAAGCAAACTGCAATTAGTGCCACCAGCACCAACCCTACGGCTCCCAGTACCGTGACCCGCAATGGTGAACGTGACGTAACCGGCGTGTTCATTCAGGATGAAATCCTGTTTGGCAGCGGTTGGCGCATCACACCCAGCCTGCGTTCGGATCGTTACTCCGCCTCCGTCATCGATGGCAGCCTTCCCGATAACAACGCCGGCCGCGTATCGCCCAAACTTTCAGTGGCCTGGCAAAGCGAAAACGGCCTGATGCTGTACTCCAACATAGGCGAGGCGTTCCGTGCTCCAACTGTCGTGGAGTTGTACCAAAACCTGCCATGCAACGCTTTCGTGCTCAACTGCTTCAAGCCCAACGCCGAGCTACGCCCCGAAATCGACCGCACCTTGGAACTGGGCGCGAACTTCATGCGCAAATCTGCATTCATTGATGGCGACACGATTAAGGGCCGAGCTTCGTGGTTCTATTCGCACGTCAGCGATCTGATTTATAACACCAACCTTGGCGGCAAGACCTACACCGGGATAACGGCACCGCAGCAAGCGACGTTTGCCGCCAACTGTGCCAACACCGGCCTGAACTGTAACTATCAATACCAGAACATAGCCGATGCGCGACGCGAAGGCGCCGAAATCGAGGGAAGTTACGTTCTTGGGCGATGGCAGTTCAATGCAGCCTACAGCCGTGTCCGTGTCGAAAATCGTGGCAACGGCGATCAAATCTTCTCTCCTGCCGACAAACTCAATCTGCAGGTCCGCCATCAACTTCCGGCATTGAACATGATGGCCCTCTGGAACAGCACTGCTGTCGCCCCTCAGGACTACGATTCGACGGTGCTGCGTCGTCGCCCGGGTTACGTCATCCACGACCTGTTTGTCAGTTGGATGCCTGCGGGACAGAAATTCAAACTGGACCTCGGTGTTACCAATCTATTCGACAAACGCTACTCGGCTTATCAGTCGTCCAACGCCTACGCCTACACCTATCAGGAAGGACGTAGCCTGAGAGCGGCATTGAGCGCTGACTTCTAGGAGCCTGCTGTGAAACGACGAGATTTATTCAAGCTTTCGCTGGCCACCGGCGTCGGCATTGCAACGCCCGTGGCACATGCTGCCTGCGAGAAGGAAACCGACGGCACGCCAGCCCAGTTTCTCCCCAAGAAGCCAGCTGATCCTGCCCCCCATGAGGACGATATCGGCAAGTACCCGAATTGCCCCTATTGCGGCATGGATCGTCGGTACAACCACCGCTCGCGCATGTTGATCCAGTTCAGCAATAACCTGCCCGACCCGCTTTGCTCGATCCACTGCGCGGCTATCAGTCTGGCGATCAATTTGTCTCTTGACCCGAAGGCAATTTGGGTCGGAGACAACGCTCTGAACGACGATCCGGTGCCGCTGGTCGATGCCGCCAAGGCCACCTTTCTGGTCGGAAGCGACATCCCCGGCGTGATGACCCAAAACAGCAAGGTCGCCTACGGCACGCCGGAAGCTGCCCGTGCCGCCCAAAAATCTCACGGCGGCCAGCTGATGGATTTCAAGCAGGTATTGAAGGTCTCCTTCACCGATCTGTCTGACGATCTTGATCGAATGCGCAATGCCCGCGAAGAACGCCGCAAGCGGGCAGCCAGACTAAAGCAGGCCCAGTGATGCGAAAGGTCATCGCGCTCTGTTTGGTGTTGGGGGCCATGAACGCGCAAGCCCAGTCTTTTCGGGATTGCGCCGATTGTCCGGTCATGGCACCGCTCGAGGCTGGGAGCTTTCAGATGGGCGAGTCTGGCCGCCTGAATGCACTTCCGGTCCGTACCGTTACGCTTTCCGCTTTTGCCATCGGCAAATTTGAAGTCACTCAAGGCGAATGGCGGGCAATCATGGGTAGCAACCCCAGCAAAGCGCTCTCGTGCGGCGATATCTGTCCGGTAGAGAACGTGAGCTGGCACGATGCACAAGCCTTCGTCGAACGGCTTGCGGCAAAGACTGGCCAGCCATATCGCCTGCCAACCGAAGCTGAATGGGAATATGCCTGCCGGGCGGGAGAACGACACGACTTCTGCGGCGGAGATGATCGTGACAAGGTGGCATGGCAGGGCGACGAATATGGCAGCGCTCACCCCGTTGGTTCGAGGCAGCCCAATGCCTGGGGCCTTCACGACATGAGCGGAAATGTCTGGGAATGGACACAGGACTGCATGCATCCAAACTACCAAGGCGCTCCGACTGACGGCTCTGCCTGGACTGAGCCAGATTGCAAGAGCCGCGTTCTGCGGGGCGGGTCCTGGCTCAGCGGCCCCCAGTACAGTCGGAGCGCGCTTCGATTCGGTTTTTCGGCGAAATTTCGTGCCGGTGATTTCGGGTTTCGAGTGGTCAGGCCATTGAAGTAGGTGGTCGTATCGGAATGCAGTGCCCTCCCCTGACAGGAGATCGTCTATCGAACCCGAGTTAGGCCCTTGATGTGTTGCGGTGCCGGGTAGAGAACTTAATGTCTATCAATGAATCGCTTCCCGGAATTCCAATAATTGCGTTTCCTGCTTTTGATAGCGCAACCGAATAAGCGATGACCACGCTCAACCGAACCCATAAATGCAACGGACGCAGCAACTGCTTTACGTGCTCCCTGCGCAGCACGATGGTTTGTGCCGATGTCAGCCTGGAAGATCTTCTCGCCTTTCATACGCCCATTGATGATCTGGTTTTTGAGAAGGACGCGATCATCTACAACATGACGGATAGGGCTTCAGCGGTGTATTGCGTTCGTCATGGGGTCATCAAGCTGGTTCGTTACGACGTCAGCGGCAACCAGCGCATTGTTCGATTTCTCAAGAAAAACGATGTCGTTGCCCTGGAGTCAGTCTTTTCGGAAGAGCAACAACACACGGCAATAGCGCTGACCGAAGCGCATCTGTGCCGGATTCCCATGGCGCATTTTCGCCAATTCATTGCCGAACATCCGGCACTGCAGCTTCGTCTTTTAGAGAAATCCCAAGAGGCGCTGCGGGATGCGGATAACTGGTTGTCCGAATTGGTCAGCAACACGGTGCCGGCCAAGGTTCGCCTGGCCAGACTTCTGCTGCAATTGCGCATTGGCGAAAGCGACCGGGTTCATCGCCTGAGCATTGCTGATTTCGGTGCCATCCTCGGCATTGCCCCTGAGACGGTCAGCCGCTTGTTGAATGAGCTGATGGATGGCGAGATTCTGATGAAGGCTGGCCGCGGCCCCAATGGACGGAACTATCGGGCGGACATGCCGGCCTTGACGCTGATATCCCAGGATGGGTGCCGGGCAAGACAGACCAGAAAGACCTATTGAATTCACCTCAATTTCTATTTTGGCCGCTTTTTCCGGTTCACCGTGGGATTCTGCACTCCGGGGGCATGGATCGATGATCCATCCTACAACTCGTATGCCTGCGACATCAAGTCGCATTCCTTGCATCAGTACGCAGAGCTATGATGCCGTGCGTTCCAAACGAACTTCTCTGATCAGTGCAATTCGGCCCCGCCTTTCCCGGCGAGGCCTTTTTTTTGCAAGGCGTGAACCTCAATTCACCATCTGCTGCCAGTTCCCCCAGTCCTCTGAATATTGAACAATCTGCGACGGGCCTTCAGGCAGCCAGTCGTTCAAGTTTCTATCAAAGCCATGGAGCGAAAGGCAGATCAATGTTTTCTCGCATTGCCTTGATAGACTTGCACCACAGACTTTCGGAAATCGCACATGGATCACAGCCACCACCACGCCATCGCCGAGTTTTCCTACTGGCTGGCCTTCATGACCGGCCTGCTCGGCAGCGGCCATTGCCTCGGTATGTGCGGCGGGCTGGTGTCCGGGTTTTTCATGAAACTCGGCGCCAAGGGTGTCTGGCCTTATCTGGCCTATCACAGCGCCCGGGTTGGCATCTATACGATGGTCGGTGTCATCGCGGCAGCAATTGGGGCCGTCCTCGTATCCACCGGCCAATTCGGTAAATTACAGGGCGTGCTGCAGATTGTTGCCGGTATCGTCGTCATCCTGCTCGGCCTTGATCTGCTCGGCGTTTCGCCCTTTCGCAATCGCCTCGGTTTTGCGCCCATTGCCTGGCTGCGCAAGCAGTTCACGCTGGCGGTGCAGAAAGGCCCGGTGGTCGGCGCCCTGATCGGCGGCGCCATCAACGGCCTGATGCCTTGCTCGATGACCATGGCGATGGCGGTGAAGGCAACGACCGCACCCTCAATCCTGGAAGGCGGCCTGCTGATGCTGGCTTTCGGCGCCGGCACCCTGCCCTCAATGCTGTCTGCCTCCTTCCTGTTCGGCAAGCTCGGTCCCAAGCTGCGCGGCTGGCTGCTCAAAGGTGCAGCGCTGTTCGTCATCGCACTGGGCGTGTCGACCCTGTGGCAGGGCATTCGCTTCTATGGCGTGATGCGCAATCTACTGGGCTGAGTGCGACACTATGTCGCAGCTTGAGCGCATCACCGAGGGCTAATATTTCATGGCAAATAAACAGCTACAGGGAGAGCAACAATGAAACGCCGTGACCTTCTCAAGATGTCCGTTCTTTCCGGCCTTGCCGCTGCTACAACACAGGCCAGCGCGAACACTGCCTGCGCCACCGATGGCACGCCGAACCAGTTCATTCCCAAGAAGGCGGCCGATGCCAAGCCGCTGGAAAACGAATTCGAGAAATATCCGAAGTGCCCGTATTGCGGCATGGATCGCAAGGAACATCACCGTACCCGGATGCTGGTCCAGTACGCCGACGATCTGAGCGACGGCACCTGCTCCATCCACTGCCTGTCGCTCAGCCTGGGCGTCAATATCGATCGCGAGCCCAAGAACATCTGGGGCCCGGATTATGGCTCCACCGTCGAACCGCGCCCGCTGACACCGGTCGACAGCATGGTTTACCTGATCGGTGCCGACCTCAAGCACGCAATGACCAAGCGCTCGAAACATTCCTTCGCCTCGCTGAGCACTGCCAAGGAGTTCCAAGGCAAGCATGGAGGCACATTGGGCAACTTTAATGACGCGCTACGCGAGTCCTATCTCGACATGGCTTCCGACGTCGGCATGATCCGCAAGATGCGCGAAGAACGCCGCAAGCGCGCGGCTGAAATGAAGAAGGGCTGATGCTTCGTCGCGCCTTTCTGATCTTGCTGGTCGCATTCTGGGCGCCCCTTGCGGTGGCCCAGAATGTGCCGAAACCCGGCGCCAAGAATCTTTGCCCGGTTTGCGGCATGCTGGTATCCAAGTATCCGAACTGGGTAGCCGTGGTGACCTGGAAGGATGGTCACGCCCATTTCTTCGACGGCGCCAAGGACATGTTCAAGTTCCTCAACGACCTGAACAAGTACGCCCCGAATCATCGCAAGGAAGACATTACCGGCATCTACGTCACCGATTTTTACAATCTGGAACGCATTGATGCGCGCAAGGCGCTGTTCGTCACCGGCTCGGATGTACTTGGCCCGATGGGCCATGAATTCGTTCCGCTGGCCAGCAAGCTTGATGCCGATGATTTTCTGAAGGACCACAAGGGCAAGAAAGTCCTGCCCTTCGAGCGAATCACGGCCAGCATGGCAAACGCTCTGGACAACGGTCGTTTCGAGTAAGCCCGGCAGCTGTGTAGGATTAGCCTCCGCAGCTACAGCCCTTGCGGCTCCAGGCGCAGCCAGACGGTAAAGCTGGCTCCCTGTTCGCGCCCGCTTTCAGCGCTGATCTTTCCGCCGTATCGCTCGACCAGCGCCTGGCTGACCCACAGCCCCAGGCCATTGCCGCCCGGCTTCTTGGCGGTAAAGAAGGGTTTGAATAGCTGCGCCAGATCGGCATCGCTGATGCCGGGTCCGGAATCGGTCACGATCAGGCGAATGCCGAGCGGCATGTCGGCCTGATCCCAGTCCTCAACCGCGATTTTTAACACCCCGCCCGCCGGCATGGCCTGGATGGCATTGACGAACAGGTTGATGATCACCTGCTGCAATTCGTTCTTGTTGCAGAGAATCTGGCGGGTCGAATCGACGTGCTGCTCGATGGCGATATCACCCTTGTTCAGCAAGTGGCGCACCAGCAGCAGGCAATCCTGGATCAGCTGCCCGGTCTCGACCGGTTCGAGATAGCCGACATAGTCCTGCGGCCGGGCGAACTGCAGCAGCTTGGCAACGATCAGACGGACCCGCTGCACCTGGTCGTGGATCAGCTTGATTTCCTTTGTCACCGGCTCGGCCTGCGGCCCGAGCACATCGCGCAGCACATCGAGATTGCCCTGGATGACGGCAATCGGGTTGTTGATCTCGTGGGCAACGCCGGCCGTCAGTTGGCCGATGGCCGCCAGTTTTTCGTTCATCACCAACTGCGATTGGGCGGCCTTCAGGTCCGCGACAGCCTGCTGGAGCTCTGCCGTGCGCTCGGCCACCTTGGCATCGAGCGATGCTCCCCAGCGCTTCAGCGAATCAGCCTGGGCCTGCAACTGATCGAGGAGGCGGTCGAAATGCGCCGCGACCTCACCGAGCTCATCCTGGCTTTCGACGTTGCCAACCCGCGCATCCGGGTTGCCGTGCTCGATGGCATGCATCGTCGTGTGCATGCGCTCAATCGGCTTGAAAACCCGGCGCGCCGAAAGCACGGCAAAGGCGCCGGCAATCAGCATGGCCAGCACGAACAGCCCGGCCACCGCCGCAAACGCCTGCAGGCGAGCCGACTTGAACGGTCCTTCAAGAAAGCCCACGTAGAGCATGCCGATCCGCCGTTGTTGACCATCGACCAAGGGCTCATAGGCCGAGACATACCAGTCGCTGACGACGAAGGCACGATCCAGCCAGGTCCGCCCCTGAGCGATCACCGTTTCGTGCACGACGGCAGAGACCCGCGTGCCGATCGCCCGTGTATCGCCGAACAGCCGGACATTGGTTGCCACGCGCACATCGTCGAGGAACAGAGTTGCTGTACCGGCGCTACCGAAAGGCAAGGCGCCTTCCGGATAAACGATGGCATTCATCTGGTCGATGAAATCGAGGTTCTTGTTGAGCAGCACGCCGCCTTCGAGCACACCGATCAGCCGGCCATTGGAACCGTAGACCGGGGCCGCCGAATGGACTACCAGACCGCGCGTTTCAACTTCCCGATCATCCGGCCGGGCATTGGTCGTCACCAGCACCGGCGTTTTGGCCCGCGCCGCCAGTATCGGATTGATCGCCCCCAGTTGCTCGCCGGAAAACACTTCAGTTTCCGTCCCGGCCTTGCCCCCCAGCGCAGCGGCAATCACTGGCCACAGTCGGGCATCCTGTTTGGCGCGTTCGATGTCCAGAAAATGCAGAAAATCGAGTTTCTGCTCAAGCTGCGTCGAGCCAAGCAATCTATTCACATTGGCCGCGTTGCCTTCCTTTGTTCGGCCAAGTGCCCGCGCCAGCCTTTCCGAATCCGCCAGGCTCGCCACCGAACGGCCCACACCTTCCGCGACGCGCTCGAAGTAACCATGGGCGACGGCCAGATCGCTGCGCACCTTGGTGACGAGCAACTGGTCGAAATAATTGCCGCCCCAATAGGCGAGAGCCAGCATGATCAGCGGCAGCACCACGCCGAGCGGGACCAGCGCCAGCAAAAGCAGGCGCGTACGGATGGAACGCCGGTCAGGCGTGGTCAGAGACCCCAGGCCTGACACTTTCGGTCCATGGTCTTGCGGGAAATCCCGAGGCGCCGACTGGCTTCAGACTTGTTGCCATCACAGGCGGCCAGCACGGCAAGAATGTGGCGTTTTTCGACGGCCTCCAGCGTTTCATCACTACCGGCGGTGACGCTGATGCCCATTTCCGGTTCCGGCCCAATATCGAACCAGCCGAGAATCAATGAACGCTCGACCAGATTGCGCAGTTCGCGGACATTGCCCGGCCAGTCGTAATCAGCCATCCGCGCCAAAGTGCGCGGATCAAGGCTGAGCGGGGGAACACCGAGATTGGGTGTGAGCTGTGCCATGAAATGCTCGACCAGCAGCGGAATATCCTCCGGCCTTTCACGCAGCGGAGGCAGTGTGACTTCCAGCACCTGCAACCGGTAGTAAAGATCCTGCCGGAAACGCTGGGCGGCCACTTCGGTTTTCAGGTCACGGTTGGTCGCCGCGATCACGCGGACATCGACCGCCACTTCCTGCTCCGAGCCGACCGGCCTGATCCGCCGCTCTTCCAGCACACGGAGCAGCTTGGCCTGGGCGGCCAGTGGCAATTCCGAAATTTCGTCGAGAAACAGCGTGCCGCCCCGGGCGTAATAGAACAGGCCCTCCCTGCTCTGCTGCGCGCCGGTGTAAGCGCCCTTGATGTGCCCGAACAGCTCGGACTCGATCAACTCGGCTGAAATGGCGGCGCAATTGACCGGCACGAAAGGACCGGCCGCCCGCTGGCTCATCCGGTGCAAGGCGCGGGCCGCAACTTCCTTTCCCGTACCTGATTCGCCGCTGAGGAGAATGGTCGCTGGCGTTGGCGCAATCCGTTTCAGGCGTTCGCAGACTTTGATCATCAACTCGGATTGCCCGACCACCCCTTCGATATCCGCCGCATGCGTGCTGATCTCGCGGCGCAGCACGAAGTTCTCGCGGGCCAGTGTCGAGCGCTCGAAGCAGCGCTGGATGGCATTCAGGGCCAAAGCCAGGGAAAACGGTTTTTGCAGCAGATCGGCCGCACCGGCACGCAAGGCGTCGATGGCTGTATCCAGGTCGGCATAGGCGGTCATCAACACGACATCACCAGCGTAGCCGTCCTGGCGCAGCTCGTGCAGCCAGTCGATGCCCGAGCAACCGGGCAGTGCAATGTCGAGCACGATCAGGTCATAACGGTTGCGACTCAGCATCGGCCGCGCCGCTTCGACCGTGTCGGCGCAATCAACCAGGCCGCAACGCGAACTCAAGGCCCGCTGCAGAAAGCTGAGCATCCCCGGTTCATCGTCGACGATCAATACCGAATACTGCCGCCAAGGCGCCTCACGTTCGCCGACCAAGCTTTCTTCCATGTCCCCGCCAGTAACTGTTTTCTATTTTTGAGCAGCAATTTTCGCACGCATTCCTGATGGCCGCGCTGGACAATTTGTCCAGGCGATCGGGGACAAAATGACGCATGTCCCGCCTGGCATGCAGCCCCGACTCATTGAATTCGTCCTCCCGGCGCTGGCCCTGCTTTTGCTATCCAAAGAAACGGCTATCATGCCGCCTGCGGTCTGCGTACTGCATCGAATGGTTGGCGCTTCGGCGCCTTGTAAGCTGCCGTGACATCCGCACGGCGGCGGTTGCTGGACAAAACGGAGTACAACATGAGCTTTTCCACCTTGCGCCGCCTGGCGCTCAAGGGCGCGGTCGCCTGCGCTGCCGTCGCTGCCATCCCCTCCTACGCTATCGACGCAGTCTTGCGCGTTTCGGCCATCCCCGACGAAGCGCCGACCGAACTGCAACGCAAGTTCGCGCCGCTCGGCAAATATCTCGAAGCGCAGACCGGCATGAAGGTCGTCTTCACCCCGGTTTCCGACTATGCCGCCGTCGTCGAATCACTGGCCACCAGGAAGATCGACCTCGCCTGGCTGGGCGGCTTCACCTTCGTGCAGGCCAAGATCCGCACCAACGGCACGGCCATCCCCATCGCCCAGCGCGAGGAAGATGCCAAGTTCACCTCCAAGTTCATCACCGCCGACCCGGCCATCAAGTCGCTGGCCGACCTCAAGGGCAAGACCTTTGCCTTCGGTGCGCCGTCCTCCACTTCGGGCAGCCTGATGCCGCGCTTCTTCCTGCAGCAGGCCGGGCTGAATCCCGAAAAGGACTTCAAGAACGTTGCCTTCTCCGGGGCGCATGACGCTACCGTCGCCTTTGTCGCGGCCGGCAAGGCCGAAGCCGGCGTTCTGAACGCTTCCGTCTGGGACAAGATGGTCGAGGCGAAGAAGGTCGATACCGACAAGGTCCGCGTCTTCGCCACCACCCCACCCTACTTCGACTACAACTGGACGGTCCGCGGCGACCTCGATCCGGTGATAGTCAAGAAACTGACCGACGCCTTCCTGAAGCTCGACCCGGCCAACCCGGAACACAAGGAAATCCTTGCCCTGCAACGCGCCGCCAAGTTCATTCCGACCAAAAAGGAAAACTACGACGGTATCGAGAAGGCAGCCCACGCCGCCGGCCTGCTGAAGTAAGCCAGCCGGGATGAGTTTCAGACTCAATGGCGTGGGGCTGACCCACGCCAACGGCTTTACGGCACTGAAAAATGTATCGCTGCAGGCTGAGAAGGGCGAACGCATCGCCCTGATTGGCCCGTCCGGCGCCGGCAAGACCTCACTGCTTTCGGTGCTCGGTACTGCGCTGACGCCGACTGAGGGCTTGGCGGAGATTCTGGATTTTGACCAGAACTTCTGGACAGGTTCAGCAATCAGGTCGCTACGCGCTCGCATCGGAACTGTTCATCAGTCGCCGCCGATTCCCGGTCGGCAACGGGTGGTGACCGCCATTCTGGCCGGCAAGCTCGGCCAATGGCCGGCCTGGAAGTCGCTGGCCTCGCTGTTCTATCCGCTCGACATCCCCGGCGCCCGTGCCGCGCTTGAACGCGTCGATCTGGCCGACAAGCTGTTCGCCCGCTGCGACCAGCTCTCCGGCGGCCAGTTGCAGCGCGTCGGCATCGCCCGCGTGCTCTACCAGCAACCAGAGCTGATCCTCGCCGACGAGCCGGTTTCCGCCCTAGACCCGACGCTGGCGTTGGCCACCATTCGCCTGCTGATTGCCGAGGCCGCAGCGCGCGGCGCGACGCTGATCGCCAGCCTGCACGCTGTCGATCTGGCGATCGGCAATTTCTCGCGCATCGTCGGCGTCAAGGCCGGGCGCATCGCCTTCGACCTGCCGGCCAGCGAAGTCACCGTCCCGCTGTTGCATGACCTCTACGCCAGCGAAGGCGACGAGCTGCCGGTTCAGGCCCACGAACCGCATTTCCTGTCGCAAACCGCCGCCAACGAGACGGCCACCCGCACTGCATGCTGCTGAATCCGGCTGACCGCGATCCAGCCGCCCGGACCCGCCTGATCGGCGCGCTGGCGACGCTGGTCATCCTCTGGCCGCTGTTTCAGGCAGCCGAGGTCAAGCCCGGCGTACTGTTCGATTCGGGCAACCTCAAGGTCATCGGCAACTTCCTGGCCGGCTTCCTGCCGCCGGAAACCGGTGCCGAGTTCATGGGCTATCTGGCCAAGGCGACGCTCGAAACCCTGGCCATCGCCACCGCCGGCATGGCGCTGGCCTTCCTGATCGCCGTGCCGATGGGCTATCTGGCAACCGGCGCCGGGCGCGAAAAGGCCACGCTCAACCCCGTCACGCGCAGCCTGCTGACCATCCTGCGCGGCATTCCCGAGCTGGTCTGGGCGCTGATTTTCGTCCGCGTCTTCGGGCTCGGCCCGGCGGCCGGCGTGCTGGCGCTGGGCCTGACTTACGGCGGCATGCTGGCCAAGGTCTATGCCGAAATCCTCGAATCGGTCGATGCCGCCCCGGCCCGGGCGCTGCGCCACAACGGTGCGGGCCGGCCGCTTGCGATCCTGTACGGTTTGATTCCGCAGGCTTCGAAGGAGCTGGCCTCGTACACGGTCTATCGCTGGGAATGCGCCATTCGCGCCTCGGTGGTCATGGGGTTCGTCGGCGCCGGCGGGCTTGGCCAGCTCATGGATCAGGCCATGAAGATGCTCAACGGTGGCGAAGCCGCGACCATCCTGCTTACCTTCATGGTGCTCGTTTTCGCGGCTGACGGGTTCTCGGGCTGGCTGCGCCGGGCGCTCGACACGCCACCTGCGAATCATGCATCCCCCTTCGGCTGGCGCAGCATTGGCCTGCTCGTCACACTGATCGTGGCCATCTTCGCCAGCTTCCGCTTGCTCGATATCGGATTCGGCGAACTCTTTTCGGCCGAAGCCGCCCATTCCATTGGCGAATTCATTGCCGGTTTTTTCCCGCCCGACCTGTCGGCCGATTGGCTGGCCAAAGTAGGCAAAGGCATCTGGGAAACGCTGGCCATTTCAGTGGTCGGCACCCTGCTGGCGGCCATTGCCGGCCTGCTGCTTGCCCTGCCCAAATGGCGCGCCCCATTCAGTTTCCTGCTCAACACCCTGCGCTCGGTACCCGAACTGGTCTGGGCGACTATCACCGCTCTGGCCGTTGGCCTCGGCCCTTTCGCCGGCGTGCTGGCGCTAGCACTGCACACCGCCGGCGTACTTGGTCGCCTCTACGCCGAAGCCCTCGACAACGCGCCACCCACGCCCGGCAACGCCCTGCGGCTGACCGGCGCACCGGGTGGCCTCGCCTTCCTCTACGGCACGCTGCCCGGTGCGGCGCCACAGCTCATCGCCTACACGCTGTACCGCTGGGAAATGAACATCCGCATGGCCGCCATCCTAGGCTTCGTCGGCGCCGGCGGCCTTGGCCAGCTGCTCTATTTCGAGTTGTCGCTGTTCCACCATGCGCAAGCCTCGACCGTGATCATTGCCATGCTGCTGCTGTCGATTGCCGTCGATCAGGCCAGTGCCTGGCTGCGCCAACGGATGCGCTGACCGCTCGCCCGGCCCGGCAGACCGGCGTATATTTCGCCCCTTGCCGCGACCGTCACCCGACGGCCCACCCTGCCCCCGCTCCAAGACCATGCCGCTCCCGACTTTCGATCCCGCCGACTACCCGATCCAGCTTGCGACCAAAGTCGCCCATTTCGAGCAAAACTTCGCTCCCTTCGGCGTTGCGAATACGACCGTGCATGCCTCCACGTCGCTGCATTACCGAATGCGCGCTGAGTTCCGCATCTGGCACGAAGGGGACGATCTCAACTACGCCATGTTCGATCCGGCCGATCCCAAGCAACCGATCACCCTTGAGACGTTCCCGCCGGCCGCCGAATCGATTTGCGCCCTGATGCCTCGCCTGCGCGACAAGCTTCGTGGCAACGAGAGCCTGCGCCGCCGGCTTTTCCAGGCGGATTTCCTCGCCACGCTCAGTGGCGAAATGCTGGTCACGCTGATCTACCACCGTCAACTTGACGAGGCTTGGGAGACTGCGGCGCGTGAAATGGCGGCCGAACTGGGCATCGGGCTGATCGGCCGCAGCCGTGGCCAGAAAATCGTCCTTGACCGCGACTGGGTGCTTGAAGGCTTCGAATTGAATGGCCGCCAGTTGCGCTACAAGCAGGTCGAAGGCAGCTTCACCCAGCCCAACGGCGGGGTCAATCGCCAGATGCTGGGCTGGGCTTGCCAGCAGGCTGCCGGCTTTGGCGGCAATCTGGTCGAGCTTTACTGCGGCAACGGCAATTTCACCATCGCCCTGTCGCCGCTGTTCGAGCGCGTACTGGCCACTGAGGTCAGCAAGTCGTCGGTGCATGCCGCCCAGTACAACCTCGCCGCCAACCAGATCGAAAACGTGGCGCTGGTTCGCATGTCCAGCGAGGAATTCAGCGATGCCCTGGCCGGCCGCGACGAATTCCAGCGCCTGAAGGATATCGACCTCGAACCCTTCCGCCACGCCACCCTGTTCGTCGATCCGCCGCGCAGCGGGCTGGATGCCGTCACGCTGGAACTCGCCCGTGGATTCGAC
The DNA here is from genome assembly GCA_018262195.1 of Pseudomonadota bacterium. GTDB lineage: Bacteria > Pseudomonadota > Gammaproteobacteria > Burkholderiales > Rhodocyclaceae > Azonexus. The sequence continues at coordinate 4,612 of JAGTRS010000005.1, read as the reverse complement.
CGCATTCTATACATCTCCTGCAACCAGGAAACCCTGCGCGACAACGTCACCGCGCTGCAGGATACACACCAGATCGCCGCTTCGGCGGTGTTCGACCAGTTCCCCTACACGCACCATCTCGAATGCGGGCTGTTGCTGACACGGCGATAGCGGTACGATCAGGCATGCCGCTCCAGCGCTGATTGATCGACTAAACCAGAACAGACCATGACGCCCCCTTCATTACTGCCCATTGGACCAGACACTCCCGGAGACGAGGAGTCCAAGGCCAAGATCGCCTTCCTTTACAGCGTATTCCTGATGGCCGGGGTCGTGGCCGGCGTGATGGGGTTTGTTCGCTGGCAAACCAGCGTCACGATGGGGATCGTCGATTTCGGATTCGCCGCCTTCAATTTCGGGCTGCTGCTCTACCTGCGGCGCAACCCCCAAAAGATCGAACTCGTCAGCACGCTGTCCCTGTCGCTCTCGTTCATTCTCTTTCTGGCGATCTACCTGCTGGCGACGAACAACACGATGCGTCTGTCGCTGTTTTTCCTGCTCGCCGCCTCTGGCTTCTTTCTCAAGGGGAGAAAGATCGGCCGCCTGTGGCTCGGAGGGATCATTCTGGCCATTGCCGGGGTGCACTTCTCAGGTCTGTTTGCGACCGGCTATTCAACGCTGGATATTTCGACAACCTGCGTTTACCTGATCGCCCTCTTTTTCATTTTCGAAAACTACGAGTCGTTCAAGGAAAAGGACCGCGAACGTAAGCAGTCCGAAGAAAAAGCCCTGAAAGCCAAGGAAATCGCCGAAGCCGAGAATCGCGCCAAGAGTCGCTTCCTGACTACCATGTCACACGAAATCAGGACGCCGATGAACGGCATCCTGGGCATGGCGCAGTTGATGTTGATGTCCAATCTCACGCAGCAGGAGCAGCACGATCACGCCCGGACCATCCTCAATTCCGGCCAGAGCCTGCTGACCTTGCTCAACGACATCCTCGACTTTTCCAAGATCGAAGCCGGCAAGCTGGATCTGACGCCGGCCGTCTTCTCACCCCGCCAGATTGTCGACGAGGCCGCCACACTGTTTGCCGAATCCGCCAAAGCCAAAGGGCTCGCCATCGAGGCCAACTGGCGTGGCCCCATTGACCAGCGTTTTCTCGCGGACCCCATGCGCCTGCGTCAGATGATCGCCAACCTGGCCAACAACGCGATCAAATTTACCGCCAGCGGCTTTGTCCGTATCGAGGCCATCGAGATCGAACAGACTGCCGGCGAAAGCCTCCTTGAATTTTCCGTATCCGATAGCGGTATCGGCATCGCACCGGAAAAACTGCCGCTTCTGTTCAGACCCTTTTCCCAGGCCGACAGTTCGACGACTCGCGAATATGGCGGTAGCGGGCTCGGCCTCTCCATCGTCCACAACCTGGCCAACATGATGGGCGGCGATGCCGGCGTCGAAAGCGAACCCGGCAAGGGTTCACGCTTCTGGTTCCGCGTTCGCGCCAGCCAGGTGGCGGACGGAGAGGAAAGCCGCAAGACAGCTCGCCCGACCCCGCTTGAGATGACGACGGAAACTGCCACCTTGGCGGGGGGCGTTCTGATCGTCGAAGATAACCCGGTCAACCGCAAGGTCGCCCTGGCCATGCTCGGAAAAATGGGCATCAGCAGCAAGAGCGTCGACAACGGCCAGGAAGCGGTCGAGGCCATTACGCGGGGAATGCGGCCAAGTCTTGTGCTGATGGATTGCCAGATGCCGGTCATGGACGGTTTCGAAGCCACGACGCAAATCCGCCGTTGGGAAATGGCCAATGGCCAGCCCCGCCTGCCGATCATCGCCTTGACCGCTGGCGCCTTCGAAGAAGACCGCCAGAACTGCCTTGCCGCCGGCATGGATGATTTCCTGACCAAACCCATCAATATGACCGAGCTGTCATCCACCATAAGCCGCCTGCTTGGCAAGCAAATTTCATAAGGTATTCACATGCAAACCATCCTGATCATCATCCACGCCCCACCTTACGGCAGCGAACGCTGCCTGTCCGCGCTGCGTCTGGCTACCGCCCTGGCTGGCCGGGACGACAAGCCGGAACTGAGCATTTTCCTGATGTCCGATGCCACCGTCGTCGGCCTGCCCAACCAGATCGACGGCGCCGGCAACGGCCTGCAGGGCATGGTCGAGCAACTGGTTGCCGCCGGTGTCACCATCAAGCTCTGCCGGACCTGTGCGCTGGCCCGTGGTCTGGGCGATTTGCCACTAATTCCCGGTACCAGCATCGGCACCCTGCCTGAACTGGCGGAATACACCCTGCAGGCAGACAAGGTCATCACCTTCTGATCATTGGCCAAGGCAGCGAAGCGGCGGCGGGTTAAACTCCCGCCTTTCCGCTTTTTACTGCCTGCCATGACCTTCTCTTCGCTCGGCCTCGCCGCCCCACTGCTCCAGGCCCTCGAAACGCTCGGCTACCAGACGCCGACACCAATCCAGGCTCAGGCCATTCCAGCCGTTCTCGCCGGGCGCGACCTGATGGCCGCGGCGCAGACAGGCACCGGCAAGACCGCCGGCTTCGCGCTGCCCATCCTGCAGCGACTGAGCGAAAGCGAAGACAAGGTAGCCAGCAACTCGATCCGCGTGCTGGTTCTGGTGCCAACCCGCGAACTGGCCGAGCAGGTCCATGCCAGTTTCCGCCAGTACGGCGAGCACCTGCCGGTCAGCACCTATGCGGCCTACGGCGGCGTCAGCATCAACCCGCAGATGATGCGCCTGCGCCGCGGTGTCGATGTGCTGGTCGCCACGCCGGGCCGGCTGATTGACCTGTTCACCCAGAACGCGATCAAGTTCAGGCAGGTACAGACGCTGGTCCTCGACGAGGCTGACCGCATGCTCGACCTCGGCTTCGCCACTGAACTCGACACCCTGTTCGCCGCCCTGCCCAAGAAGCGCCAGACCCTGCTCTTCTCGGCCACCTTCTCCGACGAAATCCGCAGCCTGGCCAAGGGCCGCCTGCGCGATCCGCTATCCATCGAAGTTGCACCGCGCAACAGCACGGTCAAGGCCATCAAGCAGTGGGTCGTGCCAGTCGACAAGAAGCGCAAGACCGAGCTTTTCCTGTTCATGCGCAAGGACCGCAAGTGGGGCCAGGTGCTGGTTTTCGTCAAGACCAAGCGCGGCGTCGACGAACTGGTCGGACTGCTGCTGGCCAAGAAAATCAAGGCGGACGCCATCCACGGCGACAAGCCGCAGCCAGCCCGCCTGCGCGCCCTGGAAAGCTTCAAGGCCGGCGAGGTGCAGATCCTGGTCGCCACTGATGTCGCCGCCCGCGGCCTGGACATCGACGACCTGCCGCAGGTGGTCAATTACGACCTGCCCATCGTCGCCGAAGACTACATCCACCGTATCGGCCGCACCGGCCGGGCCGGTGCCACCGGTCAGGCCATCTCGCTGGTTTGTGCCGATGAAGCCCCCCTGCTCGCCGCCATCGAGACGTTGATCAAGCAGACCCTGAGCCGCGAAGAAGAGCCCGGCTTCGAGCCGGATCATCGCGTCCCATTGACCGGTGCCGCCGCCATTGCGGCCAAGAAGCCGAAAAAACCCAAGGTCCCCGGCGGCCGGGCCGGCAAGGGCGTACCGGGCAACTGGGTCGGATTCGATGAAGGTGGCGGCCGGCGCCCCGCTGCTCGCAGCGCCGGAGCACCACGACCAGCCGCCAAAGGCAGCCCGAAAGCCGGCAAGCCGCGCGGCCACTGAACCGGTTTAGTTAGACGTCCCGGGTGCGCCCGGGACGATCGGCGTTTTCCTCAAAACGTCCGTCGACAGGCCTGTTCAGCGCACTGAACGGCAGGACAAAACCGGGACAATTTGTCCCGACCAGCCGCCAGATGGACAAAATGTCCCACCTCTGCCGTAAGGCCTGAATTCACGATTCCTCAATGTTCAACGACTTAGCCAAAATGGCACGTTCGTTGCACTGTCTTTCCGCTGCGACATGGGGTCGCATGAGGAGGAAAGCTCAATGAACATGAATAGGCGGCAGTTCTTCAAGGTCTGCTCCGCCGGGCTAGGGGGGTCGTCCATCGCACTGATGGGATTCTCACCGACCGCAGCCCTCGCGGAAGTACGTACCTTCAAGCTCGCCCGCGCCACCGAAACACGGAACATCTGTCCGTACTGCTCGGTGTCCTGCGGCGTGCTGATCTACTCCACCGGCGACAAGTCGAAAAACTCGCAGGCGGAAATCATCCACATCGAAGGCGACCCGGATAATCCGGTCAACCGTGGCACCCTGTGCCCGAAGGGCGCCGGCCTCCGCGACATGGTGCAGAGCGCCAATCGCCTGAAGTGGCCGGAAGTGCGCGAAGCTGGCACCAACGAATGGAAGAAGATTTCCTGGAACGAGGCCATCGACCGTATCGCCAAGCACATGAAGGCAGACCGCGACGCGAACTTCATGGCGCAGAACAAGGACGGCGTGACCGTCAATCGCTGGACCACCACCGGATTCCTTGCATCATCCGCAGCACCGAATGAGGCTGGCTACCTGACCGTGAAGACGATTCGCGCGTTGGGCATGACCTCGATCGATACCCAGGCACGTATTTGACACGCTCCCACGGTGGCCAGTCTGGCTCCG
>JAGTRS010000058.1 GCA_018262195.1 Pseudomonadota bacterium | reverse complement strand
CCCACACTTATCGGTTGTCCAATTTGTTAAAGATCAGTTCCACCCCGCCGAACTAGATGTCCGTCAGCAGCAGAGAGGCGAGATTATGAAGCAAACCCCTTACCCCGTCAAGCACTTCAGCAAAAATTCTTGCTTCACCTGACTCCCCCGCTCCGCCGAAAACCCCCGGCACCGCAGAAGAGGTGCGCATTATATAGAGACTAAATAGACCGTCAACCGCTTTCTCGAAATAGTTTCCAACGAAACAGCAATCCCCTGAGAAATCAGTCGATTACCTGATAACGGACCTCGAGAATATCTATTTCTCGAACGCCAACCGGGCTCTGAAAGCGGATGGAATCACCCTCCCGAGCCTTGATAAGGGCCCGAGCCAGAGGAGATATCCAACTAATACGGCCTTTTGATACATCAGTTTCATCCACACCAACGATCGTATAGGTGTTTTCAACGCCGTTTGTACCAACAATGGTAACCGTGGCGCCAAAGAAGATTTGATCATTATCCCCCTGGCGCAAAGGATCAATTACTTCGGCAACATCCAGGCGCTTGCTCAGGAAGCGGATACGACGATCAATTTCTCGCAGTCGCCGCTTCCCATATATATAGTCGCCATTTTCAGATCGATCTCCATTGGATGCAGCCCAGGAAACGATCTCAACCACATGCGGCCGCTCCCGTTTGACGAGATGCTCCAACTCGCTCCTCAGACGATCATGCCCGGCTGGTGTGATGTAGTTTCTTGTCCCCGCCGGAAGCTTCAGTGATGGCTCAACCTCTTCGTCGCCATCGCCTTCACTCTCCCGCACAAACGCCTTATTCATCAGTAGCCGATGCTGTAATGCTCGACATCGATCCTGATTAGTTCGCGGCCAAGAAGGGCGGCTGTATATTTGGCGAATTGCTCCGCCCAAGTGCGTTGATCGCGGAAGCGGCTCTCTCCCGCATATTTCGCAACACTCAGAATCCGGTCAACTGCCAGAATTTTTCCGGTCGGTGTAGCCACATCGCACTCGAGAACCGTAAATTCATGGTCAAACCACTTGCGCGCTTCATCAGACGCAGCCCCGGCAGGAAATTTGAATTCGAATTCTTTTTCCTTGCCGAACGAGACGATTACATGGTGCTGCATTTCTCTCTCCTCCGTTGATCTGTTCAAGGTATTCTAGCAAAACAAAGGAAGCCGTCAGGAGTTGTAAATGTCCCTTCACCCACTGAGCGAACCGGAAATCAGCGACATCCGCTCCCAACTGCACGAATTGCAGGTAGAGCACCGGGACCTTGATCTGGTAATAACCCACCTGATCGACAATCCGCCACCAGATGACTTGCTGATTCGCCGCTTGAAGAAACGCAAGTTATTACTGAAAGACCGCATCCTGCAACTTGAAGAAATGCTGGTCCCGGACATTCCTGCCTAGTTTTCGCTTGGCGACGAGCGAAAGAATATCCAATAGACGCCACCGATTACGCCGGCAACAGCCAGTTCCCAAAGAAAAGGGAAAGTCCACACGAGTCCTGCCAGCATAGCCAGCAGGATCCCAAAGATGAAGACCTTGAAAGTCAGAGGATGATGGTGCCGATGTACCAGGCCATTGCGGCCATGGCTGCACTGCAAGGTATGGTCAGAATCCAAGCCCAAACAATGCCACCTGCAACCCCCCAGCGGACACGGCGGGCTCCACGCGTCGAACCGACACCGGCAATCGCGCCGGTAATGGTATGGGTCGTAGAAACGGGGATACCGAAGGCAGTTGCGAGAAACAGCGTAATCGCGCCGCCAGTATTGGCGCTGAAACCACGGGCTTGATTCAGCTTGGTGATCCGGTTACCCATAGTCTTCACAATGCGCCAGCCGCCAAACATGGTACCGAGACCCATCGCCGTGTAACACGAGAGCACGACCCAGCCGGGAATGGCGTCAGTAGTCTTGGACATACCAGCAGCAACCAGCAACATCCAGATGATGCCGACGGTTTTTTGTGCATCATTGCCGCCGTGCCCAAGGCTATAGGCGGCAGCAGACAAAAGCTGGAAACGCCGGAAGTGTTTATCGACCTTGCGTGGCGCCATATTTCGACAGATCCACGAAATAATTACCATCAAGGTACCACCGATCACAAAGCCGAGAAGCGGAGCCACAAAGATGAAGGCGATAATCTTCAAGACACCGGCGGAGACAAGCCCACCAAAGCCTGCTTTAGCCACCGCAGCACCGACTAGCCCGCCAACCAGAGCGTGCGAAGAAGACGACGGAATGCCGTAATACCAAGTAATGATGTTCCAGATAATGGCGCCGATCAACGCACCGAAGATGATGTAATGATCAACAATCGACGGATCGATGGTGCCTTTACCGATGGTCAAGGCCACCTTGAGTGGAAACAGGAAATAGGCAAGAAAATTGAATGCTGCCGCCCAGATGACAGCCTGATGTGGCTTGAGAACCCGGGTTGAGACAATGGTGGCAATTGAATTAGCCGCATCATGAAAACCGTTCATGAAATCGAACAGCAAGGCAACGATGACCAGGGTAATGACAACCCCGAGGCTGATATTAAGGGTGTCCATACCGAGCTACCCGCTCAGGAGTTTTCGAGAACAATGGCTTCGATCGTGCCGGCCACGTCCTTGCAGCGATCGGTCACTGATTCGAGCAGTTCGTAGATTTCCTTGAGCTTGATAACCTCACGCGCGTCCGGCTCTTCGCGGAAGACTTTTGACATGGCGCCGCGCAACGAACGATCAGCCTCGGATTCGAGCTCATCGATTTGATGGCAAAGTTTGAGGATGGCTGGCGCGTTATCCATGCTATGCAGCAGTTTGACGACTGACTGCACGCACACACAGCAGTTCTCGGTTACTACGGCCATGGCCTTGGCCTCCGGCGGAACCCGGCGGATATCGTAAAGCGAGATGGACTCGGCCACATCCTGCATGATATCCAGGATGTCATCCATGCCATTGATCAGCTGATGAATTTCATCGCGATCAAACGGTGTAATGAAGGAGGTGTGCAGTTGTGACAGCGTGTCATGGGTAATTGCATCCGCCTTGCGCTCAAGGCAATCAATTTCCTCGGCAAACTTGTTCGCCAGCTCCGGCTGATCGACAAGCGCTGCGATCAGGTTGGACAGAGCCTTCCCGCCTTCTGCAATCAACACGGCATGCGAGTTGAAAAGATCGAAATACTTGCCTTCTTTGGGCATCAAACGACCGAACATGACAGTCCTGTGAAGTTATTGTTACAGATTTGAATTCTACCACGTCGCACGAATGGGCTCACGCGAGTGATCCTCAATGAAGGAACCTCTTACCGCTAAAATTGTCGGATGGCGAATATTTCACTCCCCGCTGATGCCTTTGGCGACCGTTTTGATCTCAATACCTTGCCATTGCCACGCCCGGCAGTTGGCTATGCAGTACAAATGCTCGATACCGACAAGCTGCTGGATAGGCAATCCGGGGATTTTCTGTCAGTAAGGGCAACTGCCCTCCAACCGCTTTTCGAAAGCTTTGATGCGGCTTACGCGGACGCAAAACAGTGGATGGAGAAACACAGCACCGATCCTGATGAACATCGCCTCGCCATCATTCCGGCCGGTTACGATGCAATTCTGAATCGCCACATACTGATTTATGGCGTCCTCTGCGGACAACCATGATTCATCCTGGAGACTTCTCATGACCCCGTTCAAGAAAAATTTGCATGGCCGCAGTAACTTCGAGGTTCCCGAAGTCTGTCTTGGCACAATGACCTTCGGCGAGCAGACCAGCGAGAGCGATGCGCACGCGCAGCTCGACTTTGCACTGGCCAATGGCATCAATTTTATTGATACCGCCGAGATGTATGCCGTTCCGCCACGAGCGGAAACCTGTGGCGCCTCGGAAACGATCGTCGGCAACTGGCTCAAGCGCCAGGCCCGTGACAAGGTCTTGATCGCGACCAAGGTCGCCGGCCCCAGCCGCAATCTGAACTGGATTCGTAACGGCCCGCCTGCGTTGAACAGAGCAAATATCCGTGCTGCCATTGAGGGATCGCTCCAACGCCTGCAGACAGATTACGTCGACCTCTATCAACTGCACTGGCCGGAACGCAACCAACCCATGTTCGGGCAATGGCAATTCGACCCGGAGAAGGAGCGCGACAGCACGCCCATCCGTGAGCAGCTTGAAGCACTGGGCGAACTCGTTCGGGAGGGCAAGGTTCGTCATGTTGGCGTTTCCAACGAGCACCCGTGGGGCATCATGCAATTCACCCAGCTGGCAGATGAATTGGGGCTACCGCACATCGTGTCCACGCAAAACTCCTACAGCCTGTTGAACCGGACTTTTGAAACCGGACTGGCCGAAGTCTGCCACCGCGAGCGGGTCGGTCTGCTTGCTTACTCTCCCCTGGCTTTCGGACACCTGACCGGCAAGTATCTGAACAATCCGGAGGCACCGGGCCGACTGACCCAATGGCCGGGCTTTGGGCAACGCTACGGCAAACCCAACGTAATCCCGGCCGTTCAGGCCTACGCTAAACTGGCCGAAAAACATGGCCTTACACCGCTCCAGCTGGCACTTGGCTTCACGCGTTCACGGTGGTTCGTTGCCAGCACCATCATCGGTGCCTCTTCACTGGAACAGCTGAAGGAGACCCTGCCAGCCACACAGACACCCATGTCACCGGAAATACTCGCAGAAATCGATGCCATTCATCTGCGCTACACCAATCCTGCACCATGACCGAATCGCTGTTCCCACGCCTTGCCGAGGCACTGAGCACGACCGACATCGCCGAGAAGATTGCGTTAACGGAGAAAATTGCCGCTGACTGGCAAGCCGGCAAACTGGATTGGCAAGACACGGCACCAATACCCCTCACTTGCGGCCGTCCGGATAAGCCGGAACTGGTAACGCACAAGGAGGTTTTGCAGCGCAGCCCGCAAACACCGGAAGGGCGGGCCCACCTGTTGCACGCCATCGTCCATATAGAATTCACGGCGATCAACCTTGCCCTGGATCATGCGGCTCGTTTCCGCGCCATGCCTAAGCAGTATTACGCTGACTGGATCAACGTTGCAGCGGAAGAAGCAGAACATTTCCAGCTATTACGCGTCCGCCTGCAGTCGCTGGACCACGATTACGGTGACTTTCCCGCCCACGCCGGTCTCTGGGAAATGGCCGAAAAAACCGAAAACGACGTCCTGGCGCGCATGGCTCTGGTCCCTCGCCTGCTCGAAGCGCGTGGCCTCGATGCGACGCCGCCTATCCAGCGAAAGCTGGAAGCAGCAGGCGATCTTGAAAGCGCCCGTGCGCTGGACATTATTCTGCGTGACGAAATCGGCCACGTCGGGCTTGGTGACCGCTGGTTTCGTTACCTTTGCGCCGAACGTAACCTCGAACCGGAAAGCACCTACCGCGAGCTGCTGAACAGCTTCAAAGCCCCATGGCCGCAAGCGCCAATGAACGAATCAGCGCGCCTTTCTGCCGGGTTCAGCAAGGATGAACTGGCGGGGCTGGCAAAAAAAAGGTAGAATAATCAACTCAATGCGTTGATGCATCGCCCGCAGTAACTCCGAGCAGCCCCCGGTTTTGAAGGTTCTTGTGCAGGATTCACCCCATTGATTCGTTCCCCGGCATGGCTGCGTCGGGGTCACCCAGGCCGCCCGACCTTCGGGCCAATCCGTCGCCAGTTATAACAACGTCAAGGGCGGCGAGGAAAGGAAACAGCATCTATGTCGACATCTGTCGAAAGCTTTGCCGATCTCGGCTTAAGCGAAACGCTTCTGCAAACTCTTACCCAAATCGGCTACGAAACCCCATCGCCGATCCAGGCCCAATGCATCCCCGTACTACTCGAAGGTCATGACCTGATTGGCATGGCCCAGACCGGCACCGGCAAGACCGCCGCCTTCGCGCTGCCGCTGATGGAACAGATCGACGTCAAGCTGATGAAGCCGCAAGCCTTGATCCTGACGCCGACGCGCGAACTGGCCATCCAGGTTGCCGAAGCCCTGCAAACCTACGCCAAGAACCTGCCCGGCTTCCACGTCCTGCCGATCTACGGCGGCCAGAGCTACACCATCCAGCTCAAGCAATTGTCGCGCGGCGCCCACGTCATCGTCGGCACCCCGGGTCGCGTCATGGACCACCTTGAGCGCAAGACGCTCAACCTCGACAACCTGAAGACGATGGTGCTCGACGAAGCCGACGAAATGCTGCGCATGGGCTTCATCGACGACGTCGAGTGGATTCTCGAACGCACCCCGCCCAAGCACCAGACTGCGCTGTTTTCGGCCACCATGCCAGAACAGATTCGCCGCGTTGCCCAGAAATACCTGGTTGAGCCGCGCGAAATCAAGATCAAGTCGGCCACCGCCACAGTTGCCGCCATCCGTCAGGTCTACTGGCAGGTTTCCGGCATGCACAAGCTGGACGCCCTGACCCGCATCCTTGAAGTTGAAGAGGACTTCGACGCCGCCATCATCTTTGTCCGCACCAAGACGGCCACCGTCGAACTGGCTGACAAGCTGTCGGCCCGTGGTTACGCTGCCGCTGCCCTGAACGGCGACCTCAACCAGCAGATGCGCGAACGCGTCATCGAGCAGTTGAAGTCCGGCGCTCTCGACATCGTCATCGCCACCGACGTTGCCGCCCGCGGCATCGACGTGCCGCGCGTCAGCCACGTTGTGAACTACGACATTCCGTACGACACCGAAGCCTATGTGCACCGTATCGGCCGCACCGGCCGCGCTGGCCGCACCGGCAACGCCATCCTGTTCGTCGCACCGCGTGAAATCCGCATGCTGCGCACCATCGAGCGTGCTACCCGTTCGCCGATTGCACCGCTGACCCTGCCCAGCCGCGCCGATGTCACCAACAAGCGCGTCTCGGACTTCAAGCAAAAAGTCGTCGAAGTGCTCAACGCCGAAGGTCTGGATTTCTTCTCCAACATCGTCTCGCAAATTGCCGAAGAGCAGAATGTCAGCGCCGAAGAAGTTGCTGCCGCACTGGCCATGATGGCTCAGGAAGGCAAGCCGCTGCAGATCGCCGGTGAAGATCCGCGTCCGGCCCCGGCTCCCCGTCCGGGCAGCTTTGGCGAGAGCGACCGCAAGCCGCGTTTTGAAGAACGTGGTGATCGTCCGCGCTTCGAAGATCGTGGCGAACGGCCGCGTCGTGAAGACCGTCCGGCTCGTTCGGCGCCGGCCGGCGACATGGTGCGCTACCGCATCGACGTGGGTCGGGATCATGGCGTCGAAGTGCGCGACATCGTCGGTGCAATTGCCAACGAAGCCGGCATTGAGAGCCGCTTCATCGGCCGCATCGGTCTGTACGACGAATCCAGCACCGTCGAACTGCCAGCCGGCATGCCCGGTGAAGCCTCGAACGCCCTGAAGCGCACCCGCATTCGCGGCGTGCCGATCAACCTGCGTCCGGATGAAGGTCGTCCGGAAGGCGCAGGTTTCGGTGGCGGCGAACGCAAGTTCAGCGGCGAGCGCAAATTTGGTGGTGGCGATCGCAAGCCTGAAGGTGATCGCGGTGGCTTCAAGAAAAAGAAGTTCGGCGACCGCTAAACCGACGCCACTCTCCCAACAAAAAGCCACGGCATGTCCGTGGCTTTTTTGTGCCAAACGGGCTGATGCGAATTATTCCTGTTTGCGCATCACAAAAAATTTCATGGCGGACGATTTCTCCACCACGATGGAGGCTTGGAAGAAAGCTTGCACCGGATGGACGGCGCGCTGGCCGCGGCCGATCTGGTCATCTGCCAGACCGGTTGCATCAGCCACTACGCTTATTGGTGAGTGAAGGAACAATGCAAGCGCACCGGCAAGCCCTGCATCTATCTCCGGGGTAGCGGGGTATCGGCCTTCTGCCAGACACTGAACCAATTCGCCACAGCGCCAGACGCTGACAAGGTTGCCGCAGAAAGTATTGTTGACAACGATTCTCATTAACAACACAATACGAACCATTCTCGTTTGCGTTAGCCTTTCATGAATACACCACCCAATCTGCCCAGCCAGAATCCGCCACCACCCGGCAACGAACGACCGCGCGTCAACAGCAGCGACTTGCTGCAAGGTACTTCGGCCGTGGAAATCGAACATGCCGGTCAGCGCTACTTACTGCGCGTCACCCGCGAAAACAAGTTGATCCTGACCAAATAGCTTTCCCTCCGTTGTAAATCTCTCGTTCCCATAGCCAGCAAGCAGAACGCCAGCAAGCCAAGGGTTTTTTGCGGCAATTTGGGGCGACAAACGAACAAAAACTTATGAGCTACGCCCTCTCCCGACCTTCTTCTGCCCGCCGCAGCGGCCTGCTGGGTATCGTTGTCGGTGCCCACATCGCAGTCATCCTGATCGTCATGGCGGCGAAGACCGTGGCGCCACAGATCATGCAAATGCCGCTGATCGTCGACCTGATCCAGCCGGCTCAGGAAAAACCGCCCGAAGCCAAGCCGCTGCCAGTCGTCAAGCCGCAGCCGGTACAAACCCGCCCGACCCCACAGAAGCCCGTTCCGGTCATCGAGGCAACGCAGAGCACCCAGCCGGCTCCTGCCGCTCCGGTCGCCACACCACCGGAGGTCAAGCCGGCGCCACCGGCGCCGGAGCCGATGAGCCAGGCCCGTTTCGACGCCGATTACCTGAAGAACCCGGCCCCGTCTTACCCGCCGCTGTCGAAACGCATGGGCGAAGAAGGCAAGGTCGTCCTGCGCGTTTCGGTCACCCCGCTGGGCACCGCCGAGAGCGTCGAGATCAAGACATCCTCCGGCAGCCAGCGCCTTGATGAAGCGGCGCAGAAGACTGTTCGAATCTGGAAATTCATACCGGCCAAACGCGGTGACACCGCTGTTCAGAGCTTTGTACTCGTCCCGATTATTTTCAAATTGGAGCAATAAAAATGCAGGAAACCGCCCAAAACGCCTTTGGCTTCGCCCATCTGTGGGCTGCCGGCGACCTCGTTTCGCACACCGTCGCCTACGTTCTGGCCGCGATGTCGATTGCCAGCTGGTACCTGATTCTGGCCAAGGCCTGGGACTGGTACGGCACCCGCCGCGCCGCCAAGGCAGTTGCCGGCTTCTGGGCGGCAACCAGCGTTGCCGAGGGTATCGAGAAACTGCGCCAGAGTGGCGAGGATAGCCCCTACGCCCAGCTCGCCGAGCAGGCCAACTGCTGCAACCATGAGTGCGAGGCCGTCACCGGCCGCCTGGCCTCCCGCTTCGACCCGGCCGAGCAGATGGAACGTGCGCTCCGCCAGCAACTGATGGTGACCCAGGCCAGCATGGAAAACGGCCTGACCCTGCTCGCTACCACGGGCGCCACTGCCCCCTTCGTCGGCCTCTTCGGCACCGTCTGGGGCATCTACCACGCGCTGGTCGCCATCGGCCTTTCCGGTCAGGCGGCGCTGGAAAAGGTCGCCGGTCCGGTTGGCGAGGCGCTGATCATGACCGCCGCCGGCCTCGCCGTCGCGCTGCCCGCCGTCTTCGCCTACAACGCCTTCACCCGCGCCAACCGTGTAGTGCTGGCCGATCTCGACGCATTTGCCCACGACCTGCACGCCTTCTTCACTGTCGGCAAGCCCTTTGTCGCCAACAGTGCCCAGATCCACCCGATGCGCGCCCGCGCTGCGACGGAGGTTGCATAACATGGCGATGGGATCCTTCAACTCGCCGACCAGCCAGATGCCGACGGCGGAAATCAACATGACGCCGCTGGTCGATGTGATGCTGGTGCTGCTGATCATCTTCATCATCACCGCGCCGCTGATGACGCACCAGGTGCCGGTCGAACTGCCACGCGCTTCCAGCACGCCAACGCCGGAAAAACCGATGACCCTGCAGGTGTCGATCACCGGCGAGAATCTCATCTATGTCGGCAACGACACCGTCGACCGCAACGGCCTGGAACAGAAGTTCCGCGAGGCAGTAGCGCGCGACGCCAACGTCGAGATGCACCTCAAGGCCGACCGCAACACGCGCTACGAGACGGTCGCCGAAACGATGAGCGCTGCCCGCCGGGCCAGCCTGACCAAGATCGGCTTCGTTACCCAGCCGGGAGATGGTCAGCCGTAAGTCATCCGCCTTTCCAGGCCGCCCATGGGCGGCTTTTTAACGACCAAAAACATAAGAAAACGCTAACACAGGGAGCAACACCATGAACCAAGTCATCCTTCGCCCGCTGGCCGCCGCGTTGGCCCTTGCCTTTGCCCTGCCGGCCATGGCCGACAAGCAGCTTGGCGATGTCACCGTTTCCTCCGGCAAAAGCGTCGGTGCCAAACCGGTCTTGCGCGACGAAATCATCGCCACCGAATCGCTCGGCGCCCGCGAACTTGAAAAGACCGGCGCCACCATGCTCACCGAGGCCCTGGACAAGCGGCCCGGCATTTCCGTGCAGACCGAATGCTCGATCTGCAACGTACGCAACGTCGTGCTCAATAACCTGCCCGGTCGCTACACGACGCTGCTGATCGATGGCATTCCCATCTTCTCGTCGGTATCTACCGCCTACGGTCTGGACAGCGTCGCGCTCGGCGGCCTGGAGCGCATCGACATCTCGCGCGGCGCCGGCACCAGCCTGATCGCCCCCGAGGCGCTGGCCGGCTCGGTCAATATCGTCACCCGCCGGCCGACCAAGGACGAATTCCTGGCCAACCAGCAACTCGGCTCCCATGGCCAGTGGAACACTGACCTGTTCGGCGCCAAGGCCTTCACTGGCGGCGCACTGACCGCCAATTTCAACCACAACCAGCACGACACGGTCGATGCCGACGACAACAAGGTTTCGGAATACACCGGCTACAAACGCAACCTGGGCGGCATTGGCTTCTTCGTTGACGACATCGGTGGCTTCAAGCTGCGCGGCCGCCTCGACATCGTCGATGAAAAGCGCATGGGTGGCGCGATGGGCACCGGTTACAGCGGCGTCAAGGCCGATGGCTCGGGCAACCCCTTCAACTGGAGCAATGGGAAAAATGGCTCGCCCGACCCGCGTGGCTGGGTAACCCCCGATGGCTCGGGCGGCGACACCTTGTCCAATGGTCAGGCCGGCACTTTCTATAACGACGGTCTGGCCGGCATGTCGGAAATCATCTTCACCGACCGCAAGCAGTTCGTCTCCAGTGCCACCCACAAGCTCGGCGAGGGCAGCCTGCGCCTAGCCGTCGGCTACGCCAAACACAAGCAGGACTCCTTCTATGAGAAGGCGGTTTACAAGGCCGACCAGACCCAGTACTACCTCGAAACCAGCACCCAGCAACCGCTCGGCGCCACGCTGGTCACCACCGGGGTCACCTACCGCTACGAAGACCTGAGCAGTACCGGCACCGATGCCAGCGGTGCAGCCAACGACGGCATCGACAACTACAAGTACCGCACGCCCAGCGCCTTCCTGCAGGGCTACCACGCTTTCCTCGATGGCGTCGTCGAGGTCAACGGTTCGGTGCGCTACGACAAGCACAACGTCTTTGGCGGCATCACCAGCCCGCGCCTGAACGTCCTGTGGAACCACAACCACGAACTGAGCAGCCGCTTTGCCGCCGGCCGCGGCTTCCGCGCACCGACCTCCTTCTTCGAGCAGGATCACGGCATTCTCGACACGACGCGCATCGTCCGCCAGGTCGACAAGGCGGAAATCTCCGACAACGCCTCCTATGCCTTGTCGTACGCCGAAGATCGCCTGGCCTGGGTTGCCTCGCTGAACTACAACCGCGTCAAGAACATGGCGCTGCTCGACTCCGGCGCCACCGATCCGGTCAGCGGCCTGCCGATCACGCTCTTCACCTCGGCCAAGAAACCAGTCTCCGTGGTTGGTGGCGACCTCACCGTCACCTACAAGCTGACGCCGCAACTGGAAGCCACCATCGCCGGCGAGCACTTTAAGTACCGCTTCAGCGAAGCCGGCACCCTCGCCTTCGCCCGCCCGGAAACTCGCGCCTACCTGCGTCTCGACTACGAAAGCGGACCATGGACCGGCATGCTGCGTGGCACCTGGACCGGCCCGATGGACCTCGCCAAGTTCTACGACTACGCCAACAACCCGCGCTACAACTTCGACGGCACACGCAAGATGGACAAGAGCCCGTCCTTCTGGGTCGCCGATCTGCGCGGCGAATACCGCATCAACAAGCAGTGGGGCGTCTTCCTCGGCGTCGACAACATCTTCGACTTCAAGCAGTCGGACAAGGAAAGCATGTTGTGGATAGACAGCAGCGGGTCCATCGACGTTACCCAGATCTGGGGCCCGAACCGCGGCCGCTTCATCTACGGCGGCGTGAAATTCGCCCTGTGACAGCAACTCGCTCCGCCTCCCGGCTCCCTGGCCTCGCCCTCGCGATGGGGCTTTTTGCCTTGTCCGGCGGAGCGGCTTCTGCCGAAACTGCCCCTACGGCGCTCGATTTCGAGCTTTCCGACGGCAGCTCCTTTGTCCGCCTATCCACCCTGCCGCCCCGGATAACCGTCATCAACTTCTGGCGCAGCGATTGTCCACCCTGCCTGCGCGAAATGCCCATGCTCGCCCAGCTTGCCCGCCAGGACAAATCGCGCTTCGTCGCCATCGCCCTGCAACGTCCGCATGAAACGGCGGCCGCGCCGGCCGGCGTGCTCGATGCCCTGCAGCCGCCGTTGCAGGCGCTGCACGGCCCAACCGAACCGCGCGGCATCCTGGCCCGCTTTGGCAATCCCGCCGGCGCCCTGCCCTACACCGTCGTCCTTGACGCCCAGCGCCGGGCCTGCGCCCGCCAAATCGGCGAAGTCACCACCCGCTGGCTCGACGCCGCCATTCAACGCTGCAACCGGACCTGATCACCGTGACCACCGCCTCCGCCATCCTCCTCGTCGGCCATCCCAATGTCGGCAAATCTGTCCTCTTCCACCGACTGACCGGGGCCTACGTCAATGTCTCCAACTACCCCGGCACCACGGTTGAAGTGACCCGCGCCGCGGCGCGCTTCGACGTCTCGGCCAGCCTGCTCGACACCCCCGGCGTGCTCGCCCTGCCGGCCCGCAGCGACGACGAGCGGGCCACCATGCAGGCGCTGCTCAACGAGTCCTCGCGCTGTCTGGTTCAGGTGGGCGACGCCAAGAACCTGCGCCGCACCCTCACCTTGACAGCCCTGCTCGCCGAGCTGGGCGTGCCGATGGTGCTGGCCCTGAACATGCACGACGAGGCCACGGCCCGTGGGGTGACCGTCGATACCGATGAGCTGGCCAAGGAACTCGCCATGCCGGTCATCACGACTGTGGCAACCGGCGGCGAAGGCATTTCGCCGCTAACACACGCCATCAGCCAGGCCCGGGTGCCGGAAACCCTGCTTCTCTATGACGAAGAATTCGAGCGGCACATCGCCACCGTCGCCGCCGCCATCACCGAACACTGCCCGCACCCGCAGATCGCGGCGCGAGGCCTGGCGATTCTCTTCCTCGGAGGCGACAGCGTCGTCGAAGACTGGCTGCGCCACGCCGCAGGCGAACGCTACCCACTGCTCGACCAGCTGTGCCGCGCCGCCCGCGAGACCACCGAGGGCGACCTGCCGGGCCTGCTCGCCCGCGAACGGACCGAAGCGGCGGATGCCCTGTCGGCGGCCGTCATCCAGCGCGCCGTCCGGAGCAGCCCGTTGCTCTCGCAACGCCTCGGGCAATACGTCGTGCATCCGGTCTGGGGGGTGCCCATCCTGCTCGGCGT
>JAGTRS010000069.1 GCA_018262195.1 Pseudomonadota bacterium | reverse complement strand
CTCTCCTCCGGCAATATCCAGGCGCTCGATATGGCGGCGTGCCAGCGAATAGTCCAGCTCGATATCGCGCAGGACGGTCTGCAAACGGTGGCCGCCGGTGCTGTTATAAACGGCGCGTACTTCGTTCAGGTGCGCACGCCCGGCGCCAACCCTGTCTATATCGACGTGAAATGCCTGAAGGCCAGGGAGGGCCAGCCAATGTTCCATCGCCAGGCCAAGCAGTCGCGGCAGGGCGAGCCAAAGCAGAAAAAGCCCGAGCAGTACGGCCAACAACCAATGCTGCATACGGCTTCGGAAATGGATTTGATACATCTGTGGAGGATAACAAGAGTCAGATTCCAGCGAACAGCAGCTTCGGGTTCGAAATGCTGCCATCGCCGATGTAATGGTTATCTGGCCATGATGGGCAAGGTATGGCTATAGCCTGAAACTCAAAGCGTCATTAGGGCCAATTTCCTATCCTGCGGCCGCTGACTGATTCTTTGCGATCGCTGTTGGCGCAGAACGCCAATGACGTTTGGCCAGCTGTAGCGCACCCTGTGGCTGTAACGTTCGAAATAGCTATATTGCTGTAGGGTACCCGTCTGGACCACGACCGGCCGCGCAAAAAGCGATCCGAAACGGGAAGTGCCGTAGACAAATAGCATAAATGCGCGCCATCGATCTTTACGATATCCACATCAACCATACCGCTTGGCTGGCTATGGGCTTCCTTGGTCGTTGAGACATCCTGCACCTGACCTGGCACCTATCCGAAAATCCTGACTCCACTCTTTAGTCGGGCCATGACACCCCAAATCCTCGCTGCGGATAACAGAAAGGCGCACCCCGCCGCCAGCGTCAAAACCCCATGAATCATCTGCCAGGGCTTGACCAGCTGTTGGGGCATGTTGTTCCTGTCTTGAATCGCTTCCTGATGCTGCCTCACTCTGGACAGATTGCGCTCCAATACGAAGAACCCCACGCCGACCATGATGAAGCACGAGGCAATGATCAAGGTCACGGCCCGATAGTGTGCAGCGATGCTGTTCGCAAGGCCATCATAAAGAATGATCGCACCGAGAATCCCCAGCGAGCCAGCGGCAAACCAGGATGCAATCCGGTAGGTCGATACCAGAAATGTATGCATCTAAATTCTGTCAGTCCGACGGGAAATGAATTTATTGCCTTGCTGGCCGCCACTCGTAAATGCCACCATCGGCCATCAGTGACATGAACAACTTGCCATCCTTGAGCAAATAAGAACGGACGTAGGTCAGGTCGCGCACGACGCGCTCGTCGAGGTGCGGTGGCGGACACATCGCCCGGGTCGCGGCAATCGGCCCGAACCGAAGCTTCCCGCTGGTGCCGTCGGCACTTGCCACGGCTTCCCAGGTAGCCGTGCCACGATTGCAGTCGAGCCGGAAACTGACGCGGCCATCACCGGTAAAACTGGCCGTGATGCGCTCTGGTGAATCGATGCGGGTGGTGCCCTGTGCATCGTCCATCGACTGGATGGCAAACAGTTCCCAATTCGACCCCGTCAGGGAAGCAGGGGGCGCCACGCGCTTCCCCTCCGTCGAACAGCCGGACAGGCCGGCCAAGATGGGCAGAACGCATGTAAGCGCGCACGCGAGGATGAAGTTACGCATGGTTATCTCCATTGTCAGATTCAGGGCTGGCGGAACGCCCGGGAAAGAATGCTCGAAAAATCGGCCAGAGCATCGCCATCAAAACGAGTGGCCAGATCAGCAGCAGATCTACCCGGATATCTGCTTCCGGGGTTTTGACCAGCACAATCCACTCCCAGGCGGCGTAGCCCAGCCAGACCAAGGCCGGTACAAGCAATCCCTTTGTCCGGGGTTTAAACAGCGCCCATGCCATAAGGAATATCCCGGCCACGCCAAGAATGTGCAGCGGCTGCTGCACCAGGAAGTGGTTCAGGGCTTCCATCGCTACGTTCACCCGCCGACGATCACCGCCTCGGGAATCTGGTAGTGCTCGTAGTCGTTTACTTCGACCGACCACATGTCGCCATGCTTGCTGGCTTTCACCTTGGAGCCTTTCGCCGTCACCTTGTCACCCATGAAGGTCAGCACGCGCTTGAAGCCGCCCGGCGGCGTCACATGCACTTCGGCATTGCCCGGCTTGCCGCGAATCACGCCGAGTTCGCACTGCGCCTTGGGTGCATCGCCCAGCGAACATGGAACCGCACTGGTGGCGTGGTAAGGGGTGCCGGCGACCTTGGCGTCGCTGGCCGGCGGGGTGCCCATGGCCGGCTTGGCCGAAGGAGTGCCGGTGATGCCGAAGGTCAGCGTGTAGTTCGCAGACTCGTGCCGCCGCGCCGCGCTGCGCATCAGGTAGACGCGCACGCGGTATTCCCCGTCGGCCGGCAGTTCGCCCGTCCATTCACTGCCTGAAGTGGAGCCGATGAACAGGGCGGTCTCGGAGCCGGGAGGTAACACGTTGAAGTAGTTGGCCGTGTGCTTCGTGTCCAGTTTGATGTTCATGGTCTGGCCGGCACGGGCACGCAGGGTGTAGTCGATGATTTGGTCGACCTTGATGCTGCCCTTGATTGTGACAGACGAGTGACCCTTGGCAAACTGCACCACTTGGGTCTGTATGCCGCTGGCGTTGGCGAGGTGGGAGAAGGTCAGAGAAACGGCCGCCAGTAAGGCCAGAAGGAGACTATCAGACTTCATGGATAATCCAATAAATAGACGGACGAGAAGATATATTCGGGGCGACCTTCATCTAGAGCCCGTGCGCGAAAAGTATCAGAAATTCGTGAATGCCGCATGTCGCCCTAGTTGCTCAATCTACCCCCACAAAGCTTGGCTCAACTGCCCAATGCAATCGTACAGTAATGACAAATGGCAACGACAGCTCAGGCCCGGCGGTACGCGTTCGAGTAATTCGAAAGCTGAAATTCGAGGCCAAGTTGTCGCCAACGACTGTTGTCTGACGGTTAACCGCCGTACTACCAACGCTGGCTGTATAACCACAGTGGCCGACCAGCTGTCGGCGACTGTGCAGTTGAGCGACTGCTCGCCTCAGAAACCTGACCTTGACCTACTGCGAGAGCGAATGACGGCAACGGGTCGAGGTTGTGTGGAAACGCGATTCCGAAGCGGATTTTGTGGAAACGATCTGGCAAGTGTCCTGGTGATGGTTTTTTGATCTCTGCGTCCGCCTGGGCGTTGTCCTGAAGGCTCTGGGGGGTGTTTTTATGAGCATCCCGACATAAAAGAGAGGGGGGCCGCCCCTCAAACGACCGCCTGCCTTATTGCTTGCAGGGTTCCCTGGACACCCAACAGGTTGATGACTCGCCGGAAGTTGTAGGACAGGACGTGCAAACTCATCTCGGTTTTCACGTTCTTCATCTTCTTCATCAGGAAGTGGGCTGAACCCATCCAGAACTTCAACGTTCCGAAGACATGTTCGACGGTACATCGTCGCTGCTTCATTTTCCCCGGCGTGATGTTCAGGCGGTGCTGCATGGCATCGAGTACGCCTTCATGCTCCCAGCGCCGTACCCGCCTTTCCTTGCTGGTGGTGCATTGCGCCTTGAGTTCGCAGGTCGGGCAGGTTGTCGTGTAATAGGACTTTATCCGCATCCCGTCCTCCATCGAGGAATGGCGATAAGGAAGCTGCCTTCCGGCGGGGCAGCGATACTCATCTGCCGCCTCGACATAGACGAAATCGCGCTTGTCGTATCGCCCCTTGGCCTTGTTATCCGAGGTCATGGTCTTCGGTACCCAGGGCGTGATGCCTGCCTCAACACACTTCAGGATTTCAGGCCCTTTGAAATACCCCCGGTCAGCCAGGACGTCGAGTTGCCCAGTCCCCATGGCGTCTCGTGACTGCACGGCCATGTTCGAGAGTTGCCGGCGGTCGTGCCCTTCGTTGGTGACCTCGTGGGCAACGATCAGGTGATGCCTGGTATCGACGGACGCTTGCACGTTGTAACCAACCATGCCGGTTCCTCGGCCGCTGGTCGCCATCGAGCGGGCATCCGGATCGGTCAGCGACAGTTGCTCGTCCGGTTGCTGCTTCAACTGGATCTCGATTTCGCGGAGGTATTCCATCTGCTGGCGGAGTTTTTCCAGTTTTTCCTGAATGTGCTGACTTCTGTGGCTGCCAGCGGCAGATTGCGTTCTGTCGGCCGTGTCCAATTCTTGTAAATACCGCTCGATGCTCTCGTCGATCTGCTTCATCCGTTGTGCCAGTTTGTGTGGGGTGAAGTTCTTGTCACGGTTATTGACCGCCTTGAACTTGCTGCCATCAATGGCCACGATGGCTTCGCTGAACAGGTCGAGCTGGCGACACAGGGCGACAAAGCGCCGGCAGACGTTGCGGATGCCTTTGCCATTGTCCCGACGAAAGTCGGCGATAGTTTTGAAGTCGGGCGACAGGCGTCCCGTCAGCCACATCAACTCGACATTGCGCCCAGCCTCACGCTCAAGTCGCCGACTGGACTGGATACGGTTCAGATAGCCGTAGATGTAAATCTTGAGCAGGAGCGCCGGATGGTAGCCCGGCCTGCCCGTCGCGGCTGCGCTCGCGTCGAATCCCATTTCGGCCAGATCCAATGCGTCGACGAAAGCATCAATGACCCGGACTGGATTGTCCGCGCCAATATAGTCTTCCAGTGATTCCGGCATCAACGTGAGCTGGCTTCGTACCTGGCCTTCGATGAATCGCTTCATTCCCATACCTCCCTACAGGAATCAACGCACGAGCCCCCTGTTTGGAGTACACAGCCGAAGGGTTTTCACACAACCTCGGTCGGCTGTCGTCGGTGGGCTTGAGAAGTCGTAGGTCGGCTGTCAGTCTGTTGCTGACGTAGCCCATAAAAGCCTGATCGGCGGGTTGTGGCCGAACGCGGAGGTTCGAACTGAAAATCGGTGTCCGATCAGTCCCGATTTCTAAAGGTCGTTGGCTGACGCACGGGAGGTGTCAGCCACCCGTCGGGAATGATTGCCAGCAGTTAACCGCACCGCCACGGTCAACCCGAAATTTCGCCCCAAATCCAGATCGCCCGGCGACCGCTCAATGGCTGGTCCCTTCCGACTTGGTGATCTTGTTCCACACGTTGTACTTGCCGACCGGCTTCTTCATCGGCAGGCGCTTCACTTCCTTGAGCGTCACCGCGTCGTAGATGATCAGCGCGCCGTCCATGTCCCACAGGCTGGCCAGCACGTACTTGCCGTCCCTGGTGAATTCGACGTGGGCGAAGGTCTTGCCCGGCTCGGGTTTCAGTTCGGCGACGATTTCCAGCGTTTCCTTGTCGATGATCTGCATGGTGTCCTTGAACTCCTTGCTCATCATCGAATCGGTCCACGCGTAGCGGCTG
>JAGTRS010000040.1 GCA_018262195.1 Pseudomonadota bacterium | reverse complement strand
ATAAAGGCCAGCCAGTCCGAAGACGACCGACACCGCGACGAAGTAAGGAATCAGGGCGCCAGCCAGCGGGTAGAAGGTGGCTGGTGAGGCGAAACGGTAGAGATTGAAGCGATCTTTCATTCGAGGGCGATCTTCAAGGCAGCGGCCGAGGCCCAGGGGGCGAAGCCAACAGAAGCAAAAGTAATTGCGGCGAGCAAGGACAGATGTCCTTCTCCCCCGAGTCCGGACACCGTCGCATCTACTGCGCCAGCGCCGAATATTAGCACCGGGATGTAGAGCGGCAGAACCAGCAACGAAAGGAGCACGCCGCCGCCACGCAACCCCAGGGTCAGTGCCGCACCGATGGCGCCGATACCGGACAGCGCAGGGGTGCCGAGCAGGATGGCGCCAGTCAGTACGATCAGCGCATCGCTCGAAAGGTCGAACTGAATGCCGAGGACCGGGGCGATCAG
This sequence comes from Pseudomonadota bacterium, assembly GCA_018262195.1. GTDB lineage: Bacteria > Pseudomonadota > Gammaproteobacteria > Burkholderiales > Rhodocyclaceae > Azonexus. The sequence goes on along the minus strand of JAGTRS010000040.1, from coordinate 38,149 downwards.
TGCCAGTGGCAGTCCGGAGACCAGCCAGTGAGCGATTACTTTTCCGGTAACGACCAGCCCAAGAGGGTGCGGGGCCAGCGCCAGTTGTTCAAGCGTGCCGTCGCGATGGTCGTCGGCGAACAGGCGTGGCAGCGACAGCATGGTGGCGAGCAGGGCGGCGACCCACAGTACGCCAGGCGCCAGCTTGCGCAGCAGATCAGGCTCCGGCCCGATGCCGAGAGGGAACAGGCTGACCACGATGATAAAAAAGAACAGCGCCGAAACGATGTCGGCCTGGCGGCGCATGGCCAGTTTGAGATCGCGGCCGATGACGGCGGTAATGATTTTCAGCATTCGCGCCTCGTCCTCAACCGAGCCGCAATTCGCGCACAGTGCCGGCCGGAATGGTGACCTGCTGGTGCGTTGTCATCACGGCCATGCCGCCACGCTGCAGGTGGCCCGAGATGATGCCGGCCAGCCAGTCGACTGCTGCCACGTCGAGAGCGACGAAAGGTTCATCCAGTATCCACAGCGGGCGCTTTTCCTTGACCAGCCGGGCCAGCGCGACCCGGCGCTTCTGGCCCTGCGACAGATACTTGCAGGCGAGGTCTTCACGCCCGGCCAGACCAACCTGCTCCAGCGCATCGAGTGCGTCGTCTTCCGCCAGTTCTTCGTCGGCCAGATGGGCAGCAGCCAGCAGGTTCTCCAGTGGTGTCAATTCTTCCTTGATAGCGTTCAGGTGGCCGAGGTAGCAAAGGTCGGCCCGGAAATCGTCGCCCTGTGCCTTGATCGACGCACCCTTCCAGCGGATTTCTCCGGCCTCGGGCGGCAGCAGGCCGATCAACATGCGCAGCAGGCTGGTCTTGCCGGCGCCATTCTTGCCTTGCAGATACAGCAGTTCCCCGGCTTCCAACTTGAAGTTGAGGCCTGCGAACAGGCGGCGCTCGCCGCGCACGCATTCCAGATTGTCAGCTTCAAGCATCAGGAGAAAAAACCGAAAGGAATCAGGCGCAAATTATGAACGCGCCAGTGTACCGACAGATTGATGATCATCAAACAAAAACGGGCAAGAAAAACGGGGGCCGCAGCCCCCGTCGATTCTCTGAGGCGGTTGTTATTTCTTTTCAAACGGCGTCGGGCGTGGCGTCGCGTCGGATGACGGCGGCAGGATCGGCATCTTGAAGTTTGGTTGGTCACCGGTCAGGGTCTTCAGGAAGGCAACGACCTTGGCGTTTTCTTCCGGCGTGAACTTCTTGCCGAGCTGGATGCGGGCCATGGTGTCGACTGCTTCCGGCAGGGTGTTGGCAGCGCCGTCGTGGAAGTACGGATAGGTCATTTCAACGTTGCGCAGGGTTGGCACCTTGAAGTTGAAGCGGTCAGCATCCTTGCCAGTCACGGCAGAACGACCTTCGGCCGGGCTGGATGCCTTGTAGGCTTCAACCAGACCCATCTTCTGGAAGGAGTTTCCGCCAACGGCCGGGCCGTTATGGCAGGCGACGCAACCGCTGTCCTTGAACAGCTGGTAGCCAGCCAGTTCATCTTTGGTGATGGCCTTCCTGTTGCCCTTCAGATATTTGTCGAAGCGGGAATTTGGAGTAACCAGTGTTTCTTCAAAGGCGGCGATAGCCTTGGTGACCTTTTCGATATCGACGGTTTCGGACCCGAACGCCTTCTTGAACTCGGTAACGTAGCCCGGAATGGATTTCAGCATGTCGATGGCCAGCGTGTGCGTAAAGGCCATTTCACCCGGATTGGCGATCGGGCCACCGGCCTGCGCCTTGAGGTCGGCGGCGCGGCCATCCCAGAACTGGGCGACGTTGAGGCTGGAGTTCAGCACGGTCGGTGCGTTGATCGGGCCTTCCTGCCAGTTGTGGCCGATGGAGGTCTTGATGTTGTCGGTTCCACCCATCGACAGGTTGTGACAGGAATTGCAGGAAATGAAGCCGGATTTGGACAGGCGGGGATCGAAATAGAGCTTCTTGCCCAGTTCGACGAGTGCGGGGTTGGTGACCTTGGCCGGCGCAATCGGCTGGATCGGTTCCTTGCTCCCAGCCATGACGGACTGGCTGAGAATCGCGCCGGAAAGCAGGGCGATGGCGATAGATAGCGTGCTGCGTTTCATCATTGTTCTCCCTCGGTGAAAAAGCCTGGTTGCCGAATTCTCCCCTTCGTACCTGTGCTAGTATTGATCCAAGTCAATGATTTTTATGGGGTTTGCCTATGGCTGTTATAGGTTTTTCCTATAGCAAGCACGGCTTCTTTCCCCGGCATGTTCACGGAGTACGATTTTGACCCTGACCGAATTGCGCTACATCGTTGCCCTGGCCAATGAAGGCAATTTCAGCCGGGCCGCCGAATCCTGTTCGGTCAGCCAGCCCACGCTCAGTGTCGCCATAGCCCGTCTCGAAGACGAGTTGGGGGTTCAGTTGTTCGAACGCGGCAAGGGCTTCGTCAGTCCGAGCATCGTCGGCGTCAAGGTGGTCGAACAGGCGCAGCATGCCCTCAAGGAGGCGGAAAAAGTCAGGCAGATCGCGATGAGTGGCCGCGACCAGCTGGACGGGCCTTTGCGCCTGGGGGTCATTCATACCATCGGCCCCTATCTGTTACCGCAGCTGATTCATTCGCTGAAGCTGGTTGCGCCGAACATGCCGCTGGCGATTGAGGAAAACATGACGGCCAATCTGGCCGACATGCTGCATGACAACGAAGTTGACGTCGTGATCATCGCCCTGCCATTCGACGTTCCGGGGGTGGTGACGCGGGCGATCTACGACGAGTCGTTCAAGGTCGTCGTACCGCGAGGCCATCCGTGGGAAGGCAAGACGTGCATCGCACCCGAGGATGTGGCCGGTGACGAGGTCCTGCTATTGAAGGCTGGCAACTGTTTCCGTGATCAGGTGCTGGGGGCCTGCCCGCAGGTCAGCAGCCCGGAAACCGATATCCGGCTCGGCCATTCGATTGGCACCATTCGCTGCATGGTCGCCTCCGGTCTCGGGGTTTCGGTGTTGCCTGACGGTGCGCTGCGCCACCCCTACAGCAATGACATGATCAGCGTCATTCCATTCACCCAGCCCGAACCTTCCCGCCGGATTGCTCTGGCGTGGCGAACTGGCTTTGTGCGGCCCAAGGCCATTGATGCCATGCTTGAGGCAGTACGCCGACTGAATTCGCCGGCCTATCGTCTGCTGGGCTGATTTTGCAGTAGCACTTCTGCCTGGATCAGTCGGATGCAGTCACTGAGTTGGCTGCTTAGTCCTTCGAGTTCCTGCCGCAGACGATCCGATTCGCCGGCATCGCTCTGCTCAAGCAGCTGCCGGCCAATTTCGTGCAGGCGGGAATGCGCGGTTTCCAGGGTTTTGAAGGCTTCGATATTGGCGTAGCGCTGGCTTCCCGGGCTGTAATACCAACGCCCGAAGCGGCAGGCGTGTTCATCCTGAGCGGGCGGGCTTGCGCCGTTCTCGCTGTGATCGAGATAGGCGTAGAGCTGCTTTTTCCAGCGTTTGTGATCGACTTCCGCAATCAGCATCGGCAGATCTTCTCTCGACCATTCGAAGGCTGTAGCGAGATTCCAAAGTTCATCGGGCTGGAACTTCCGGATCCAGTCGGGCAACAGTTCGGCCGCCATCGGGCGGGCAATGCCAAAGCCCTGGGCCATGTCGCAGCCGAGCAAAAGCAGAACCAGGCCGTGTTCCACCGTTTCGACCCCTTCCGCAATCACTTGGCGCTGGAAAGCTCGGGTCAGCCCGATGACGCCTTCGACAATGGCCAGGTCGTCCGGATCGTCCAGCATGTTGCGGATGAAGGACTGGTCGATCTTCAGCATGTCGGCCGGCAGCCGCCGGAAATAAGTCAATGATGAATAACCAGTACCGAAGTCGTCGAGCGCAAACGTGACGCCGAGATTCCGGCATTCGACAAACAGCTCGGCGGTGGTCTGGATATCCTCCAGCGCTGCGGTTTCGAGCACTTCAAGTTCGATCTGGCCAGGAGACACGTTCGGGTAGCAGGCCAGCAATTCACCGAGGCGCTTGGAAAATCCCTGATGCTGCAATTGATCGCCGGCGATATTGATGCTTACCGACAAATCGATGCCTTGCGTCCGATGCCACTCATCAATTTGTTTCAGGGCTTCCTGAATGACCCAGTCTCCGACTTCGAGGGCCAGTTCGTTGCCTTCGAGCGCGGGCAGGAAACTGCCGGGGAGCAACAGGCCGAGCTCGGGATGTTGCCAGCGGATCAGCGCTTCGGCGCCGATGACACAGCCTTCGCGCATGTTGACCTTGGGCTGGTAGTACAGCCTGAACTCGCCATTGACCAACCCTTCGCGAATCCGGGTGATTTCCTCACGACGGACACGGGCACGGCGGTCATTCTCCGGGTCGAACAGGTGGTAGCGGTTGCGGCCTCCCTGTTTCGCGGCATACATGGCCTGGTCCGCATGGCGCAGCAGGGTATCGGAGTCGGACCCGTCATGTGGGTAGATGGTGACGCCGATGCTGGCTGAAACGTCGACGAATTGGGCAGAGACCCGGAAAGGACTGGCCAGCGCCGAAATCACCCGGGACATGGCATGGTCGCATTCGTGCAGGTCGTCGAGATTGGTGATGAGCAGCACGAATTCGTCGCCACCCAGCCGGGCTACCGTATCGCCGGCCCGGACGCAGGTTTTCAGTCGGTGGGCGACTTCGATCAGCAAATAGTCACCGACCGAGTGACCGAACTGGTCGTTGATCGGCTTGAAATTATCCAGATCGAGATAACAGACGGCGAGCATCTTGCCGCTGCGTTCGGTCTGCGCCTTCGCCAGCTGCATCCGGTCGCCGAGCAGCATGCGGTTCGGCAGTTGGGTCAGGGCGTCGAAATGAGCCAGATGCTCCAGACGCTGCTGGTGCTGTTTGAGCAGCGTGATATCGGAGAAGATGGCGACAAAGTTCGAGAGGGCGCCGTCCCGATTGCGAACACTGGAAATGGTCAGTTGTTCGACGAAGATTTCGCCGGATTTCTTGCGGTTCCAGATTTCGCCACGCCAGTAGCCATCGTCGCGAATCTTCCTCCACATTTCCTCGTAGAAGGCCGGGTCATGGTGGCCGGACTTGAGCAGGTCAGGCGTCTGGCCGACCGCTTCGTCGCGGGAGTAGCCGGTCAGTTCGGTGAAGGTGGAATTGACCTCGATGATGCGCCCTTTCGGGTCGGTGATCATGATGCCTTCGTGGGCGTTGTCGAATACGCTGGCAGCCAGTTGCTGGCGTTCTTCGGCCATCAGGCGCTCGCTGATGTCCTGGGAGATGCCGATCAGCGCGGGTTGTCCATCCCAATAGCCGTTGACGACGCGTGTCTCGACCATGATTTGCTCACCATTGGCACGCAGGATGGGCAACGGGCAGCTGGAGCGGCGGCCCGAAATGATCTCGGCCATGACTTCGCCGGCCATCTGGCGCAGGTTCTCCGGGTGTACGGAGGCAACTGTTTTCCCTTTGAGGATGCTCTCGCCGTAGCCAAGGTTTTCGGCGACAGAGCGGTTGTAGTGGAGGATGCAGCCTGCTTGGTCGAGAATGAAGATGAAATCGGTCAGTGTGTCGAACAACCCGCTCAGGTTCTTTTGCAGGCGCAGGGCTTCCTCTTGTGCGGCAAGTCGGTGCAGCGCCTGACTGAAGTGGCTGTTCAGCTTTTCCAGCGAGTGCAGCGTCGAGGGCAGGATGCCGGAGGTCTGGCGACTGCCCAGAGTCAGGCAGGCGACCGACTGGCCGTCCAGTTTGATCGACAGCGCGGCCAGGCAGCCCAGCCCTTCGCGTTGCATGGCCAGGCTATCGCAGATGGTTTCGCCGGCACAGTGCTCACTGGGGGGCGAGCAGTTGCAGATGGTTCCGCCATACAGCGCAAGGCTGGAGAGGGGGCTATCTGCCTCAAGATGGGCGATTGTTTCGGCGAAATCGGTCGAGATTCCCTGATAGGCGATCAGGCGGTAGCTACCGTCAGGTTGCCGCCAGTGCACGCATCCGGCATCCAGATCCGGGAAGCGCCGGGTGGCTTTGAGCAGTTCGCCCAGCACTTCATCGCGCTGCATCCCGGCGGCCAGCGCTTGGGCAAGATCGTGCTCGACTTCCAGTCTCAGTTCGGCATTCTTGCGTTCGGAAATGTCGACGGCGGAAGCGATCAGTACCGGCTTGCCGAAATAGCTGGCGGTATGGAGACGAACTTCGATCGGGAAAATACGATTGGTGCTGCTTCTGGCCAGCGCTTCGAATTTCTGCGGCGTGCCGGCCAGCGCAGCCGAGATGGCCTGGTCGATACCTTCCAGATCAAGCATTCCCGGAGAGATCAGAAATTCGTGCGTCTCGCCGATCATGCGCGCGCGGGGGTGGCCGAACATTTGCTCGGCACTGGTGTTGATGTCGAGAAAGCGCCGGTCTTCGCCCTGAATGAAAAGCGCTTCCCCGATGCTGTCAAAAATGCCGCGGAAGGTTGCCAGGCTGCTTTCCAGTTCCTGGGAGCCGAGCTGGCGTTCGATGATCAACGCAGTGAGCTGGGCGGCCTGGGTGAGCAGGCCCAGATAGTCGTCCTGCGGGCTGGTCGGCGAAGGGTAATAGGCGGTGAAGGTTCCGAGCAATTGACCATTGGTGCCGATCACGGGCTCTGACCAGCAGGCGGAAAAACAGCCATGCTCGGCCAGGTCACGGTAATTCACCCAATTCGGATGCTCGTGGATGTTGTCGACGACGACACGTTGGCGGGTAGCGGCTGCGGCGCCGGAAGAGGCGATGCCGGGGGCGATCGGCATGCCGTCGACGGCAACGCCATAGGCAGGAGGAAGGCTTGGTGCGGCGCCAAGATGCAGCCGCTGTCCGGTCTTGTCCGCCAGAAGGATTGAGCAGCACCAGCCCGGAATTTCGGCTTCGACCGACAGGGCGATCAGTTCGAGAACACGGGGCAGTGCTTCGCCGCCAATCAGTCCGGCCAGCGCCCTGTTGCGCAATTGGATGGCCTCTTCGGCGCGTTTCCGGTCAGAAATGTCGTGGGCGAAGCCGACCGTGCCCAGCAAGGTACCGTCGTCGTCGATGACCGGCGCCTTGTAGGTTTCGTGCCAGACCGGCTGGCCGTCGACGATGATCTGTTCAATCGTGATCTTTTTTTGCCGGGAAGCCATGACCGCGAGATCGTCGGTGCGATAGGCGCTGGCCAGTTCTGGCGGCCAGAGTTCGCGATCGGTTTTACCGATGACGGCATCGCTGCCCGCCGCTTCGGCAAAGGTCCGGTTGGCGGTCAGCAATCGCGATTCGGTATCTTTCAGCCAGACCAGGAATGGGAAGTTATCGAGCAGGGCGCGTTGGTAGCGTTCGTTGCGTGCTGTTTCGTCCAGCATCGCTTCCCTGGCTCGGGCGAGTGCCTGCCGGTCGATCAGCGCATCGTCGATCAGGCCCAGTTTGAGCGGGCTCATCAGGGTGTGTTCGGAGAGCAGGCCAACCAGATTGCCCTCGGCGTCGACGACCGTCAGATGGCGTATACCGTGATCGAGCATCTGCTGGGCGGCATCGGCCAGCGGGCAGTCTTCGCGGATGCTGATAGTCGGGGAGGTCATCACCGAGCCCAGGCTCGGGTTACTTTCACTGCCCAGGAAAAGGCGGACGATGTCATGCTCGGTGAGGATGCCCACCGGTCGCCGGCCGTCGACCACGATGACACAACTGCCGCGCACAGTTTCCATGGCGGCCAGCGCTTCATCGAGCATGGCGGTCGCCGGCAGGCGTGGAAAGGTGCCTTCCATCAGCGTATCGGCAGTATTCAGATGGAGGAAGAAATCGGGGCCGAGGTGTCTGCGATAGTCCGATTCGCTGATCACGCCAAGTGGCAGGCCGGCCTCATCGGTGACCACGATATGGCGGATGCCGAGATTGGCTGCTTCGCGGTAGGCCAGGCGGAAATTCGTGTTACCCGGCACGGTGTGCACCGGATGGGTCATCGTTTCCTGCGCAGTCTGGTCCGGCGAGCAGTGCCGGCGCATCAGGCGCAACAGGTCGCGTTCGGTAATGATGCCGAGAATGGCGTCGTGGTCGACCACGATGACCGATGAAATCTTCGCATCAAGCATGCGTGACGCTACTTCACGGAGCGTGGCGCCGGGCGCAACACGATCGCTTCGGGTGGTTATCAGGTCGACAATATTGGGCACGCCACTCCTCCTCCATTCATTCTAGAACGACTCGGCATCACCATGTTTAATCGGGATCAATCGTGCAAGTCATTGGTGGTGGAATGCATGTTTTCAAATTGGAAGCATATTGACCAGAATGGGTGCTGGCGGTTTTTCTCCGGAGTGCTTGCTTGCCATCCACAAAGGCTTTGATTTGAATCAATAATCTGGCAAGGCAGCGCGTGTGGCATACGCCTTGCGTAGTAGCTCCCCCACTTGGCGACAAAACAACGGGGGATCTACCAGTGACCGAGACATTCTATGAAGTACTGCGCCGCCAGGGGATTACCCGGCGCAGTTTCCTGAAATTCTGCAGCCTGACGGCGACTTCGCTCGGGCTGGGTTCCGCTGCTGCGCCGCGCATCGCGCATGCGCTGGAGACCAAGGCTCGTACGCCGGTGATCTGGTTGCACGGACTGGAATGCACCTGCTGTTCCGAATCCTTCATCCGCTCGGCGCACCCGCTGACCAAGGATGTCGTGCTCTCGATGCTTTCCCTTGATTACGACGACACGCTGATGGCCGCGGCTGGCCATCAGGCCGAAGCGATAATTGAAGAGGTCAAGAAGAAGTACAAGGGCAACTACATCGTCGCCGTCGAAGGCAATCCGCCGCTGAACGAAGACGGCATGTTCTGCATCCACGGCGGCCGCCCGTTCGTGGAAGTGCTGAAAGAAACCTGTGCCGACGCCAAGGCGATCATTTCGTGGGGCGCCTGCGCTTCCTACGGTTGTGTCCAGGCTGCCAAGCCGAACCCGACGCGCGCCACACCGGTGCACAAGGTCATTTCCGGCAAGCCGATCATCAACGTTCCGGGCTGCCCGCCGATCGCCGAGGTGATGACCGGCGTCGTCACCTACATGCTGACTTTCGACCGCATTCCCGAGCTCGACCGGCAGGGCCGTCCGAAGATGTTCTACGGCCAGCGCATCCACGACAAGTGCTATCGCCGTGGCCATTTCGATGCCGGCCAGTTCGCCGAAGCCTGGGATGACGAGGGTTCGCGCAAGGGCTATTGCCTGTACAAGATGGGCTGCAAGGGCCCGACCACCTACAACGCCTGCTCGTCGATGCGCTGGAACGGCGGCGTCAGCTGGCCGGTGCAATCCGGCCACGGCTGTATCGGCTGTTCCGAGGAGGGGTTCTGGGACAAGGGCAGCTTCTACGACCGGGTGACCGACATCAAGGCCTTTGGCGTTGAAGCCAATGCCGACACCATCGGCAAGGCTGCCGCCGGCACCGTTGGCGCCGCGATTGCCGCCCATGCTGCCGTGACGGCACTGGCCCGCGCCCGCCAGAAGGCCGGCGAGACCGAAGAACAGAAGGGGGAATAATTAGATGGCTGCCTACGAAACCCAGGGCTTCAAGCTCGACAACTCCGGCAAGCGTGTCGTCGTCGATCCGGTCTGCCGCATCGAAGGCCACCTGCGGGTGGAAGTTAACCTCGACGACAAGAACGTCATTCGCAATGCCGTCTCCACCGGTACCATGTGGCGCGGTCTGGAAGTCATCCTCAAGGGTCGCGATCCGCGTGACGCCTGGGCCTTCACCGAGCGCATCTGCGGCGTCTGTACAGGCACCCATGCGCTGACTTCGGTCCGCGCCGTCGAGGACGCACTGAAAATCCAGATTCCGGAAAACGCCAACACCATCCGCAACCTGATGCAGCTGAACCTTTACGTTCACGACCATCTGGTGCACTTCTACCACCTGCACGCGCTCGACTGGGTCGATGTCGTGTCGGCGCTGAAGGCCGATCCGAAGGCCACTTCGACGCTGGCCCAGAGCATTTCTTCCTGGCCGCTGTCGTCGCCAGGCTACTTCCGCGACATCCAGAACCGCCTGAAGAAGTTCGTCGAATCGGGCCAGCTCGGCCCGTTCATGAACGGCTACTGGGGCAACCCGGCCTACAAGCTGCCGCCGGAAGCCAACCTGATGGCCGTGGCGCACTACCTCGAAGCCCTCGATTTTCAGAAGGAAATCGTCAAGGTGCACACCATTTTCGGCGGCAAGAATCCGCACCCGAACTGGCTGGTCGGCGGCGTGCCCTGCGCCATCAACCTCGAAGGCGTCGGTGCCGTCGGCGCGGTAAACATGGAGCGCCTGAACCTGGTCAAGAGCATCATCGACCGCTGCGCCGAGTTCGTCGAACAGGTTTACATCCCCGACCTGCTGGCCATCGGCTCCTTCTACAAGGGCTGGCTGTACGGCGGCGGTCTTTCGTCGAAGAACCTGCTGTCCTACGGCGACATCCCGCAGAAGGCCAACGACTACACCTCGGGCAACCTGCTGCTGCCGCGTGGTGCGATCATCAATGGCAAGCTCGACGAGATTCACCCGGTCGACCTGAAGGATCCGGAGCAGGTGCAGGAATTCGTTGCCCACTCCTGGTACAAGTACCCCGACGAAACCAAGGGCCTGCACCCCTTCGACGGCGTCACCGAACCCAGCTTCGTGCTTGGCCCGAACACCAAGGGCACCAAGACCAACATCAAGGAACTCGACGAAGGCGGCAAGTATTCGTGGATCAAGGCGCCGCGCTGGCGCGGCCATGCCATGGAAGTCGGCTGTCTGCCGCGCATGGTGCTCGGCTATTTGCAGCCGAAGCAGTACCCGGAAATCCATGGTCTGGTCGAAGGCGCACTGAAGAAGCTCGATGTGCCGGTCACCGCCCTGTTCTCGACGCTCGGCCGCACCGCAGCACGTGGTCTGGAAACGGCGTACTGCGTCAAGCTGCAGCAACAGCAGTTCGACAAGCTGATGACCAACCTGAAGTCCGGCGACCTGAATACCGCCAACATCGAGAAGTGGGAACCCAGCACCTGGCCGAAGGAAGCCATGGGCGCCGGCTTCACCGAAGCCCCGCGCGGTGCGCTCGGTCACTGGATCCGCATCAAGGACACCAAGATCGACAACTACCAGTGCGTCGTGCCGACCACCTGGAACGGCGGTCCGCGTGACCACAAGGGTCAGATCGGTGCCTTCGAGGCCTCGCTGATGGATACCCCGGTGGCCAAGGCAGACGAACCGCTGGAAATCCTGCGCACGCTGCATTCCTTCGATCCCTGCCTGGCCTGCTCGACGCACGTAATGAGCCCGGACGGCCAGGAAATGACGTCGGTCAAGGTCCGCTGATGGACTGCCTGTATCCCCACCCTCTCCCCCAGCCCCTCTCCCTGAGGGCGAGGGGAGGTTTGTGTGCTGCCTCTCGGCAGCAATAAGGAGGATTCCATGCTCTCTCAACAGGACATGCTCGAGGCCGAACGGCACGGTAAACAAGTCCGTTCGATCTATGTCTACGAAGCGCCGGTGCGGCTGTGGCACTGGATCAATGCGCTGGCCATGGTGGTGCTGGCAGTGACCGGTTATTTCATCGGCCTGCCGTTGCCAACCCAGCCGGGTGAAGCGTCGGCCAACTTCCTGATGGGCTATATCCGTTTTGCCCATTTTGCGGCGGCCTACATCTTTGCCGTTGGCCTGCTCGGTCGCATCTACTGGGCTTTCGTCGGCAATCATCACGCCAAGCAGATTTTCAAGCTGCCGATCACCAATCCGCAGTGGTGGAGTGAGGTCTTCTTCGAGCTGCGCTGGTATCTGTTCCTCGAAAAGACCCCGAAGAAATACGTCGGCCACAACCCGATGGCGCAGCTGATGATGTTCTTCTTCTTCACGATCCTGGCCGTCGGCATGGTGTTCACCGGCTTCGCGCTGTACAGCGAAGGTGCCGGGCTGGGCAGCTGGCAGGACACGCTGTTCGGCTGGGTCATTCCGGCGCTGGGCGGCTCGATGCAGGTGCATAACCTGCACCGACTGGGCATGTGGATCATGATGACTTTCGTCCTGGTGCATGTCTATGCGGCGATCCGCGAGGACATCATGAGCCGGCAGTCGCTGATATCCACGATGATTTCCGGCTGGCGGATGTTCAAGGACTAAGGTTTACCTTGCGTTAGCCCCGGCGTGCATGAAAGTGTGCCCGGGGCGTTTTTTTCAGAGGTTTCAATGAATACCAAACGCATTCTGGTCCTGGGTATCGGCAACATTTTGTGGGCCGATGAAGGCTTCGGCGTCCGCTGCGTCGAGGCGCTCAACGATGGCTGGGAGTTTCCACCGCAGGTCACGCTGATGGATGGCGGCACGCAGGGCCTTTATCTGTTGCCCTATGTGCAGGAGGCCGACTGCCTGCTGGTCTTCGATGCAGTCGACTATGGCGATCCGGCCGGCAAGCTGCGCGAGGTGGTCGGTGATCAGGTGCCGCGCTTCATGGGCGCCAAGAAGATGAGCCTGCACCAGACCGGCTTTCAGGAAGTGCTGATGGCGGCCGAATTGACCAACAAGCTGCCGGCCGAACTGGTGCTGATCGGCGTGCAGCCGGAAGAACTGGAAGACTACGGTGGCAGCCTGCGCGACATCGTCAAGGCGCAGATGGTGCCGTCCCTGAATCTGGCGCTCGACTGGCTGGAGCGCTGGGGTGTGGTTGGTCGTGTCCGTGAAGGCAAGGCCGAAAGCCTGACCGATGCGGCGTTGGCCATGGATGTTTACGAAGGCGAACGGCCAGCAGCCGATCAGGCCTACCGTCTCGGCGATGCACGTTTCCTGAATATGGAAGCGGCCTGACATGTGCCTCGGCATACCCGTTCAGGTCATCGAGTGCGGCGAGCACTTTGCCCGTTGCGCCGGCCGCAATGGCGAAGTTCGGGTCGACCTCAGCCTGGTCGGTCAGCAACCACCGGGTAGCTGGCTGCTGACCTTTCTTGAAGCGGCACGTGAGGTGATCGATGCCGAGCGGGCCGATGCCATCAATGCTGCCTTGAATGCGCTGGATGCAGCCCATTCCGGCGAAACCGACTTTTCTGCCTTCTTCGCCGATCTTGATCGCGAACCCCAACTCCCCGATTTTCTGAGGACACAACCATCATGAGCCTCCAACTCGTTGCCGGACCGACATCGCTCGAAAAGCTGGAAACGGCCATTGGCCGCATGCAGCAAAAACACGGATTCTGCCGCATCGACAGCGACAAGCCGGCATTCCCGGCTGGTCTGAGCGTCTTGCTGCTGACCGAAGATCCGCAGCGCAATCTCGAAGTGCTCGATGCCTGTGTGATCCTGCCCGAAGCGCTCAAGCCGGTTATCGGGATGATCACTCGCTGGGTGGCCGGTCCTGATTTCGCGCCGGCCTTGATGGCGCAATACGGCGTGCCGCGCGCGCCGGCGGTTGTCTTCCTGCGCGATGGCGCTTTCGTTGGTGTGCTCAACGGCATCCGCGACTGGGGGGAGTACCAGAGCGAAGTCGCCCGTCTGCTCAACGGCCCCGTGCAACCCAAGCCGATCGGCATTGCCATTCGGGTCGAAGCCTCCCAGGGAGCCTGTGTATGAACCCGTCAACGATGCGTCCCTTCCCGATTTCCGTCGTCGCCATGGGCCCCGGCTCGCAGGGCGAAGAAGCGCCGGACTACCTGCCGATGCCGAAGGGCATGGAAACCTTCTCGCAGCCGCGCCTGCCGGACAATGTCGCACCCGAGGTGGTCAATCGCGCGGCCAGCCTGCTCGGTGCCTTTGCCGATGAGGCCGAGAGGCTCGGCTTCGAAGGGGGGGCAAGGCTCAAGCTGCTCGATCTGGATGCCACGATGCGTGACGTGATCAACCAGTCGATGGGCTTTGGCGAGGTCAGTGCCTTCACGACCGCACCCGGTCATTGGCGCGTTCAGGAGACGGCTTTTTCCGGATTGTGGCGCGTTCTGAAGGTGGCTGATGATGGCGCGATGATGGTCGATCGCCTTGAAACCGGCGCCATTCCGGCGGTTTTGACCGATGCCATGGCGAGCACGGCGGCGCCCGATCTGCCAGCGCCGGACTATCCGGCCGGCTGCATGAACGCCCAGGCGCTGGTCGAAGAAATCCGCATGCAGGCCGCAGCCTGGAAACCGGGCAACGCCGCCCACGTCATCAACCTGACCCTGCTGCCGGTCAGCGATGCCGACCTCGATACGCTCTACGGCTGGCTCGGGCACCGCGAGGTCTCGATCCTGTCGCGCGGCTATGGCAATTGCCGGATCACCAGCACGCGGCTGAAGAACGTCTGGTGGGTACAGTACTTCAACAGCATGGACACGCTGATCCTGAATTCCATCGAAATCGTCGGCATGCCGGAAGTGGCGCTGGCGGCCGACGAGGATTTCACCGATTCGGTTGAGCGCCTGCGCGAATACCTCGACATGATGGTCGAGCCGGTCTAAATTCTGCTGCATGCGATTCGAAGGTTCACATCTCGGCGTCAAACCTGACGACAAACTGGAGTGCGGCATCTGCTGGTGGGTTTACGACCCGGCCGAGGGTGACGACGTGCGCGGTATTCCGCCCGGCGTTCCCTTTGCCGAGCTGCCCGAAGACTGGTGCTGCCCCGGCTGTGATGCGCCAAAACATAAATTCATGGTGACTGATGATTGAGGGGCGGCCAATCAAAGTGTGGGCGACTGATCCGTCGTCCGAACTGGTTGCCGTCTTCGAACACATCGCCCGGACCCGGATGCACGACGTGCCGATCTGCAACCGGAGCCTGCAGATCGAGGCGGTCGGGTTTCAGCGGCGATCCGATGGCCACTGGGCCGGGGCGATGATCACGCCGTGGGCGATCAACCTGCTTTGTCTGCCCGGTCAGCCTGAAGCTTGGCCGGCGTTGGCTGCGTGCAGCAAGCACGACTGGCATTTCCCGTCCGGTGATTACGAATTCACGGTGGCCGAGGAGGAGAGCATCGGCAACTACCATCTTTGTTCGCTGTTCTCGCCGGTGCTGGAATTCGAAACGCACGAGGCTGCCCGATTGACGGCAATTGCTGCTGCTCACGCATTATTTGCCGAGCCTCTGGCGGCACCGGCCGCTAGCGGCAATACGACCAGCCGCCGCGCTTTTCTGGGGCTGGGCCGATGACCAGCGGGGGTTTGCTGACGGTTCGGGCGCAGCTTCATAACGGCCACTTGCAAGACCTTGAGGTCATTCTCAAACGCCCCTCGGTGACGCGTCTGTTCATCGGGCAGTTGCCCGATGCAGTGGTCAAGACCGTCCCTTATTTGTTCACGCTCTGTGCCCATGCCCAGCGGGCTGCGGCACAGGCGGCGGTGGCCGTCGCCCAGAACGAAGTGCCGCGGGCGACCGATTCAGCGGAGTTGTGGGTCGAAGTACTGCACGAAAATCTCTGGCGTCTGCTGCTCGACTGGCCGCCGGCACTCGGGCTGCATTCGGCCAAGGCGGCGTTCATCGCCTGGCGCAATGCGCGGCAGACCGACGAATTTCTGGCGGTGACGCAAAGCCTCTTGCACGACACCTTGCGCCCGCTGGCTGAGAAATGCCTTGAAAACCTGGTCGGTCGGACCACAGAAGAGGTAGCGCCGGAGTCTGACGTGCCCGAGATGTCCGAGCTTGCCCTGCTGGCGCCAGAGCCATGGCTCTCCTATTGGCAAGGTATCGCTTCCGAGATGCCGGAATTGCCCCGGCCAGCCTCGATTCGCTCGGTTTTTCAGGCTCGACTGGCCGAAGTTGAGGTCGCAGCCTTGGCGCTGGCCAATGGCACCCCGTTCCCGATTGCCAGCGCCGGTGGCGAAGGCTGGGGCGTGGCGCAAACGCTGACGGCGCGCGGTGTGCTGACCCACGCGGTACATGTGGTCGATGGCAAGGTGGCCAATTACCGCGTTCAGGCACCGACCGATGGTTTTTTTGCCGATGCCGGGGCGCTATCCTCGCTGCTGGAAAATTGCCGATTAGCTTCTCTGGATCAAGCAAAACAGGTGCTGAATCAGGCCATACTGGCGCTTGATCCCTGCCTGCCCTATGTTGTGGAGTTGCGTGATGCATGAGATGTCGCTGGCCGAAGGTGTGCTGCAGCTGGTTGAAGATACGGCCCGCCGTGAAAGCGCCAATCGTGTGAAACTGGTGGTCCTGGAAATCGGTCGCCTGTCATCGGTCGAACCGGAGGCGCTGAAATTCTGCTTCGAAGCGGTGACCCATGGCAGTATCGCTCAGGGTGCCGCGCTGGAAATTCTGGCAACGCCAGGCGCCGGCTGGTGCATGCAATGCGCTGAAACGGTCCCGATGACGGAGTTGTACGGGGCCTGCCCGAAATGCGGCAGCCATCAGGTGCAGCCGACAGGCGGCACGGAAATGCGGGTCAAGGAAATAGAAATCGAGTAGTTCGCGGTAATTCGAACAGGATTGAAGAGGAGTCAGAGCGATGTGTACAGTTTGCGGCTGCGGTGCAGGTGAGACGAAGATCGAAGGCGGTGTGCTCGAAAATGCACATGAACATACCCATGTCCATGAAGACGGCACCGTGCATACCCACGCGCACGACCATGGGAATGACCACGATCACAGCCACGACGACGCACCGCTCGGCGTCCATTCGCATACCCACCACCACAGCGACGGCAGCGAACACAGTCACGCCCATGTTCATGATGGCGATCACGCCCACTCGCATGGCGAAGAACATCACCACCACGAACACGGCATCGCCGGCGATCTCGACTACGGCACCGGGCCGGCTCGCGCCCATGTGCCGGGCATGTCGCAGGCCCGCATGGTGCAGATCGAGCAAGACATTCTCTCCAAGAACAACACCTATGCCGCCGCCAATCGTGCCGCCTTCGACGACCGCGGCATCTTCGCGCTGAATCTGGTGTCCAGCCCGGGTTCGGGCAAGACCACGCTGCTGGTCAAAACCATCGAATTATTGAAAGACAAGATCGCGATCAGTGTGGTCGAAGGTGACCAGCAGACCTCCAACGATGCCGAGCGGATTCGCGCTACTGGCGTGCCGGCCCTGCAGATCAACACCGGCAAGGGCTGCCACCTCGATGGCCACATGGTCGGCCATGCCATGGAACGCCTGCAGCCGAAAGACGACTCGCTGTTCCTGATCGAAAACGTCGGCAACCTCGTCTGCCCGGCCGCCTTCGATCTCGGCGAGCACCACAAGGTCGCCATCCTTTCCGTCACCGAGGGCGAGGACAAGCCGCTCAAGTACCCCGACATGTTCGCCGCGGCCGACGTCATGCTGCTCAACAAGTGCGACCTGCTGCCCTATCTTGAATTCGACGCCGATCTGGCCGAAGCCAACGCCCGCCGGGTCAATCCGCACCTGACCATCTTCCGCGTCTCGGCCACCAGCGGTGACGGCCTCAGTGCCTGGCTCGACTGGATTCAGTCCGGGCTGGAAGCTCAACGCAGCAAGCGCTCGGAATCCGTCGATGCCCTGAAGCGCCGGGTGGCCGAACTGGAACGCCAGCTGGCGGCGAAGTAGGCCGCCGATGACCGGCCGCCTGCTCCGCGTTCGAGGTCTGGTGCAGGGGGTCGGCTTTCGCCCTTACGTCTGGCGCCTGGCTAACGAACTCGGGCTGAACGGCTGGGTGCGTAACGATGGCGCCGGGGTGATTGCCGCGGTGGCTGGTGAAAGGCTTGCCGAATTCCTCACACGTTTGCCGCAGGATGCACCGCGTCTGGCCCGTATCGATGCCATCGACAGTGAGCCGGCCGAAGTTACGGCCCCCGGATTCACCATCCTCGATAGCGAGGCGGGCGAAGTCAAAACCGCCATCGGCCCGGATGCTGCCATCTGCCCCGAGTGCGTTGCCGATCTCTGCGACCCGACCAACCGCCGCTGGCGCTACGCCTTCACCACCTGCACCCACTGCGGCCCGCGCTATACCGTCAGCCAGCGCATTCCCTACGACCGGGCGCAAACCAGCCTTGCCTCTTTCCCGCTGTGCCCGCTGTGCAACGACGAATACACAAGGCCCAGCGACCGCCGCTTTCACGCCGAAACCACCTGCTGCCCGGATTGCGGCCCGCAACTGAGCCTGCTCGATGCCGCTGGCCAGCCGCTGGCCGGTGACCCGATTGCCGAAACCCTGCACCTGCTGCGCGCCGGCAAGATCGTTGCCATCAAGGGGCTGGGCGGTTTTCACCTCGCCTGTGACGCCCGTAATGCAGAGGCGGTGGCCGAACTGCGCGAACGCAAACAGCGCGAGGAAAAGCCTTTTGCCGTAATGGCCCTGAACGCCAATTCACTGGTCGACTACGCGCGGATCGGCGAGCCAGAACTGGCCCTGCTGCAAAGCACCGCTGCCCCGATCGTCCTTTGCCCCAAGGGGGCCGGCGAACTTCAGGGCATCGCCCCCAGCCTTGCCTGGCTCGGCGTCATGCTGCCATCGACGCCGCTGCACCTGCTGCTCTGGCACGAAGCCGCCGGCCGCCCATCCAGCACCGACTGGCTGACGCAAACAAGCGATCTGCTACTGGTCATGACCAGCGCCAACCCGCATGGCGAACCCCTGGTCATCGGCAATGACGAGGCACTCGAACGCCTGGCCGGGAGTGACGGCAAAATCGCTGACGCCTTCCTGCTCCACGACCGCGACATCGTCATCCGCTGTGACGATTCGGTGTTGCGGGCGACTCCGGATGGCCCGGCCTTCATCCGCCGCGCCCGCGGCTATGTGCCGGTGCCGATTCATTTGGCTGACGATGGCCCGACCGTACTGGCCTTGGGCGGCTACCTGAAGAACACCATTTGCGTGATGAAGGGCCGCCAGGCCTTCCTGTCGCAGCACATCGGCGGCCTCGATAACGCCGCCGCCATCGGTTTCCTCGAAGAAACGGTCGATCACCTGCTCGGCATCCTCGACGTCAGGCCCGAACTGATCGCCCACGACCTGCACCCCGATTTCCCGTCCACGCATCTGGCCCTGAGTCTGGCTGAAAAGCTGGGCGTGCCGGCCATCGGCGTCGGCCACCATCACGCCCATATCGCCGCCATCTGCGCCGAACATGGCATCAGCGAGCCGATTATCGGGCTGGCGCTCGATGGCGTCGGTCTCGGTCCGGACGGCGGCGCCTGGGGCGGTGAGCTGCTGCGCCTCGACGGCGCCAGTTGCGAACGCCTCGGCCACCTCCTCCCGCTGGCCATGCCCGGCGGCGACCGCGCCGCCAAAGAACCGTGGCGCATGGCCGTCTCCGCCCTGCACGGCGCCGGCTTCGGCTACCGCGTCGGCGGTTGGATCAAGCAGTACTACCCGAGCCGCGATCCCGGTCCACTGCTCACCATGCTCGCCCGCAATCTGCGCTGCCCGCCGACCACTAGCCTCGGCCGCTGGTTCGATGCCGCCGCCGGCCTGCTTGGCGTCCGCGACCTGATGCATTTTGAAGGGCAGGCCGCCATGGAGCTCGAAGGCCTCGCCGCCAAACACGGCCCGGTCGACCCGCTGCCCGGCGGCTACGCCCTGCGCGAAGAGGGCAAAGTGCTCGACTTCTCCCCGCTGCTACCGGCCCTGATGGGCTGCAAGGATGATGCCGCCTACGGTGCCGCCCTGTTCCATGCCACCGTCGCCGCCGGCCTGGCCGACTGGGTAAATACGACGATCACGGAAACAACGGCTGGCCCCGGAAGTGACCGGAAAGCACGGCCCAAAGTCGCCATCGGCGGCGGCTGCGCCATGAACGCCGTGCTGATGACCGCCCTGCGCAAGCACCTGGCTGGCGCCGGCCTTGATCTGCTCGAAGCTCGCCAGGCTCCGCCGAACGATGGTGGCTTGGCGCTGGGGCAGGCTTGGGTGGCTAGGGAAAATTGCTCGCTAATGCCAAGTGTAACCCCTTGATTTTCTGTATATGTACCCGGATAGGGGTAGAGGTTTAATGTTCAATGAATCCTTCCTTTCAGAAATACATGCGGTTCCAATGCTACTTTGGTTATGATGTTCGGTTTGAGAAATTGGCTAGTATTTGAAGAATTGCCGAATATAAAGCTCGATCGGTATAAAACTTTTAATTTTTAAATAACCATCATGTCTATTTCGTTTGATAAAAAATACGCATCTGATTTAATAAATAATAACAAAAAGCCGGCTGTCGCTATTACGGCAAAACTTAATAATTTTGTTGAGTCAGATCATAGTAGACCATGTGACCCAGAAATGATTAGGCCTGAGATCAGAGGTGCGTTAAGGAAATTGCCAGGGGTTAATAAGACTAGCAGTGATATATATTTTCACAATGGTATAAATCCCGTAGGAAATTGTGCCGAAGTTAATGTTGCGGCTAAATTATTTTACCTAGCTTCCAATGCTGGCTCTACTAAATTGAATTTATTAGATGTCGAGTTTTCACAAGCAATAAGGCCACGAACTGGTCAGCCTGTTATGCGTTGTGGGAACTGCACTATGGTTTTTGGCAAAGAGTAGGGGTTGTATGGCCTATACATTAATCGAGCAATACGCCCGGGATATTGATTATTTTTTGACATTTCCTGATGTTATTTGTCATTTTGCTTCTGCTGGGTCTCGCCTCCCTCTGTTTGTTGAAGAGAATGACCTTGTCAATGAGGAAAACCTTCGCCTCATCCCTCTGGTTTCTGCAGATGTTTTGGGTGATCTTGACGTTTCTTATGAGATAAATCCAAATCTTTCACTAATAACTGGAATCCCGCAAGACTCAGAGGATTTTCAAAGCTATATTAGAGACTTTGTTGGTTTCGCAAAGCTTGGGTTTTTTTCGTTCGATAAAACATATATTAATGAGCGCGAGGATGGTCGCTACCATTTGGTGGCTTATCCTAAGAAGGAGAGTGACGCCGAAATAGTATCTGCTAAATGGAGGGCGCATCTTTCTCCTTTGCTTGAAATACGCGGGCCTTCGTTTCCACCTTTCTGGAGGCATCTTTTTTATCGTGGAGTTGGTAGCGCATTCCTTCCGTTTGATATTAGAAACTCAGCTAGATATTTTTATTTTTAGTAGTGAGTTGATAGCGGTACCGTGCTCGCTTGGCCGTGGGGCAAAGTAACGTATTTTCCGTTGGGATAGCTTCGGCCTTCGTTTGTGCTTGAGGATTATGTAATTTGATTTTGTATCTCCCTGGTGGGCGCTTTGCTGGCTTCCCCGCTCCCCCGATGCCGACCGAATCGCTGGTTAATCGTTTTAAACCCTAGTTAGTAAAGCGCAACTAGTTTTGGCTGAAAGAACTACTCCTCTGGGCTGACAAGCCCCTGATCACCTCGCCTGTCGAAGTGGAAAGCCAATGGCGGGTTTTGGGCCGGGTTTTTGCGGTCAATTTTTGCAAGCCGCTGAAAATATTGAATATTATTTTCTGGTCCGCTTGTTGCTGGTAGTTGCCCAAATATAACAATTGCCAGAACCCCAGCAGAGAGGCATGTCGGTCAGTGACCGACGTCAAAGCAAAAAAGGGGAGACAAATGGCCAATCAAAATTTGATTTCGCTGGAACAGGACGACCGTATCGAGGCGGCCGCCGCGCGCCTGTCGATGAGCCGGCGCGAGTTCCTGCAATTCTGCGCCGCTATGGCGACGACGCTGGGGCTGCCGCAGGGGGCTGATGCCGCAGTCGCCGAGGCGGTGGCAACCAAGCGCCGACCGAGCGTGATCTGGTTGCACTTCCAGGAATGCACCGGGTGTACGGAGTCGATCCTGCGCGCCGAGCATCCGACGCTGGAAAAACTGATCCTCGACGTCATCTCGCTCGACTACCACGAGACGCTGTTCGCGGCGGCCGGCCATCAGGTTGAGGCTGCGCGCAAGACGGCGATGGCCGAGAACAAGGGCAAGTACATCCTGGTTGTCGAAGGGGCGATCCCGACCAAGGATGGCGGCGTCTACTGCAAGATCGGCGGCAAGACGGCGATCGAGCTACTCACCGAATGTGCTGCCGATGCGGCTGCAGTGATCGCCATCGGTTCCTGCGCCTCGTGGGGCGGCATGCCCTCGACGATTCCGTCGATTCCCGGGGCAACCACCAGCCCCACCGGGTCGAGTGGCGTGGCCCAGGTCCTCGGCAAGCCGGTGGTGACCATTCCCGGTTGCCCGCCCAATCCGTACAACTTCCTGTCCACGGTCGTTCATTTCCTGACCTTCGGTGCACTGCCGGCGGTCGATCATCTGGGCCGGCCGAAGTTTGCTTACTCCCGCCTGATTCATGAAAACTGCGAGCGCCGCGCCCACTTCGACGCCGGCCGCTTTGCCATGGAGTTCGGCGATGAAGGGCATCGCAAGGGCCATTGCCTGTACAAGCTGGGCTGCAAGGGGCCGGAAACCTACGCCAATTGCTCGGTGATCATGTTCGGCGATGCCGGGGCCGGCACCTGGCCGGTCGCCTGCGGCCACCCGTGCATCGGCTGTACCGAGCAGGGCGTAGGCTTCCAGAAGCCGATCCATACCGTCGCCAAGCTGAAGAACATCGAGCCCTCCGCCTTCCTGCCGCGCATCGTCGAGGAAAAGGGCGTCGGCGCGACGCTTGGCTCTGCGGCCGTGCTGGCCGCTGTGGCCGGCGCTGCGGCGGGGGCCGGCGCAATGGTCGCCAAGAATCTCGGCTTGTCGCACAAGGCCGAGGAAATGGAACGGGCGAAGAAAGACGGCGCAAAAGCCACCGAATCCACGGAGGTCTGAGATGACCACTCGACGCGATTTTCTGAGGGGCTGCCTGGCCAGCGGCGCAGCGGCTGCTGCCGCCGTCGCCCCGGCACCGGCTTGCGCCCGCGACACTCTGCAACGTCCGCCGGAAGGCCTTGGCCTGCTCTACGACGCCACGCTGTGCGTTGGCTGCCAGGCCTGCGTGGCAGCGTGCAAACGGGCCAACGAGAACCCGGCCGAATTCACAGCCATGGACAAGTTGTGGGATACGCCGCTCGATACCAGCGGCCACACCTTCAACCTGATCAAGATGTACCGCAACGGCACGATGGAAACGAAGGACAGCGAGCTGAACGGCTTCTCCTTCATGAAGACCTCGTGCATGCACTGTGCTGATCCATCGTGCGTTTCGGCCTGCCCGGTGTCGGCCATGCAGAAGGACCCGGAGACCGGCGTCGTCGGTTACGACCCGGATGCCTGCATCGGCTGCCGTTACTGCGTTGCCGCCTGCCCCTTCGGCATTCCCAAGTACCAGTACGATTCGCCGACCGGCAAGATCGGCAAGTGCGAACTGTGCCGGCATCGTCACAAGGATGGGCACTACTCGGCCTGTGCCGAGGTCTGCCCAACCGGCGCCACTTTGTTCGGTCGTACCGAAGACCTGCTGGCCGAAGCCAAGCGCCGGCTGGCGCTGAAGCCCGGCGAGTGGACGACGATTCCGCGCGGTCGCTTACGCCATGCCCAGGAGAAGGTACTGGCTGGTGGCGAAGATGGCAAAGGCCAGAAGCATCGTCATGGCTGGCGCGACGAGCCGGACCAGAGCTATCAGGCGCAGGTCGGCAACTACCTGCAGCACGTCTATGGCGAAACCGAATACGGCGGCACGCAGGTGCTCAAGCTGTCGGCGGTGAATTTCCAGAAGGTTGGACTGCCCGACCTGCCCCCGAAATCATCTGCTGCCACGTCGGAAACCATCCAGCACACGTTGTACGGCGGCCTGATCATGCCGATTGCCGTGCTCGCCGGTTTGACCTGGGTGGCCAGGCGCAACGTCGTGCCTGAAGCGGACGAAAAGAAGGGAGATCAGTCATGAGCGCCCATCATCCTGCCGCTCCGGTGGGCGGCAAGCTGCTCAACACGGCGACGCTGGTTTGCGGCGTGCTGGTCGCCGCCATGCTCGCAGTGCTGTTCGTCCGCTTCCTGTTTGGCCTTGGTGCAGTGACCAACCTGAACGACGGTTACCCGTGGGGTATCTGGGTCGTCGTCGACGTGATCATCGGCTCGGCCTTCGCCTGCGGCGGCTTCTCGGTGGCCATGCTGGTCTACATCTTCAATCGCGGGCATTACCACCCGCTGGTCCGGCCTGCCCTGCTGGCCAGCCTGTTCGGCTACACGCTGGCCGGGGTCGGGGTGATTTTCGACCTTGGTCGCTGGTGGAACTTCTGGCACATCCTGTGGCCGGGCTACGCCAATCCCAATTCGGTGATGCTCGAGGTGGCGCTTTGCATCTCGGCCTACATCACCGTGATGTGGATCGAGTTTTCGCCGGTCTTCATGGAAAAGCTGGGCTTGAAGGTGGCCAAGGCGAAGCTGGAGAAGGTGCTGTTCGTCTTCATCGCGCTCGGCACTCTGCTGCCGATGATGCATCAGTCCTCGCTGGGGACCATGCTGGTGGTCATGGGGCCGCAGGTCAATCCGCTGTGGCAGACGCCCATCGTACCCTTGCTCTACCTGCTGTCGGCCATCGTCATTGGCTACGGCGTGGTGCTCTTTGAATCCTGCGTCGCCGCTTCGGCTTACCGGCGCGAGATCGAAACGCACCTGCTGCAACCGATGGCCAAGATCATGCTCGGCGTGCTGGCGGTCTTTCTGGCCATCCGGGTTGGGGATCTGGTTGTTCGCGGTGCTTTGGGCCACGCCCTGGCGCCCACTCTTGAAGCCTTCTTCTTCTGGCTGGAAATGGGCTGTTTCGTTGCGCCCTTCCTGATCGTCGCTACCCCCGGCGCCCGTCGTAACCCGGCCCGGCTTTTCCTGGCCGGCGTCGCCATCATGATGGGCGGCATCCTGCTACGCATCAACGGCTTCCTGATCGGCTACGACACCGGCCTCGGTGTGGACTACGGCTGGAACTACTTCCCAAGCATTGCCGAAATGCTGGTCACCATCGGCATGTTCGCTGCCGAAGTCCTTGGCTACATCGTCATTACCCGCCGCTTCCCCGTGTTGCCACGGGAAGAGGTTGCGCACTGAGCGCCCACTGAATTCGAGGGATAGGAGAGAACAAAATGAACAAACGTGTAACCATCGACCCGGTCACCCGCATCGAAGGCCACCTGCGCGTCGACGTCGAAGTGGACGGCGGCCGCGTCAAGAAAGCCTGGGCCTCCGGCCAGATGTGGCGGGGGGTCGAGAACATCCTGATCGGCCGCGATCCGCGCGATGCATGGGCGATCACCCAGCGTATCTGCGGCGTGTGCACCACCGTGCATGCGATGGCTTCGGTCCGTGCCGTCGAGAACGCGCTGCAGCTGGAAATCCCGGTTAACGCCCAGTACATCCGCAACATGATCATGCTGGCCCACGCCGTGCATGATCACATCGTGCATTTCTATCACCTGTCGGCACTCGACTGGGTTGATGTCGTCTCGGCGCTCAAGGCCGACCCGGCCAAGACGGCCAGCCTGGCTGAAAGCCTTTCCAGCTGGAGCGGCAACAGCAAGGCAGAGTTCAAGAAGGTGCAGGACCGGCTGAGTGGCTTTGTCGGCACCGGCCAGCTCGGTATCTTCACCAACGGCTACTGGGGCCATCCGGCCATGAAGCTGACGCCGGAAGTGAACCTGCTCGCCGTCTCGCACTACCTGCAGGCGCTGGAAGTGCAGCGCTACGCCAGCAAGATTGTTGCAGTGCTCGGCTCCAAGTCGCCGCATATCCAGAACGTTGCGGTCGGGGGCGTCGCCAACCCGCTGTCGGTTGATTCGCAATCGGTGCTGACCATCGAACGTCTGCTGGCGATCAAGGAATGGATGCTCAAGCTGGAAGACTTCGTCAAGAATGTCTACCTGATTGACGTTGGCGCCATCGGTGGCTTCTATGCCGACTGGACCAAATACGGCAAGGGCATCACCGATTACCTGTGTGTGCCGGACATCCCGCTCGACGGCAAGGGCGAAATATTTGCGTTGCCCGGTGGCTATATTGAAGGCGGCAAGCTGGAGAGCTACAAGCCGATCAAGACTTTCAACGACAAGTACTTCACCGACGGCGTTTCCGAGGCGATCAAGCATTCCTGGTACAACTACAGCGGTGGCAACGACAAGTCGCTGCATCCGTACAAGGGCGAAACGACACCGAACTACACCGACTTCCAGGATGACGGCAAATACAGCTGGCTGAAGTCGCCGACCTTCTACGGCAAGCCGATGCAGGTTGGTCCGCTGCCCCGCGTGATGAACATGCTGGCGGCTGGTCACGAACCGACCAAGAAGTACGCGACGGCGGCGCTTGATCTGGTGTCGACGGTGGCCGGGGCCAAGGTTGGCGTCGAAGCGCTGCATTCGACCATTGGCCGCCATGCGGCGCGGGCGGTCGGTTGCGCCGTGCAGGTCGATGAACTGATCAACCAGTGGGATCTGCTGCTCGCCAACATGGCCAAGGGCGACCTGAAGACATTCAATCGCCCGGTCTTCCCGAAGGGCGAGCAGATGGGCGTCGGCTTCCACGAAGCACCGCGCGGTGTGTTGTCGCACTGGGTGGTCATCGACTCCGGCAAGATCAAGAACTACCAGTGCGTCGTGCCGACCACCTGGAATGCCGCCCCGCGTAACGAGAAGGACCAGCCCGGCGCTTACGAGGCCTGCCTGATCGACAATCCGGTGGCCGATCCGGAGAAGCCGTTGGAAGTGCTGCGCACCGTTCATTCCTTCGATCCCTGCCTGGCCTGTGCGGTGCATGTGGTTGATCAGGAGAACAATCCGGTGGTCACGGTGAAGGCTGTTTGATCGATCGCAATTCGTTTTTGAAACAGGGGCGCGACAATGCTCGCGCCCCTTTTTATCGGAAATCAGCATGCGCATAGTTGTCCTCGGTATCGGCAATATTCTTCTGACCGACGAAGGGGTGGGCGTTCGTGTGGTCGAAAGGTTGGAGCGGGAGTACGAACTGCCACCGGAGGTTGAGGTCATCGACGGTGGCACCTGCGGCATGGAAATGCTCGAACAGCTGGAAGATCTCGATGGCTTGATCGTCGTCGACTGCGTGCGTTGCAACCAGCCGCCGGCGACGCCCGTATTGCTCAAGGGCGACGACGTGCCGGTGTTCTTCAGGACCAAGCTGTCGCCGCATCAGGTTAGCCTGTCCGACGTGCTGGCCAGCCTGCAATTTACCGACCGCGCACCGAAGTCGATTGCCATCGTCGGCATGCAACCGGTCAGCATGTCGCTGGGCATGGAGCTGTCGCCGGAGGTGGCGGCAAAAGTGCCGGAACTGGTGGCCATGACCATTGCTGAACTTCGTCTGCTTGGCATCGAAGCGAAGGCGCGCCACTAATGTGTCTGTCGATTCCGAAACGCATTGTCGAATGGGAAGGCGAGGGCGACAATGCAGGGGAATTTGCCTGGGTCGAACGTGACGGCGAGCGCGAACGCGTCAACATGATGCTGATCGGGCCGCAACCGGTCGGCACCTGGGTGCTGATCTCGCTGGGCCTGGCCCGGGAAGTGATCGAGGACGACCAGCGGTCGCTGATCGAAGATGCGCTCTCGGCACTGGCCGCCTCGCTGGAAGGCGATTTCGATCCGGCGCAGCATTTCAAGGATTTGAACCGCACGCATGACTGAACGCATCCGTACCCCTGCCCTGGCACCGCCGCCGATTCGTCCGGCCGTGCCGCGCGATGATGATCCGACGGCCTTCCTCGAAGCGCATTACCGCCACGTCTGGCAGACACGGATGCGTGACATGCCCTTCGTCAATGCGGCGCTGGGTGTCGAAGCGGCCGGCTTTGCCCGCTACGAAGGCGACTGGCTGGGGGTCATGATCACGCCGTGGTTCCTGAATCTGCTGCTCGTTTCCGGTGGCGGCAAGTTATGGGGCGACATTCCCGCCGGCGAACGGCGCTATCTGGAGCTGCCCTGCGGTGCCATGCAGTTCATTGCCGACGACGACCCGGACATTGGCCCTTACCAGTATTGCCCGCTGATCGCCCCGGTCACCAACCTGGCCGACATGGCGCAGGCGCGCGTGGTGGCGGCTGATGCGCTAAGGACAGTATTCGGGCAGCCGGCGGCCGCCGCACCACAGCAGGCCCCCGCGCCACAACCGGATGTGCCGCCTGCTGCCGAGGAAAAGATAGCGGTTTCCCGGCGTGGTTTTTTCCGCCGCCTGGCAGGCAAGCGCAATTGATTCGCTGCAGGTAGTATCTGCATTAAACAAGAATGGTGAGGAGCAAAACGGATGTGTCTGGCAATTCCTGCGCAAGTTGTTGAACTGCGCGATGGCGACAATGCGCTGGTCGATCTGGCCGGGGTCAAGAAGGAAATCTCGCTGGCCTTGGTCGAGGGCGTGGCGGTGGGCGATTACGTGATTGTCCATGTCGGCTATGCACTGAATCGCCTTGATCCGGAAGAAGCCGCGAAAACCCTGAAGCTGTTTGCCGAAATGGGCGAACTGGCCTTGGGTGAAGACCCGAACATCCACTGATGAAGTACATCGACGAATTCCGCGACGGCGATGTCGCCAAGGGCCTGGCCGAGGTCATCGCCCGCGAAGCAAATCCGGCACGCAGCTACCATTTCATGGAATTCTGCGGCGGCCACACCCATGCCATTTCGCGCTACGGTGTTTCCGACCTGCTGCCCGCTAACGTCAAGATGATCCACGGCCCGGGCTGCCCGGTTTGCGTGCTGCCGATTGGCCGCGTCGATCAGGCCATCCGCCTGGCTCTGGAACAGGGCGTCACCCTATGCACGTACGGCGACTGCCTGCGTGTGCCGGCTTCCGATGCGCTGTCGCTGATGAAGGCGAAAGCCCGCGGCGGCGACATCCGCATGGTTTATTCGAGCGCCGATGCCGTGGCGCTGGCGCAAAAGAACCCGGACAAGCAGATCGTTTTCTTCGCCATCGGTTTCGAAACGACAACACCGCCAACGGCCGTGGCCATCAAGCAGGCGGCAGCGCTGGGGCTGAAGAATTTTTCGGTACTGTGCTGCCATGTGCTGACCCCGTCGGCCATCTCCAGCATTCTCGAATCGCCGGAAGTGCGCCAGTGGGGCACCGTGCCGCTCGACGGCTTCATCGGCCCGGCCCACGTGTCGACGATCATCGGCAGCCGGCCGTACGAGTTCTTTGCCGAGGAATACCGCAAGCCAGTGGTCATCGCCGGCTTCGAGCCACTCGACGTGATGCAGGCAATCAAGATGCTGATCCGTCAGGTCAATGAAGGTCGGGCCGAGGTCGAAAACGAGTTTTCCCGGGCCGTCGACCGTGAGGGCAATCTCAAGGCGCAGGCTCTGGTGGCCGAAGTGTTCGAGATGCGGAAGAATTTTGAATGGCGCGGGCTGAACATCCTGCCTTACTCAGCCTTGCGCATTCGCGGCCAGTTCGCCGAATTTGATGCCGAAAAGCGCTTTCCTCTCGGTTATGCCTCGGTGCCGGATCACAAGGCCTGCGAGTGTGGGGCGATCCTGCGCGGGGTCAAGCGGCCGCAGGACTGCAAGATCTTCGGGACGGTGTGTACGCCGGAAAATCCCGTTGGTTCCTGCATGGTTTCTTCGGAGGGGGCTTGTGCGGCGCATTACACGTATGGGCGGTATAAGGATGTGGCCTGAGGTTTTTTTGCCTGAAGCTTGGCGGGCTTTTCTGAAGCAGGGTTTTCCGCGCTTGAGGCGCGGCTTACTTTTTCTTGCATCGCCAAGAAAAAGTAAGCAAAAAGAAGGCGACCCTGGGTTGGCGCCCGCTGCGCGGGTTCCCTGTGCTACTCGGGACTGGCGGGGGCTGCGCAACTCGGGCTACGCCCTCAGACAGTGCTCGCCCTTTTTCCGCCAGCCCCTGCGTTGCTCGGCGCCTCCCAAGGGGCCCGCTAAACCATCCGTGGCCGACGAGGGTTTTTTCGATTTTGGCCTTTTTTTCGGGCCGACCGTAGCATTCCAACTCTCATGTTGCTCTCCGAGCCCGGACGCCTTTCGGGTCCCCCTGAGAGGCGCTGAGCAACGCAGGCGGGCCGGGGGTAGTCGGCTGGCGGTGTTTGAGCCGCAGGCGAGTTTAGCCAGCCGCCCGGTCTGCCGAGTAGCGCAAGGGATCGGCGCAGCCGGAGCCGACTCGGGGGTCGCCTTTTCTTTGGCTACTTTCTTTTGGCGAAGCAAAAGAAAGTACGCCCGCCCTCAAGGCGGAAAGCAGCGTTTGAGAAAACCTTCACCCGGTATAACCACTACAAACAGCACCCCATGACCGAAACCCGTAAAAACTACGTCCGTCCCCTCGACATCAAGCACGGCCATGTCGACATGGCCCATGGCTCGGGCGGCCGGGCCATGGCGCAGCTGATCGAAGAGCTGTTTTCCAAATACCTCGGCAACGAATACCTCGCTCAGGGCGACGATGGCGCACTGTTGCCGGCGCAGGGCGAGGGCAGGCTGGTCATGGCGACCGACTCGCATGTCGTCTCGCCGCTGTTCTTCCCTGGGGGCGATATCGGCTGCCTGTCGGTGCATGGCACGATCAACGACGTGGCGATGATGGGCGCGAAGCCGTTGTGGCTATCGGCCGGCTTCATCCTTGAAGAAGGATTCAAGCTCGCCGATCTGGCGCGTATCGTGCAAAGTATGGCAGCGGCGGCGAAAGAGGCTGGGGTGCCGGTGGTGACCGGTGATACCAAGGTCGTCGAGCGTGGCAAGGGTGACGGGGTGTTCATCACGACGACAGGTGTTGGTGTAGTGGCGCCGGGTCGTGAATTGTCCGGGCGCTATGCCATGCCGGGCGACGCGATTCTGGTTTCCGGTACCTTGGGCGATCATGGCATGGCGATCATGGCCGAGCGCGAAAGCCTCGGCTTCGAGTCGCCGATTGTTTCCGATACGGCGGCCTTGCACGGATTGATCGAGGTGATGCGGGCCAGTGGCGCCGACATTCACGTCCTGCGTGATCCGACGCGCGGTGGTCTGGCGACAACCCTGAACGAGATCGCCAAGCAGTCGGGTGTCGGCATGATGCTGCAGGAGAAGGCGCTGCCGGTGAAACCGGCGGTCAATGCAGCCTGTGAATTTCTGGGATTGGACCCGCTTTATGTCGCCAACGAAGGCAAACTGGTGGCGATCTGCGCCGAACCGGATGCTGAAAAGTTATTGGCTGCGATGCAGGGGCATCCGCTGGGGGCGGAGGCGGCCATCGTTGGCCGCGTTCATGAAGATGCCCATCATTTTGTCCAGATGACCACCGGTTTTGGTGGCAAGCGCATCGTGGACTGGTTGAGCGGCGAGCAGTTGCCGCGAATTTGCTGAGCGATCAGTGGCGCAGCGCAATCATCACGGAGCGGACTTCGCCGACCTCGGAAATGACGAGTTCGCGCGCATCGGCCAGGTTGTCGGCATTGCGGATGTGAAACAGATCACTACGGCCGTCCGGGTAACGGATGGCGGCGACGTATTCCGGACGCGGTGCTCGGTTGATCGGCATGTTGCTTTGTTTGGCGGGTTTTCTTTGGGCTTGCGTTTTCATTTCCAAGTTCCTTTTTTGTTGCAGCGCATCGTAGCCAAACCGTGTGACATCAAAAATATCGCGAAGGTGATAGTGCTATGCAGCATGGGAAAACGGCACCCTGCAAAGCCTTATCCTGCCTAACATTGACGCCATTAAATGAATTGTAAAGAACTGTAAAACATGCGAATTCTCTTCATTACGCACAGTTTCAACAGCTTGACGCAACGTTTGCATTACGAATTGACGGTGCGCGGACATGAAATCAGTATCGAATTCGATATTGCGGACTCGGTCAGCGAAGAAGCGGTCAGTTTGTTCAGGCCCGATCTGATCATTGCACCCTTCCTCAAGCGGGCGATTCCCGAATCTATCTGGTCGCGTTACCTGTGCCTGGTGGTCCATCCCGGCATAGTTGGCGACCGCGGCCCTTCGGCATTGGACTGGGCGATTCAGGGGGGGCTCAAGGAATGGGGTGTCACCGTCCTGCAGGCCGAAGCGGAGATGGATGCCGGACCGGTCTGGGCATCGGCCAGGTTTCCAATGCGTCCGGTCCGGAAAGCGTCGATTTATCGCAACGAAGTGACCGAAGCTGCATTGCAGGCTGTGCTGACTGCAGTCGAACGGAAAAGCGCCGCCGACTTTCTGCCCGAGCGTGTGCCGGGTCAGGCTCATGCGCTGATGCGACAGGCCGACCGGGCCATTGCGTGGTCGACAGAAAGCAGCGAAGCCATCATTGCCAAACTAAATGCTGCCGATGGTTTTCCCGGTGTGGTCGATGAATTGTTCGGCCAGCCCTGCCATTTGTTCGATGCCTGGCCGGAAAGTGAATTGAAAGGCGCACCGGGCAGCCTGCTTGGTCGCCGTGAAACCGCCATCTGTCGGGCGACCGTTGATGGCGCTGTGTGGATTGGGCATGTCAAACGGCAAGGTGGACTCAAACTGCCTGCGACCATGGCATTTCCGGAGGCCTATGCCTTGCCGGAACTTTCGCTGGCCGACTGCTGGAAGACTCCGGCTCAAACCTGGCAGGACATTGCCTATGAAGAAGTCGCCGGGGTTGGATTCCTGAGTTTCGAGTTTTATAACGGGGCAATGAGCACCGTTCAATGCCGCCGACTGACCGAGGCGTTCCTGTGGGCAACGGGGCGTCCTACCAAGGTGATCGTTCTGCGTGGCGGCAGTGATTTCTGGTCGAACGGCATCCACCTGAACACCATCGAGGCGGCCGAGAGTCCTTCGGATGAGTCGTGGGCCAACATCAGCGCCATCGACGATCTGGCTGAAGCGATATTGCGCTGTGAAACGCAATTGACGGTAGCCGCCGTTGGCGGCAATGCTGGCGCAGGAGGCTGTTTCCTGGCCCGCGCGGCTGATTTTGTCTGGGTACGCGATGGCGTAGTGCTCAATCCGCATTACAAGAACATGGGTAACCTGTTTGGCTCGGAATTCTGGACTTACTTGCTGCCGCCACGGGTGGGCGAGGAAGGGGCGCGGGCCATCATGCGCCACCGACTGCCGATGAGCGCGAAAGAGGCGGTCGAACTCGGCTTCTACGATGCCTGCCTGCCGGCCCCAGGTTTCACGGTCGATATTGCCCGGCGGGCCGCCGAGCTGGCGGCAGCGCCCGACCTGGCTGAGCGTCTGGTGGCCAAGCAGGCCAAACGACAGGCAGATGAAGCGATCAAGCCGCTTTCAGCCTACCGTGATGAAGAACTGAAGGAAATGCGGCGCAATTTCTATGGATTCGATCCTTCGTATCACGTCGCGCGCTATCATTTTGTTTCCCGTTCGGCGCATTCCTGGACGCCGCGCCACCTTGCCCGTCACCGTGATCTTGACTGGAAGATTCCCGAATGAGCCACCCCGCTTCCTCCAGCAGCCTGCGTAAACTCCCGGCCATCCTTGTTATCGATGATGAAGTGCGGTCCCAGGAGGCTTTGCGCCGTACGCTGGAAGAAGATTTCGACGTGTTGTGCGCCTCCAGCGCCGATGAAGGCATGGAAATTCTTGAGCGTGAGCAGGCCTCCGCCGCCATTCGCATCGTGCTTTGCGACCAGCGCATGCCGGGAACGACCGGCGTCCAGTTTTTGCGTGAAGTGCGCACCCGCTGGCCGGATATCGTCCGCATCATCCTGTCCGGCTATACCGACGCCGAGGACATCATCACCGGCGTCAACGAAGCGGGTATCTGGCAATACCTGTTGAAACCCTGGCAGCCCGAGCAACTGCTGCTGACCATGCAGCGCGCCGCCGAAGTCTGGCGTCTGCAGCAGGAAAACCAGCGGCTGTCGCTCGACCTGCGCACGGCCGAGCCGGTGTTGAAGCGCCACGTCGACAGCAAGCAGGAGAAGGTCAAAAGTAGCTTTGGTCTGGCCGGTTTCATCCGGGCGCCGGGCAGTCCGATCAATGCCGTTTGCGACCTGGTTGCCCGCGTCGCGCCTTTCGACCTGTCGGTGATGGTGACGGGCGAGTCGGGAACCGGCAAGGAAATGATCGCCCGGGCCATCCACTACGAGAGCCACCGGGCGAGCAAACCCTTCATCACCGAAAACTGCGGCGCCCTGCCTGATACGCTGCTCGAATCCGAACTCTTCGGCTACAAGCGCGGCGCCTTTACCGGCGCGGTGGAAGATCGTGTCGGTCTCTTTCAGCAGGCCGATGGCGGCACGCTGTTCCTCGATGAAATCGGCGAAACCAGCCCGGCCTTTCAGGTCAAGCTGCTGCGTGTACTGCAGGAAGGCGAGTTTCGCCCGCTCGGCAGCAACCGCCCGGTCCATGTCGATGTCCGGGTTATTGCCGCGACCAATCGCGATCTCGAGCAGGACGTCCGTACCGGCCGATTCCGCGAAGATCTCTACTACCGGCTGGCAACCATCGCCCTGCACGTGCCGCCGCTGCGCGAGCGGCCGATGGACCTGCCGCTGCTCGCCCGCCGCCTGCTCGACAGCAGTTGCAATGCCCTTGGCAAATCGGTCGAAGGCTTCACCAACGAAGCACTGGCCTGCATTGCCGCCTACCGGTGGCCGGGCAACGTGCGCGAACTGCAGAACGAAATCCTGCGCATGGTGGCCTTGTCCACGACGCCGCAGCTTGGTGCTGACCTGCTGTCGCCACGCGTCCTGCGCACGCCGGTTGGCGAGTTTGACGAGAATCGCCCGGATGACGAACTGGCCTGGGCCGCCGGTCTGAGCGGTGGCTTGAAGGAGCGCATGGATCAGCTGGAAATGCATGTCCTCAAGGAGGCGATGATCCGCCATCGCTGGAACAAGTCGCGCGCAGCCCGGGAGTTGGGCCTGTCACGGGTTGGCCTGCGGGCCAAACTGGTTCGCCACGGGCTGGAGCAGGCCGAATGAAGGTGCTCTGGCTGCAGAGCGGCGGCTGTGGTGGTTGCACGCAGTCCATGCTGTGCTCCGAGCCGCGTTCCTTGTTCGACGAGCTGCGCGATGCTGGCATCGAATTCCTCTGGCACCCGGCGCTGTCGCTCGAAAGCGGCGAAGAGGCACTGAGCATTCTTGAAGACTGTGCCGAAGGGCGCTTGGCTTTCGATGCGCTTTGTATCGAAGGCGCCATGCTGCGCGGCCCGAACGGCACCGGCAAATTTCACCTGATGGCCGGGAGCGGCCGGCCGCTGACTGAATGGGTCGAACGTCTGGCGCAGCACGCCAAATGGGTTTTCGCCATCGGTTCGTGCACCGCCTATGGCGGTTTTTCGGCCAACACGCCGGGCAATCCGCTGGAAGCCTGTGGCCTCCAATTCGACGAACAGACGCCGGGCGGCCTTCTTGGGGCGGGCTTCAGGTCTTTGGCCGAACTGCCGGTGATCAACATTGCCGGCTGCCCGACGCATCCCGGCTGGGTGGTCGATACGTTGGAAAAGGCTGTGCTGGAAGGCATTGCCGCCAACGATCTCGATGAATTCGGCCGCCCCTTGCTCTACGCTGGCGGCCTGGTCCACCACGGTTGTGCCCGCAACGAATATTACGAATTCAAGGCCAGTGCCGAGAAGCAGTCCGACCTCGGCTGCCTGATGGAAAACCTCGGCTGCAAGGGCACGCAAGCCCACGCCGACTGCAACCTGCGGCCGTGGAATGGCAGTGGCTCCTGCCTGCGGGGCGGCTTCGCCTGCATTGCCTGTACCGAGCCAGGATTCGAATCGCCCGGCCACGCCTTCCAGGAAACGCCCAAGCTGGCCGGCATCCCGATCGGCCTGCCAACTGATATGCCGAAAGCCTGGTTCGTCGCGCTGGCCGCGCTCTCCAAGTCGGCAACCCCGAAACGCGTGCGCAACAATGCCGTCGAAGACCATCCGGTCGTTCTGCCTGCGATCCGCAAGAAGGGCGGTGGCAAATGACGCGCATCCTCGTCGGGCCGTTCAACCGGGTTGAAGGTGACCTCGAAATCAGCCTCGATCTGGAAAATGGACTGATCCAGTCAGCTCAGGTCAATTCGCCCCTCTTTCGCGGATTCGAGCAGATCTTGGTCGGCCGGGCGCCGCTCGACGCGCTGGCCATCGTGCCTCGCATCTGCGGCATCTGCTCGGTGGCACAGTCAGCGGCCGCTGCCTCGGCGCTGGCCGATGCAATGGGGATCGTGCCGACGCCGAACGGCTTGCTCGCCCGCCATCTTATTCAGGCGACCGAAAACCTGGCCGATCACCTGACGCATTTCTACCTCTTTTTCATGCCCGACTTTGCCCGCCCGGCCTATGCCGGACGTCACTGGCACGGCGCTGTCGCCCAGCGCTTCGCGGCTGTCAAAGGGGATGCCGCCACCGAAGTCCTGCCAGCCCGCGCCAGCTTCCTCAAGCTGATGGGTTTCCTTGCCGGTCGCTGGCCGCACACCTTGGCCATTCAGCCCGGCGGCAGCACGCGGGCGATCACGGCTGGAGAGCGTATTCGTTTGCTGGCGCTGCTCCGCGAATTCCGTGGCTTTCTCGAAAAACGCCTGTTCGGCGATTCGCTGGCCGCGGTATCCCAACTGGCTAGCAAAGATCAATTGCTTGCCTGGGCCGCCGGTCGCGCCGGCGACTTCCCGGCGTTTCTCGAGGCGGCCACCGATCTCGGCCTTGACCGGATGGGCCGTGCCTACGATGCTTTCCTTTCCTATGGCGCCTACAAACTGTTTCCCGCCGGCACCTGGCAAGGTAGTCAAGCAGCCGCCTTCGATCCGGTTGCCATCGATGAAGACACCACCAGCGCCTGGCTGGCTACCGGCCAGCCGCGCCATCCGGCGCAGGGTGAAACAGTGGTCGATGCTGCCAAGCCGGAGGCCTACACCTGGTGCAAGGCGCCGCGCTATGCCGGTCAGCCCTATGAAGTTGGTGCGCTGGCCCGCCAGGTCATCGCCGGCCACCCGCTCTTGCTCGATCTGGTTCAGCGCGACGGGGCCAGCGTCATGGCTCGCGTTGTCGCCCGCCTGCTCGAACTGGCGCTGGTTCTACCTGCCATGGAGTCCTGGGTTCAGGCGTTGCAACCCGGCGAAGCCTTCTGCGCCCACGGCGACATGCCCGACGACGCCACGGGGACGGGCCTTGTCGAAGCCGCCCGCGGCAGCCTGGGCCACTGGCTGAGCATCAAGCGCGGCCGCATCGAGCGCTACCAGATCATCGCCCCGACCACCTGGAATTTTTCTCCGCGTGACAGCAACGCCCTGCCCGGCCCGCTCGAACAAGCCTTGGTCGGCTTGCCAGCCGGCGAGGGCGCGCCGCCGACGGTGCAGCATGTCGTCCGCTCGTTCGATCCCTGCATGGTCTGTACCGTGCATTAGTCCTGAAAGACCCATTTGGCAGGCTTCTCGGGATTGTTTACAAAAGGTTCACCAAACTCTGGGTGATTTTCGGGAAGTCTCGATCTCCAACTACCGACTGAGTTTAGTATGCAGCTTGCTGGCAACTGAATGCCGATAAGGTCGCGGGCCTTGGCAAAAAAAGCACTAAACGTATTGCTCGGCAACCCCTCAGCCGTTTGCTAAATGATGACCATGGGTATGATGATGCCATCGCGAACTAACTCCGAGCGCTTATGAGATTTAACAAGACCAACAGCATCCCTAAGCAGCTTGAACATAAGCTTGCTGAACTTGATGACACACTTTCATTTGTTGCAGGATCATTAGAAAGTATTGTGGGTGGTGATGCTGGTCACCTTAGGCGCCTTGCAGGAGAGCTTCGGAACCTAATTTGCGAGTCCAGTCAATTAGAAGGGCTGCTCTGGCGGCTCATACAAGATGTTGCCCATGGCGCTCACGATGCGGTTAATCTCCACGAGATTGGGAATGTTGATCGAACTACCCCCCTTTCTCAGGGCTTGTTAGTTGCCTTTGCACCTTTGTGCATGCCAGGACATGGGAGCCCACAGCGACAAGTGCTTCAATATGGCTTACGAGATGTTATCAAGTCACACGAAGCCGTATACATCAATGGCTGCGGGATAACGCACGAGCAACTAATCTCCAGGTTTGCGAACCAGATGGGAGTTCCTCATGCTGCTGAGGGCATAGGGGTTAATCTGGCCGCAATCAACGCGATAAAAATTGGAGGCAGGTCACCTCTTGAAATCGTTCTGATTTTTGATGGGGTGCTAACCCTTATTGTCGGGGAGCGTCTATTGAAAGTGGCGGCAGAGCAACTAGGCTATGCCCGGCATCGTGCAAGCATCCAAGCACGCATAGACTCGTTACTTCATAAAGCCCCTGTTGTCACTACACCTCTAATTGTTCCTGGCATTCCTCAAGACAAGAATCGTGATGAGGGAGCCATGGCTTTCCAGTTCAGAATTCCTGATGGATTCCAGCATGGGGACCTAGCGTCGATTGAAGCTCTCCGATCTGGCTCCCAATCGGTCGTCGTTCGCCTAGAGCGAGACGGATCATTATCTTTTCAGG
>JAGTRS010000039.1 GCA_018262195.1 Pseudomonadota bacterium | reverse complement strand
CGAACAGATCGACTACAAGGATGTGGATGTCCTGAAGGAATTCATCCAGGAAAACGCCAAGATCATGCCGGCTCGTCTGACCGGCACCAAGGCCGGCTACCAGCGCCAGCTGGGCACCGCTATCAAGCGCGCCCGCTTCATGGCACTGCTGCCGTACACCGACAACCATCAATAATTTTCGAGGAGACGAAACATGCAAATTATTCTGCTCGAAAAGGTTGTTAACCTTGGTAACCTCGGCGACATCGTTAAGGTCAAGGACGGCTACGCCCGCAATTTCCTGATTCCGCAACGTATGGCCAAGCGTGCAACACCGGCTGCCATGGCTGAGTTCGAAGCCCGTCGCGCTGAACTGGAAAAGCTGGCTGCTGAAAAGCTGGCCGCAGCCCAGGCAGTTGCCGACAAGATGAATGGCACCGCCGTTACCGTTGCTCGCAAGGCCGGTATGGATGGCCGCCTGTTCGGTTCCGTTGGCAATGCCGATATCGCTGAAGCACTGAAGGCCGCCGGCTTCACGGTCGACAAGTCTGCTGTCCGTATGCCGGAGGGTCCGCTGAAGGCAATTGGCGAGTTCCCGCTCGACGTTGCCCTGCACACCGACGTGCTGGCAAACATCACCGTGGCGATTGTTGCCGAGTAATTCCGGCAACGTCTCACGACAAAAGGCCTCGCAGTAGCGAGGCCTTTTTACTTTAAACTTCAGGCCATGAACCAACGTCCTCAGAAACCCCGTATTCCCGATTCCACGCTGGACCACTTGCGCGTACCGCCGCATTCGATTGAGGCCGAACAGTCGATCCTTGGCGGTTTGTTGCTCGATAATCAGGCTTGGGACCGGATGGGCGATATGCTGACCGATGCTGATTTCTATCGCGATGAGCATCGCCGTATCTTCCGGCAAATTCGGAATCTGCTGGAAAAGGCCAAACCGGCTGACGTGGTTACGGTCGCTGAGGCGTTGGATGCGGCGGGTGAGGGTGAGCAGACCGGTGGCTTGGCTTATCTCGGTGAGCTGGCAGCGAATACGCCATCGGCGGCCAACATCAAACGCTATGCCGAAATTGTTCGTGAGCGTTCGGTGCTCCGACAGTTGGTGGCAACTGCCGATGAAATTGCTGCCGATGCGCTGAATCCGCTCGGGCGGGATGCTGAAACCCTGCTTGATGAGGCGGAGTCAAAAATCTTCAAGATTGCTGAAGCCGGTGCTGGTCACAATGAAGGCTTCGTACACATCAATCCCTTGCTTACCCAGGTGGTCGAACGGATTCAGGAGTTGCATGATCGCGATAATCCCTCGGATATCACCGGTGTGCCGACGGGGTTCATCGATCTGGACCAGAAAACTTCGGGTTTTCAACCGGGTGATCTGATCATCGTGGCCGGGCGCCCCTCGATGGGAAAGACGGCCTTTGCTCTGAATATTGCCGAAAATGTCGCGGTCGAATCCGGTTTACCGGTTGGCGTGTTCTCCATGGAAATGGGCGGCGCTCAGTTGGCCATGCGGATGCTGGCCTCAATTGGCCGCTTGAACTCCCAGAGCCTGAGAACGGGTCGTATGAGCGACGAAGAATGGTCAAAGTTGTCGTTTGCGCTGGGCAAGTTGCACGAGGCACCGATCTATATCGATGAGACAGGTGGCCTGAGTCCGGCCAACCTGCGGGCGCGGGCGAGACGTTTGGCACGCCAGTACGGTGGCAAGCTTGGCTTGCTGGTTATCGACTACATCCAGCTAATGTCGGGTAACCGCCAAGGCGAAAATCGGGCGACGGAAGTATCAGAGATTTCACGGTCGATCAAGTCTTTGGCCAAGGAACTGCAGGTGCCCATCGTTGCCCTGTCACAGCTTTCCCGGAAGGTCGAGGAGCGTAACGACAAGCGCCCGATGATGTCCGACTTGCGCGAATCAGGCGCTATCGAGCAGGATGCTGACGTGATCCTGATGATGTACCGCGATGAGTACTACAACAAGGATAGCCAGGATAACAAGGGTTTGGCCGAAGTGATCATCGGCAAGCAGCGTAACGGCCCGACCGGGACCGTACGCATGGCCTTCATTGGCGAATATACCCGTTTCGAGAATCTGGCTAGCGGCGGGTTTGTCGATTCCCAGAACTAGTCCGGCTAGAGGACGACCTGACGAGTCTTGATGCTGTACTGGATGGCGCTCTGATTACTTCCGTCATAGCGGGTGCCAGAAGGCTCCATCTGCGGAAAAAGCAGGAATGGCATTGCGGAGTTTTTCCCCGGAAGGATAACGTCCGTTCCCAGATTGAACGCAATCCAGTTCATTTCCCAGACGCCGAACAGAATTTTTCTCAAAGAAATCAATTTGCTGTCGCGGTCGGAAAGTGCCTCCATGGCAATCGTCCGTCGCACGTCGCTTGGGTCAACCGGAATCCAGCCGTAGCCAGGAACGTAGAATTCAGCACGGACATGCTGGCCGTGGGTCGCATCATCACTGCTCAGGCCCAGGCCACGGAACAGGCGAGAGGAGCCTGCGCGCAGGCCGTAGACGCAGCGTGCCGGAATGCCGATCGCGCGGCAGATTGAGACAAATAGCCCGTTGATGTCAGCCGAGCGACCGCCGTATTGCCCCTGGATCAACTGGCGGCGAACGTCGCCGGTGCCGCAACCCGGCAGGCTGGGGTCGTAAATGGTGTTATCAACGACCCAGTCGTAAATGGCCTTGGCTTGCGCGACAGGATCCTTGATGCGGCCAAGGATCCGTTCGCCAAGCTGGAAGGCCAGGCCATCGTTGGGGATCAAATTTGATGCCTGCAGGTTGCGACGCAGGATGTCTTCGCGTTCCGGGGCCACAGTGCGCTTGGTGACATCGAAATGTCGATCTGCGGTGGTCACCAGTGTGGTCAGCTGCAGCTTGGCATCGCCGCCATCCGGCCACTCGCAGAAAAAGACTTCAAGGTCGCCATCCGGCAATCGTCGCATTCCGGAATTGGCCGGGTTGCCTGTCCATGAGTGGCCGAGCGTGCGCTGAAACAGGGTGTCCTGATTGAGCGGCAGGGGTAACCACAGCTTGCTTGAGCCACTTCTGTTCTTCAGGCTGACCGTGGTGGTGATTTCGTAAGTCCGCCAGTCTGAAGGAGGTTCTGGCGCCCTGACCGGGGGAAGTCTGGAGGCACTTGTTCCTTGCGGAGGACGTTCGATAACCGGGTCATCGGCTGTGTGGGCCACTGGCTCTTGAGGCCGATAAGTGATTTTGCCCTTTTGGTGGCGATCCGGTTTCGCACCGGATTTTCTTGCTGGTTTTCCGGAAGCGCCTTTTTTCTTGCTGCTGGCAGAAGCGGGTTTGGCTGTGCTGGCCTTGGCCTGTTTTTTGGTGGCCCAGGCGTCAGAGACGAATAGCGAGAGAGCGGCGACTGATGCTAGAAAGTTGCGACGTTTCAAGTGACTCCTCCGGCGGAATTAATCCGTGGCTGAAACGAAAAGGCCGTGTCACTGACACGGCCCCTTGATTGATGCCGGATTATAGCACTTCGGCGGCGTGGTCTGCCAGACGGGAACGCTCGCCGCGTTGTAACGTTATGTGACCGGAGTGCGGCCAGCCCTTGAAGCGATCGACTACGTAGGTCAGGCCGGAGCTGCCTTCGGTCAGGTAGGGTGTGTCGATCTGGGCGATATTGCCCAGGCAGACTACCTTGGTTCCCGGGCCGGCGCGGGTGACCAGCGTTTTCATCTGCTTCGGCGTCAAATTCTGCGCCTCATCAATGATCAGGTACTTTTTCAGGAAGGTGCGGCCGCGCATGAAATTCATCGACTTGACCTTGATCCGCGAGCGAATGATGTCGTTGGTCGCTGCCTTGCCCCAGTCGCCGCCATACGGGCCG
The DNA here is from genome assembly GCA_018262195.1 of Pseudomonadota bacterium. Classification (GTDB taxonomy): domain Bacteria; phylum Pseudomonadota; class Gammaproteobacteria; order Burkholderiales; family Rhodocyclaceae; genus Azonexus. Next base: position 47,160 of record JAGTRS010000039.1, on the reverse strand, counting down.
CTGCTGCTTTCATCGGTATGGGTGAGGACGTCGAGATTGTCTTCGAGCGCACCCATCCACGGTGCCATTTTTTCTTCCTCGGTACCGGGCAGAAAGCCGATGTCTTCGCCAACCGGGACAGTGGCACGGGTCATGATGATTTCGACGAAAAGCTTGCTTTCCAGTACCTGGGTCAGGCCGGCCGCAAGCGTCAGCAGCGTTTTTCCGGTGCCTGCCTGGCCGAGCAGGGTGACGAAATCGATATCCGGATTCATCAGTAGGTTCATCGCGAAGTTCTGTTCGCGATTGCGCGCCATGATGCCCCAGACCGCATTTTTCGGGTGTGTGTAATCGACCAGTGTTTCGAGAACTGCAGTCTTGCCGGCAGTTTCCTTGACGATGGCCGTCAGGCCGTCCTTTTCCAGCCAGACGCATTCATTGACCAGCATCTGCGTGCAAAGCGGACCGGTGACCTTGTAATAGGTTTTGGCGTCCTTTTTCCAGGATTCCATGCCCTTGCCGTGCTTGTCCCAGAAGTTGTCGGGGAGCGCGCGGGTGCCCGTGTAGAGGATGTCGGTATCCTCCAGCACCTTGTCGTTGAAGTAGTCTTCGGCCAGCAGGTTGAGGGCGCGCGACTTGATGCGCATGTTGATGTCTTTCGACACCAGAATGACCGGGCGCTTCGGGAACTTCTTCTGCAGGTGGATGACGACCGAGAGGATCTGGTTGTCAACCTTTGAGGTTGGCAGGCCTTGCGGCAGGTCGGCGCTGATCGCTTCGGTCTGCAGGAAGAGCCGGCCACTGGCCTGTTTGCTGGAGGGGGCGTAGAGATCAATTCCCTCGTCGATATCGGCATTGTTGGCCAGCAATTCGTCCAGCATGCGCGAGGTCTGGCGGGCGTTGCGGGCAATTTCCGACATGCCCTTCTTGTGGTTGTCGAGTTCTTCCAGCGTCATGATGGGCAGGAAGACGTCGTGTTCTTCAAAACGGAAAAGGCAACTGGGATCGTGCATCAGCACGTTGGTGTCAAGGACGAAGATTTTGGTAACGGCGGGCTTCTTGATGGCTGCGGGCTTGCGCGGCATGGATTGGGCCTTTGGTCAGGGTGGGTAAAGTTGATAGTTTCGCTTAAAGGGTTTTGACGTAATCCAGAACTTCCTGGACGTGGCCGGGGACTTTTACACCGCGCCATTCGCGGCGCAGGACGCCGTTTTGGTCGATGGCGAAGGTGCTTCGTTCTATCCCCCGCACCTGTTTCCCATACATGTTTTTCATTTTCATGACAGCGAACAGGTTGCAGATGGCTTCGTCGGTATCGGCGCCGAGTTCGAAGGGGAATGCCTGCTTGGCCTTGAAGTTCTCGTGTGATTTCAGACTATCGCGGGAAATGCCGAGGATGACCGTGTTGGCAGCTAAGAACTGGTCGTGCAGGTCACGGAAGTTTTGACCTTGAGTCGTGCAGCCGGGGGTGCTGTCCTTGGGGTAGAAGTAGATGACCACTATTTTGCCGGCCTGGGCAGCCAGACTGAAGCTTGTGCCACTGGTGGCGGGCAGGGAAAAATCGGGGATTTTCGTATCGAGCATGCGGATGCCTCTGTGTTGTGGTGTTTGAGGCATTGTGGGCAATTCTCGCCGGACAGGTCAAGCGGTGTCGCAGGCATTTGTTAAACTGCGTGCCATGCGAAAAATCTGTGCCGGTCTAACCGTTGTCATCGCCCTGTCCGGTTGCGGCCAGGCGTGGAACGATCCGTATCCGATTGCCGATGCGGGCCGCAATATTCTCTACACGGCTTTTACCGACCGTCCGAAGCATCTCGACCCGGCCCAGTCCTACACAGAGGACGAGATTACCTTTACCGCGCAGATCTATGAGCCGCCACTGCAATACCACTACCTGAAGCGGCCGTACGAGTTGATTCCTTCAACCGTCGAGCAAGTGCCGATACCGCGCTTTTTCGATTCGGCCGGCCGGGAATTGCCCCACGACGTGATGGTTGAACGTATTGCCGAGAGTGTTTACGAACTCAAGTTGAAACCGGGTATCCGCTTCCAGCCGCACCCGGCTTTTGCTGTCGATGCCCACGGGCAACCTGTGTATTTGGGCAACAAGCTTGCCGATGGCAGGCAGACCGTGGCTGACTTTCCGGCTACCGGCACGCGCGAGCTGACTGCCGACGACTACATCTACCAGATCAAGCGCCTTGCCCATCCCCGTCTGCATTCGCCCATTTTTGGCATGATGGCGGACAAGATCGTCGGCCTGAAGGAACTTGGCGAGCAGCTCCAGAAAGCCGCCATGGAGAAGCCGGCGGGTGAGTGGCTCGATCTGGATACCTTCCCGCTGGTCGGTGTCGAGAAAGTGGATAGCCATACTTGGCGCATTCGCATCAAGGGCAAGTACCCGCAGTTCCTCTACTGGCTGGCCATGCCCTTCTTCGCCCCTGTGCCGCGCGAGGTTGACCGCTTTTTTGCACAGCCGGGCATGGCGGTGAAGAACCTGACGCTGGACTGGTGGCCGGTCGGGACTGGACCGTTCATGCTGAGCGAAAACGATCCCAACCGCCGGATGGTCTTGTCGCGCAACCCCAATTTCCACGGCCAGGCCTATCCCTGTGAAGGCGAAGCCGGTGACCGTGCAGCGGGCTTGCTCGAAGATTGTGGCAAACCGCTGCCCTTCATTGATCAGGCCATCTTCACTCGCGAAAAGGAAGCGATCCCCTACTGGAACAAGTTCCTCCAAGGCTACTACGATGCCTCGGGAATATCCTCCGACAGTTTCGACCAAGCCGTGCGCGTCAACGTCGGCGGCGATGTGGCGCTGACTGACGAGATGCGTGACAAGGGAATTCGCCTGCTCACCTCGGTCAAGTCATCGACCTTCTACATGGGCTTCAACATGCTTGACCCGGTCATCGGTGGCTTGTCGCCACGGGCGACCAAGCTGCGACAGGCGATCTCGATTGCCATTGACCAGGAAGAGTACATTTCCATTTTCCAGAATGGTCGTGGCATTGCGGCGCAGGGGCCATTGCCGCCAGGTATCTTCGGCTACGAGGCTGGCGAGCAGGGTATCGACAGTACGGTCTACGACTGGGTCGATGGCAAGCCGAAGCGCAAGGCGGTCGAGGCAGCGAAAAAGCTGGTTGCCGAAGCCGGCTATCCGAATGGTCGCGACGAAAAGACCGGCGAGCCACTGGTCGTCAATCTCGACACCACCGGCGGCGGCATGGGCGAGAAATCCCGCCTCGACTGGCTGACCAGGCAGTTTGCCAAGATCGATATCCAGCTCGTCGTTCGCTCAACCGACTTCAACCGTTTCCAGGACAAGATTCGCAAGGGTAATGTCCAGCTCTACTACCTTGGCTGGAATGCCGATTATCCGGATCCGGAGAACTTCTTCTTCCTGCTTGATGGCAATGAAGGCAAAGTCGCCAAGGGTGGCGAGAACGCTTCGAATTACGCCAATCTGGAATTCGACCGCCTGTTTGCGCGCATGAAGAATATGGACAACACACCGGAGCGCCTCGGCATTGTCCGCCAGATGAATCGCATCCTGCATCACGATGCGCCGTGGGTCTTCGGCTTGCATCCCAAGAGCTACACGCTTGGTCATCGCTGGTTGAAGAACCGCAAGCCGAATGATGTTGGCAACAATATCCTGAAATACCAGCGTATTGACGTTGCGGATCGGGCTGCCGCCAGACGAGCCTGGAACAGCCCTGTGTTCTGGCCGCTTGGCTTGAGCTTGTTGGTGCTTGTCATGGCCATCGTGCCTGCCATGATCGGCTATCGGCGTCGCGAGCGTCGGGCTGCCGTGAAGTGAGGCTGGCTGAACGGCAGCAGGAACTCGATGCAGCGCTGCTGGATTTTCGTAATCTTTGGCATCCGCAGCCCTTTCGCGAAATACGTCCGGACTGGTGTGAGCAATGGCCGGCACTGAGCGATGAGTTGCTGGCGTTGCCTGATGATTCGGTGGCTTTTCTGAACGACGACTTGCCAGCCGCGTTGGGTCTTTTGACCAAACATGTGCCGGCAGTGGCAGCCATTGCGGTATTGACCGAATTGCCGACCATGCCTCGGCAAATTCTGGCGGAGCGAGCAGGGCATTGGGCTTGGGAAATCCCCGGTCGCAAGCGCGAGCAGATTGAGGCTTTTGCAGCCGCTGCCGGCAACACCGGGCAGCCGGTCCTTGATTGGTGTGGTGGCAAGGGTCATCTCGGCCGTCTTCTGGCGCTGACCTGGCAAACCTCGGTGCATACGCTGGAAATCGATGCGGGTCTGTGTGAGTCCGGATCAGCCTTGGCACATCGCGCCGGGGCGGCGCAGGAATTCGTTGTTGCTGATGCGATGGAAACAGCCAGCTGGCCGCAATCCGGACAGCATGCGGTGGCACTACATGCCTGTGGCGAACTGCATCGACGTCTGATTCAACAGGGTGTTGCGCAGTCAGTCGGTCAATTTGACGTAGCGCCTTGCTGCTACTACCGCGGTGTTGCCGAACGCTACCAACCTCTCTCGGATGGCTTGCAGCTTTCCCTGAGTCGCGACGATACCCGACTGGCAGTTACGGAGACGGTTACTGCCTCACCCCGCGAGACTCGCCAGCGGGATCGGGCAATGGCCTGGAAGCTTGGTTTTGACGCCTGGCGTCGACAGGTGTCGGGTGAGGCTTACCGCACATTCAAGCCAGTGCCCGATATCTGGATGCGTGCCGGGTTTTCAGAGTTTCTGTTCAAGATGGCTGAACGGGAAGGGCTGTCTCTTCCTTCGGCCTGCGTTGCCCATGAGTTCGAGGCCCGGGGCTGGCAACGGCGTCATGACTTGATGCGCCTGTCGATTGTCCGCCACGCTTTTCGCCGAGCCATCGAGGTCTGGCTGGCCCTCGATTTGGCGGTATATCTCGAAGAGCGAGGTTATGCAGTGAGTTTGGGGAGTTTTTGCGATCGGCATCTGACGCCGCGCAACCTGCTTATTTCGGCCCGACGTGTTTAGCCAAGTATTCCGCCAATTGGCTCGGGCGGTCAATGATCAGGTCGGCTCCCCAGCTGTGTAGCGGGCCGCTGTCCCCAAGGTAACCGTAGGAAACAGCCACTGTCATGCAGCCGGCGGCGTTGCCGGCGACGATGTCGCGCCGGTCGTCACCGACGTAGAGCGTGCGTTCCGGACGACGCCTAAGCAGCTGGCAGGCATGCAGGATGGGCAATGGCGAAGGCTTGGCTTCGGCTGTCGTATCGCCGCTGACGACGCAGGTGGTGCGGGGAGTGAGTTGCAGCCGTTCGACCAGAGGATCGGTAAAGCGCATCCGCTTGTTGGTGACGATTCCCCAGGCCAGGTTCATCTGCTCGAGCGTATCCAGCAATTCCGGAACCTCATCGAACAGTCGGGTGGCGTGGCACAAGCGCTCAGCGTAGATCGCAAGGAAGCGTTCTGACAGTCGGTCGTAGGTTGAGTGTGAGCTGTCGATGCCAAAGCCGGCCTTCAGCAGGCCACGAACGCCCTGCGACGTGAAAGGCCGCAGGGTTTCAAGTGAGAGCTGAGGACGCCCCTCCTCTGAGAGCAAAATATTGACCGATTCGCCCAGGTCGGGCGCCGTGTCGGCCAAAGTGCCATCCAGATCGAACAGAACGGCATCAAACATGCCGGATGGCGCGCATCAGGTAATTAACGCTGGTGTCTTTGCCGAGCAAGTATTTCTGGGTCAACGGGTTGTAGCTCATGCCGATAAGCTCTTCTGGTTCCAGATTGGCCATCTTGGCCCAGCGGGCGAGTTCTGATGGCTTGATGAATCTGGCGTAATCGTGCGTTCCCTTAGGCAACATCTGCAGTACGTACTCGGCCCCGATGACTGCGAACAGATAGGACTTCGGGTTACGGTTGAGCGTGGACAGGAAAACTTGGCCACCCGGCTTGACCAGACGGGCGCAGGCCGTGATGACGCTCGATGGATTCGGGACGTGTTCGAGCATCTCGAGGCAGGTGACGGCATCAAATTCACCGGGCATCTGTTCCGCCAGTTCTTCGACGGAGATCTTGCGGTAATCAACCTTCTGGCCCGTTTCCAGCAGGTGAAGCTTGGCCACGCCCAGCGGCTTCTCGGAGAGATCGATGCCGGTCACATCGGCACCACGAACAGCCATTCCTTCGGACAGCAGGCCGCCACCGCAGCCGACGTCCAGAACCCGCTTGCCTGCCAGACCGATCGCCTGATCGATCCAGTCGATGCGTAGTGGGTTGATATCGTGGAGCGGCTTGAATTCGCTGTTCTGGTCCCACCAACGGTGGGCAAGTTCACCAAATTTATCGAGTTCGGCTTGGTCGGCGTTGATCATGGCTTTTGAAAAAGCCCTGCCGAGGCAGGGCTTTTCGTTGAAGCGTCGGCGGATTACTTGGTGCCGATGACTTCGATGTCGACGCGACGATCCGGCTGCAGGCAGTCGATCAGGGCCTTGGTCTTGGCATTGCCCTTGCACTTGTCGCCGGTAACCGGCTGCTTCTCGCCCTTGCCTTCGGTGTAAACACGGTTGGCTTCGATACCCTTGGCAACCAGGTATTCCTTGACGGCAGCAGCACGCTTTTCAGACAGCTTCTGGTTGTAGGCATCGCCACCGATACGGTCGGTGTGGCCAACGGCCAGGATCACTTCGAGCTTGATGGCCTTGGCCTTGGAGACCAGTTCGTCGAGCTTGGCCTTACCAGCCGGACGCAGGACAGCCTTGTTGAAGTCGAACAGGGCGTCAGCAGCGACGGTGATCTTTTCACCGGACGGCTTCACGCCAGCAGCGGCACCAGCGGCAGCACCAGGAGCAGCCTTCGGCTCGCTGGCGACGACGTCACGCTGGTCGATCAGGTAAACGCGCTCTTGCGCAACAGCAGAGAAGCCGATGCCGGCCAGCAGGGCCAGTACCAGAGATTTCTTGACGATATTTTTGATCATTGTTTTCCCTCATTGAAGAAAATTTGGAAATCTTTAACCCGCTCCACGGCCGAAATTAGGCCCGCTGGCGGAATTCCAAACTATTCTGCCATAGGGCTATGGCAGATTCCAAGCGATTTTGGTCGTGCTGAAGTAAAGATTTGTTGTCTACGCAACACTTTCCGGCTACCCAAACGTGGGTTACGGATTCACGGCCGGCAACATTGACCAGATGTGACACCGGGTCAAAGCAGGGGCGTGTTTCCAGTTCTCCCAGGCTGACGGCGCAAAGGTCTGCCGATTTCCCCGGGGTGATCGAGCCGATTTCATCGGCTAGCCCCAAGGCCGAGGCCGCGTTGAGTGTGGCCATGCGCAGCATTTCTCTGGCGGGCAGGACGCTGGCGTCACCAGTCAGTCCTTTGGCTAAAAGGGAAGCCAGGCGCATTTCGCCAAACAAATCGAGGCGGTTGTTGCTTGCGGCGCCGTCGGTGCCGAGTCCGACATTGATGCCAAGTTGTCTCATTTTTGCTACTGGAGCAAAGCCGCTGGCCAGTTTGAGGTTCGAGGTGGGGCAGTGGGTGATATTGCTGCCGGTGTCTGCCAATAGATGAAGGTCGTCGTCGTTCAGATGGACGGCGTGGACGCCGATGAAATTGGGGCCGAGGATGCCGAGTTTGTGAAGTCGCGCCAGTGGTCGCAGTTTGTGCTGCTTGAGATTGTCGGCAATTTCCTGCTGCGTTTCGTGGATGTGGCAGTGCACCGGCAGATTCAGTTGCTCGGATAGCGTCAGAATCCGCTCGAAAGTGCTGTCAGAGACGGTATAAGGAGCGTGAGGAGCCAGGCAGAAGCCGATCAGCGGATTGTTGTGCCAGGCTTCGCGGACAGCCAGCCCCTTGTTGATGTAATCGGCAGCATCGCTGGCGTAAGGGGTTGGAAATTCAAGGGTGGTGATGCCGAGCATTGCGCGCATGCCGAATTCGGATGCTGCTGTTGCGGCGGCATCCGGGAAAAAGTACATGTCGTTGAAGCAGGTGATCCCCCCTTTGAGCATTTCGGCACAGGCGAGACGGGTGCCGTCATAAACGAATTGCGTCGAAAGGTGCTTTGCTTCGGTGGGCCAGATATGTTTTTCTAGCCAATCCATCAGAGGGAGGTCGTCAGCCAGTCCGCGCATCAGGCTCATTGCTGCGTGGGTGTGCAGGTTAATCAACCCTGGGATAACTATGTGATCGGGCAGCAGGGTGGTCTTCGTCGGCGCGTAGCGGGCGCGAGCTTCCCCTGTTGGCAGGATGGCCAGAATCCGTCCCTTGTAATAGCAAATTACGCTTGAATCAACTAATAAGGCATCGCGCAAGCGGTGCGAATGTGAGACATGGACCAATTCGCCAAAGAAACTCTGCCGATCAGCCTCGAAGACGAGATGCGGCGTTCCTATCTCGATTACGCGATGAGCGTGATCGTTGGCCGGGCGCTGCCGGATGCACGCGACGGCCTGAAGCCGGTGCATCGCCGGGTGTTGTTCGCGATGCACGAGCTGAACAACGACTGGAACAAAGCGTACAAGAAATCGGCCCGTATCGTCGGTGACGTGATCGGTAAATACCACCCGCACGGCGATACAGCGGTCTATGACACGATCGTTCGCATGGCGCAGGATTTTTCGCTGCGCTACATGCTGGTCGATGGTCAGGGTAACTTCGGTTCGGTCGACGGCGACAACGCGGCGGCGATGCGTTACACCGAAGTCCGCATGGCCAAGATTGGTCACCAACTGCTCGAAGATCTCGACAAGGAAACCGTCGATTTCGGGCCGAACTACGACGGATCCGAGCACGAGCCGCTGGTAATGCCGGCGCGCATCCCCAATCTGCTGATCAACGGTTCGTCCGGTATCGCGGTGGGCATGGCAACCAACATTCCGCCGCACAACCTTAACGAAGTTATCGCCGGTTGTCTGGCCATGCTGGAAAATCCGGCGATCACCATCGAGGAATTGATTGCCTACATTCCTGCACCTGACTTCCCGACCGCTGGCCTGATCTACGGTATGACCGGCGTCCGCGAGGGTTACCAGACCGGCCGTGGGCGCGTCATCATGCGCGCCCGCACCCATTTCGAGGACATGGAAAAGAGCAACGGTCGTCAGGCGCTGATCGTTGATGAGATTCCCTATCAGGTTAACAAGAAGTCGCTGATCGAGAAGATCGCCGAGCTGGTCAACGAAAAGAAGATCGAAGGCATTTCCGACATCCGCGACGAGTCCGACAAGTCGGGCATGCGCATCGTCATCGAACTGAAGCGCGGCGAAGTCGGCGAGGTCATCCTCAATAACCTGTACAAGCAAACGCAACTGCAGGACACCTTCGGCATGAACATGGTGGCGCTGGTCGACGGCCAGCCGCGGCTGCTCAACCTGAAGCAGATGCTCGAATGCTTTCTGTCGCACCGTCGCGAAGTCATCACGCGGCGCACCGTCTTCGAACTGCGCAAGGCGCGCGAACGCGGCCATATCCTCGAAGGCCTGGCCGTCGCGCTGTCCAACGTCGACGACATCATTACCTTGATCAAGGCTGCGCCGACGCCGGCCGATGCCAAGCGCGGTCTGATGGAGCGCACCTGGCGCAGTGTTGTGGTCGAGGAAATGCTGGTGCGCGCTGCTTCCGATGCTTCGCGTCCGGATGGGCTGGCGCCGGAATTCGGTTTGTCGGCGCAAGGCTATCGGCTCTCCGATGCCCAGGCTCAGGCCATTCTGGAACTGCGTTTGCAGCGCCTGACCGGTCTCGAGCAGGACAAGATCGTCAGCGAGTACAAGGATGTCATGGCCAAGATCCTCGATCTGCTCGACATCCTGGCCAAGCCGGAGCGTATTACCGAAATCATCGTGAACGAACTGGTGGCAATTCGCGAGCAGTTCGGCGACGAGCGGCGCTCGGAAATCATTCTGCAGACGCACGAACTAAGCCTGGAAGACCTGATTACGCCGCAGGACATGGTTGTCACGCTGTCGCACGGTGGTTACATCAAGGCACAGCCGCTGGCCGACTATCGTGCCCAGCGCCGTGGTGGTCGTGGCAAGCAGGCGGCGGCGATCAAGGACGAGGATTTCGTCGATCACCTGTTCATGGCCAACACCCATGACTTTATCCTGTGCTTCTCCAATCGCGGCCGCTGCTACTGGCTCAAAGTTTACGAAGCGCCGCAAGGTAGCCGGGTCAGCCGCGGCAAGCCGATCGTCAATCTCTTCCCGCTGGAAGAGGGCGAACGGATCAATGCCGTGCTGCCGGTCAAGGAATTTGCCGACGACAAATTCATTTTCATGGCGACTCGTGCCGGTACGGTCAAGAAGACCCCGTTGTCCGACTTCTCCAACCCGCGCAAGGCCGGCATCATCGCTGTGGACTTGCTCGATGACGATTATCTGATCGGGGTCGAACTGACCACCGGCCAGAGTGACATCGTGTTGGTCTCCAACGCCGGCAAGGCCGTATGGTTCGACGAAGAAGATGTCCGTCCGATGGGTCGCGGTGCCCGCGGTGTCCGAGGCATGAAGCTGCAGGCCGGGCAGGCAGTCATCTCGCTGCTCGTCGCCGAGAGTGATCAGCAGACTGTGCTGGTGGCTACCGAAAACGGTTTCGGCAAGCGCACAGTATTGGCCGACTTCCGCCACTCAGGCCGCGGCACGCAGGGCGTCAAGGCGATTGCTGACAGCGAGCGCAACGGCGTGGTGATTGGCGCCAAGCTGGTCGACGACAACGACGAAGTGATGCTGATCACTACCGGCGGTGTGCTGATCCGCACCCGCGTCTCGGAAATTCGCGGCATGGGCCGGGCAACGCAAGGCGTGACGCTGATCTCGCTGGATGATGGCGAGAAGCTGGCAGGTCTGGAAAAGGTTGCCGAGTCGGTGGCAGAGGCGGATGCCGAAGGTGAATCCGATGTGGTCGCTCCGGAAACGGGCGATGCTGCACCGAGCGAAGGCGATGTTGCCGGCAACGAAGGTGGAGAAGCCTGATGAGTCGCATCTGGAATTTCAGCGCCGGTCCGGCTGCTCTTCCCGAGGAAGTCCTGCGCCAGGCGCAGGAAGAACTGCTCGACTGGCATGGTGCCGGCTGCAGCGTGATGGAAATGAGCCATCGCGGCAAGGAGTTCACCAGCATCATCGAGCAGGCCGAAGCCGACCTGCGCGAGTTGATGGGCATCCCCGAGCAGTACACGGTGCTGTTCCTGCAGGGCGGTGCGACGCAACAGTTTGCCCAGATTCCGATGAACCTGCTGGCTGGCCGTTCGGCTGACTATATCGTGACTGGCTCGTGGTCGAAGAAGGCTTTCAAGGAAGCGCAGCGATTCGGTAACGTTCGCTGTGCGGCGACGACCGAGGCGAGCAATTTCACCCGTTTGCCGTTCGCTGACGAAATCCAGCTCGACCCGTTCGCAGCCTACCTGCACGTGTGCACCAACGAAACCATCCACGGCGTCGAGATTCCTCCCGAGCGCATTGCCGATACCGGAGTGCCGTTGGTCGCCGACATGTCGTCGCACATCCTGTCGCGACCGGTCAATGTCGAGAAATTCGGCCTGATTTACGCCGGTGCCCAGAAGAACATTGGCCCTTCCGGCCTGACCTTGGTCATCATTCATCGCGACCTGCTCGGCATGGCGCCGCTGACCATCCCAACGGTGATGGACTATGCGGTGATGGCTGAGAACGGTTCGATGCTGAACACCCCGCCGACCTACGGTATCTATATTGCCGGCCTGGTATTCCAGTGGCTCAAGCGTCAGGGCGGGTTGCCGGGCATTGCCGCGGTGAACGCCGAAAAGGCGCGGATTTTGTATGCAGCGATCGACGATTCTGAAGGTTTCTATACGAACCCGGTCGATCCTGATTGCCGTTCGGCCATGAATGTGCCGTTCGTGCTGGCCAATCCTGATCTCGACGCAGCCTTCCTGGCGGAATCGAAGGCGGCCGGACTGGTTTCCCTGAAGGGCCACAAGTCGGTTGGTGGAATGCGTGCCTCGATCTACAACGCGGTTTCTTTGGCCGGCGTTCAGGCGCTGGTCGACTTCATGAACGATTTCGCCAAACGTAAGGCTTGATCCCATGAGTGACGATCTGCAAAAGGCTTTGGCTGGCGTCCGTACCGATATTGATCGTATCGATGGCGAACTGCTCAAATTGCTGAACGAGCGTGCACGCTGTGCGCAGCGGGTTGGCGAGATCAAGGCTTCACACGGAGAAGCGGGGCATATCTACCGTCCGGAACGCGAAGCGCAGGTTTTGCGCCGCTTGCAGGATGCCAATCCAGGGCCGCTCCCCGGCGAAAATATCACTTTCTTCTTCCGCGAAGTGATGTCGGCCTGCCTGTCGCTGGAAGAGCCGCTGGGCATCGCCTTTCTCGGGCCGCTCGGCACTTTCTCTGAATCCGCCGCCACCAAGCATTTCGGCCACGCTGCACGCCTGCTGCCGCAATCGTCGATCGACGATGTTTTCCGTGAAGTGGAATCAGGCCACGCGCACTATGCCGTCGTCCCGGTCGAGAATTCGACCGAAGGTGCTGTCGGCCGGACCATGGACCTGCTGCTGGCGACGCCGCTGAAGATATGTGGCGAAGTGGTGCTGCGCATCCACCAGAACCTGCTGACCAACGAAACCGACCTGAGCCAGATCAGCAAGGTCTATTCGCATGCTCAATCGCTGGCTCAATGCCATGAGTGGCTGAATCGTGTCTTGCCCAATGCGCAGCGGATTTCCGTTGGCAGCAATGCGCAGGCCGCCCAGAATGCGGCAGCCGAACCCGGTACGGCGGCGATTGCCGGCGAAGCAGCTGCAACACGCTACAACCTGCCGAAACTGGTCGAAAACATCGAAGACGAGCCGAACAACACGACGCGCTTCCTGGTACTCGGCAAGCATGATTCGGGTGTTTCCGGTCGCGACAAGACCTCGCTGATCATGTCGGCTCCGAATCGTACCGGCGCATTGCACGAATTGCTGCTGCCGCTATCCACGGCCGGGGTGTCGATGTGTCGCCTGGAGTCCCGTCCGGCCCGCAACGCGCTGTGGGAATACGTGTTCTACGTCGATATCGAAGGCCATCGCGAAGATCCGGCCGTCAAGGCGGCGCTCGAAAAACTGGCCGGCTACGCTGCCTATCTGAAGATTCTCGGGTCCTACCCGGTTGCCGTTTACTGAGGAAAGCTCCATGAGCCTTGTCGAACAAGCCTTGTCCTACGTTCGCGCCATTTCGCCCTATCTGCCGGGCAAGCCGATTACCGAACTGGCCCGTGAAATGGGCATCCCGGTTGAAAGCATCGTCAAGCTGGCTTCCAACGAGAATCCGCTCGGCATGAGTCCGAAGGCCCGCAAGGCCGTCGAGGCAGCGGTCAGCGGTGTCGAACGTTATCCCGACCAGTTCGACCTGATCGCCAAGATCGCAGGGCGTTGTGGCGTTGCGCAAGGGCAGGTGGTGCTCGGCAATGGTTCGAACGATGTGCTCGACCTGATTGCCCGCGTCTTTCTCGCGCCGGGCCGTTCGGCGGTGTTCGCCCAGCATGCCTTTGCGGTCTATCCACTGGCCACGCTGTCGACTGGGGCTGAGCTGATCTCGACGCCGGCGAAAAACTATGGTCATGACCTGAACGCCATGGTGGCCGCCATCCGCCCGGATACGCGCATCGTCTGGATCGCCAATCCGAACAATCCGACCGGCAACTTCCTGCCTTATCCGGAGGTTCGCGCTTTCCTGGAAGTCGTGCCGAAGGATGTCGTCGTCGTGCTCGACGAGGCTTATAACGAATACCTGCCCCCGGCCGAGCGGGTCGATGTGGCCGGCTGGATCAAGGATTTCCCCAATCTGGTCGTCTGCCGCACCCTGTCGAAAATTTACGGGCTGGCTGGTTTACGCATCGGCTACGCGCTGGCCTCTGCCGAGGTGGCTGACCTGATGAACCGGGTCCGCCAGCCGTTCAACGTGAACAACCTGGCGCTGGCCGGCGCGCTGGCTGCACTGGATGACGACGAATTCCTCCAGGCCAGCTACGAATTGAACCAGCGCGGCATGGCGCAGATCATCGCCGGCCTTGAAAAACGGGGCCTCGAGTACATCAAGCCGCATGGCAATTTCGTCACCTTCAAGGTGGGTGATGGCGCTGCGGTCAACCAGAAACTTCTGAAGCAGGGCGTCATCGTCCGGCCAATCGGTGGCTACGGCCTGCCTGAGTGGCTGCGTGTGACCATCGGCACCGAGGCGGAAAACGCCCGTTTTCTCGAAGCGCTGGAGAAGGCGCTCTAAAACCATGGCCGAATTCGGCAAGATCGTCGTTTTTGGCACGGGCCTGATTGGCGGTTCGTTCTCGCTTGCCCTCAAGGAAGCGGAAGCGGTCGAGGAGGTGGTCGGCTTCGGACGCACGCCCTCAACCTTGCGCATAGCGCAGGAGCTGGGTGTCATCGATCGGGCCGGGATCAACCCGGTACATGAGATCGAGGATGCGGACATCGTTCTCGTCGCCACGCCGGTGGCGCAGATGCCGGAAATTTTTGCCCGCATTGCCCCCTATCTTGGCCCCAATACCATTGTGACCGATGGCGGATCGACCAAGGGCGACGTTGTTGCCGCAGCACGGGCGGCATTCGGTGATCGTATCGCTCAGTTCGTCCCCGCCCATCCGATTGCCGGCGCGGAGAACAGCGGCCCTTCGGCGGCGCGCTGGGATCTTTATCAGGGCAAGAAAGTCGTTGTCACGCCCTTGACGGAAAACAGCGACGATGCGCTCGACCACATCAAGCGCGCCTGGTCGCTGTGCGGTGCCGACATCTACGAACTGACGCCGGAAATGCACGACCGCGTTTTCGCCGCCGTCAGCCATCTGCCACATCTGCTGTCCTACGCGCTGGTGCACGATCTGGCCGTGCGCGAGGATGCCGACCTGTTCTTTACCTTTGCTGCTTCCGGCTTTCGTGACTTCACGCGTATTGCGGCCAGTCATCCGGAAATGTGGCGCGACATCTGCCTCGCCAATCGCGAGGCCCTGCTGGGCGAGCTGGATAGCTACCGCGCCCAGCTCGATGAGTTGCGCACCGCGCTTGCCCGCAACGACGGGCAGCGGCTCGAGGAAATTTTCGGCATTGCCCGACAAGCCCGGCGGAGCTGGGCCGGCGAAAACTGATGCGGCGTTGGGCCGGCGCGCTGGTCTTCGGGCTGGCAGTGGCGTTGACGCCTGTTCACGCGGTGGCGGAGCCGCTGGCCATTCTGTTGGCCAACGTCTACAAGGGGCAGGTCGACGTTGCGCAGTATCTGGCCAGCGAAAAACTCGATGGCGTGCGGGCAATCTGGGATGGACGCGAACTGCGTTTCCGGAGCGGCAAGACGATCAATGCGCCGGCCTGGTTTATCGCCGGTCTTCCGACGCAGCCGCTTGATGGCGAACTGTGGATCGCCCGCGGCCAGTTCGAGCGCGTTTCCGGCATTGTCCGGCGTGAGGCGCCCGACGATGCCGCCTGGCGCGAGGTGCGCTACATGATTTTCGAATTGCCCGGCGCACCCGGCCCATTTAGTGAGCGGGCCGAAAGAATCAAGGCCGTGGTACGGGCGGCAAACGTGCCGTGGCTTTTTGAAATTCCGCAGTTTTTTCCGGTTGACCGCAACCATCTGAAAAAACGCCTCGATGCCGTGGTGCGGGCCGGGGGCGAGGGCTTGATGCTGCATCGGGCCGATGCGCTTTACGAAACCGGGCGCAGCGATGTGCTGCTCAAGGTCAAGCCGTGGCAGGACGCCGAAGCGGTGGTGGTCGCGCATCAGGCGGGCAAGGGGCGGTATGCCGGCCAGCTTGGCGCGCTCAGGGTACGAACGCCGGAAGGTCGCGAGTTCCTGCTGGGCACCGGCTTTTCCGATGCGCAGCGACGCCAGCCGCCGGCCATCGGCAGCACGGTTACTTATCGTTATCGCGACCTGACCGGCAAGGGCCTGCCGCGTTTTGCCAGTTTCCTCCGGGTGCGTGATGAATAAATCCACCGCATGCCTTATGCCATTTTGCTGCACCGCATCAGCCGGACGGGTAGAATTCGGCACTTACTTCACGGGTGGACAACGATGATTCTTGTAACGGGCGGAGCGGGCTATATCGGCTCGCATACCTGCGTCGAACTCCTGAAATCAGGCCAGGACGTGGTGGTCTTCGACAATTTCAGCAACAGTCATCCGGAGTCCATTCGGCGTGTCGAGACGATTACCGGGCAGAAGGTCGTTGTGGTCGAGGGGGACATCCGCGATCAGGCAGCTATTGAAGCCGTGATGCGCCGATATGATTGCCAGTCAGTGATCCATTTTGCCGGTTTGAAGGCGGTCGGTGAATCGGTCGAAAAACCGCTCGAGTATTACGACAACAATGTCGTCGGTACCCATCGACTGCTGCAGGCGATGGGCAATTGCGGCGTCAAGACGCTGGTGTTCAGTTCTTCGGCAACGGTCTATGGCGAACCGCAATTTCTGCCATTGACCGAGCAGCACCCGCTGTCGGCAACCAATCCCTATGGTCGCACCAAGCTGATCATCGAGGACATGTTGCGCGATCTATATCGTTCGGATTCATCCTGGCGGATCGGTATCCTGCGCTACTTCAATCCGGTCGGCGCCCATGAGAGCGGTCTGATCGGTGAAGACCCGCAAGGTATTCCAAATAACCTGATGCCTTTTGTGGCGCAGGTGGCAATTGGCCGCAGGGGCTGCCTCAAAGTCTGGGGCAGCGATTACCCGACGCCGGATGGTACTGGAGTGCGTGACTATATTCATGTGGTTGATCTGGCTTTGGGGCACCTCAAAGCCTTGGATCGATTGCTGGCGCCTCAATGTTTTGAAGTGAATTTGGGTACTGGCACCGGATACAGCGTTCTGGATGTCGTCAAGGCATTTGAAAGGGCTAGTGGGAACCCCGTTCGCTACGAACTGGCACCGCGCCGCCCCGGGGACGTGGCAACGTGTTACGCCGATCCGGCCTTTGCGGTGGCCTTGCTTGAATGGCAGGCTGAGCGTGGTCTCGATGCCATGTGTGCGGATGCTTGGCGCTGGCAGAGCAATAACCCGGCGGGTTATGAGTAAACCACATCTGATTTCTCATCATTTTGTTGGCGAGTCTGGTTTTTGGAAACCTTCAAATGCGAGAGCGTTTAAAATACGGTCTGATTCGTTTTGGTGGCTCACACACTGCTGAGTACGCGTTACTGACACCGCCGTCGATTCGTTGAGTTGTTTTCGTAAAGAATGATTTTTTCAGAAGTGCGCTGCATCGGGTGCGACAGATTCTTGCCAGGCTGCTTGTTCAGGCTGGCTCAGGTAGTCTGTTCAGTCCTGTCTTTTGGCCTTTCTGATTTGGAAATATGACCATGTTTGCAGGCAAGTCACTTCTGATTACCGGTGGGACCGGTTCGTTTGGCAATACCTTTGTGCCGATGACCTTGGCGAAACATAATCCCAAGCGTTTGATCATCTATTCTCGCGATGAGATGAAACAGTGGGAAATGGCCAAGAAATTCCAGGATGACCCGCGTGTGCGCTTCTTCATTGGTGACGTGCGCGATCGCGAGCGCCTGTACCGCGCCCTCGATGGTGTTGACTACGTGGTCCATGCGGCGGCGACCAAGATTGTGCCAACTGCCGAATACAACCCGTTCGAGTGCGTCAAGACGAATATCAACGGTGCGATGAACCTCATCGATGCTTGCATCGACAAGGGCATAAAGCGTGTGGTCGCCCTCTCCACCGACAAGGCAAGCAGCCCGGTGAACCTCTATGGCGCGACCAAGCTTGCATCGGACAAGTTGTTCGTCGCGGGTAACTCATATGCTGGCGGCCACGATACCCGATTTGCTGTCGTTCGCTATGGCAACGTGATGGGCTCACGCGGCTCGGTTATCCCATTTTTCCTGTCGATCCGCGACAAGGGCGTGTTGCCGGTTACCGACGATCGCATGACCCGCTTCATGATTTCGCTTGAGCAGGGTGTCGAACTGGTGTGGCATGCCTTCGACGACATGGTCGGCGGAGAAATTTACGTCAAGAAGATTCCTTCAATGAAGGTCACGGATCTGGCGGCAGCTGTTGCACCGGAGGCGAAAATCAGCATTGTCGGCATCCGTCCGGGCGAAAAGCTGCACGAACAGATGATTGGACCGGAGGATTCGTACTACACCTACGAATACCCCGAGCATTACAAGATTCTGCCGGCCATCAATAACTGGGATACCAGTGCCGAACGCATCAAAGATGGCAAGAGGGTGCCTGAGGGGTTCAACTACTCGAGTGACAATAATCCAGAGTGGATGGCCATAGCTGAACTCCAAGCGTGGATCGCCGGGAACAAACAGAAGATCGGGGCGATCTGAAAATGATTCCGTATGGTCGCCAAGACATCAGCGAGGAGGACGTCGCCGCTGTTTGTTCGGTACTGCGTTCAGATTTTCTGACTCAGGGTCCTGTTATCGAACGTTTCGAGCGTACAGTAGCGGAATATTGTGGCGCTGAGTATGCGGTCGCTGTTTCGAATGCCACGGCTGCATTACATATTGCGTGTTTGGCTTTGGGGCTTGGTCCGGATGATATCGCGTGGACCAGTCCGAATACCTTCGTCGCCTCAGCGAACTGCGCGCGCTACTGCGGCGCGAAAGTCGATTTTGTTGATATCGATCCTGTCAGTTTGAATATTTCGCCTGTTGTTTTGGAACAGCGACTCGCTAGCGCAGCGCAACAGGGAAAACTACCCAAGGTACTAGTGCCGGTACATTTCTCAGGCCAAAGCTGCGACATGGAGGCTATCGGAAGACTGGCACAGAAATATGGTATAGCTGTGATTGAGGACGCATCGCATGCAATAGGCGCGCGTTTTGGAAATGATGTTGTGGGAAGTTGTAAGCATTCCGATTGTGCGATTTTCAGTTTTCATCCGGTAAAGATCGTGACCACTGGCGAGGGCGGCATCATTGTTACCAATCGTTCCGACTTGGCAGCACGCTTGCGGCTACTAAGAAGCCACGGAATAACCAGAGATGCTGGTCTGATGAGTTGCGAAAATCCTGGTCCGTGGTACTACGAGCAGATTGAACTCGGCTATAACTACCGTATGACGGATATCCAGGCTGCACTGGGCTGCAGTCAGATGTTACGGCTTGATGTCTTTGTTAGCCGTCGGCAAGAATTGGCTGCTCGTTATGACAGGTTGCTCGCCGATTTGTGCCTTCAACTGCCAGTTCAAGACCAACGTGCCAAATCGAGCTGGCATTTGTATGTGGTTCGCCTTCGCCTTGATGAAATCAGCCGGAGCCATCGAGAGGTATTCGATGGCTTACGTGCTGCTGGTATTGGTGTCAACTTGCACTATATCCCTGTGCATCTACAGCCTTATTACCGTGAAATGGGTTTTGCTCCAGGTTATTGTCCTGAAGCTGAAGCATATGCTTGTTCAGCGCTAAGCCTTCCACTGTTTCCCAAGATGACTGAGGAGCAGCAGGATCGGGTAGTTGAAGCTCTCCGAAATCTCGTCCGATGATTCATAAAGTAGTCGCCATCATCCAAGCCAGGATGACGTCCAGCCGTCTTCCTGGAAAGGTATTATTGCCGATTCTTGGCCGCCCAATGTTTTCTTATCAGATCGAGCGACTAAGGAAGGCAACTCGGTTGAGCCAGATTGTGGTTGCCACTACAGTTAATGCTACAGACGATCCAATCGTCGCCTTCTGTTTGGCCGAAGGGCTAGATTATGTTCGCGGTTCTGAGCATGATGTACTTTCCCGGTATGTGCTTGCCGCTAGGGAAAATACGGCAGATGTGGTGGTCAGGATTACGTCGGATTGTCCTCTATTGGATCCCGATCTGGTGGATAAGATGGTTGAAGAGTATTTTGGGGATACACATCCCAATTATGTCTCTAACATGCTAAATCCTACCTGGCCCTATGGCATGGCGGTTGAGGTTTTCAGTGCTGCAGCACTATACGAGGCGGGCGCGGAGTCTTCAGATCCCGTGGAGCAGGAGCATGTAACGCCGTTTATCTACCGGCGTCCTGATCGCTACCGCCTAAGTTCGATTACCCTTCAGGAAAACCTGTGTGGTCATCGCTGGACGGTGGATACCCCGGAGGATTTCGAGTTGGTGAGTAGAATAATTACTGAACTTTATCCAGAAAGACCGGATTTCCGCATGGCCGATGTGCTCGGTTTGCTAGAGTCGCACCCGGACTGGTTGCTGATTAACCAGCATATCAAACAAAAGAAAATTAACGTGAAGTGAAGACCATGACTTTTAAAACAGATCAGGAGGCCTTTTGGGCCGGCGAGTTTGGCACTGAATACATCAATCGTAATATCGGCGATGCATTGCTGGCGTCCAACTTGAATTTTTTTTCCCGTGCTTTGGCGCGGGCGGGGAGAATAAATAATTGCATAGAGTTTGGCGCAAACATCGGGATGAACATGCGCGCGCTACGTATTCTCTACCCCGAACTTGATGGTCATGCTATCGAAATCAATCCCCAAGCTGCAGAAAAACTGGCAGAAGTCCTGCCCGCAGCGAATATATATCAGCAGTCCATTCTGGATTTTTCGCCCGACAGGCAATGGGAACTGACTCTAATCAAGGGCGTGTTGATTCACATCAATCCCGAATGGTTGGTCAAAGTCTACGACGCACTGTATCGCTCCAGTAGCAGGTATATCCTACTCTGTGAATATTACAACCCCTCGCCCGTGGCAATTAATTATCGTGGCCATACTGACCGTTTGTTCAAGCGGGATTTCTGCGGGGAACTACTGGATCGACATGCCGATCTGCAGTTGGTCGACTACGGGTTTGCTTATCGGCGTGATCCAGCTTTCCCGCAAGACGATATCACCTGGTTCCTGATTGAAAAGCGAGGCTGAAATGCTCAGATACTGTATTCGATGTGTGATGCCCGATACGAAGCCAGATCTCCATCTCGATGATGAAGGGGTCTGTAATGCCTGTCGTAGCTACGAGCAGCGCAAGGAAGTTGACTGGGATGCGCGCAGGCAGGAACTCCTCAAGATACTTGAGCGCTATCGTCGCCATGATGGCAGCAACTGGGACTGTATCGTGCCGGTCTCCGGTGGCAAGGACAGCACCTACCAAGTGGTGCGGATGCTACAGTTGGGCCTCAATCCGCTCTGCGTGACCTCAACTACCTGTGACCTGTCCGACATTGGCCGCAAGAACATAGAGAATCTCAAGCACCTCGGAGTCGATTACGTCGAGATGTCGCCCAATCCGCTGGTGCGGGCCAAGCTCAACCGGATCGGCCTAACCGAGGTTGGCGACATCTCGTGGCCTGAGCACGTCGGCATCTTTACGATCCCGGTGCGCGCTGCCGTGCAGTTCAACGTCCCCCTGATCATTTGGGGCGAGAATTCGCAGAACGAATATGGCGGCCCGGCGGCAGCAGCAGACAACAATATCCTCAACCGGCGCTGGCTGGAGGAGTTCGGCGGCCTGCTCGGCATGCGCGTCTCCGACCTGGTCGGAGGCGACGGTATCGAACAACGCAACCTGATCCCCTACACCTATCCCTCCGACGAGGAATTGCAGCGGGTTGGCGTGACTGGCCTGTTCTTGGGTCACTATCTGCCTTGGGATGGCCTATCCAATGCGCTGATCGCCCAGGCCCATGGCTTTACCACCTACCACAAGACCGTCGAAGGCTCGATGGTCAACTATGAGAATCTGGACAATCATCACACTGGCATCCATGACTACTTCAAGTTTCTAAAGTTTGGCTTCGGCCGAGCGACGGACCTCGCCTGCCTTCATGTGCGCCGCGGCAGGTTGACCCGCGAGGACGGGATGGATGCGGTCAGACGTCTCGATGGCCGCTTCCCGTGGGATTACCTGGGTAAGTCGTTGGAGGATATCCTGGCACCGCTCGACATGACGGTCGACGAGTTCATCAGGATCTGCGACAAATTTACCAACAAGAAGATCTTCAAGCGCGATGGCGAAGGGAAGCTGATCAAGGATCGCTTCGGCAATCTGACCAAGATCAACTACGACAACGAATGAAAGTCGCCATCATCGATTACGGCATGGGCAACCTGGGATCGGTGCGCCGCGCTCTGGACGAATTGGATGCAAAAGCAGTAATCGTTTCTAGGCCGGAACAGGCAGCTTCCGCCGACCGGCTGGTGCTGCCGGGTGTCGGCAGTTTTGCCGATGGCATGGCCTCGCTGCGTGACAGCGGCTGGATTGCGGCGATCCGCGAGCAGGTTGTGGACAAGGGCAAGCCGCTGCTCGGCATCTGCCTGGGCATGCAGTTGCTGGCCGATCATGGTGACGAGGGGTTGGTCGGCGGTTTCAGCCAAGGGCTGGGTTTGGTCCGCGGCAAGGTGGTACGCCTTGACCGGCTGGGGTGTGCCATGCGCATACCCCATGTTGGCTGGAACGCCATCGAACCCGCTACGGATACGGCGCTCTTCGCAGGCATCCCGGACGGGACCGACTTCTATTTCGTGCACAGCTACGCTTTTCAGGCCGAGGAACCGGCCGACGTTTTCGCTACCTGCGATTATGGCGTCCGTTTCGCAGCGGCGATCGGTCGGGGAAACGTGATGGGTACCCAGTTTCATCCGGAAAAAAGCTCTCGTGCAGGTTTCAGCGTCCTGCGCAATTTTCTTGAGATTTCGCCATGCTGAAGGTGCGTGTCATCCCGACCCTGTTGTGGAAGAACTTCGGCCTGGTCAAGGGTGTTGGCTTCGATAGCTGGCGCCGCGTCGGCCCCGTGCTGCCTGCGATCAAGGTGTACAACCGGCGCGATGTGGACGAGTTGATCCTGGTCGACATCACCGCCTCCCGTGAGCAGGCCGAACCCGATTGCGACTCGGTGCATGACTTCGCCGACGAGTGCTTCGTGCCCTTCACTGTTGGTGGAGGCTTCACCAACCTGCGCCAGATTCAGCAGATGCTGCGTACCGGTGCCGACAAGATCGCGCTGAACTCCGCTCTCTATGCTGATCCCGGGCTAGTGGGAGAGACCGCCGGGCGCTTCGGTTCGCAGTGTGTGGTCGCCAGTATCGACGCGAAGGTGATGGGTGACGGTAGTTACGAATGCTTCAGTCATGCCGGCACCCGGCCGACCGGGAAAACTCCGGTGGAGTGGGCGAGAGAACTCGCTGACCGTGGCGCGGGCGAGATACTGATCACCTCAATCGACCGCGATGGCACTTTGCAAGGCTATGACCTCGGTTTGATCGAATCGGTAGTGCGTGCGGTCAATATCCCGGTGATCGCCTCGGGTGGCGCCGGCTGCTACGAGGACATGTGCAAGGCTGTTCTACAGGCAGGTGCTTCCGCAGTGGCAGCCGCCAGCATGTTCCATTTTACCGAGCAGACCCCAGCCGAGGCGAAAAAAGCGTTAGCCACCGTCGGCGTCCCCGTTCGCTCGGGCTTCGCCGGCATTTGACGAACACATGATGCGGGTTCTGTTCCGGGCGGATGCCAATACCGAGATCGGCTCGGGCCACCTGATGCGCTGCCTGGCCCTGGTCAGGGCACTTAGAGCGCACGGCGCCGAATGCGCCTTCCTTGCAAGGGCCCGAGGCCTCGATGCGCTCGTGGCGAGGATCCGTGACGAGGGTTGCACATTCATCCCTCTGCCTGGTGCCGATGCCCTGCGCGCTGACGCTGGCGACGGCCTGACACACTCACATTGGTTGCCCGGTGGTTGCGCCGCCGATGCGGCCCTCTGTGCGCAAGCCCTTGGCGAAGTTGCTCCGGCTGACTGGCTGGTGGTCGACCACTATGCTCTTGACCATCGTTGGGAAGCAGCCATGGCGCGCTATGCGCGGCATGTACTGGCGATCGACGACCTCGCCGACAGGCGTCATGACTGCACACTGCTACTCGATCAGAACCTGATGCCGGACGCCGTCAGCCGCTATGATGGCCTGCTGTCCAAGTCATGCGAGCGCCTGCTTGGTCCCCGCTTCGCGCTCCTGCGCGATGAGTTCTCGCTGGACGAGGCACCTTCGTGCCCCCCGGGCGAGGATGGTGCAGGGCGCCGCCTGCTTGTCATGTTCGGTGGTGCTGATATGTCCAACCTGACCGCGGCGGTCGCGGAAACCCTGATCTCGATGGATTGGCGGGAGCCGGTCGATTTTGTCGCAGGTCCGCTATATCCGCATCTGGATGCCCTGCGTGAGGCCATCGCGCATCTCCACGGCGCCCGCCTGCATGCGCCTGCGTGGGACGTCGCTGCACTGATGAAGGGCGCCTGTCTGGCCATCGGTTCGCCCGGCGTGTCGAGCTGGGAACGCTGCGCCTGCGCATTGCCATCCATTACGATCGCCCAGGCGGGCAACCAGGAGCCGATTGGTCGCGCGGTGGCCGAGGCCGGCGCACATGTGTACCTCGGACATGCAGGGGGCTTGGACAGGAATCGCCTGGTCGCCGAGATCGACGCCCTCTGGTCGTCGCGGCAACGGCTCCGCGAGATGGCTGGGATCGCTTCTGCTATATGCGACGGGCATGGTGCGGCTCGCGTCGCACAACGAATGGTTGAACATGAACATCACAATACTATGTTCTGACCCGGGTCACCCGGTTTCCCCGCGCCTACAGGCATGGGCTAGTCGATGGAATGGCCACCGGGTCGCCATCGTCCAGCGCGCGGCCGAGGCTAAGGGCGGCGACCTGCTGTTCCTCGTGTCATGCCACGAGATTATCCGCGAGGACACCCGGCGGTGCTACCGTCATGTGCTTGTCATGCATGCAGCGGACCTGCCTGCCGACCGTGGCTGGTCGCCACACGTCTGGGCCGTGCTGCGCGGTGATGGAGCGCTTACCGTCAGCCTGCTTGAGGCTGCCGATGGTGTCGATTCGGGGCGGATTTTCCGCAAGCTGCGCATTCCGCTGCGCGGTACCGAGGTCTGCGCTGAAATCAATGACAAGCTGTTTGACGCTGAATTACAGCTGATGGATTGGGCCATGGTTAACATCGATTCGGCTGTCCCGGACGTCCAGGATGAATCCCGTGCCAGCTACCTGCGGCGACGTACCGCTGAGGACAGCCGGCTTGACCCCATGCAGACGATCGCCGCGCAATTCGACTTGCTGCGCGTGGCGGACGCCGATCGCTATCCCGCATTCGTAGAATACCGCGGCCGCAAATACGCCTTCCGCATGACGCCGATGGAGCCCCTCGAGGATGGAGAATCCGCTAATGAATGAACTGATGATCGACGGATGCAGAATTGGGCGGGATGCACCGCCTTTCGTAATCGCCGAAATGTCTGGCAATCACAACCAGTCGCTCGAACGAGCGCTGGCCATCGTTGATGCGGCCGCCGCCGCCGGCGCACATGCCATCAAACTACAGACCTATACCGCCGATACGATGACGATTGACTTGCGCGAGCGAGAGTTCTTCATCTCTGATCCGAACAGCCTGTGGGCCGGTAGTTCGCTCTATGAGCTCTACCAGCAGGCCCATACGGCTTGGGAATGGCACGAACCGCTGTTTCGTCGAGCCCGTGATCTCGGCATGATCCCCTTTTCGACACCATTCGACGAGACAGCAGTGGATTTCCTTGAGACCCTGGATGTTGGGGTGTACAAGATTGCCTCGTTCGAGAATACCGACCTGCCACTGATCCGCAAGGTAGCTGCCACCGGCAAGCCAATCATTATCTCGACCGGGATGGCATCGCTCGCCGAGCTCGACGAAACCGTGCGCGCCGCCCGAGAGGCGGGATGCAGGGACCTAGTCTTGCTCAAGTGTACCAGCACCTATCCGGCGTCGGCTGCGAACACGAATGTGCGCACGATCCCCCACCTGCGGGAGATGTTCGGCTGCGAGGTCGGCCTTTCCGACCACACCATGGGCTGCGGGGCGGCTGTTGCCGCGGTGGCAATGGGCGCCAGCGTGATCGAAAAGCACTTCACACTGAGCCGTGCAGACGGCGGTGTCGATTCAGCTTTCTCGATGGAGCCGGACGAGCTGCGAACATTGGTTACCGAGAGCGAGAGGGCCTGGCAGGCTATGGGCGAGGTTCGCTACGGGGTGTCGGGCGAGGAGGGCAAGTCGATGGTCTTCCGCCGCTCCCTCTATGTGATCAAAGACCTCGTCCCCGGTGACGTTCTTAGCGCCGAGAACGTGCGGGCTATCCGTCCGGGTTTCGGTCTTGCGCCGAAATGGCTGCCCTTGGTTATGGGACGGCAGGTGCGCCGAGCGGTTGCCCGTGGCACACCTGTGTCCTGGGACCTGATCTGACCCGCGGGCATACGACCATGTCGAACAGATTGATGGATCGCCTGCTGGTCGGCGTTGACTTTCTCCTTCGCTCCGTCACACTGGCCCCGCGGCGCCTGAGCTGGCACATGCGCAACGCCAAGTTGCGCCGTGGCCTCAAATCGATCGGCAAACGGGTGCGCATTTCCGAGCCGGCCGAACTCTTCCCGCTCGACAGGATCGCCATCGGCTGGAACGTCGTCATCCACGGCCCGGTCTTCATCGAGGCCAATGGCGGCGTTAGCATCGGCAGCAATGTGGCGATCGCCCGTGGCTGCCAGATTCTGACTTCGAACCACATTTACGACGGTGATGCTCTGCCTTGGGATCATGCCTCAACTCACAAGCCAGTGGTAATCGGCGACAACGTTTGGATAGGCGCCGACGTGGTTATCCTGCCTGGGGTGACGCTTCACGAAGGTGCGGTCGTCGGTGCCGGTAGCGTGGTCACCCGAGACGTGCCGAAATGCGGCATTGTTGCCGGAAATCCTGCTGTCCTGAAGAAGCACCGCGACATTGAGCGCTACGAGCGTAATAAGCGCGAAGGGCGACTCCGCTTGGTGCCGGACGATATTTCTCGCCATACTCTGGTGAGCTGAGGACAGGCGGGTGACCAAGCGACTGCATCTTCGCCTCGACGACCTGTCGCGCCATGAATTTATCGTCATGGCGAGGATTCGTGTGTTCCATGCGCTGGAAGGTGATGCGAACCCAGCATGCCTAGATTGGTGCCAGGTCGATGCGGATGGCGACTACCGGCGGACCAACGCACTGGTCGACCGGCTGCTCGACGCCTCGATCGGCGGCCTGCCAGTGGCCCAGGCGCTTTCCGAACGCGGCGTCGGCCTGATGCAGTTTGCTCCTTCCTATGTGTGGCCCGGCCTGTTTGTCGCGACCCAGCTCGCCGAACTGCTCGAGCCTCTGTTTGCAGACACGGTGCCTGACGTGGTCGTGCTCCATGGTGCCGCGGGCGTCCATGGGCAGACCTGGGATGCCCTGGTGGTGGCTTTCGCGGCCAAGGTGGGTGCTCGCGTGGAGCGTACTGCACCTGCTTGGCGCGGGGTGTCCCTACGGTTGGGCGAGCGGCTGAAGCGAAAACTGCGCGGCTGGGGCGTCGCTTATGTTGTTCGTCAATGGAAACGCCGTGCTGTGGCCAACGCTGCCAGTGATAATGTATCGCTTGGGGCTGGCCGCAAGCGCCCGGTGATGTTCGTGACCCTCGGTGAACGGCACTGGAAGCCGACGCCAGAGGGCCTCGGAGCCGATGAGCAATGCTATCCGATTGCCCGTGCCTTGGCGGCCGCGGGATGCCGGGACCTCTGCTTCATCGACACCCAGGGTGTTGGCGACGCCTCCCTGCGTCAGCGCGATGGCGATCTCGCCGGCGGTACCGTTCGCTGGCTGCGCTTCAGTGGGTTCTGTGCATCAGGGCTCGGCTATTTTTTTGCCAACTGGATGCGGCTGAACCACCTCAGGCGCACTGCGATGACTGATCCTGAGTTCAATAGGCATCTGACCTATTGCGGGGTCAGTCTAGTGCCTGCACTAGCGGACACGCTACGCGAGATCTTTCTCGACGTCGCCTTCGAGGCACGCGAGTTCCTCCTCGCGGCGGCGCGCCTGGTTCGCGATGAGGCCCCGGCCGCCATCGTTCTGACCTATGAAACGGGCCCCGCCCAGCGCGCGATGATCATCGAGGCCGCGCGTGCCGGCATCCCCACCCTCGGCTTGCAGCATGGCATGGTGTTCGACAATCACTATGACTACATGCATGCTCGGGTGAGCGCGTTACCACTCGTCGAACCTGAGGCTGTTGCTATTCCGCTCATTACCTGCGTCTGGGGTGATTATTGGCGGGAGACCCTGGTGAGCAGCGGGCGCTATCCCGCCGATACGGTGATCACTACGGGCAATTGGCGCTATGACGAAATCGAGCGCATACGCGCGGCGGCCATAGCTAGGCCTCTACCGTTGAGTCAGGACCAAGGCGCTGGGTGCCGTATCATAGCGATCCTGACTGCCGGAGCGGACATCGAGGAATACGTCCGTATTTGCCTACGGCTGGTCTCGGGGCAAGGTGATGCTATTCCCATGGTCAAACTGCATCCTTCGGAAAACCCCGAAAGCATCAGGTGGGTGATTGCCGAGTCGGGGCTGCCCGCTGAAACGCTGTATACTGGCGACCTAGCCTCGCTGCTCGTACATAGCGAGATTGTCATATCGCAGTTTTCCACGGCTGTCACCGAGGCCATGCTGTTCGATAAGCCGGTGATCCTCGGCAATCTGACAGGAATCGAATTCACCGCGGCCTACCAGGAATCCAACGCCTGTCTCTATGCCACGACTGCTGAAGATCTGCAGACGTGCCTTGGTCAGTTGGGTACCGACCCGGCTGTGGCAGGCCAGCTGGCGGAGGGACGGCGGCGTTTTGTCGAGCAGGCCTTCTTCCGCCTCGATGGCGCCTCGGCATCGCGTGTCGCAGAGTTGGTGAGGGCTGCGGCCGGAGAGTGGAGGTAAGCGCCATGGCAGGGGAATTCACACTCCGCAGCCTGCTGAAAAGCTCGCTTCTCTACGGCCTGAGTGACATCCTGCTCAAGTTAATCGGTTTCTTCCTCGTCCCGATCTATACCCGCGTGATGCTGCCTGAGCAATATGGAGTCGTCGGCTACACCAATGCAGTGACCCAGGTGCTGACGCCGGTGCTTGGCCTCGGCATCGTCAACTGCCTGCCGATGCTGTTTTTCTCTCATCAGGACGAGGCGCGCCGTCGCCTTGTATCCACTGCGATCAATGCTGTTCTTGGCTTCGGCTTGCTGCTCGCGTTGACCCTCACCTTCTTCGGCGGCCCGTTGTTCGCGCTCGTCGCGCCGGACGTGCCGTTTGCGCCTTACCTGGTGATCACGATCTGGGTCTCGTTGTTCGCCGGTTTCAACCTCCTGCCGCTAGGCCTGTTCAATATTCAGAACCGGCCAGCTGCCTACTTGGCCTTCTCGGTTGGCTTGGCGCTGCTCAACGTCGTTTCGGCGCTGGTTTTCGTCGTTGGCATGAAGCTGGGGGCGCTCGGCGTCCTCTACGCGCTGCTCGTCTCGAGCGGGGTTGGCTTGCTGATTGCGTTGTTCATCCTGCGCCGCAGTTATCTGCCTGTGATTGATCGGAAACTGCTGGCGAGCTTGCTGGCACTTTCTCTGCCGGTGCTGCCCCATCTGCTGTCCGGAACACTGGCGCGTTTCGTCGACCGGATCCTGCTGGCCAACCTGTCGACGCTGGCGACGACAGGCATGTATTCGTTGGCACTGGTCTTGGCCAGTCCGGTCACGGTAATCATGGGCGCCGCATTTGCTGCCCTGGGGCCGATGTATTACAAGCGGGCCGCCCAAGACGATCCCGCGCTGGCCGAAGACTGGAGCCGACTGGGGACGCTGTACTTCCTTGTTGGCGCGCTCGCCGCCCTCGGCCTATCGATCTTCTCCGGGGAAGTCCTAGCGCTGTTTGCGCCGGGCCAGTATGGCGATGCACGTCTACTAGTGCCACTGCTTGCCGTCTCTCAGCTGGTTCTCGGCCTGTACTGGTTGGCCACGCCGGCGATAGGCCATGCGCGCAAGACCTGGATTTACCCGGTCGCCTCGACCGTGACGCTGGCTATCGGCGTGATCTGCAACCTGCTGCTGATCCCCGTGCTGGGTGCTGCCGGTGCGGCATGGGCTACGCTGGCCAGCGGATTGGTGCAGCTCGGGCTGTTTTTCGCTTATTCGCAGCGTTGCCTGCGCGTGCGCTACGACTACCGTGCGATCGGCCTGATTGCCTTGCTCTGCTATGCGGCCTTCCTGGCCTGCAGCCACTGGTGGCCGGAAGGCGGCATCGTCTGGAGAGTCATTGGCATCAAGCTGCTTGTCCTGTTGGGGGCGGCACTAGCCGCGCTACTCGTGGCCGTCCCGGCGTCGAGGTGCCTGACGGTGCTGCAAGGGGTGATGCGCGGATACAGAATTCGAGACTAGGAAACATGTATGGAAAATGAATTGTACAAGGCCGATCGGGCCGATTTCGACGAGCTTGCCAGATATCTGCGCGGCCAGTACGAAGGCATCTTCGACGAGAAGATGATTCAGGCACACCTCAGCGAGTTCGTTGATACCCAGAACGCCCTCTTGCTGGCTGCGAACCTGGTCGCGGATGGTCATGTCGGCCGCCGGATGCTCGATATCGGCAGTGGCTATGGCGCCAATGTCTTCTGTGCCCGCGAACACGGTATCGATGCGTGCGGAATCGAAATCGCGCCGATGGAAGTTCAGTTTGCCCGTCGCCGTCTGCAGAGGCTGCGGCCCGCGGATGACGCCGGGGAGGTCTACTTGCTTGGCGACGGCCAGTCCCTGCCGTTTTCGGGCGCGGCTTTCGACGTGGTCACCATCATGAACGTGCTGGAGCATGTGCCCGATTACCGCAAGCTGGTTGACGAAGCACTGCGGGTATTGCGCCCGGGCGGCAGCCTTTACATCCTCTGTCCGAACTACGCGGCCTTCCGCCGTGAGGCACACTACCACGTGCCCTGGTTCCCCCTGCTGCCGAAGGCGCTGGCATCGCTTTACTTGCGCGCGCTTGGACGCAACCCGGCGTTTCTCCAGACCTCGATCCACTATTGCACCAACTGGGGTGTGCTCGCCCATTTGGCGAGGGCCGGCGCGGTCATCCACAATCCGCAGCGGCAGAAATTGCGCCAGATCGATTCGATCAACAGCGCCAAGGCGCGGCGGATGCTGGGTGTGCTGGCTAAACTGAAACTGCTGGGCGCAGTTGAAGTGCTGCTGACGCTGATGTTTCTCAATCCTCTCAAGGGTTCTATCAATCTCAAGGCAGTGAAGCGTGGATAAATTGAAAAGCAACATCCTCATGGTGATGGTTCCGGACCGCCTCTCGGAATTGCTGACGAAAGGCGAGATTGTCGACCGTTACTACAATCCCGGCGAAGTGTTTGACGAAGTGCACATCGTCATGTTCAATGACGACAAGCCGGACCCGGCCCTAGTGCAAAGGACGGTCGGTTCGGCGCGTCTGGTGCTGCACAATGTCGCCGCCGGCAAGGCGCTCTTCCTCAAGTCACTGTGCTGGCGCCCGTTTTTGCTTCGGCCCTGGGCCCGCCAAGTAGTCGAACTGGCAAGGCGGATCGGCCCCGCGCTGATCCGCTGCCACGGCGCGCACTTGAATACCTATGCGGCGGCGGCGGTCAAGCGCACTCTGGGTATTCCCTATCTTGTCAGCATGCACATCAATCCCGACGAGGACATGCGCAAGCGGGCGGCCGGCTCGATGCAGAAACTGATTGCCCATGCGCAAAAGGGAATCGAGCAGATTGGCCTGCTTAATGCCGACCTTGTGATGCCGGTATACCGGCCCATCGTGCCCTATCTTGAGCGGGTGGGGGTTAAGGACTACCAAGTCTGCTACAACGTCCTCAATCCGAACCATCTGGGAGAGAAGGCGGACTACACGCTCCATAATCCGATCCGCATCATCTCGGTTGGCCGTCAGTTCAGGGAAAAGAACCCGATCAATCTAATCCACGCTGTCGGCCGGATTCCCGGTGTGCACCTGACCCTGGTCGGCGATGGTACTTATCACGAATACCTGAAGAATGCAGTGGCCGAGGCAGGCCTCGATGACCGCGTCAGGTTTCATGCGGCGATCTCCAATGACCAGCTATGCCGGCTGTTGCCAGAGCACGACCTGTTTGCGGTACACAGCGAATATTGGGAGATTTCCAAGTCAGTGCTAGAGCCGCTGCTGTGCGGCTTGCCGTTGGTGATTAACCGCCGGATCGGGCTGCCGGTGCCAGAGTTAACTGGCGATATTTGTATGCTGGTGGAAAATACGGTTGATGGTTATCAGAAGGCAATTGAGGAATTGATCACACACGACGACAAGCGTGAAGCCCTTGGGCGACGGGCGTTCGCTTGGGCGCTGGCCAACTGGTCGCCGAAGGCGACCGAGGCGCGCTTTGCGGCGATCTACCGGCAATATGCCTTGCGCTAAGGATGTGTACGCTGAAGACAGGCAGAAAACAATGATTCCCGAACGACTGATGCGAGCCCTCAAGGACCCAGTCTATCTGGGCTACCAGCTACGCTCGCGCTATTTTCACGCCGGCCTGATGCGCCGTTATGGCGAGCTGGCGCGGGCGCAGTCCTGTAATGCGCTCTATCTCGTCCTTTCCTTCGATTGCGATACGGCGGAAGACATCGATGTCGTCGGCGAGCTTCACCAGCGCTTAGTTGATATCGGAGTGGCTCCGGTTTATGCAGTGCCCGGCCAGCTGCTGGAAAAGGGCGAGCTGGTCTACCGGCGGATTCACGAGAGCGGTGGCGAATTCATTAGCCACGGCTATGTCGAGCACACCTATTTCGACCACGCGAAGGGCCGCCACGCCAGCTGTTTTTTCTACGACCAGGTCGGCCCGGAAGCGGTTGCGCAGGATGTGTCTGCTGCCGACAAGTGCCTTAGGGATGTCCTCGGCATCCGCCCACAAGGCTTCCGTACGCCTCATTTCGGTACCTACCAGCAGCCGGCGCAGCTGGAGTACCTGCACGGACTGCTGCGCCAGCTCAGCTATGCGTTCTCCACCTCGACCACGCCTTATCACGCCTTCCGCTATGGGCCGCTCGCCCCGGCGGACGGGTTGGTCGAAATACCGGTCAGCGGAATGGGTTCCGCGCCGCTGACTATCCTCGACAGCTGGGCCTGCTTCGCCGCGCCAGATCGCACCATGACGTCTACTGACTACCTCAGGGAAGCGGCCGGGGCTGGGCGCAATTACCGCCAGGCCGGTAGCGGCATCCTCAACTATTATGCCGACCCATCGCACATTCACGACCAGGCGGAGTTTATCCGCGCAGTCGAATCCTGGCTAACCATCGCCGAGCCGGTGAACTACCGCTCGCTTCTGGAGAAAACCAATGTCATCTAACACAATCGGACTCTATGCTAGTCCATGGGGGGCAGAGTTCACGATTCCCCCCCGGCGTTCGCGCAACCCGCTATACCTAGTGCGCTGGGCGCAGTGGTTCAAAGCTAACCCGCGTTCCGCCGACTACATGCGCCAGCTGTTTGCCGAACGCCATCCCGGCGGCGAATTTATCGATGCAAATGCAGTTGACGCGGAGACACTGGCGGCACGGATTGGCGCCGCTGGCGAGATCGTCCTGCTTTATCCGGATGCCATCGGCCTAGGCTTCGGCGGCATCGAGAAGCTGGTCCGCCGCGGCAGCGACCCGATGGCTGGTGTCCATGTGCTCAACGGGCGTCGCCGCGAGTTCGTCTTCAGCTACAATGCGCGGCGCAGCCTGCTTAAGCGGCGTTTCCTCGAACGGACCATGCTGCCCGAACTACTTACCGGCCTACTCATGCTCATGGCTACGCCCGTCTTACTGACCCTCGACCTCCTGAAGGGGAAAAAATGAGCGCCAATAGCGATGTCCAGCGCTGGTGGACCGAGAACCCGATGACCTATGGCGCCACCCACGGGCGTTCAGATTACCTCGACGGCGGCCAGCAGCCCGGCTCCCTCGAATTCTTCGATCGCCTGGACAGGGAGTTCTATTCTTGGAACAAGCCGCTGCATAAGGATCGACCTTTCGACCGCCTGTTCCCATACGATCGCTACGGCAAGGGCCGCAAGGTACTCGAGATCGGCTGCGGCCTCGGCACCATGGCGATGAACTGGACGCGCAATGGCGTCGACATGACCGCTGTCGACCTGAACATGACCTCGATCACTCAGAGCCGTCGGCGCTTTGAGTTGCTTGGGCTCGAGGCCGACATCCGGCAGATGGACGCGACCCGCCTCGAGATTGCCGACGGTATGTTCGACTACGCTTATAGCTGGGGCGTGCTGCATCATTCGCCGAACTTGGGGCAGTCGCTGGCCGAGATGATGCGGGTGACCAAGCCCGGCGGCGAGTTCGGCATCATGCTCTACAACCGGCGCTCCTTCCTCCACTGGTACATGACGGAGTACCTCGAGGGCTACCTGCATTACGAGAACGAATTCCTCACACCTCTGCAGTTGGCCAGCCGCTATAGCGATGGCGGCCGTGAGGAGGGCAACCCTCACACTTGGCCGGTGACAGCCGACGAGGTGATGGCAATGCTGAGCCCCTTTGTCGACCGCTGCGAGGTCGCCGTCCTAGGCACCGATCTGGATAGTATCTTCAAATATCTGATACCGGGGGTTGGCATGTTCCTCCCCGGCTGGGCCAAGAAGCCCTGGGCGCGGCGCTTCGGCTGGAGCCTTTGGATTACCGGGAGTCGGAAAAAATAAATGTGTGGCATCGTCGGAGTTGCAGGCAGAATTTCCGCTGAGGAAGGTCTCTGCCTCGTTGAGCGGATGAACCAGGCCATCGTCCACCGCGGACCGGACGACAATGGTGTCTGGGCCGCGGAGCGCATTGCATTTGGTATGCAGCGGCTGAGTATCATCGACCTTGCTGGCGGCCACCAGCCGATCTGGATCGATGACCGGGTAGGCATCGTCTTCAACGGTGAAATCTACAACTTTCAGCGCCTGCGCGAGAACCTGATTGAGAGCGGGTACATCTTCGCAACCCGCTCCGATACTGAAGTCATCCTCAAACTCTATCACCGCGACGGCCTAGCAGCCATCGACCAGCTCGAAGGCATGTTCGCGATCGCCATCGTCGACCGGCGCAGCGGGCAGCTGCACCTGATCCGTGACCGGCTCGGGGTCAAGCCGCTGTATTACGCCCGGGTGGACGGCCGGTTCTATTTCGCCAGCGAGATCAAGGCTCTGGTACGTGGCGCTGGCTTGCAGTTTGCCCTCGACCGGCAGGCGCTTCACGATTACCTCACTCTGCGCTTCGTGCCTTCTTGCGAGACGGTTTGGGATGGGATGGCCAAG
The DNA here is from genome assembly GCA_018262195.1 of Pseudomonadota bacterium. Taxonomy (GTDB): domain Bacteria; phylum Pseudomonadota; class Gammaproteobacteria; order Burkholderiales; family Rhodocyclaceae; genus Azonexus. Next base: position 12,082 of record JAGTRS010000039.1, on the reverse strand, counting down.
CTGTCGCCCGGGCATAGGCTGACCCTCGATCTAGAAACCTTGGATCAGTCTGTGGAGCGTTATTGGGCACTGGACTTCGTTTCTCTTGAGGTGGAGCCGGCACGGGACTACGAAGGAGAATTCGAACGCCTTTTTCTTGCTGCGGTCGAGAAGCGCTTGGTTGCGTCCGATGTTCCGGTCGGCGTGCTGCTGAGCGGTGGTTTAGACTCGAGTGCAGTCAGCGCTGCAGCGGTGGAGTTAGGGCATCGCAATTTCCACACCTTCTCCGTTGCCTTCGATGATGGCGGAGTTTATGACGAAACCCCCTACGCTCGGGCGGTTGCTGCCCACCTGGGTTCCGAGCATCACGAGGTTTTCATCGGGCAAAGGGAATTTATCGACTTCCTTCCCGAGTTGGTGCGTATCACCGATGAGCCCTTGGCGGACTTGGCTTGCGTGCCCCTGCATTTCGTCTGCAAGCTGGCAAGGGAGCATGTCAAGGTGGTCATGTCGGGGGAAGGGGCAGATGAGATTTTCGCCGGTTACGACTTTGAGCACTTGTCGCGGCAACTGCAGCGCATATATGCAGCCCGCGCATTCATTCCGACCAGCATTCTACGGATGGCATCTGGGCTGCTACGACAGCATGCTTGGGGCAGGTTGCTGCAACTGCTTGCCGAGGTGGATAAGGCAGGCTTCTTGCAGAGCAAGGCACAGCATATCACTCGGCATTTTGACGAGGTAGAAAAGGCGGGGCTGTGGCTCTCAGGCGATCGATTCCGTGTAACAGATGAGGAAATACGCCGCTGGTATGGTGAAGCGCGGTCGGCGGAGCCACTCGACCAGATCCAGCAGGTCTACAGCCGCGAGTGGTTGGTGGAGGATCTCCTGATGAAGGCGGACAAGATTAGCATGGCGAACTCGCTCGAATTGCGCGAGCCCTTTCTTGACCATACGTTGGTCGAGTGGGCAGAGGTTCTGCCCGTTTGCTGGAAGGTCGGTTCTGGAAAAGACATTACCTCCAAGCGTATTCTCCGCAGGTTCGCCGCCCGGCGCCTGCCGCACCAGATTATCGAGCGACCCAAGCGCGGCTTCCCAGCTCCTGCGTATGTTTGGCTGCAGGGCGAATTGGCGGGTTGGGCAGAGTCTGTGTTGCTCGGGCCGGCAAGCAAGCTGCGCAACCATTTCGATGTGGCCCAGGCTGGACAATACCTAGCAAAGGCAAGGCTGGGCGACATGGCCGCTGCCCACAAGGTGTGGGTCTTGGTGATTCTCGAATACTGGCTGCAAGAGTGGACATGAAAGCACTGCTATTTACCCATGCGTATCCGCCGATGCGCTATCCCCGTTCCATCCAGATCTCGCGTTTGGTTAAGTACCTCGGCTGTGAGGTCGATGTGGTTTGCTGCAACGAGCTTGATGTCCGGCCCGACGCCTCGCTGCCGGACAGGTTTGAGCGCAATCCCGGAAAGATCTTCCGCATCGACCACCGGCCGCCGGCGTCGCTGTTACTGCGCAGATTGCTCAATGTCTGTGCGATCCCTGACGCGCTTCTCGGCTGGTCACTGGCAGCCGCCAAGGCGGTAGCTACCACCGCGGCGGCCGGTGGCTACGATGTGCTGGTGACTTTCGGTCAGCCCATGTCGAATCACCTTGCTGGTCTAAGACTGAAGCGCAGGCTGGGTATCCCGTGGGTGGCACACTTCAGCGACCCTTGGGCAGATAATCCCTTCCATCGAAAGAATTTCCTGCGTCGCTGGGCCAACCGCTATCTTGAGGGTCTAGTGGTCAAGGCTGCCGATACTGTGGTGTTCACCTCTGAACAGACCCGGCAACTGGTGATGGGTAAGTATCCTCCTGTGCAGCAATGCAAGGCGGCCGTTCTGCCTCATGCTTTCGATCCGGAGATGTATCCAGCCCGAGTGGAGCGTTCGGCTCAGCTGGTCGTGCGTCACTTAGGAAATTTCTACCCACCGCGGTCGCCAGCGGTATTGCTCGAGGCCTTGGCGCTAGTACAGCAACGAACGCCATCGTTGCTTCAAGACGTACGCATCGAGTTCATCGGTGAAATTTCTTCGCGGATCCGCCTCGACAGACTGCTGGCTCCTTTGCCAGAGGGTCTCGTCGCCTTCCTGCCCTCCGTCGACTATGTCGAGTCCTTGCGCTTGATGGCTGAATCCAGCCTGCTGGTTGTGATTGATGCTCCGTTTGATACTAGCGTTTTCCTTCCTAGCAAGTTGATCGACTATTTGGGGGCCAAGGTGCCGATCCTGGCAGTTTCGCCGAGCGGAACTACCGCTGACTTGGTTAGTGAATATGGTGGGGTTGTCGCTGCAGCGGTAGATGCCAGTGACGTCGCCAACAAGCTAGCCGGACTGCTCGTTGATTTGCGTGAGTGCGGGGACGGTAGACTGAATGCGGCCTGTCGTGAGCGTTTTCGTGCAGTTCGGGTCGCCGAATGCTTCGAGAAGATTGTTGCCGGAGCGGTCGCACGTTGTCGCGAGTAGTCGCCCGATTCTATGATCCAAAACGCCAGATACCTGTTCCATCTGATCACCGGTCTCGACCGCGGTGGTGCCGAGGTGATGCTACTCAAGTTGCTGCGCGGGGCGGATTCTGCACGGTATCGGCACGTTGTTTATGTGCTCTCGCCGGCCCTTGCACTGCTGCACGATTTCCGAAATGCCGGGGTGGAGGTCAGGACTCTCGATGTCCGCGGTTTGGGGGGGCTGCTTAAGGCCTTGTGGATCGTCCGTTGTGCGGCTGTTCGCGAACGGCCGGCGTTGTTGATGAGTTGGCTGCACCATGCTGACCTGTTTGCAGTTCTATTGAAGGCCTGCCTACCCAGCTTGCCAATAGTCTGGAATCTTCGCTGCTCGGTTCTCAATCTTGGCGAACTCCCACGCCTCAATCTGATTCTGGTACGCCTCCTGGCCCTGCTGTCGTTTATTCCCTCTGCTGTGGTGACAAACTCCCAAGCGGGGCGCAGCGCCCATGCCGCCGTGGGCTACCATCCTCGGCGCTGGGTGCTATTGCCGAATGGTTTCGACCTAGAGGTCTTCTATCCTGACCGTTTTGGTGGTGAGTTGCTTCGCAACGAATTGGGCTTGGGCGAAGATGATTTTCTTATTGGCACGGTTGGCCGGTATCATCCTATGAAAGGCTACGGAATATTTTCGGCTGCGGCCGCTCAGGTTAGCCGTGAGTATCCACACACACGCTTCGTCATGGTCGGTAAGGGACTTGATCAGGCCAATTTGGCGCTTGTTGCCACTCTCGAAGACGCAGCCAATGCAACAATCTTCCTCGGGGAACGAAGTGATGTTCCGCAGTTGATGAACGCCTTTGACGTTATGCTGCTGACTTCGACCAGCGAAGGCTTCCCGAATGTGATAGGCGAGGCGATGGCATGTGCGGTTCCATGCGTGGCAACGGATGTGGGCGACTGCCGCGAGGTGATAGGCGAGACTGGAATAGTGGCGGAAGCAGGCTCACCTGCTGCGGTTGCTGCTGCGCTGGGACGAATGATTGGACTATCTAGGGAGGCGCGCGCCGATCTTGGTGTCCAGGCAAGGCAGCGGGTAGAAAAGCACTTTGGCATGCAGGCGATCGTTCGGCGCTACGAGGAGCTTTTCGATGAAATCGCAAGGTAGGCTTCCAACGTTAAGCTTTTGTTATATTCGAATTCGAAACGAGGAGTTCGAGCGAGATTTGAGAAATCGCCCCTTTTCTTGAAGCTTTCTTCTATCGTCCAGTACCTAAGCGGTATGGGAGACTTGTTCGGGGCTGGGCATTATCGACGTTGGGGCGATGTGGGTTTCTGAAGTGGCTCGTGGATTACTCTAGAGCATGCCCGCCACTACGGTGTTGAAATGTCTCCAGCAGACCTGCGCGATGTTATTGTTTTCAACGGTGATACCTACAACCATCTCGAATTGCGTGGCGAACTTTCAGTAGCCGATCTTGATCTTGGGTGAGTTGATTTTGGTATTGAGATGCTGGTCGCCCAATTAGCCGCCCGGGGGCGCTGCGACGGGATTAGTTACAAGCCAATGAGTTATGGTCTGATGACCCGACTAGTCGGTGACGCCTTGATCAAAAATGACTAGGCATCGTGGGGGTGATAGGCCCGAGTCATAAGTCCTATTCCGAGTTGATTTGGAAGAGATGCGGAAACAAAATGCGTTAGTCTCGATAGACGCGCCTCTGATTGATCAAATAAGACAATGATCTAAGATGTATCTCGGGTATTCGTAATAGAATCTTATGCTTTGCCTCAGTATTTTGGGTGTTGCACAGCCCTTTTTGAGCGGGAAACATATCTTGCTGTATTAGTTTGCTCGACCGATGATCCTAGTGCCTAAGGAAGGGTGTTGGGCTGTAGATAACCAGAATTTTACGGGTAACTGTTGTGTGCGGAGTTGCAGGGGGTATTTTTCCAAGTTGTATTGGTGACGCTAGCCGTTTGCGCCTCGTAGGGGAGCAAATGGCCAATGTGTTGTTACATCGTGGTCCGGATGATGGAGATTGTTATTCTAGTCCGATTGATGGTGTTGCCTTAGCCCATCGTCGCCTGTCGATTCTCGACCTGTCGCCGGCCGGTCATCAGCCGATGTCTTCGGCCTGCGGTCGCTATGTCGTCGTTTTCAATGGCGAGATATACAACTGGGCGAGCATCCGTACTGAGCTGGAGCAGTCTGGCAATGCCCCGGCGTGGCGTGGCCATTCCGATACCGAGGTCCTTCTGGCTGGAATCGTGGCTTGGGGGCTGGAGGCAACGCTGAGACGGGCGCGCGGCATGTTCGCCATCGCCGTCTGGGATCGCCAGGAGCGAATGCTTTCGATTGCCCGCGACCGCATTGGCGAGAAGCCTTTGTATTACGGCCGGGTCGGTGATGCCTTTGTCTTTGCCTCGGAACTGAAGTCGCTGCGGGCGATTCCGGGGGCGGAGTTTCAGACCGACCCGGGTTCGCTGGCCTTGATGTTGCGCTATGGCTACGTGCCGGCGCCGTTGTCCATTTACCGGAATATTTTCAAATTGCCGCCGGGCGCCTTGCTTCGGGTCAATGCTCGGGGCGAGTTCGGCGAGCCCGAGGCCTGGTGGTCGTTTGCCGAGACCGCGCAGCAGCGTGTCGCCGGTCGTTCGCCGATGTCGGATGCAGCGGCTCTGGATGCCTTGGACGAGGTGCTCGGGGCGGCCATTGGTGAGCAGATGGTGGCCGACGTGCCCTTGGGAGCCTTGCTCTCCGGTGGACTTGACTCATCGATGGTTGTTGCGTTGATGCAGGCGCGAAGCACCAAGCCGGTTCGCACTTTCACGATCGGCTTTGCCGAGGGGGCGTACGACGAGGCGGCACATGCGAAGGTCGTTGCCGCCCATCTGGGCACCGAGCACACCGAGCTCTACGTGTCGCCGGATCAGGCACGCGCCATCATCCCGCGTTTGCCTGACATGTATGACGAACCCTTTGCGGATTCGTCGCAGATTCCAACCGCCCTTGTCTGTGCGATGACCCGCCAGCACGTTACGGTTTGCCTCTCCGGCGATGCAGGCGACGAGTTGTTTGGTGGTTACAACCGCTATTTCTGGGCCACTTCCCTGTGGCGGCGCTTCGGAAAAGTGCCGCTCGGAATGCGGCGAGGGGCGGCCGGGATGTTTTCTTCGGTTTCTGCAGCGAACTGGAACCGTGCCTTTGGTGCGTTGTCCTGGGCGATGCCCGGGCGGCTCAGGGTTGCCAATCCTGGTGACAAGCTGCACAAGCTGGCTGAAGTCATGGGGGCGGAGTCGGAGGAGGCTCTCTATCGCGAACTGGTCAGCCAGTGGCGGGGGCAATTGCCGATGCGCTCGCCAAACGAGCCGAGAACCCTGGTGGCCGATCCGGCGCGATGGCCTGGTATGCCGTCTTATGCTGAACGGATGATGGCGGTCGATACCCTGACTTATTTGCCGGACGATATCCTGGTCAAAGTGGATCGGGCGGCGATGGCGGCCAGCCTTGAAACCCGTGTTCCCTTCCTCGATGAACGGGTGATTTCCTTTGCCTGGGGCCTGCCTTTCGAGCAGAAAGTCCGTAACGGTCAGGGCAAGTGGTTGCTCAGGCAACTGCTGTACCGCTATGTGCCCCAAGCCATGGTCGATCGTCCGAAGCAGGGCTTCGGTGTGCCCATCGAGCATTGGCTGCGCGGGCCGCTTCGCGATTGGGCAGAAGACTTGTTGTCGCCGGATCAGCTGGCCTCGGATGGATTGCTTGATCCTGTCCCGATTCGTGCAATGTGGGAAAAACACCTGTCGGGACGGAATGTGCAATATGCGTTGTGGAATGTGCTGATGTACCAGGCCTGGAGAAGACGATGGGCTTGAGGGTCTGCCAACTCTGCGCGGTTGATTTCACGCTCAAGCATTTCCTGTTGCCGCTGATCGACGGCATGCAGAGTCATGGTTGGGAGGTGACTGCTGTTTGTTCCGATGGTCCGGAGATTCCCGGACTGCGCGCCAGAGGTTACGCGGTCGATACCATCCCGATAGCCCGTAGTCTCAACGTATTCAAGCACGCAGTTTCCGTGGTGCGGTTGGCTTTCTATTTCCGGCAGCAGCGGTTTGACATCTTGCATGTCCACACGCCGGTTGCCGCCCTGGTTGCCCGGGTGGCGGCATTTTTGGCGCGGGTGCCGGTCGTTGTCTACACGGCGCACGGTTTTTACTTCCACGACGAAATGCCTTCCTGGAAGCGCCGCCTGTTTGTCTCCCTGGAGCGTTTTGCCGGCCGCTTCACCGATCTCCTTTTTACCCAAAGTTCTGAGGATGCGGAGACTGCCGTGCAGGAACGTATTTCCCCGGTGGCGGATACGCTGGCCATCGGTAACGGTGTCGATGCGGGGCGCTTCGATCCATCGGTTATCGGCGATGGGGGCGAGATGCGCCGTGCCTTGGGTATTCCTGAAGAGGCTTTCGTTATTGGCATCATCGCTCGTCAGGTGATTGAGAAAGGGATCATGGAATTTCTCGAGGCGGCCATAGCGGCGGCCGGGAAAAATCCGGCGCTTCATATCCTGATGGTCGGCGAACGTCTGGCCAGTGATCACGCTGGTGATGTAGCGGCCGAACTCGAGAAAGCCGGCGCTGCCTTGGGCAGGCGCCTGGTCGCGACCGGCGCGCGCAAGGACATCCCGGAATTGCTGGCGGCCATGGACGTATTTTGTCTGCCGTCCTGGCGCGAGGGGATGCCGCGCACGATCATCGAGGCCATGATGATGGGCAAGGCCATCATTGCCACGGATATCCGGGGTTCCCGGGAAGAGGTCGTGCCCGGCGAAACGGGGTTGCTGGTACCGACCCGATCGCCGGAAGCCCTTGCCGAGGCATTTCTGGCCTTGGCCGGTGATCGCCAAAAGGTTGCGTCGATGGGGCGCAAAGGGCGCGATCGCGCCTTGGCGCTATACGACGAGGCGCAGGTGGTTGCCTTGCAGATTCGGCGAATCGAGCAATTTTTGAATAAAGAACACGTAACGGCATGAAGCGTCTTTTCGATCTGGTTCTGGCGCTGGTCGCCGTTTGCATTTTCGCCATTCCGCTGCTTGTGGTTGCCTTGCTGGTCAAGCTGACTTCGCCGGGACCGGTCTTGTATTGGTCCGATCGTATCGGGCGACACAACCGGATATTCCGCATGCCCAAGTTCCGCAGCATGCGGGTGGGCACGCCGGCGGTCGCCACCCATCTGCTGAACAATCCCGCAGCCCATCTGACTCCGATTGGTTCGTTCCTGCGCCGCTCCAGTCTGGACGAATTGCCGCAGGTTTGGAGTATATTGGTCGGCGATATGAGCTTTGTCGGGCCGCGTCCGGCCTTGTTCAATCAGGATGACCTGGTTGCCCTGCGGACCGAAGCTGGCGTTCACGAACTGCAACCAGGCCTGACCGGATGGGCGCAAGTCAACGGCCGGGACGAATTGCCCATTCCACAGAAGGTTGCTCTCGATGTCGAATATCTCCGGCGACAGAGCTTCTGGTTCGATCTCCGGATCATTTGGCTGACGGCCCTCAAGGTCGTGAAAAGCGATGGTGTTTCGCATTAGTGCAGTATGAAAAAGACAATAAAACCGACACGCTTCAGCCTGAACCCGCGGACGCTGGCCGCCTTCACCTTTGACGTCTGTGCTGCCGGGGGCGCCTGGCTCCTGGCATTCTGGCTGCGCTTCAACTTCGACACGCCGGCAGAATTCCACGGGGTTGCCGCCGGGGCGCTACTCTGGGTGTTACCGTTGTTTGCGGTCCTGTTTTATTTTTTCGGGCTGTATCAGGGGTTGTGGCGTTTTGCCAGCATTACCGACCTGCAGCATCTGCTTAGTGCGGTCTTCGTCGGTGCCTTGCTTGCCTCGACAGTGGTGGCCATATTCAAGGTGCCACTGATTCCGCGCTCTGTACTGGTCCTGCACCCGCTGCTACTGGCCATCATCATGGGTGGAACCCGGTTTGCCTATCGAAGCTGGAAGGAGCACCGAATCTATGGACCGGCCAAGCTGCGCGGACAGCCGGTTCTGATCATCGGTGCGGGCGAGGCAGCCGATTCCTTGTTGCGGGAAATCCATCGCAGCGGGCAGTGGTACGCGGTGGCCATCGTCGATGACAATCCAGGCAGAACGGGGCGGCGTCTGAGAGGTTTGCCCATCATGTCGCCGATCGAAAACATTGGTCCGATCGCGGAAAACCTTGGTGCCAAGCATGCCATCATCGCCATGCCAACTGCCCGGCCCGCCCAGCGGAGACGTGTCACGGAACTGGCTTCGGCGGCCGGGCTGACCGTCCTGACCGTGCCCTCGTATGACGATCTGCTGTCAGGGCGGCTGTCGGTATCCAGCATTCGGAAGGTCGAACTGGAGGACTTGCTGGGCCGCGAAGCCGTGTCGCTGGATGACCATGGCGTACATGAATTGCTGGGGGGGAATGTCGTGCTGGTTACCGGAGCTGGTGGGTCCATCGGCTCCGAGCTCTGTCGTCAGATTGCCCGTTTCAAGCCTTCGCGACTGGTGTTGGTCGATGCTTCCGAATTCGCGCTCTACAGCATTGGCGAAGAGTTGAGTGTCAGTCATCCATCGCTGCAGTGCCAGTCATGGGCTGCCGATGTCCGGGACAAGGATAGGGTCGCGGAGATATTCGCCCAGGAGCGCCCGGTGGTCGTGTTCCATGCCGCCGCTTACAAGCATGTGCCTTTGATGGAAAGCGTCAATGCCTGGCAGGCGGTCCGGACCAATGCCCTGGGAACTCACACGGTTGCGAGGATCGCGCAGGATTTCGAGGTCAGGAAATTCGTACTGATTTCAACTGACAAGGCGGTGAATCCGACAAACGTGATGGGGGCGACCAAGCGGCTTGCCGAACTGCTTTGTCTGGCCGTCAATACCGGCCAAAAGACAAAATTCGTGACGGTCAGGTTCGGGAACGTCCTGGGTAGCAACGGAAGTGTCATACCGAAGTTTCGGGAGCAGATAGCCCAAGGCGGACCAATTACCGTCACTCATCCGGACATCGTTCGCTATTTCATGACGATACCCGAGGCTGCGCAATTGGTCTTGCAGGCTGGTTTGATGGGAAAGGGTGGGGAAATCTTCGTTCTTGATATGGGGGAACCAGTCAGGATCGTCGATCTGGCCAAGGACATGATCCGCCTGTCAGGCCTTTCCGATGATGATGTGCGGATTGAATTCACCGGTTTGCGGCCAGGTGAGAAGCTGTACGAAGAACTGCTTGCAGATGATGAAACGACGCTTACGACGCCGCACCCAAAGTTGCGAATTGCTCGTTTTTCAGATGATTTGACGGCTGAGGAGTGCGACGAGTTGCTGAATTGGTTGCAGGCTTCGATTCGTCCGACCCCAGAGGTAAAAGCAGGATTGCAGCGATTTGTTCCTGAGTACGTTGCCGATTTGGCTGCCTAGAGATTAGCGGGAGCGGTTTCGGTCTTTTCCTGAGGCGAGTAGACTACGGCCTTTTTCGGTAGCCACCCGCCCATGGAATTTCTCGACCTCCCTCAATTGCTTTCCGCCTGCGGCACGGTTCGCCTGCCCGGCTCAAAAAGCATCTCCAACCGTGTTCTCCTGCTGGCAGCGCTGTCAGATGGTGAGACGGAGGTCCGCGATCTTCTGGCCTCCGACGACACGGAGCGCATGCTGGAAGCCTTGAAGGCGCTAGGCGTCGGCGTTAAGCACCTCGGTGGCGAAAACTGGTCAATCAAAGGTTGCGGCGGTTGGATCCCTGTCAAGCAGGCGGAGTTGTTTCTCGGCAATGCCGGCACGGCCTTTCGCCCTTTGACTGCTGCTTTGGCGCTGGCCGGTGGGGACTATCTCCTCAAGGGCGTGGCGCGAATGCACGAACGGCCGATCGGCGACTTGGTCGATGGGCTGCGTCAGCTAGGGGCTGACATCACTTATCTTGGCAACGAAGGTTTCCCGCCCTTGTATCTGAAACCGGCAAATATCCAGCCGGGTGGCGTGGTCAAGGTGCGTGGCGATGTTTCCAGCCAGTTCCTGACGGGTTTGCTGATGGCTTTGCCGCTGACCGGTGAAACGGTTGTCGTTGAGGTTGTCGGCGAACTGATTTCCAAGCCATATATCGAAATTACCCTTTCGACGATGGCGCGTTTTGGCGTGATCGTCGAGCGTGAAGGTTGGCAGCGGTTTACCGTTCGCACCGGCAGTCGTTACGTTTCGCCGGGAACGATTTTTGTCGAAGGCGATGCATCGTCAGCTTCCTATTTTCTGGCGCTGGGCGCCATCGGTGGCGGTCCGGTTCGCGTTGAGGGCGTAGGTCGCGATTCGATCCAGGGCGATGTGAAGTTCGCTGAGGCTCTGGCTAAAATGGGAGCCCAAATCGAGATGGGGCCGAACTGGATGGAAGCACGGGCACCTCAATCCGGCTTGGTGGCTGTCGACCTTGATTGCAACCATATTCCCGATGCGGCGATGACTTTGGCGACGGCGGCGCTCTTTGCCAAAGGAACAACCACGCTGCGCAATATCGCCAGTTGGCGGGTCAAGGAAACTGACCGGATTGCCGCAATGGCGACGGAGTTGCGCAAACTGGGTGCAGTGGTTGAGGAGGGCGAAGACTACATTCGTGTCACACCGGATAGTCTGAAACCAGCGGCGATTGATACTTATGACGACCATCGGATGGCAATGTGTTTCTCGCTGGCTGCCTTTGGTACGCCATTGCGCATCAATGATCCGAAGTGTGTGGCGAAGACTTTTCCAGATTATTTCGAACGCTTTGCCAAGGCCACCACGGCAGCGCCGGTGATCGCCATTGATGGCCCTTCGGCTTCCGGTAAGGGCACAGTTGCTGCCCGTATTGCCGCCGCTTTGGGTTACGACTATCTGGATTCGGGCGCCCTGTATCGATTGACCGCATTGGCCGCTCAACAGGCGGGTGTCGATTGGACTGACGAAACGGGTGTGGCGGCGATTGCAGCCGGGCTTGATGTTGAATTTTCCGAGAGCGATGTTCGTTTGAACGGAACCCCGGTTGGCGATGCAATCCGTACCGAAGAAATCTCAGCCGGCGCCTCCAGGGTTGCCGCCCTGCCTGCCGTGCGCGAGGCTTTGCTGTTCCGGCAACGTGCTTTCAACAAGGCTCCCGGCCTGGTTGGCGACGGGCGCGACATGGGCTCCGTGGTCTTCCCGCGGGCGGTGCTCAAGGTCTTCCTCACGGCGAGCGCCGAAGCTCGTGCCGGGCGTCGGTATAAGCAGTTGATCGAAAAAGGATTATCTGCTAATCTCGCGGACCTTCTGTCAGACTTGAGGCAACGTGACGAGCGCGATTCGCAGCGCAGCGTTGCTCCACTCCGGCAAGAGGCAGATGCCAAGCTGCTCGACACCACGCATCTCACCATCGAACAGGCGGTGAATCAGGTGCTGGAATGGAGCAGGGCAGCGTTGCAGTAAGGTGTTGCCGGCCAGGTGGCCGGTAATTTGTTTCAAACCCTAACCCGCTGTGGATTTCACGGTTCGCAGCAGCATGAAAGTTCTCTCCGTCAATGGAATCTTTTGCTCAACTATTTGAAGAATCCCTGGCTCGCCAGGAAATGCGTCAAGGCGAAGTCATCACTGCA